>DATDAU010000039.1:0-28133 GCA_036525215.1 Allosphingosinicella sp.
GCGCGTCAGGCGGTCTGGAGGACGCCGCGGAAGATTTCCTCTTCCATCGCCCGTCCGGTGCCGATGGCGACGCAGGTCAGGGGATCGTCGGCGACGGTGACCGGCAGGCCGGTCTCGTCGCGCAGCACTTCGTCGAGCCCCTTGAGGAGCGCGCCGCCGCCGGTGAGGACGATGCCCTGGTCGACGATGTCGGCGGCGAGCTCCGGCGCGGTGTTCTCCAGCGCGATGCGGACGCCCTCGACGATGGTGCCGACCGGCTCACTGAGCGCCTCGGCGATCTGCCGCTGGTTGATGGTGATTTCCTTGGGCACGCCGTTGACCAGGTCGCGGCCCTTGATGTGGACGGTCTCGCCGTCGGTGCCGTTGGGCGGCGCCTTGGCGATGCCGACCTGCTTCTTGATCCGCTCGGCCGTCGCTTCGCCGATCAGCAGATTGTGGTTGCGGCGGACATAGGAGGAGATCGCCTCGTCCATCTTGTCGCCGCCGACCCTCACCGAGGTGGTGTAGGCGAGGCCGCGAAGGCTCAGCACCGCCACTTCGGTGGTGCCGCCGCCGATGTCGACGACCATCGAACCGATCGGCTCGGTCACCGGCATGTCGGCGCCGATCGCGGCCGCCATCGGCTCTTCGATCAGCCACACCTGGCGGGCGCCGGCGTTCGACGCCGCGTCGCGGATCGCGCGCCGCTCGACCGAGGTCGAACCCGAAGGCACGCAGATCACGATCTCCGGCCAGCGCGGGAAGCGCCTTTTGCCGTGCACCTTCTGGATGAAATATTTGATCATCTGCTCGGCGACGTCGATGTCGGCGATGACCCCGTCGCGCAGCGGCCTGATCGCCTCGATCTGGTCGGGCGTCTTGCCCATCATCAGCTTCGCGTCGTCGCCGACCGCCTTCACCCTTTTGACGCCGTTGATCGTCTCGATCGCGACCACCGAGGGTTCGTTGAGGACGACGCCCCGGCCGCGGACGTAGACGACGGTGTTGGCGGTGCCGAGATCGATCGCCATGTCGTGCGACGGAAATCTCAGAAAATTGAAAAGGCCCATAGTGGTTTAAGCTCGCTTACCAGTCGGGTGGGACATCAGGGAATACCCGGTCCTCCCCAAGACCGTGCATATAGGATGGCGCCGCTTTACGTACCACTAAAGAGTGAATCGTTCTCGCGGGTACGCGCCGCATCGTATAGAGACAATTTCATGTCAATACGCCGCCTGCCCGAGCATCTGGTCAACCGTATCGCAGCCGGTGAAGTGGTGGAAAGACCGGCCAGTGCGTTGAAGGAGCTGGTCGAAAACGCGATCGACGCCGGCGCGACCCGGATCGGCGTCGTTCTGTCGCAGGGCGGCATCGGCCGCATCGAAGTCGTCGACAACGGCTCCGGCATGGCCCCCGACGAGATCGCGCTGGCGCTCGAGCGGCACGCCACCTCCAAGCTCCCCGACGATTCGATCGACCAGGTCGCGACCCTCGGCTTCCGCGGCGAGGCCCTGCCGTCGATCGCCAGCGTCGCCCGGGTGACGATCGAGAGCCGGGTTCGCGGCGCCGACGGCTGGAGCCGCGTGGTCGACAACGGCGCGTTGGCGGGGCAGGGGCCGGCCGCGCTTCCGCCGGGCACAAGGGTGACGGTCGAGGACCTCTTCGCCCGCGTCCCCGCCCGCCGCAAGTTCCTCCGCTCGGAGCGCTCCGAATATGGCGCCTGCCTCGACGTGGTGAAGCGGCTCGCCATGGCCCGGCCCGACATCGGCTTCCACCTCGAACATGACGGACGCCGGACGTTGAGCGTCCAGCCCGAGGAGGACCGCCCGGCGCGGGTCGCGGCGCTGACCGACCGCGAGCTGGTCGAGAACAGCGTCGCCGTCGATTATGCCCGCGGGCCGGTGCGGCTCGGCGGCGTCGCCGGCCTTCCCACCTTCAACCGCGGCGTCGCCGACCATCAATATCTGTTCGTCAACGGCCGGCCGGTGAAGGACCGCCTGCTGATCGGCGCCGTCCGCGCCGCCTATCAGGACCTCCTCGCCCGCGACCGCCATCCGGTCCTTGCCCTGTTCATCGACCTCCCCGGCGACGAAGTCGACGTCAACGTCCACCCCGCCAAGACCGAAGTCCGCTTCCGCGACCCCGGCGCCATAAGAGGCCTCATCGTCGGCGGCCTCCGCCACGCCCTCGACGAAGCGGGCTACCGCTCGGCGCAACGCCCTTCGGCGTCAGCGCTAGGCAACTGGACCTCTTCTCCCTCTCCACATGGGGGAGAGGGCCGGGGTGAGGGGGTTCTGAGTCAGCAATACGCCCTCAATCCTCAACGCGCATGGGCCGAAGAGACAGTCCGCGACCGTCAAGACGACTACGCCCATCCCCAAGCCCGCGCCGAACCTGCCACCGCTCCCGTCCCCGAGGCCCAGACCTTCCCTCTCGGCGTCGCCCGCGGCCAGGTCGCCGCCACCTATATCGTCGCCGAGGCCGAGGACGGTCTCGTCCTCGTCGACCAGCACGCCGCCCACGAGCGCCTCGTCCTCGAGCGGATGAAGCGGGCGATCGCCAATGGCGGCGTCGCCCGCCAGGCACTGCTTCTCCCCGAAGTGGTCGAGCTCGACGAGCCCGCCTGCGACCGGATCGAGGCGCGCATCCCCGAGCTCGAGGAAATGGGCCTCGAGGTCGAGCGCTTCGGCCCCCGCGCCATCCTCGTCCGCGCCACCCCGGCCGTGCTCGGCAACGGCGATGTCCGCGGCCTGATCAGGGACCTCGGCGACGAGCTCGGCGCCTTCGACAGCGCGCTATCTCTGAAGGAGCGGATCGACCTCGTCGCCGCGACCATGGCCTGCCACGGCTCGGTCCGCGCCGGCCGCCTCCTCTCGGTCGCCGAGATGAACGCCCTCCTCCGCGAAATGGAAGTCACCCCCCACAGCGGCCAATGCAACCACGGCCGCCCGACCTGGGTGAAGCTCGCCCACGGCGACATCGAGAAGCTGTTCGGAAGGAAGTGAAGCTCAGCCGCGCAGCGCTCGCCATTCCTCGGCCAGCAGCGCATAATAAGCGTCGTCGAGCCATTCGCCGTTGCACCAGAAGCTCCTTGCGAACAGCCCTTCCTGGCGGAAGCCGAGCGCCTCCAGGACCGCGCGGGAGGCGGCGTGGGGCGCGGCGGCGACGGCGACGAAGCGATGCACGTCGTGCGCCTCGGCGAGATGGTCGATCAGCGCCGTCACGGCCTCGCGGGCATAGCCCTGGCCCTGCCAGGCGGGGAGGATGCGGTAGCCGAGCTCGACCTGCCGCTCGCCGGGCACGCCGAAGCCCACGCCGAGGTCGCCGACCAGGGCGCCGTCGCTCGTCCGCTCGACGATATACTGGTACCAGGGCCCGCCCGGCTCGGTCTCGCCGGGCGCCTTCACCTGCATGTCGGCGATCATCTGCCGCAGGAAGCCCTCGGGGTCCGCCTTGATGCCGGTGTAGCGCACCATGTCGGGATCGGACCAGCCGGGAAGCATCGCCGCCACATCCTCCGGCCGGGACCGGCGCAGCAGCAGGCGCTCCGAACGGGCGAAGATCATCCCTTGAACCGCGCCGCTTCCTCCGACCCGCCGGTGGCGTTGCCTTCCGAGTAGCTGTGGGCGCCGACGCCGGCGAGGTGGCCGCCCTGGACGATCAGATATTCGTCGCGGATCGGCCGGCCCTCGAACCAGCACTCCAATATCTCGCGCGTACCCGCGGCGTAGCGCGCCTGGGCGGAGAGCGAGGTGCCGGAGATGTGCGGGGTCATGCCATGGTGGGGCATGGTCCGCCACGGATGGTCCTGCGGCGCCGGCTGCGGGAACCAGACGTCGCCGGCATAGCCCGCCAGCTGGCCGCTCTTCAGCGCGGCGGCGACGGCGTCGCGGTCGGCGATCTTGCCGCGGGCGGTGTTGACCAGATAGGCGCCGCGCTTCATCCGCCCGATCATCGCCGCGTCGAAGAGGTTCTCGGTCTCGGGGTGGAGCGGGCAGTTGATGGTGACGACATCGCACACCCCCACCATGTCCTCGACGCTGTCGTGCCAGATGAGGCCGAGCTCCGCCTCGACTTCGGCGGTGAGGCGGTGGCGGTCGTAATAGTGAAGGTGCATGTCGAACGGCTTCAGCCGGCGGAGCACGCCGAGCCCGATCCTTCCGGCCGCGACGGTGCCGACGTGCATGCCCTCGACGTCGTAGGAGCGCGCCGCGCAGTCGGCGATGTTCCAGCCGCCGTCGAGCACCACCTGGTGCGAGGGCAGATAGTTGCGGACCAGCCCCAGGATCATCATCACGACATGCTCCGCGACCGAGATCGAGTTGCAATAGGTGACCTCGGTGACGGTGATGGCGCGCTCGATCGCGGCCTGGAGGTCGACATGGTCGGAGCCGATGCCGGCGGTCACCGCCATCCTCAGCTTCGGCGCCTTGGCGATCCGCTCGGCGGTGAGATAGGCCGGCCAGAAGGGCTGGGAGATGACGATGTCGGCGTCGGCCAGCTCGCGCTCGAACGCGCTGTCGGGCCCGTCCTTGTCCGAGGTGACGACCAGGGTGTGGCCCAGATCCTCGAGGAACTTGCGAAGCCCAAGCTCGCCGGTGACGCTGCCGAGTAGCGCGCCGGGCTGGAAGTCGATCGCGTTTGGCGTCGGCAGGGTCTGGCCGTCCGGATAATGGTCGAGGTGGGGCAGATCGTCGCGCGGATAGCCGGTCGGATAGCCGTCGACCGGGTCGGCATAGAGCACGCAAAGCACCTTCGCCATTTCGCCTCTCCCATTCTTCCTGTGCCGCCTCGATACACGCTTTGCCGGACCATCGCGAGGCGGGTCAGTCCCCTGTCCCCTTGAGGTCGGCGAGGCGCCGCCGCACCGTCTCGATCGGATGGCGGGCGGCCTCGGCGCGCGAAGCGGTGAGGCGGGGATAGCCGGCCTCGGCGTCGGCGATCAGCTCCTTGACGAAGCTTCCCGAGCGCACCTCGCGCAGGATCCGCCGCATCTCGGTGCGGGTGTCGGCGTTGACGATGCGGGCGCCGCCCTTCAGCCCGCCGAACTCGGCGGTGTTGGAGATCGCCTCCCGCATTCCGGCGATGCCACGCTCATCGATCAGGTCGGCGAGCAGCTTCACCTCGGTCAGGCACTCGAAATAGGCGATTTCGGGCGAGAAGCCGGCCTCGACCAATGTCTCGAAGCCGGCGTGGATCAGCTCGGGAATGGCGCCCCACAAAACCGCCTGCTCGTTGAACAGATCGGCCTCGCATTCTTCGGCGAAGCTGGTCGGGAGGATGCCGACCCGCCCGCTGCCGATCGCCGCGGCGTAGGAAAGGGCCAGCGCCTCGGCGCCGCCGCTCGCGTCCTGCGCCACCGCGAACAGGGAGATCAGGCCCGATCCGGCGAGGAAGTCGCGGCGGAGCGCCGTTCCCGGCCCCTTCGGTGCGACCAGGAAGACGTCGAGATCGGGGCGCGGCTGGATCAGGCCGAAGCGGATCGACAGGCCATGGGCGAAGCTCAGCGCCGCGCCTTCGCGCATATGGGGTTCGATCTCCCCGGCGTAGATCCGGCCATGGTCCTCGTCGGCGGCGAGCATCACCACGAGGTCTGCCTGCGCCGCGGCCTCGGCCGCGTTCACGACCTCAAACCCGTCCGCCGCCGCGCCCTCGCGCTGCTTCGACGCCGCGGGCAGCGCCACCGTCACCGCGACGCCGCTGTCCCTGAGGTTGAGCGCCTGCGCGCGCCCTTGGTTGCCATAACCAATGATCGCCACCCGCTTCGAGCGGATCGGCGCCAGATCGGCATCGGCATCGAGATAGACGCGCATGATTATGGGCTAGGGGATTCGCCCCGCACCGGCAATGATCCCGGGCTCCCTTCCCTCCATTCCAAAACTCCCCTCCCTTTATCCCAAAACGCCCCTCCCTTTGCACCGGAGCAGTCGGATAGGCTGACCGGAAGAGAGGGAGGGGCTGGGGGTGGGTCGGTCGCGAGCTTGGCATTGGAGTGCAACCCACCCCCGACCCCTCCCTTTCACAAGCCGGCCCCTTGCCTGCAAGGGCACGGCAAAGGGAGGGGAGTTATGAGAAGCTGGCCAGCGCCCGCTCGAAGGCATCCCCCTCCAGCGGCTCGGTGAATCGCAGCCACCAGGAAGGAGGCTGGCGGCTGAACCAGGTATATTGGCGCTTGGCATATTGGCGGGTCGCGGTCCGGCCGGCCGCCAGCGCCTGCTCCCGGCTCATCTCGCCGTGGAGGAAGGCCGCGATCTCGCGCACGCCGATTGCCCGAAGCACCGGCGCCAGCGCCGGCAGATGGCGTTCGAGCAGCGCGCGGACCTCTTCGATCCCGTCGTCCGAGAACATGGTCTCGAACCGCGCGTCGCACCGCGCATGGAGCCAGTCGCGCGGCGGCAGCAGGATCAGCGGGCTCAGCGCCACATCCTCGACGATGCCCCCGACCTTGGCCTGCTGCCAGTCCGCCAGTCGCCGTCCGGTCGAGCGGATCACTTCCAGCGCCCGCATGATCCGCGTAGTGTCGGTTGGCCGGATCCGCGCCGCGGCGGAAGCGTCCTCGCGCTCCAGGTCGGCATAAGCCTTGGCCACCTTCATTGCCCGCACCGCGGCGCGAATATCGGGGTCGATGTCGGGCACCGGGGCGATGCCGTCGATCAGGGTGCGGATGTAGAGACCGGTGCCGCCGACCAGCACCGGCAACCTGTCCTCAGCGTGGGCGGCGGCGATCGCCGCCTTCGCGTTCTTGGCCCACTCCGCCGCCGAGCAGGCCTCGCCGCCGTCGCTCGTCCCGTAGAGAAAGTGGGGGACGCGCGCTTCCTCCTCGGGCGTCGGCCGCGCCGAGATGATCCTGAGGTCGCGATAGATCTGGGCGCTGTCGGCGTTGACGACCGCGCCGCCCTCGCGCAGGGCGAGCGCGAGAGCGAGAGCCGACTTGCCGCTCGCGGTCGGCCCCGCGATAAGCGCGAGCGGCTTTTTCCCAGAGGACCCCATGTTCATCGCGACCCTGATAGCAGTTGATCGCCTGACCATGGGGGATGTTTCTGTGGCGCTCGACGCGTTGGACGATCCGGTCGGCGCATCGTGGCTCGAGGAAGGCTGCTGCTGCGACCTCCTGCTCGGCGATGCGCCCGGGGACGCGCGCCAACGGCTCGAGGGACTCGTCCCGGGCGTGGACGTGGTCGTCCAGCGCGACTCCGACCGGCAAAGACGGATGATCGTGGCCGACATGGATTCGACCATGATCACGGTCGAATGCATCGACGAGCTCGCCGATTATGCCGGCGTGCGCGACCAGGTCGCCGCCGTCACCGAACGCGCGATGCGGGGCGAGCTCGACTTCGAGGCGGCGCTCGACGCCCGCGTCGCTTTGCTCGCCGGCGTCGACCTCGCGACGATCGACCGCTGCCGCGAGGAGCGCGTGCGCCTCACGCCCGGCGCCAAGTCCCTGGTCGCGACGATGCGGGCCCATGGCGCTTATGCCTTGCTGGTGTCGGGCGACTTCACCCGCTTCGCCGACGCGGTCGCGGCCGAGATCGGTTTCGACGCGGTCGCCTCGAACGAGCTGTTGATCGAGGGTGGCCGGCTGTCGGGGCGCGTCGCAAAGCCGATCGTCGACGCCGCAGGCAAGAGGGCCGCCATGGAAGAAGCGGCGGCGCGCCACTGTGTCCCGATGGAGGGGGTGCTCGCAATCGGCGACGGCGCCAACGACATTCCGATGCTGAAGGCCGCCGGCCTCGGCGTTGCCTATCACGCCAAGCCCGCCGTCGTCGCCGCCGCCGAGGCCCGGATCGAGGCCAACGACCTTAGCGCCATGCTCTACGCGCAGGGCTATCCGCGATCGGAGTGGGCGGAAGGCTAGGCGGCGGGGCGGCTCATGTCGGAGGCGATCGCTGCCAGCGCGAAGGCGACCGAATGCTCGCCGCAGATGAAGCGGATGCCGATGCCGTCGTCGGCAAGGCTGCGCACTTCACCTGAGATCGCGCCCGCTTCGGGATGGTGGAGCTCGACCTGGCTGCCGAGAGGCGGGCGGGCATTGGTCTCGAGGAAGGCGCCGGCGGCGGAAACGTCGCGGAGCGCGGCCGGCGACGGGTGCTCGCAGATCAGCACGCACATCCGGCGCCGCCGCCAGCGCGAGGCCATGGTCGTCGCGCCGTTCAGTTTTGCCGTTGCCGCCATGCTTGGTCCCCCTGTTGCGGGAGGCAATAGCAGCGGGCCGCAAAGAAACGGTTAAACGGCGGTGGCGGTTCGCGACGCGATGGCGTCAAGGCGCGACCGGGAAGCAGTTCGTGCCCGAGGCGGCGCAGGCGCTCTCGGCGGCGGCGCGGCTGGCCAGGGGTCCCGCCTGCAGCCGGTAGACGGCGCCGGCATGGACATAGAAGGGGGTCAGGCCGCGAAGCCGGCTGCTCGCCGCGCCCCAGGCGCGCCGGGCATTGGCCTCGCTGCTAAAGGCGCCCACTTGCACCCGCCAGCGTCCGCCCGCCGAAACGGCGACGGCGCGCGGGGCAGGGGCGCCGGGACGGGCCGCGGGCGGCGCGGGTCTCGGCGCGGGCGGAACCGGCCGGGGCGGCGCCACGGCGGTGCGGAAGGCGGTCTGGCTGGGCGTGCGGCTCTGCGGATTGGGCGGCGTGTTCGCCTGCATGCCGGCACCCGGCGCGCCGCGCGGGCGGGCGCCCGGGGGCGGCGCGGAGGCAATCAGGACCGGCACCGGCGCGGAGGCGAGCGACTGCGCCATCTCGACGCCGCGCGCGCGATCCTGCGGCGAAAGGATGCGGTCCAGCTCGGCGAGCTGGGTGATCGCGGGCGGCAGATTCTGGGCGGCGGCGCGGGTCATCATGGCATAGGCGCGGGGCAGGTCGCGGGCGATGATGTCGCCATTATAGAGAGCGGTGCCGTAGACATATTGCGCGCGCGGGTCGCCGCGCTCGGCGGCGCGCTGGATCCACGGCATGGCCTGGGTGCGCCGGCCGTTCTGGAAGAGGAGCAGGCCGTAATTGGCCTGCGCGTCCGGATGGCCCTGGCGCGCGGCGCGCTCATACCATTGCTCGGCCAGATTCATGTTCTGCGGAACGCCGCGGCCGAGGAAATAGGCCTGGGCGAGATTATACTGGGCGTCGGCATTGCCGCGGTCGGCGAGCGGGCGCCAGACGCGGACGGCAACGTCGTAATTGCCGGCCTGCCAGGCCTGGACTCCGGCGAGCACGCCGTTGGGCGCCGCAAGGTCGGAGCCGGGCTGGGCTTCGGCCGAGGTCGCGGCCAGGCAGACGAGCCCGGCCAGCATCCATCCGCGCGCATTCGATTTCATCACGAAAACCCCTCCACCGGAAGCCACTGGCCGCCGACCCTAGTCGCGAATGCTTAACGCGTTCTTAGCACAAAATCCGCCATCTGTTCGATGCGCATGGGGGCCGGCGCACGAGCCGATTTCCAAGCGTAGCGTTAACCAGATTTTAGCAAGCTTGGGACCAAAACCCGGCATCAAGCGTGGGAACCGAGGGAAAATTCATGCGCGTTTTGGCTTTGTCGTCTCAGAAGGGCGGATCGGGAAAAACCACCTTGTCCGGCCATCTCGCCGTGCAGGCGCAGCGCGCGGGCTACGGTCCCGTCTGCCTGATCGATATCGATCCGCAGGGCTCGCTTTCCGACTGGTGGAACGAACGCGAGGATGAAATGCCCGCCTTCGCCCAGACCACGGTCGCCCGCCTCGGCGCCGACCTCGAGGTCCTCCGCCAGCAGGGCTTCCGCCTCGCCGTCGTCGATACGCCGCCGGCCATTACCATGGCGATCCAGAGCGTCATCCAGGTCGCCGAGCTGATCGTCATTCCCACCCGTCCCAGCCCGCACGATCTGCGCGCGGTCGGCGCCACCGTCGATCTGTGCGAACGCGCCGGCAAGCCGCTCATCTTCGTCGTCAACGCGGCGACGCCCAAGGCCAAGATCACCTTCGAAGCGGCGATCGCGCTCTCGCAGCACGGCACCGTCGCTCCGGTCACCATCCACCAGCGCACCGATTTCGCCGCCTCGATGATCGACGGCCGCACGGTGATGGAGGTCGATCCCGGCTCGAAGTCCGCCCGCGAGGTGGAGGAGCTGTGGGATTATATCGCCGACCGGCTCGAAAAGAATTTCCGCCGCACGGTCTTCTCCGCGCCGACGGGCCCGGTTCCCCATCAGGTGATCCAGCGTCCGGCGCCCGGCTTCGGCCGCCGGGTGGTGGGTCAGTAAGGGAGGGCGTCATGATCGACGAATCGCGCCCTTACGCCTCGCTCTCTTCAGGCCTTCTGGCCCGCAAGGGCACGGCCAAGCCGGCGATGCGGCCCCAGGGCTTCACCGGCTTCGAGGATCTCGGCTGGAACGACATGGGCCATGACCAGGCCCCGCCGCCCTACGAGCAGGGCCTTTCCGAACATGTGCCGAGCTCGATCTCGGCGCTGACGCCCGCGCCCAAGGGGGGGCGGGGTGAAGAATTCTACGGCGACGAGCCCAACGAGGATATCGAAGGCGAAGGGCCCGGCGCCCGCGAAGAGGCCGGCGAATTCGAACAGCCCGCGCAAGTCGAACCGTTCGAAGATGCCGAGGAGCCTGAAGCGGCGGAAGAGCCTCACGTGGTCGCCCAGCAGCGCGCCATCGCCGAGACATTCGCCGCCGAGGACGAGCCCGAAGCCGAAGCCGAGCTTCCCGCCCGCGAATCCGAGGCGCGCGTGCACCAGACGCCGGCCGAGGTGGTGGCTCTGCCCAAGCGTTCGCGTCCTGCGGCAGCCGTCCAGGACGGCCGCAAGTCCGCCTTCACCCTGCGCCTCGACGCCGGCCGCCATTTGCGGCTGCGCCTTGCGACGGCGGTCACCGGCCGCTCCGCCCAGCAGATCGTGACCGGTGCACTCGACGCGATTCTCGATTCCATTCCCGAACTCGAAGCGCTCGCCGAGCGGGTGCCGACCGCCAAAGCAAAGCGGAACTGAAAAGCGAAAAGGCCAGTCACATGAACAGGATCGCCTTCAAACTCGCCGCTTCGAGCGCCATCGTCAGCATGACGATGCTCGCCGCCAGCTCTTCCCTCGCAGCCATGCGCGGATTCGAGGTCGGCCGCCGGGCCAGTGGCGCGAGCGACCGCCAGGCAGCGCAGCTCCACCAGCAGGCCTCCCGTGCCCTTCAGCAGGGCCAGCTCGGCCAGGCCATCGATCTGATGGAGCAGGCGGTCAGCCTGTCGCCGCGCGACGTCGGCTATCGCATGCTGCTCGCCGACGCCTACCTCAAGGCCGGCCGACTCGATTCCGCCCGCGCCACCTATGGCGACGTCGTGTCGCTCGATCCTTCCAACGTCCGCGGCGGCCTCAGCATCGCGCTGATCCAGATCGCCCAGGGCCGCCCCCAGGCCGCGATCGGCCTGCTCGACGATCTTTCCGGCCGCGCCCCCGACGCCGATGTCGGCCTCGCTTATGCGCTGGCCGGCGCTTCCGAGCGGGCGATCGCCGTGCTCGAGCCCGCCGCCCGCGCCGCCACCGCGACGCCGCGCGTCCGCCAGAACCTTGCGCTTGCTTATGCCATTTCCGGCGACTGGCGCCGCGCCCGCGCGGTCGCCGCGCAGGACGTCTCGCCCTCCGATCTCGACCAGCGCATGACGCAATGGGCCGCCTTCGCGCGTCCCGGCGCCGGCGCCACCCAGGTCGCCTCCATGCTCGGCGTCACGCCGATCCAGGATGCGGGCCAGCCGGTCCGGCTCGCGCTCGCCCCGGAAGTCGCGCCCGAAACGGCGCTGGCCGACGCGGCGCCCGCGCCCGCCCCGGTCCCCGAAGCCGCACCAGTCCAGACCTTCGCCGAAGCCGCGCCCGCGCCGGCGCCCGTCCAGGTCGCCGCCGCCGAAGCGCCGGCGCCGGTCTGGGTGCCCACCGCCCAATCCTGGCAGGCCGCTCCCGCGCCCGCGCCGGCCGCCCCGACGGCGCCCGTCCTCGCGGAAGCGCCCGTGCCCGCCGCGCCGGCTCCGGAAGTCCAGGAGCGCTTCGCCGATGCTTCGCGCTCGCTGGCGACTCCGCAGCCCGCGCTTCGCCGCGCTTCCTTCACGCCCACCGCCGCGCCGGTCTTCCAGCGCGCCGCGCCGGGCCCGGCCGTCCGCCCGGGATCCGCGCCGGTCGTCGTCCAGCTCGGCGCGTTCAGCAACGAGGCCAATGCCGAGCGCGCCTGGGTCCAGGCATCGCAGCGCTTCGCGCTCGAGGGCCGCAACCCGCTGACCACCACCATCAACTTGAACGGCCGGACCCTGCACCGCGTCTCGGTCTCGGGCTTCGCCTCGGCGGCCGACGCCAGCCGGTTGTGCGGCGCGATCCGCGGCCAGGGCGGCAGCTGCTTCGTCCGCGGCCAGGCCGGCGACGCCTCGATCCGCTGGGCCGCCCGCTACGCCAACGGGCGCAATCGGAACGCCTGAGCGCTGAAATTACGGACCCTCGGGTCCCCTCTGGAGGGCGGCTGGGGCCAACCAGCCGCCCTTTCCATATCGGGAGCTAGCTGCGCCGGTCGCGGGTCAACAGGTCGAGGCAGGCCATGCGCACGGCGACGCCGAGCTCGACCTGCTCCAGGATCGCCGAACGCCTGGGATCGTCGGCCAGCTCCCCGTCGATTTCGACGCCGCGGTTCATCGGCCCGGGATGCATGACCAGCGCGTTCGACGCGCGGCGGTCGAGTCGCGCGCGGGTCAGGCCGTAACGCGTGTGGAAATCGATCAAGGTGTCGGGGAAGTCTTCCTCCATCCGCTCGCGCTGGATGCGCAGCATCATCACCACGTCGGCGCCCTCGATGCCTTCGTCCATGTCGGTGAAGCCGGCGACCCCGGCCGGCAGGCGCTCCGGCATCAGGCTTTCCGGCGCGACCACCCGTAAATCGGCGCCAAGCAGGGGCAGCGAGCGCATGTTCGAATTGGCCACACGGCTGTGGCGGATGTCGCCGCAGATCGCGACCTTGAGGCCCTCGATCCGCCCCAGCCGCCGGCGCATGGTCAGCGCATCGAGCAGGGCCTGGGTCGGGTGTTCGCCGCGGCCGTCGCCGGCGTTGATCACCGGGCAGTCCATCACTTCGGCAACGTCGGCGGCCGCGCCGTCGGCCTCGTGGCGGATGACCAGGATGTCAGGGCACATAGCACCCAGCGTCAGAGCGGTGTCGATCAGGCTTTCGCCCTTGCGCACGCTCGAGGCCGCCGGGTGGAAGTTCGAGACCTGCGCGCCCAGCCTCTTGCCGGCGATCTCGAACGAGAAAAGCGTCCGCGTCGAATTCTCGAAGAAGGCGTTGATCTGGGTGAGCCCCGCCAGCCGGTCGTCGGCCTTGCGCGCCCCGCGGTTGAACGCAATCCACGGCTCGGCTGCGTCGAGGATGGAAAGGAGATCGTCCCGCGACAGCCCCTCGATCCCGAGCAGATGGCGATGGGGGAAGGGCTGGGACATCAGGTCCGTGCTCTAGCGACGGTGTTGTGGTTGCTCAAGGGAGGGAGCGGCCCTCACCCCATGGTCAGCGCATCGATCGCGCCCTGGAGGATGTAGGCGGCGGCCATCTTGTCGACCAGTTCGGCGCGGCGCGCGCGGCTGGCGTCGGCGTCGATCAGGGTGCGGGTTACCGCCTGGGTCGACCAGCGCTCGTCCCAGAGCAGGATCGGCAGCTCGAGCTGCTCTACGTTGCGGGCGAAGGCGCGGATCGACTGGGTGCGCGCGCTCTCGCTTCCGTCCAGGTTCAAGGGCAGGCCGATGACGATTCCGGCGACGCGCTCGGCCAAGATCATCGCCTTGAGCTTCGCCAGGTCCTTGGCGAACTTGGTGCGGCGGATCAGCGCGGCCGGCGAGGCGATCGTCCACTGCTCGTCGCACAGCGCCGTGCCGATCGTGTTGGTGCCGACGTCGAGCCCGATCAGCCGTCCGCCGGGCAGCGCGTCGCGAAATTCTGGGGCGGCGGCGGTGATCATCGCGCCTCGAATACCGCGAGCCGGCGTGCCGCGTCGGCGCGGATGTTGGCCCAGAACAAAGCGTAGTCGTAGACGTGGTAATTGTTGCCGGGCAGGGCGTAGGGACCCATGGCCGGCAGCGCGTCGGTCGCGCCGACCAGCAGGAACCCCCTTGCATCGCAGCGCGCGCCGACCGCGCCCGGGCGGAATTCCGCCTCCGTCATTTCGGCATTGGGGACCAATGTGCCGAGATTGGCGGCGGCGAGGGCTTCGCCGCCCGCCGCTCCGGTCAGCGGATTGGTGCACAGGATCGGCGAGCCCGCGCGGGCCACCCCGCCGGCGCCCGTCGTCGCGTCGAAGACGTCGGTGACCTGGCTCGGGTCGGCGGGCTCGGCGAAGCTCTGCCAGGAGAGGATGCAGGCCGCCTGATCCGCCGCCCGGCAGGCGGGGAAGGGCAGGGTCGGCAGGTCCGCCGTCACCGAGATCGGCCAGCCGATCACATAAGCGGCGGCGATCCGGTTGGCCTCGGGCGCGTCCTTGATCCGCTCGGCGAGCAGCCGCAGCAGGTGGGCGCTGCCCTGGCTGTGGGCGGCGAGGATGATGGGCCGGCCGGCGGGCGCCTCGCGCAGGAACTCCTCATAGGCGGCGAGCACGTCGCGATAGGCGAAGTCGAGCGCGCGGTGGGCATTCTCCTCGTTGGTGAGGAAGGCGCCGAACGCCGCCTGGCGGTATTTGGGCGCCCATATGGCCCCGACCGAATTGAAAGCGCTGGCCTGGCTGCGGACGAACAGGGCCGCCCGGTTCTGCGATTCACGATCCTCGAGCGGCGCGTTCCAGGCGGTGGCTTCGAGGAAGGTGGTGGGGTGGATGAAGAAGACCGAGGCCCTCGGTTTGTGCGTCGGTGCCTGGCCGGGCGGCGTCCACAGGCTGGGATTGCCATTTATGTCGGGCCGGGCGATCCAAAGCCGCGCCTCTGCATAGCGCGCGCCGGCCGGCATCGGCACCGGGCGGAAGGGGACGCTCGGCACCATCGCCCAGCGCATCAATTCCTTCTCGAACAGCCGGTAGCCGAGCGCGCCCGCGATGAAGATTATCGTGAGGATCGCGATCACCCACAGGAAGCGGGTCGCCGGACTGGATCGTTTCTTGGCCACATCCGCCCTCAACCCGATGCGGGCGCGCCGCGCAAGCGGTTGATGCAGTGCAGCAGGAATGCTAGCCGCGCCTCCATGTCCGTAGACGCCAACACCGTTCGCCATATTGCGAAGCTTGCCCGCATTGCGGTCAGCGACGCCGAAGTGGCCGCGCTCGCGCCGGAATTGTCGAACATCCTGGGCTGGATCGAACAGCTCGGCGAGGTCGACGTTTCCGGGATCGAGCCGATGACCGCCGTCATTCCCAACGTCCTGCGCCTGCGCGAGGACGTCGTCACCACCGGCGACCGCCGCGACGACATCCTGGCCAACGCCCCCGTCGCCGAGCACGGTTTCTTCGCTGTGCCCAAGGTGATCGAATAATGACCGCGATCACCGATCTCGGCATCGCCGCCATCCGCGACGGCGTGAAGGCGGGCGACTTCACCGCCCGCGAAGTCGCCGAGGGCTATATCGCGGCCGTCGAGAAGGGCCGGCCGCTCAACGCCTTCGTCGTCGAGACTCCCGAGCACGCGCTCACCGCCGCCGACGCCGCCGACGCCGCCCGCGCGTCGGGCACGCTGAAGCCGCTTTCCGGCGTCCCGCTCGGCATCAAGGACCTGTTCTCGACCAAAGGCGTCCAGACCACCGCCGGCAGCCGCATCCTCGAAGGCTACAAGCCGGTCTACGAATCGACCGTCTCGGCCAATCTCTTCGCCGCCGGCGCCGGCATGCTCGGCAAGCTCAATATGGACGAGTTCGCCATGGGCTCGTCGAACGAGACCAGCGGCTATGGCCCGGTCCTGTCGCCCTGGCGGCGCAACGACGGCGGCAACACGGCGCTGACGCCGGGCGGAAGCTCGGGCGGCTCCGCCTCGGCGGTGTCGGCGCGGCTTGCGCCGGGAGTCACCGGCACCGACACTGGCGGCTCGATCCGCCAGCCCGCCGCCTTCACCGGCATCACCGGGATCAAGCCCACCTATGGCCGCTGCTCGCGCTGGGGCGTCGTCGCCTTCGCTTCGTCGCTCGACCAGGCCGGACCGATGGCGCGCGATGTCCGCGACTGCGCGATCCTGCTCGAGGCCATGGCCGGCTTCGACGACAAGGATTCGACCTCGCTGCCGCTCGATGTGCCCAAATGGGAAGCGAACCTCGCCGCCGACGTCCGCGGCAAGCGGATCGGCATCCCGAAGGAATATCGGATCGACGGCGTCCCCGCCGAGATCGACGCGGTGTGGGAGCAGGGCATCGCCTGGCTCCGCGACTCCGGCGCCGAGATCGTCGAGGTGTCGCTGCCGCATACGAAATATGCGCTGCCGGCCTATTACATCATCGCCCCGGCCGAGGCCTCGTCCAACCTCGCCCGCTATGACGGGGTGCGCTACGGCCTCAGGGTCGCGCCCGGCCAGGGCAATCTCAACGACATGTACGAGGCGACCCGCGCCGCCGGTTTCGGCGCCGAGGTGAAGCGCCGGATCATGATCGGCACTTATGTGCTCTCCGCCGGCTTCTACGACGCCTATTTCAACCAGGCCCAGAAGGTGCGGGCGCTGATCGCCCGCGATTTCGAGCGGGTCTGGGAGGCTTGCGACCTCCTCCTCACCCCGACGGCGCCGAGCGCCGCCTTCGGCCTCGGCGAGAAACTGGCCGACCCGATCGCCATGTATCTGAACGACGTCTTCGCCGTCCCGGCCAGCCTTGCCGGCCTCCCCGCCATCTCCGTCCCCGCCGGCCTCGACGGCCAGGGCCTGCCGCTCGGCCTCCAGATTATCGGCAAGGCGCTCGACGAGCAGAGTGTATTGAACGCCGCGCTCGCCTTCGAGGAACGGGCCGGGTTCACGGCAAGAGCGGAGGCGTGGTGGTGAGCGACTATCGCATCCAGGGCGCCACCGGCGAATGGGAGGTCGTGATCGGCCTCGAAGTCCATGCCCAGGTCACGTCGGCGGCCAAGCTCTTCTCGGGCGCGTCGACCGAGTTCGGCGCCGAGCCCAACACCCAGGTCGCCCTGGTCGATGCCGCCTTTCCGGGCATGCTGCCGGTGCCGAACATGGAGTGTGTCCGCCAGGCCGTGCGCACCGGCATGGCGATCGAGGCAAGGATCAATCCCTGGTCGCGCTTCGACCGGAAGAACTATTTCTACGCCGATCTGCCGCAGGGCTATCAAATCAGCCAGCTCTACCACCCGATCGTCGGCGAGGGCGCGATATCGGTCGACCTCGACAACGGATCAACCAAGACGATCGGCGTCGAGCGCATCCATATCGAGCAGGATGCGGGCAAGCTGATGCACGACCAGCATCCCGATTATTCCTATGTCGATCTCAACCGCTCCGGCGTCGCACTGATGGAGATCGTGTCGAAGCCCGACATGCGCTCGCCTGAGGAAGCAGGGGCCTATGTCCGCAAGCTGAGGGCGATCCTTCGCTATGTCGGCAGCTGCGACGGCAATATGGAGCAGGGCTCGATGCGCGCCGACGTCAATGTCAGCGTGAGGAAACCCGGCGACGAATTTGGCACCCGCACCGAGACCAAGAACGTCAATTCGGTCCGCTTCATCATGGCCGTGATCGAGCATGAGGCGCGCCGACAGGTCGACCTGATCGAGGACGGCGGCAGTATCGTTCAGGAAACGAGGCTGTTCGATCCGGACAAGAACGAGACAAGATCGCTGCGTTCAAAGGAAGACGCGCACGACTACCGCTATTTCCCCGATCCGGACTTGTTGCCGCTGGAGCTCAGCGACTCCTTCCTGGAAGATTGTCGCGCCTCACTGCCCGAGCTGCCCGACGCCAAGCGAGCCCGCTACGAGGACGAGCTCGGCCTTTCGGCCTACAACGCCGGGGTGCTGACCTCGGACGTCACCACCGCGCGCTGGTTCGAGGAATTGCTGGCCAGGACCGGCAAGTCGGGCGCCGAAATTGGCAAGGCCGCGTCCAACTGGGTGATCTCCGACCTGTTCGGCGCCCTCAATCGCCTCGGCCGTGACATCACCGACAGCCCGGTCAGCCCGGCCCAGGGCGCCGAATTGCTCGCTCTGGTTGCCGACGGCACCCTGTCGGGCACGCTCGCCAAGCAGGTGTTCGAGATCATGCTCGAGACCGGCGAGGATGCCGGCAGGATCGTCGCGGAGCGTGGCCTCAAGCAGACGTCGGACACCGGCGCGATCGAGGCCGCGATCGCCGACGTGATGGCCGCCAATTCCGACAAGGTCGCCGAATATCGCGGCGGCAAGGACAAGCTCTTCGGCTTTTTCGTCGGCCAGACCATGAAGGCGATGGCCGGCAAGGCCAATCCCGGCGTGGTCAACGACCTGCTGAAGAAGGCGCTGGGTTAGGGTCCGTAGCGCACGTCCAGCGCATCAGGCACGATAGCGAATTCCCGCGGATCGGCATTTTCGGGCCATCCGATCCTCGCGTTCCGGTTACCTTGATCAACGGCGAGCAGCGTGAACTCGGCGCCAAAGATGTTCGTCTGTCTGACGGTCCCGTGATCAAGTCTGATTCGTGTCACCCGGCTCGATCTGCCCCATTGACCTGAGACTTCCGAGAACACGCGCCGCTGGCCTTCCTGGACAATGTGCAGCGTCAACTCCGCCGAATCGCGACCGACCTTTGTCAGCTCGATCTGGACGCGATTGTTGCCCGAGATTGGTATCAGATCGCCGATGTCCATCGCTACCGGGGCAATGGCACGCGGCGTGCGCGCCTCGGGTGGACCATCACCAACGACGATGCTCTGGTCGGCGCGCCCGTCAAGGTCGGAATCCACCAGGCAGAGCTGCCGGTCGGTTGCGCTGCGGATCAATCGTCGCGCGAACCAGCCCAACGCCGGTAGCGCGCCGCCAATGCCGCGATCGGAGGACCGCTCGGCGGCGCGGCGCGGGGTGCAATAGGCCCGAAAAGGCGCGCCACCTGATTCAGCGAGCATCTGCGTTGGAAGGACCGTCCCGACTGCCAGCCGTGCAATTCCCTCATCGGTCTGCACGCTCACTTCTTCTCGAAGTGTCGCTGCGTTCGCCCAGAGAAGAGGGATGTCGAGCACCATTTCGCCCACACGAAAATCATGTGCTCCACGCGGACCTGAATTCGACAGGGCAAGCTGAATTGCCGACTGCCTCACCGAAGTCGAACCAGCGGATGCGGAACCGGCGCCGAGGCAAAATGCGGCCAGCGTGGCGATGGCGCACGCCATGGCCGTAAAAACCCTGTAAAATCTGTTCATTGGCCCCCCAGCCCTTCGCTTTCACCGGCCTAGCAAGCGCGCCCCGGCCGCGCAAGCAGCCCCTGAACAGCATCTCCATACAAAGCGGGCGCCCGCTGCTGATCGAAGCGGCTAGACCCTTCATGGATCCCCGAGCGAGGGCGCGCCATGAAGGTGACGTTCATCCTGGCGCCCTGACCGCGGCGAAAACCCCGTTCTGGCGCCCGATCAAATATTCGCTCTTCCCGCCGCTCGGCCTCGCCGCGGGGCGAGACCCCGAGGTGCTGGCCAGGCCGCCCCTGCCCACCGCGCCCGAATCATGCTAGGATCGCCCCACGCGACAAAACGGGGGATCTGCCATGACCAGGGGCCTCTATCTGCTGTACGGGGTGCTGAGCTATTTCGTCTTCTTCGCCACTTTCCTCTATCTGATCGCCTTCGTCGGCGATTGCTCGGCGATCCCCTATGCGGTGGATCGCGGACCAGTCGCGTCGCTGCCAGTCGCCATCGGCATCGACCTCGCGCTGATCGCTTTGTTCGGGGTCCAGCACAGCGTCATGGCCCGCGCCTGGTTCAAGGCGGGGTGGACCAAAGCGGTGCCGGCGCCGGTCGAGCGCAGCACCTATGTGCTGCTCGCCAGCCTGTGCCTGATCCTCCTGTTCGTCTTCTGGCGGCCGATCCCGATGGTCGTCTGGAGCGTTTCCAGTCCGATCCTTGCCTATATATTGTGGGGCGTGTTCGCGCTCGGCTGGCTGATCGTTTTGCTCAGCACCTTCCTGATCAACCATTTCGAACTGTTCGGTCTCAGGCAGGTGTGGAGCCACGCCGGCGGCCATCAAATTCCGGCGCCCGAATTCCGCACGCCCTTCTTCTACCGCTGGGTCCGCCATCCGCTCTACTCGGGCTTCGTCCTCGCCTTCTGGGCGACGCCGGTGATGACCGCCGGGCATCTGCTGCTGGCGGTGGGCATGACCTTCTACATCCTGATCGCCATCGGCCACGAGGAGCGCGACCTGGTCGGTCTGTTCGGCGACCGCTACGAGGAATATCGCGGCCGGGCGGGCAAGCTGATCCCGCGGTTCGGCCGCGGCGGGTGAGGGCCGCCGCCTGATTCCACCGGACGGGAACCCTCTGCTTCAACCGGCATCAAAGGGCCGAACGGAGCGGAAGGAAGGCCCATGCATTTATGCCTGCACGACCGGGACGGCTTCGCCGACCTGCGTCAGGAAATTGCCATTCCGCGCCGGCCCGACGCGATCGACATCGAGGCGGCGGTCCGCACCCTGATCGCCGCGACCGGCGACGACCCCGGGCGCGAAGGGGTGCGCGATACGCCGGCACGGGTGGCCCGCGCCTGGGGCGAATGGTTCGCCGGCTACAGGGTCGATCCCGCCGCCCTGCTCGAGCGCACCTTCGGCGAGGCCGAGGGCTATGACGAGACCGTGCTCCTGCGCGCCGTCCCGATCGTCTCGACCTGCGAGCACCATCTCGCGCCGATCATCGGTCACGCCCATATCGCCTATCGGCCGGACAGGAGGGTGGTGGGCATCTCCAAGCTGTCGCGGCTCGCCGACGCTTATGCCCGCCGCCTCCAGCTCCAGGAGCGGCTGACCAACCAGATCGCCCACACGATCGATACGGTGCTGAAGCCCAAAGGCGTGGCGGTGATCGTCGAGGCGAGCCACGGCTGCATGTCCACCCGAGGCGTCAACCAGCACGGCGTGTCGATGATCACCCAGTGCTGGCTCGGCGACTACAAGGCCGATCCGGATCTGCGGCGTGAGCTGATGATGTCGGTGAAGTCCTGTTAAGCGCCGGGAACCCCGAGGCGCTTGCGGCATCCAATCGCATCTGAAAGGGGACGCGCATGGCCGCTCTGGCGAAGCTCGATTACGAAAGCCTGGACGATCCCGCGCTCGCCGGCCTGATCGCCGCGCGCGATCCCGGCGCGGTCCGACTGGTCACCCGACGCAACAACCAGCGCCTGTTCCGCGCCGCCTGGTCGGTGCTGCGGAACCGCGCCGAGGCAGAGGACGCAGTCCAAAGCGCCTGGCTGCGCGCCTTCGCCGCGATCGGGGGGTTCCAGGGTAGGTCGTCGCTGTCGACCTGGCTGACCCGGATCGCGATCAACGAGGCGCTCGGCCGGGCGCGGGCGGCGAAGCGCCGCCGCGCGGCCCTCGAGGACGCGTCGGTCACCACTATCGATCATTATCGGGAAAAGCTCATGCAGGGATCGCTGAGCGGCGCCTCGCCGGAAAAATCGCACGCCCGCGAGCAGCTCCGCCAGGTCATGGAGGCGGCGATCGCCCGCCTTCCGGATCCGTTCCGGACCGTCTTCGTGCTGCGCGAAATCGAGGAGTTGAGCGTCGACGAGGTCGCCGAGGCGCTCGGCATCCTCCCCGCCACCGTCAAGACCCGGCACCTGCGCGCCCGCCGCCGCTTGCAGCAGGACCTGGCGCCCGAGGTGAAGTCCGCCCTCGACGGCAGCTTCCCCTTCGCCGGCGCCGCCTGCGAGGCGATGACCGAGCGGGTGGTGAAGGCGTATTGCGGCCACGGCTGAGCCGCATCAAAGCAACCTTAGCTGATCCCCCTGGGGCGGCTCGAACAGGTCGGTGCGGAGCGGGCGCTTGTCGATATTGAGGCCGTGCTTGCGGACCGCGCGCTGGAAACGGGCGCGGAGCAAATCGGCCCAGGGGCCGGCGCCGCGCATGCGGGTGAAGAAATTGGGGTCGTTGTCCTTGCCGCCGCGCATCTCGCGGATGATGGACATCACCTTGTTGGCGCGGTCGGGGAAATGCTCGTCGAGCCAGGCGCGGAACAAAGGCGCGACCTCGAAGGGGAGGCGGACCGGCAGGAAGAAGACGCCGGCCGCGCCCGCCTCGGCGGCGGCCTCGACGATATGCTCCATCTCATGGTCGGTGATCCCCGGCACGACCGGCGCGATCGAGACCCAGGCCGGAACGCCCGCCTCGGCCAGCTTCCTGACCGCGGCGAGGCGCTTGCGCGGCGCCGGCGCGCGCGGCTCGAGCGTGCGGGCGATCTCTGGGGTCAATGAGGTGACCGAGATCGCGACGCTGGCGAGGTTCTTCGCCGCCATCTCTTTCAACAGGTCGATGTCCAGCAGCACCCGGTCCGACTTGGTGGTGATGATCAGCGGGTGGTTGCACGCGGCGAGCACCTCCAGGATCGAGCGGGTAATCCGCCACTCGCTTTCGATCGGCTGGTAGGGATCGGTGTTGGTGCCGAGCGCCATCGGCCGCACGCTGTAGCCGGGCTTCATCAGTTCGGCGCGAAGCAGCTTCGCGGCGTCGGGCTTGGCGAAGAGCCTGCTCTCGAAATCGAGCCCGGGTGAGAGGTCGTGAAAGGCGTGGGTCGGCCGCGCGAAGCAGTAGATGCAGCCATGCTCGCAGCCGCGATAGGGGTTGATCGAGCGGTCGAAGCCGATGTCCGGCGAGGCGTTGCGGGTGATGATCGTCTTCGGATGCTCGACCGTCACCGTCGTCCTGAGCGGCGGCGGACCGCCATCCAGTTGCTCGCGCGCGTCGAGCCAGTCGCCGTCGGCCTCGCGGATCGGAAGGTTGAAGCGGTCCGGGGTGCGGTTCTCGGGCGCACCGCGGCCGGGACGGACGTCGGGGCGGGGCATAAGGGGAGGATAGGCGCAGCTGGAGAACGAAGCAAGAACAAAGCGCTGCCGGTGCAATTCTGTCGGATACAAAAAGCTTGTAATCCTCTACAATATATGCTACAGGGAGGCCTTGCTTTCGCACCGCAATAGGAGCGGGGCAGGCTCTTTCTCAATGTGGATCGATTGACGGCGACAATGGTCGAAAAGGCGCCGCTCGATCGGGAGGGGAATCTTTTTCTCCCTGGGAGGTGAACCTTTGAACCTTTCGAGGATCAAGGCTCTGAAATTTCGCCGAAAAATTTTTCGCGTCATTCCAACAAAACTGACCGGTGCGAAATGCTCGCACGCGAAGTCTAATTCCTCCTGCAACCGGAAGAAATTAAAGGCTTATTGCTGCCCCATCGCGACGGTGCGGGGCTGGGGAGCGATGCGGACGGCGGCGGGGCCGGGGAGGCCGGGGAAGCGGGGCCACATGCCGGCGGCGAGGGCGCGGCGGCTGGGGGAGCGGTCGCCGGTCCGGTCCTCATAGACCCAGTAATTGCGAAGGATGATCGGCACGTAGCCGCGGGTTTCCCAATAGGGCAGCGATTCGATGTAGAGCAGGGGATCGCTCTGGTCGTAGCGGGCGTTCCACGCCACCACCGGCGCCGGCCCGGCATTGTAGGAGGCGATCACCTTGGGCAGCAGCCCTCCCGTCCCGGGAAAATCGCGCAGATATTCCATATAGGACTGCCCATATTCCATGTTCACCGTCGGCTGGTCGAGCTGGCCGGCGGAGAAAGCCTCGCCGCGGGCGCGGGCCATGTCGCCGGCGGTGCCGGGGCGGACCTGCATCAGGCCGCGGGCGCCGGCCGGGCTGACCGCGTCGGGCTGGAAGTTCGATTCCTGAAGGGCGTGGGCGAAGACCAAAGCCGGATCGACCCGCCATCCGCGGGTCGGCCGCCAGGACGGGGCCGGATAGCGGTCGTTGGGGGTGAAGCGGGCGCCGCGCGGGCCGTTATGGGCCAGGTACATCTGGGTGGCGGTAAGGTTGAGGCGGGCGGCGAGGTGGATCAGATGCTCATGATCGCGGGGATTGCCGATCCGCGCCTGGTGGCGGATCAAATCGGCGGCGAGCTGGGTCTCGCCGATCTCCGCCAGAGCAACGGCGGCGCGGGCGTTGCGAAGGCCTGAAATGGCGTGCCAGTCGCGCTCGGTGAAGGTGGTCATGTCGGCGGCGGGAAGGCGGATGCCGAGCGCGCTCTGGGCGAGCAGGCCGTAGAAGGTCTCGCCGTAGCGGGCGGCGGTGCGCAGCCGGGCCTGGACGCGCTCGGGATGGCCGCCGGCGGTGTCGGCGCGGGCCGCCCAGTAATGGCCGGCGGCGACCAGCTCCTGGTCGCCCGAGCGGGCGGCGACGGCGGAGAAATGGTCGGCGGCATTGGCATAATCGCCCAGCCGCCAGGCGGCGAGGCCGGCGACCCAGGTGGCGTGGATCGCATATTCGGTTGGGCCGGTCCGAGCCATGTCGGCGATCCGGCGGGCGTTGGAGAAGTCGCCGTTCAGATAATAGACCCAGGCGATTCGCTGCTGGAAAGCGGTTCGCGCCTCGTCCGACAATTCGGCGCTGCGGGTGAGGAGCAGGGTCTCGGCCTCGACCGGCTGGTCGTTGACGATCAACGGGTTGATTAAAGGCTCGAGCGCGTCGGCGACGGTGTCGCCGCGGATCGATCGCGGCCGGGCGCGGCGCGGGGCGCCGGCGAGGCCGACCAGCCTTTGCTCCTGCGGAAACTGGGGCACGGTCTCGGCGCCGCGGGCGAGCGCGAGCCGGGCGAGCGCGTCGGCCTGGGGAAGCTCGGGCGCGCGGCCGAGCAGGTCGGTGAGCGGCTGCATCTCGACCCGGGGCGATCCCGGCATGGTGTAGAGCAGAGCGCGGGCGATGTCGTGCAACGGGCCGCTCGCCATGCCGTCGAGTCGGCCGGCGGCGCCGGCCCAGTCCTGGGCGCGAAGCGCGGCGAAGACCGCCTGGTAGTTCTGCCGCTCGGACGAGGACAATTGGCTGGGGGCGGTGTAGGCGCGCGCAGTGTAGGCGGGGGGCGCCATTTCGGCGAAAGTGGGGGTCGCGGTGAGGAGGAGGCCGGCGACGAGAAGCGTCTTCATGGCTTCAATCCTTCCATCAACATTTGCAGGTCTTCCCAGACGAGTTTCTTGAGCGGCTGGATCATGTCCTTTTCCGGCTTCATGGTTACCAAAGTCTTGATCCGGCCGGCCGGCGTGTCGATTTCGTGCCAGCGTTGGCGGGCGCCGGCGACCGTACCGCCGGTCAGCGCCTTCGAGGCGATGTCGCCGAACAGAAGCAGCGCCCGGGGCGCGGCCAGGCCGATATGGTGGCGGGCGATGGTCGCGAGGTTGGCCGCCGTCGCCGGATCCAGCGTTCCGGTCGGCGTGCGCAGCGGCGACAGCGAGGCCAGGTAGAGCGTCTCGCGGCCGCGGCCGATCGCCCCCATCATCTTGTCGAACAGGGTGCCGACTTCGCCCGCCAGCAAGGTGGACGCCGCGAAATCGGCGGGGCCGGGCATGTCGACCAGGATCATCAGGCCGGACGCGGGATCGCCCGATGGGCCGACCCGGGGTGCCCCGGGCGCGCCGAGCGGCAGGCCGAGGCCGTCGACGAACCAGGCCTGGAAGGAGTCGATCGTGTCGGGAAGGATCGGGGCGGGTGCTGGTTCGGCCATGGCGGGGGCGGCCGGTGCGGCGACGAAGGCGGTGGTGGGCCTTGGCTTTACCGCGAGCCAGTCGCGCGGAGTCTCGCCGACGATCGTGTCGACCCCGGCTTCCTCCCACCAATCAAGGATGCTTTCCGCTTCCTTCGAGGACATCAAGCCCCTTTCCCCGCTTACCCTTGCTTCGCCTTGAGTCAGAGTGTCCCGGGCTGGTCAATCGGGAAAGGCCGCTTTATCTGCCAGACGTTGGCGGTTTGCGACGACAGGAGCCGTGATGACCGAACGCGAGTCGATGCCTTATGACGTGGTGATCGTCGGCGCCGGGCCTGCCGGCCTCGCCGCCGCCATCCGGCTGAAGCAGCTCGCCGCCGAAGCCGGGCGCGAGATCGGCGTCTGCATCCTCGAAAAGGGTTCGGAAGTCGGCGCCCACATATTGTCGGGCGCGGTGGTTGACCCCAAGGCGCTCGACGAGCTGCTGCCCGACTGGCGGAACATGGACAGCCCGCTGACCGTGCCGGTGACGCGGAACGAGCATTGGGTGCTGACCGCGAAGGGCAAATACAGCTTCCCGCACATCCTGATGCCGCCTTTCATGAACAACGAGGGCACCTATACGGTCAGCCTCGGCAACCTCTGCCGCTGGCTCGCCGGCGTCGCCGAGGGGCTCGGCGTCGAGATCTTCCCCGGCTTCGCCGCCGCCGAGATATTGTTCAACGACGACGGGTCGGTGAAGGGCGTCGCCACCGGCGACATGGGCGTCGCCCGCGACGGCAGCCACAAGCCCGATTACACGCCCGGGCTCGAGCTCCACGCCCGCTACACCTTCTTCGCCGAGGGCGCGCGCGGCCACCTCACCAAGGAATTGAAGCGCATCTTCGAGCTCGACGCCGACAGCCAGCCCCAGGTCTACGGCATCGGCCTCAAGGAATTGTGGGACATCGACCCGGAGAAGCACGAGCCTGGCCGGGTGATCCACACCCAGGGCTGGCCGCTGGACGACGCCTGGGGCGGCGGCTTCCTCTACCACCAGGAGGCCGGGCAGGTGGCGCTCGGCTTCGTGGTCGCGCTCAACTACAGGAATCCCTGGCTGTCGCCCTTCGAGGAATTCCAGCGCTGGAAGCAGCATCCGGCGATCCGCGACTTCCTGGAAGGCGGCCGGCGCGTCTCCTACGGCGCGCGGGCGATCAACGAGGGCGGCTGGCAGGCGGTGCCGAAGCTCGCTTTCCCGGGCGGGGCGCTGATCGGCTGCGCCGCCGGCTTCGTCAACGTGCCCCGGATCAAGGGCAGCCACACGGCGATGAAATCGGCCATGCTCGCCGCCGAATCAGCCTTCGCCGCGATCGCCGCCGACCGCCGCGGCGACACTCTCGCCGATTACGAGCCGGCGCTCCGCGATTCCTGGGTCGCGAAGGAGCTCAAGAAGGTTCGCAACGTCGAGCCTTTGGTGGGGAAATGGGGTGGCGCGCTCGGCACCCTGTTCGCCGGCGCCGACATGTGGATGCGCCAGCTCGGCATCGGCCTTCCCTTCACGATGAAGCACCATGGCGACAATGAGGGGATGTGGCGCCGGGATCTGGTGCCGCCGATCGCCTATCCCAAGCCCGACAATGTCGTCAGTTTCGACCGACTGACCTCGGTCTTCCTGTCGAACACAAACCATGTTGAGGATCAGCCGATCCACCTGACCCTGAAGGACGCGGCGATCCCGACCGAGGTCAACCTGCCGCTTTATGCCGGGCCCGAGCAGCGCTATTGTCCGGCCGGCGTCTACGAATTCGTCGAGGAAGCGGCGGGGCCACGCCTCCAGATCAACGCGCAGAATTGCGTCCATTGCAAGACCTGCGACATCAAGGACCCGACCCAGAACATCAACTGGGTCGTCCCCGAAGGCGGAGGAGGCCCCAATTACCCCAACATGTAAGATCGCCCGGAGCGCGCTGCTTTCCTGCGCGATCCTCTTCGCCGCCGGCCCCGCTTTCGCCCGGGCCGACAATGCCGCCGAGACGCGCTCGCCGCTCGACCGCTTCGCCGCCGCCCGCATGGCTTCGTCGGCCGGCGCGCTCGACCAGGCGAGCGCCGATTATGCCGCGGTCCTAACCGCCTCGCCGAACAACGCCGTCGTCGCCGCCCAGGCGCTGAACCACGGCGTGCGCGCCGGCGACTGGCGGCTCGCGCTCGACGCCGCCAACAGCCTCGAGGGGCAGCGCGCCTTGCTGCCCGACGCCCGCTTCGTCCTTCTCGCCGAGGCCTTCCGCGCCCGCGACTGGGCCGCCGCCGGCGCCCAGATCGACGCCGTCGAGCGCGACCGCGTCTTCACCATCGCCGTGCCGGTGATGCGCGCCTGGCTTGCTTTCGCTTCCCAGCGTGGCGACCCGCTCGCCTTGCTCGCGCCGAATTCGGCGGAAACCGCGCAGGGGGCCTCGGCCGGCTATGCCGCCGAGCACCGCGCCCTGCTGACTCTTGCCATGGGACGGCCCGATGGCCCGGGCGAAATGATGCGCGCCGCCCGCTCGGCCGGCCCGCGCGGCGCCCGGCTGAAGATCGCCGGCGCCTCGCTGCTCGCCGGCCGCGGCGACCGGGCC
>DATDAU010000040.1:0-82659 GCA_036525215.1 Allosphingosinicella sp.
CGCCGGTCCATTTCCAGCCGCTCGAGGCCGGGCCGGGGCCGCGAAGCCGCAAGGTCAATCGCGACACCGAGGCCATGCTGATTCGCGGCGGCGAGATGTGGGTGGCGTTTGAGCACCACAATATGATCTGGCGCTACCGCCGGGCCGGGCCCGCGGCACTGTCGTCGGCGCGGCCGCCGGCAATGCGGAGCTGGCCCGGCAATGCCGGCGCGGAAGGGCTGGTGCGTTTGGGCGACGGCCGCTTTCTCGTCTTCGGCGAGGGCCGCGACGACGATCGGCCGCTCGGCCCAGCCGTCCTGTTCGCCGGCGATCCGTCGGTCCCGGGAACGCCGGCGACGTCGATCTCCTATCGCCGTGCCCCTGGCTATCGGGCGAGCGACGCGGCTTTGCTCCCGGACGGCCGGATCCTGCTGCTCACCCGCCGCTTCAGCGCCTGGCAGGGCTGGTCTGCGCGGCTGGCGGTCGCCGACGTGACTCACCTGGGCGCGGAATCGGTGATCGAGGCGCGTGAGATCGCGGCGCTGCAGGCGCCACTGACCGTCGACAATATGGAGGCGCTGAGCGTCACAAGGGAAGGCGCGCGCACGATCGTCTGGATCGCGTCCGACGACAATTTCGGCGCGCTCCAGCGGACTCTGTTGCTGAAATTCGAGCTGAGGGGCTGACCCCCCAGGGAATTAAGCCGCGGCGGTCTCGGCCTGCTTCTTGGCGATCTCGCGCTTCAGGCGGCGGACCTTGAGGCTCAACTTGTCCTCACTGGTCTTGACCAGCCAGTTGTCGAGGCCGCCGACATGCTCGACCGAACGAAGGCCGTTCATCGAGACGCGAAGCTTCACGCCCCGGCCGAGTGCATCGGAGATCAAGGTCACGTTCTGCAGATTCGGCAGGAACGTGCGCTTGGTCTTGTTGTTGGCGTGGGAAACATTGTTACCCACCAGCCGGCCCTTGCCGGTCAGCTCGCAAATCCGCGACATTTCAATCTCTTCCTGGAATGGGGGTCTGTGGCTCCCCGGAAAGACGGCGCGGATAGCGGCCCATGGCCGATTCGTCAACCGCCACTCGGGGACCCAATCGTTGCGGTGATGCAACCGATCTGCCATCACCATCGTTCCTGAAGCACATCAAACCAGCGAGGACCGCCCCATGCTGCGCACCTTTTTGCTCCTGATCGTGCTCCTGATCCTGATCGGAATCGCTCTTGTCGCCACCGGCTACATCAATCTCAACCGGCAGGAGAATGGCAGCGTCTCGATCCAGACCCAGGATATCGACGTCGGCACCACCGCGACCAACGTATCGGTCCCGGTCGTGACGATGGAAAACCGCCAGGTTTCGGTGCCCAGCGTCGCCGTCGAGAACAGCCAGGCCAACGCCCAATAAACGGCTTTCCCCTTCCCGCGCCGATGCGCCTCGCGCTCGATGAGGCGAAGGCGGCCGCCGCGGGCGGCGAGGTACCGGTCGGCGCCGTCGTCACCCGCGGCGCCGAGATCCTGGCCGTCGCCCGCAACCGCATGCGCGACGACAACGATCCCACCGCCCATGCCGAGATTGTCGCCCTGCGGACGGCGGCGGCGAAGGTCGGCGATTGCCGCCTCGACGGCTGCGACCTGTGGGTGACGTTGGAGCCGTGCGCCATGTGCGCCGGCGCGATCGCGCTCGCCCGCATCGGCCGGCTCTATTTCGCCGCCCCCGATCCCAAGGGCGGCGCCGTGCTCCACGGGCCGCGCCTGTTCGGCCAGCCGACCTGCCACCATGCGCCGGAAATTTATTCGGGAATGGGCGAAGAAGAGGCGGGCGACATGCTCCGCGACTTCTTCCGCGAGCGGCGCGGATGAGGCGCCATAGGAAGATGTTGTCGAGCGCTGCCATTCGCGGCTAGGACTGGCGCGGCTTATGCCTCCTCCCCACGCCCTCGCGCCTTTCCCCTGGTGGGATCTGATCATCATCCTGCTGCTGGTCGTTCTCAACGGCCTGTTCGCCATGTCGGAACTGGCCGTCGTCTCGTCGCGGCGGACGCGGCTGAAGGCGATGGCGCGCGCCGGCCGGCGCGGGGCGCAGACCGCCCTCGATCTCGCCGCCGATCCGGGCCGCTTCCTGTCGACGGTCCAGACCGGCATCACCCTGATCGCGGTCCTCTCGGGTGCCTTTTCGGGTGCGGCGCTCGGCGGACCGGTCGCGGAAAGGCTCGCCTTCCTCGGCCTCTCCGAAACGGCTGCCGCCAATCTCGGCTTCACCCTGGTCATCGTCGTCACCACCTATTTGTCGCTGGTGATCGGCGAACTGGTGCCCAAGCAGATCGCGCTCCGTTCGCCAGAGCCGATCGCGGTAGTGGTGGCGAAGCCGATGCTGTTGCTGTCGCGCTGGACCGCGCCCTTCGTCTGGCTGCTCGACCGGTCGAGCGCCCTCGTCTTCCGCCTGCTCAGGATCAAGCGCGAGACTGGCGACCATGTCACTGCCGAGGATCTCCACCTCGTCGTCGCCGAGGCGGCGACGGCGGGCGTGCTCGAGGAGAGCGAGCGGCAGATCATCTCCAGCGTCGTCCGCCTCGCCGACCGTCCGACCCGCGAAGTGATGACGCCGCGTACCGACGTCGACTGGATCGACGTCGACGCCGACCCCGCGACCATCCGCCGAAAGCTGTCCGAGGCGCCGCACAACCGCATCCCGGTCGCCGAAGGATCGGTCGATGCCCTGCTCGGCGTCGTCCAGGCCCGCGATATCGTTCGCTGCCTGATCGCGGGCGAGGCCATCGACCTGCGCGCCCTGATGAAGCCCGCACCGATCGTGCCCGACCAGCTCGACGCCATGGACGCGATGAACGTGCTCCGCGATTCGGAAGTGCCGATGGCCTTCGTCCACGACGAATATGGGCATTTCGAAGGGCTCGTGACGCCCGGCAATCTGCTCACCGCGCTCACCGGCAACTTCATCACTTCCGCCGATTTCGACACCGATCCGCCGCTGGTCGAGCGCGACGACGGTAGCTGGTGGGTCTCGGGATCGGTCTCGGCCGACGCCATGGCCGAGCATCTCTGTTTCCGCCTCCCGGACGACCGCGACTATGCCACCGCGGCCGGCTTCGCTCTGTCGGTGCTCCGCCACATCCCCGAAGTCGGCGAAAAATTCACCTTTCGCGGCTGGCGCTTCGAGATTTCCGACATGGACGGGCGCAAGATCGACAAAATCCTGGCGTCGGAGATCAAGCGGGGCCGGCGGGCGTAGGGAGCTAGCTTCCGAGGCTTCCGAACTTTTCCTCGAACCCGTCCGTATCCCCCCTGGCCAGATAATCCGCTTGCTCGACGATGCGGTCGCGGACCAGGCGGCCCTGGAAGGCGCCGAGGCGTTCGTCGAGATGGGCGACCTCGTTGGAATTCAATCCGGCAAGCTGGTCGAAGCGGGTGACGCCGAGCGCGTTCAATTGGGCGACGAACTTGGGGCCGACGCCCTTCAGCCGCTGGAGATCGTCAGCCGGCTCGCCGCCGCCGCGTTTGACGGCGACGCCAAGCACTTCGCCGGCGACATCGGTGGCCGCGACCGCGACCTCGTCGTAGACGCTGTTGCCCTGCGGCCCGTCGCCTGTTTGAGCGACGTAGGGCCGTTCCTTGCTGGCGACGTAGGGGCTGCCGTCCGCGCCGACCGGGCGCTCGATCCGCTCCGGCTTGCGCCTGGACCTGAGCCCCAGGATGACGACGACCATCCCGGCGAGGAAGAGGATGATCAGGACGATGGTGATGGCGTCGAAGGTCATGGCTGCGCTTCATCCTTCATTACTGGGACGGCCGAGGCCTTGGGTTTCGCGAACGCCCAGCGCCCGGCGGCGGCGCCGATCGCCAATGCGACGATCAAGGGAATGAGATCGAACTGGGCGAGGCTCAGCATGATGGCGTCACCTTCACAGGAACGATTCCCGCTTCGGCCGGGCGAGCAGCCAGCCGATGCCGACGCCGATCGCATAGGCCAGAGCGACCAGCAAAAGGGTCTCGGCCAGCAGCGGCATGGCGCCGTCCGGCCGGTCCCAGCTAAAGCCGGAAATGCCGGCCACGCCGGCGATGCGCTGATTGAGGCCGGGCAAGGTGCCGAGCCCCTCGCGCTGGAAATCGTTGGCGGGGCCGGAAAGCACGGCGTGACGCGACAGCGGATCGCGGCCCAGGCGGACTTCGACCCCTGGCAGATCGGCGTCGCGGACCACCGCTTGCACCCGCGCCTCGAGCTGGTCGACGAAGGCGGCGCCCTGGCCGAGCGGACCGTGAAAGACCCAGCCGGCGGCAAGCGCCAGGGCAAGACCGATCAGGAGTTTCAGCCAACGCGACATCAAGGGCGCCTATAGCCCCTCGTTCGGGGCGCGTCAGCCCTTGAGGCGCGCTATCTCGCGCCAGCCGATGTCGCGGCGGGCGAAGCCCGACGGAAAGTCGATAGCGTCGAGCGCGCGATAAGCCGCGGCCTGCGCCTGGGCGACATCCATCCCACGCGCCGCGACGCCGAGCACCCGCCCGCCCGCGGCGACCAGCTTGCTGCCCTTGAGCGCGGTGCCGGCCTGGAAGATTCTGGCGCCTTCGGCCTCGGCCCGGTCGAGCCCGGCGATCGCGTCGCCCTTTTCGGGCGTGCCGGGATAGCCCTTGGCCGCGACCACGACGACCAGCGAGGCGTCGTCCGAAAAGACCGGCGCCGCGAAATCGGCGAGCTCGCCCTTGGCGGTGGCGAGCATCAACGCGAGCAGGTCGCCGTCGAAGCGCATCATCAGCGCCTGGCACTCGGGGTCGCCGAATCGGACATTATACTCGACCAGCTTCGGTCCCTCGTCGGTCAGCATCAGCCCGGCATAGAGGATGCCCGAAAAGGGCGTGCCGGCCTCGGCCAAAGCGCGGGCGGTTGGGCGGACGATCTCGTCGAGCACCCGCGCCTCGAGGTCGGGAGTGAAGATGCTCGCGGGGCTGTAGGCGCCCATGCCGCCGGTATTGGGCCCGGTGTCGCCGTCGCCGACCCTCTTGTGGTCCTGCGCCGATCCGAACGGGACCACGGTCTCGCCGTCGACCAGGGCGAAGAAGCTGACCTCCTCGCCGGTCATGAACTCCTCGATCACCACCGCCTCGCCGGCATCGCCGAAGCCGCCGTCGAACATGGCGTCGAGCGCACTTTGCGCTTCATCCTCGGCCATGGCGATGATCACGCCCTTGCCCGCGGCGAGCCCGTCCGCCTTGATCACGACGGGAAAGCCGAAATCGCCGAGCGCCGCTTCCGCCGCCAGCCGGTCGGAGGCGCGGGCATAGCGGGCGGTCGGGATGTCGTGCCTCGCGCAAAGGTCCTTGGTGAAGCCCTTCGAGCCTTCGAGCTGGGCCGGAATCCGGTTCGGCCCGAAGACGGGGACGTTGATGGCGCGGAGGTTGTCGGCCAGGCCGTCGACCAATGGCGCCTCCGGGCCGATCACCACCAGGCCGATTGCGTGGCGGCGGCAGAAATCGATCACCGCGCGGTGATCGGTCGGATCGGCCGGCGCCAGCTCGGCGAAATCTGCGATTCCCGGATTGCCGGGCATGGCGTGGAGCTTGCCCATCGCCGGCGATTGCGCGAGTGCCCAGGCGAGCGCATGTTCCCGTCCGCCCGAACCGATGAGCAACACATTCATGAGCGACGATCCCTTCACCGATACCGGGCTCCTAGCAACCGAGACGCCGGGCGACAACGCGCCGGCTCTGTCGGTCTCGGAGCTTTCGGCCGCGCTCAAGCGGTCGGTCGAGGACGGCTTCGGCCATGTCAGGGTGCGCGGCGAGATATCGGGGTTCAAACGCGTCGCCTCGGGCCATTGTTATTTCACCCTCAAGGACGACGGCGCCTGCATCGACGCTGTGATCTGGCGCGGTCAGGCCGGGGCGCTGCGCTTCCAGCCCGAGGACGGGATCGAGGTGATCGCCACCGGCAAGCTCACCACCTATCCGGCGAGGTCGCGCTACCAGATCGTGGTCGAGCGGCTGGAGCTGGCCGGTCAGGGCGCGCTGATGGCGCTTCTCGACAAGCGCCGGCAGGCGCTGGCTGCGGAGGGCCTGTTCGATGCGGCGCGCAAGCGGCGTCTGCCGTTCGCGCCGCGCGTGATCGGCGTCGTCACCTCGCCGACCGGCGCGGTGATTCGCGACATATTGCACCGGCTGGAAGACCGCTTTCCAACCCACGTCGTCCTGTGGCCGGTGCCGGTCCAGGGCGAAGGCGCGGCCGACAGGGTCGCGGCGGCGATCCACGGCTTCAACGCCATGCCGGCGCCGCCCGACCTCCTCATCGTCGCCCGCGGCGGCGGCTCGATCGAGGATCTGTGGGCGTTCAACGAAGAGGCCGTGGTGCGCGCCGTCGCCGGCTCGCGCATTCCGATCATCTCCGCCGTCGGCCACGAGACCGACACCACCTTGTGCGACTTCGCAGCCGACGTCCGCGCGCCGACGCCGACCGCCGCCGCCGAAATCGCGGTGCCGGTGCGCGCCGAATTGCTCGCCTCGGTGGGCGAGTTCGGGGCGCGGGCCGGCCTCTCGGCCCGTCGCACGCTGGAGCGCTCGTCCGAGCAGGTCCAGGCGCTGCTCCGCCACTGGCCCGAACGCGACGCTTTGCTCGCCCCTCAGCAGCAGCGGCTGGACGATCTCGGCGAGCGGCTGCCGCGAGCGCTTGGCGGGCGGCTCGACCGGGCGCGCGGCGCGCTCGGCCAGGCCGCGGGCGGGCTCCGGCCGGGCCTGCTCAAGGCCGCCCACGACCGCGCCGCCGAGCGCCTCAGGGCGCTTTGGCGGGTCGCCGAGCTGGCCCACCCCAACCGCCCGCTCGAGAAAGGCTATGCGCGGGTCGAGGACCGCGCCGGCCATACCCTGATGTCGGCCGAAGCGGCGCGAAAGGCCGGGCTGTTGCGCCTCGTCTTCGGCGACGGACCGCTCGATGCGTCGGTCGATGCGCCCGGCAAAGGTCCGGTTGAGCGGCCGCGCCGGCCGGGCTATTCGCCGGGCAAGGGCGACCAGCCCAAATTGCTTTGAGCTGTATGCGTTGAGGATGTCGACATGCTGATGACCAACAAGGGCCGGCTGGCCAGGCTCCATTACCTTCCCGGCACCTTCCGCGTGCTGAGTCACGGCGACCATGTGCTGTGCGCGGTCACCCATCAGCCGATCCCGCTCGCCGAGCTCAAATATTGGAGCATCGACCGGCAGGAGGCCTATTGCTCGGCCGAGGCGTCGCTGCAGGCGGAAAGGAAGGGCTGATCGCTTCCGGGCCGGCCATTGACGGAACAGACTTGTTCTCTCGCGCCTCCGAGGCGTGGCACCAGGGCCGGCACAAGGACGCGGCCGAGCTGCTAGATACCCTGATCGCCGGACATCCGGACGACGTCGCGGCGCTCAACGCCAGGGCGATGATCGCACTTCAGACCGGAGAGGCGGCGCCGGCGATCCGCCATCTCGAGCGCGCCGCCGCCGCCCAGCCAGACGCCGCGCCGATCTGGTTCAACCTCTATCAGGCGTTCGATCTCGCCGGCGACCTGGAGAGCGGGCTGGCGAGCCTCGACAGGGCGCTCGCCGCTGATCCCTATTTCGTCCCCGCGGTGCTGACCCGGGCGGAGATGCTCGACCGGCTCGATCGGCGCGACGAAGCGCTGGCCATGTATCGCGCGATCTTCGCCGTCGGGCCCAGCGCCGACGGCTTGCCCGAGCCGGCCCGCCGGGCGCTGGCCCACGGCATCGCCCTCGTCCGCGCCGAGGACGAGCGCCTCGCCGCCGGGCTGGCGGGCCCGCTCGCCGACGTCCGCGCGGCCTTTCCGGACGCGGATTTTGAGCGCGCTCTGGCCTATGCCGAGGTGCGGACCGGCCGGCGCCAGGTCTTTGTGCAGCAGCCGATGGGCAGCCATTTCCCCTATCTCCCGGCCCTGGAATTCTTTCCGCCCCATCATTTTCCCTGGTTCACGGCGCTCGAGGCCGGGACCGGGGCGATCCGGCGCGAGCTCCGGGCCCTACTCGACGAAGCCGACCGGGATTTTCGCCCCTATGTCGCCTTCGACCCGACCCAGCCGGTCAACCAGTGGGGCGAGCTCAACAACAGCCTGCGCTGGAGCGCCTGGTTCTTCTGGCACGACGGCGAGCGGCAGGACGAGAATTGCGCCCGCTGCCCGGCGACCACGGCCCTCCTCGAAACGCTGCCGTTGCTCGATCTTCCCGGCAAGGGACCGACGGCAATGTTCTCGATCCTCGAGCCCGGCACCCGCATCCCGCCCCACACCGGCTCGAGCAATGTCCGCACCACCGTCCACCTGCCGCTCATCGTCCCCGAAGGCTGCGGTTTCCGGGTCGGATCGCAAAGCCGCTCGTTCGTCGAGGGCAGGGCCTGGGCGTTCGACGATACGATCGAGCACGAGGCCTGGAACGACAGCGAGGCGCCGCGCGCGATCCTCATTCTCGACGTCTGGAATCCCCTGCTCAGCGAGGCGGAACGGGCGGCGATAAGGGTGATCGGTTAGTGGCCCGAATCCGGTCGGCGGCAGTTTATTCGCTCCTGCTCGTGTCGGCGGCGGCCGCGCAGGGTCCCGGCTTCCGCCTCGACGGCGACCTGGTCCAGGGCGCCCTGGTCCGCGGCACGGCACCGGCGGGCGCCGCCGCTCTGACCCTCGACGGCGCGCCGATCCCGATGGGCGACGACGGCAGGTTCCTGCTCGGCCTCGATCGCGACGCGACGCCGGTGCATTTTCTCGTCGCCCACTTCGCCGACGGGCGGGAGGTGCGCCACGCCCTGAACGTGGCGCCGCGCGCCTGGCGCATCGAGCGGGTCGGCATGGCCCGCCCAAGCGGCGGTCCGGCCCCCGAATATGCGGCGCTTCGCGAGCGCGAGCAGCGCCTTATCGGCGCGGCGCGAACGCAAAGGGCCCCGGCGGCGGGTTGGACCCAGAATTTCATCTGGCCGGCGCGCGGGCCTCTGCGCGGGGTCTTCGGGTCACAGCGCGTTTATGCCGGCGGAATCCCCGCCGCTTATCACAGCGGAATCGACATCGGCGCCGGCGGCGGCGCGCCGGTGGTCGCGCCGGCCGACGGCGTCGTCACTCTGGCGCCGCCGCCTCGCTTCAGCCTGGAAGGCAATCTGGTGATCGTCGATCACGGAATGGGCCTGACCAGCGCCTTCCTCCATTTGTCGCGGGCGTCGGTGCGAACCGGCGAGCGCGTCCGCCAGGGACAGGAGATTGGCCGGGTCGGCGCCACCGGCCGGGCGACCGGGCCGCACCTGCACTGGTCGCTGGTGTGGAACGGCGCCCGCATCGACCCGCAGGGGGTCGCCGCCGGCGGACCCTAGGACGGTTCGCTTATTGGCTGCGGCGGACGCGGAGCCCCGGCTGGCCGTCGACCCGCATCATGAAGCTGCCCATCGCCGCCCGGTTGATCAGCACCGGCATGCCCGACCGCGGCGGGTTGCCCAGCGTATGGCCATCGATCTGGGTCCAGACGGCGCCGTCCTGAAGGCGGATGATCCACTGGCTGTTGGCATTGCGGTGGGCCGAGGCGATGACGCCTTCGACATGGTCGACGCGGTCGGCCTCGTTCTCATGGTCGTCGTCGCCGCCGCCGAAGATCGGCAACCGCGGCAGGGATAGCCCGAACAGCCGGCGCCGACCCTCGCGCACCTGGGCCCGGTCGACGACCACGACCTCGCGCCGTTCCGCCGCCGCCTGGAGTTCCGCCGCCGCCGTGTCGAAACATTGCAGCCGCGCCGCCGCATCTGCGATGGCGCGGCAGCGCATCAGCGCCTCATAGGCGGCGGGGCGCGGCGCGTCGGCCAGGGCCTGCGGTGTCTGCTGGCCGATGGCCGCCGCCGGAGCCATGGCGATGAGGGCGACGAGAAACAGATGCGTGCGGGTCATATCCGGGTCCATCCCTGTGCTTTGTCGGCAACGTTATTGCGGCCCGCGCCGCCTTTGCGCAAGCCGAGCCCGGACCCATTCCGGCTCTGTGACAATTTTGCCACGTGGCGGAAAAATGGGGGAAGTTCTCCAGCAGGGGAATTGCGTCGCTTTCGTTTCATCTCGTAAAGGTGGCGTGTTTCGCCGGGTGTATTCCGGCCAATGTGTCACGGCCAAGGCCGATCTAAGGGGACCGACATGAGGAAGAATCAGTTTTTTAGCAATTTGCTGACGACCACGATCATCTGTGGAGCGGCCAGCATTGCGACGCCGGCCTTCGCGCAGGACGCGACGCCCGACACTACCCAGCCTCAGGCCGGCCCGGCCGAAGCGGCCCAGCCCGCCGAGGACGATCAGGCCATCGTCATCACCGGTTCGCGCATTCCGACGCCGAACCTCACCGGCACCAGCCCGGTTACGGTCATCAACAGCGCCGAAGTCCGGCTGCAGGGCACGACCCGGACCGAGGATCTGATCAACTCGCTGCCGCAGGCCTTCGCCGGCCAGGGCGGTAACATCGCCAACGGCGCCACCGGCACCGCCACCGTCGATCTTCGCAACCTGGGTTCCTCGCGTACCCTGGTGCTGATCAACGGTCGCCGCCTCCAGGCCGGTGACCCGGCCCAGGCCGTTCCGGTCGCCGACATCAACTTCATCCCGGCCGCGATCGTCAGCCGGGTCGACGTCCTCACCGGCGGCGCTTCGTCGGTGTACGGCGCGGACGCCGTCGCCGGCGTCGTCAACTTCATCATGGACACCCAGTTCGAGGGTTTCCGGGTCGACGGCCAGTACAGCTTCTACCAGCATGATAATTCGGCTTCGAACCAGGTCATCCAGGAGCTCAACCGTCGCGCCTTCGGCTTCCCGACGGGCAGCACTGCCGACGGCGGCACTTACGACGTCTCCGTCGCGATGGGCGCCGGTTTCGACGACGGCCGCGGTCACGTCATGGCCTATGCCACCTACCGCAAGCTCGACGCCGTCCTTCAGGGCCGTCGCGACTACTCGGCCTGCGCCCTGACCGCGCAGACCCAGGCCCAGGTTACCGCCACCCCGTCCCGGCTCTACAGCTGCGGCGGTTCGGCGACTTCGGCGAACGGCACCTTCTTCACCAACCTGCAGACCCTGCAGACCGGCCCGAACCGGACCTTCATTCCCGGCTCCACGCCGTTCAACTTCGCGCCGTACAACTACTTCCAGCGCCCTGACGAGCGCTACACGGCCGGCGCGTTCGCCGATTACGAGATCAGCGAAGCGCTGCATCCGTTCCTCGAAGCGATGTTCATGGACGACCGTTCGGTCGCCCAGATCGCTCCGTCGGGCAATTTCGGCAACACCACCTCGATCAACTGCGACAACCCGCTCCTGTCGGCCCAGCAGCGCGCTCTGGTCTGTCAGCCGGCCAACCTGCTCAACGCCGGCGGCACCACCGGCGGCGTTCCCGCGGTGTTCATCGATACGGTGACCGGCCTGCCCTACTTCCGTGGCTTCCTGCAGCCGCTGCGTCGTAACGTCGAAGGCGGCGGCCGCCAGGCCGATCTCCAGCACACCGATTACCGCATCGTCGTCGGCATGCGCGGCGATCTCGGCGGCGGCTTCTCGTACGAGACCTATTACCAGTATGGCCGGGTGGTCTATGCCCAGACCTACCTGAACGACTTCTCGGTCACCCGTCTCGGCCGCGCGCTCGACATCATCGACAATCCGGCGACCCCCGGCGTCGATCCGACCTGCCGCTCGGTGCTCGACGGATCGGACCCGAACTGCGTTCCCTACGACATCTTCGCGCTCAACTCGGTCAATCCGGCGGCGCTGGCCTACCTGCAGACCCCGGGCTTCGCCCGCGGCAACACCCAGGAGACGGTCGCCAACTTCAACATGACCGCGGATCTCGGCCAGTACGGGCTGCAGACTCCCTGGGCGAGCGACGGCTTCGGCCTGAACTTCGGCGTCGAATATCGTAAGGAATCGCTGGAGCTGAACACCGACACCGCCTTCTCGACCGGCGATCTTGCCGGCCAGGGCGGCGCCACGCTCGGCGTCTCCGGTTCGTTCGACGTCCGCGAGGCCTTCATCGAGGCCCGTCTCCCGATCGCCAGCCGTCAGGACTTCTTCTACGAACTGTCGCTTGGCGCCGGCTACCGCTACTCGCACTATGAAGTGCCTTCCAGCGCGGCCAATCCGGGCGGCAACAGCTTCAACACCGACACGTACAAGTTCGAAGGCACCTGGGCTCCGATCCGGGATATCCGCTTCCGGGCCAGCTACAACCGCGCCGTCCGCGCTCCGAACGTCGCGGAGCTGTTCGTCTCGCAGTCGGTGTCGCTCGACGGTTCGACCGATCCGTGCGCCGGCGCTGCCGTCGGCGGCCTGGTCAACGGCAACACCCTGGCTCAGTGCGCTCTCACCGGCGTGACTGCCGCCCAGTTCGGCAATATCGTCGCTAACCCGGCCAACCAGTATAACGGCCTCCAGGGCGGCAACCCGCTGCTCGAGCCGGAAGTCGCGACCACGATCACCGCGGGCGTCGTCATCCAGCCGAGCATGATCCCGAACTTCGCGATGACCCTCGACTGGTTCGACATCAAGGTGAAGAACAACATTGGCACCATCGGCGCCGATCTCATTCTGAACCAGTGCGTTACCGTCGGTCAGTTCTGCAGCCAGATCCACCGCGATCTTCAGGGCTCGCTGTGGCGCAGCAACAACGGCTACGTGATTGACACCAACCTCAATGCCGGCGCTATCGAAACGCGCGGCATCGACTTCGGTGTTTCTTACAGCCACCGTTTGGGCGGCATCGGCACGCTGAACTTCAACTCGGTCGGAACCTGGCTCGATCGCCTGATCACCGATCCGGTCGGCGACCCCCGCTACGATTGCACCACCTTCCATGGTGTAACCTGCGGTACGCCGAGCCCCGAGTGGCGCGCCAAGACCCGCCTGACGCTGACCACGCCGGACGGCATCGGCTTCTCGATCCAGTGGCGTTACTTCTCGTCGGTGGAGCGTGACACGCTGAGCCCGGATTCGGATCTGGCGACCACGACCACGCGTCCGGCCGACCGTGAGATTTCGGCTCAGAACTACATCGATCTGACCCTCACGGCCCGTATCGGCGACCACTACAATTTCCGCCTGGGCGTGAACAACGTCTTCGACCGCGAGCCTCCGATTGCTACCCAGCTCCCGGCCGGCTTCGGCAGCGGCAACACCTATCCGCAGGTGTACGACGCGATGGGTCGTTACATCTTCGCCGGTGTTACGCTCGACTTCTAAGTCGAACGCGAAACCAAGAACTTACGGCGGGCCTTCGGGTCCGCCGTTTTCTTTTGGGGCGAAGGCACTAGGATAAGGCCATGGCCGACAGCCCCGCCGAAGACAGCATCAGCACGCGCGAAGCGGACGCGGACCGCGCGGCGGCGCGCGGGGACGCGGCGGCGGCGCGGCTGCTGCTGGAGGAGGTCACGGGCGCCGCGCCGGACCGGTCGGAGCCCTGGCTGAAGCTTGCCGCCATGTGCCGCGCGCAAGGCGATTTCGATGCCGCGCTTGGCGCGGTCGCGGGCGCGCTTCGCATCGATCCGCTCGGCTTCCTGCCTTTGCTCCTCAAGGCAAGCCTGCTCGAGGCCACCGGCCGGACGGCGGAAGCGGGCGAAACCTACGGTTATGCCCTCGCCCAGCGGCCGCCTGCAATTCCACCCGGTCTCGCGGCGATGGTCGCCACCGCCGAGCAGCGCCATTCGGCGCACCTTGCCGCGGCGGCCACGCGCCTCGCCGCCGCCGCCGCCCCGTTCGAGGAGAGCCTTGCCGGGCCGGAACGCCGCCGGCTTCGGCGCTTCCATTCCAACATCGTTCGTTCGACCCGCGTCTTCCACAGCGAGCCGAGCCATTTTCACTATCCGGGCCTTCGCGAGCGCGAGTTCCACGACCGAGAAGATTTTCCTTGGCTTGCCGGCCTGGAGGCTGCGACCGGCGACATTCTGGAAGACTTCCGGCGCGTGATGGCGGCGGAGCGGGCCGAGCTGGTTCCCTATATCCAATATCCCGACGACGTCCCGCTCCGGCAATGGGCGGCGCTCAACCGCTCTCGCGACTGGACCGCCGTGCATCTCCTGCGCAACGGCGAGCGGGTCGAGGCCAATGCCCGCCATTGTCCGACGGTGATGGCCGCCCTCGCCCATCTCGACCAGCCGGCGGCGGCCGGGCGCATGCCCAACGCCATGTTCTCCCTGCTCGCGCCGGGGGCGCACATCCCGCCGCACACCGGCGTTTCCAACGTCCGCCTGGTCTGCCATCTCGGCCTGATCGTGCCGTCCGGCTGCTGGTTCCGGGTTGGGGCCGAGCGCCGCGAATGGCGCGAGGGTGAAGCCTGGGTCTTCGACGACACGATCGAACATGAGGCGGCCAATCCCAGCAGTCAGCTGCGGGTTCTGCTGATCGTCGATACCTGGCACCCCGATCTTTCGCCCGCCGAGCGGGCGGCGGTAGCCGCCAGCATGGAAGCGTCGGGCCTCGACGAAAGCGGCGACGCCCTGTGACCGATCTTTCCGCCGCCTCGACCGGGCCGCGCGCATGGCCTGCGGTCAACCCGCGCGACGCGGACGGCGCGCACAATGCCGGGCTGGCCGCGCTCAAGGCCGGCACCGAACTGGCGGCGCTGCCCTTGCTCGATGCGGCCCGGGCCTTTCACCCGCGCGACGCCCGTCTCTGGCAGGTCACCGGTCTACTCCACCGCTCGCTCGACGACCTCGCGGCGGCGGTGTCGGCGCTGGAGCAGGCGGCGGCGCTGGCGCCGAACGACGCCCTGATCGCGCACGGCCATGCCCGCGCCGCGCTCGAGGCCGGCCTTCCCGCCGTCTATCTGTTCGAACGCGCCCACTGGCTGGCGCCGCTCGACGGCGCGGTCCTGCTCGGTCTCGCCGCCGCGACCAGCGCCGAGATCGGCCCTTCGGCCGCGATCGAGCGGATCGACCCGCACCTGGTCCAGCATCCGGGATGGTATCCGGGCCATGCCCTGATGGCGCGGCTGAGATGCGTGGTCGGCGCCCGCGACAGCCTCACCGCCTCGTTCGAGCGCGCGCTCGAAACTGCGCCGGCTGATGTCGGCCTGTGGCGCGAGCTGATCATCACCCTGATGCACGCCGACCTATTCGAAGAGACGCTGGCGGTAATCGCCCGAGCCCGCGACGCCGCGGGTGCGCACCTCGTCTTCGACGCCAATGAAGCTGTCTGTTATGACGAGCTCGACGACCTCGAAACCGCAGAGCGGCTATTCGCGCCCTTGGCCGGCGCCGACGACGTCAATTTCACGGTCCGGCGGGTGCGTCACCAGCTGCGCATGGGACGCCCCGAGCAGGCCTCGGCCATCGCCGAACCGATGCTTGCAGGTCCCGGGGCCAATCTCGCCGTCCCCTACCTTTCGATCGCCTGGCGGGTGATGGACGATCCGCGCTGGGCCTGGTTGGAGGGCGACGAGCGGCTGGTCGGCATCTACGATCTCGGCGACGACCTGCCGTCGCTCGAGCCGTTCGCCGGGCGGCTGCGCAGCCTGCACAATTCGACCCACCAACCGCTCGAGCAATCGGTGCGCGGCGGCACCCAGACCGACGGCGAATTGCTGTCGCGGATCGAGCCCGAGATCCGCGCCCTCAGGCGGGCCATCGCTCGGGCGGTCGAGCGGCACGTCGGTCAGTTGCCGGCTCATGATGCCCGCCATCCCCTACTCGGCCGCGACCGGCGCGGCCTCGTCCGCTTCTCGGGAAGCTGGTCGGTCCGGCTCACGGCGGAAGGCTATCATAGTAATCACATCCATCCCGAGGGCTGGTTCAGCTCGGCCCTCTACGTCGCATTGCCCGGGCCGGTCGCGGGCGGCGAACCCCATGCCGGCTGGCTGGAGCTTGGCGGCCCGCAAAAGCAGCTGGGCATCGACCTGCCGCCGATCCGCACCATCGAGCCGAAGCCGGGTCGGCTGGTCCTCTTCCCGTCGACCATGTGGCACGGCACGATCCCGTTCGCGGCGGGCGAGCGGCTGACCGTTGCCTTCGACGTGGCGCGCCCCGCATGACCCTCGAGGGCGAAGCCAGCGCGGATGCGGTCTACGCCGCCGGCGTCGAGGCGGTGAATGCCGGCCGCGAGGTCGAAGCTCTTCCTTTCTTCGAGGCCGCCGCCGCCCGCAATCCCGACGATGCGCGGATGTGGCAGTTGGTCGGGCTCGCCCATCGCAAGGCCGACGATCTGGCGCCGGCTTTGGTCGCGTTCGAGCGGGCGGCCAGGCTGGCGCCCACTGACGCCCTCCTCGCCCACAGCGTCGCAAGGACCAGGATGGAGGCCGGCCTGCCCGCGGTCGACCAGTTCGAAGCGGCGCTCGCGCTCGGAGCGAACGATGAATGGACCTATCTCGGCTGGCTCGCCGCTTTGTGCGCCGAGGGCCGGTGCGAGCAGGCCATAGAGGCGCTGGAAAACCAGGTGCGGAGCTTTCCTACCTGGATGGCGGGACACGGCACCCTGGCGCGAATGCGCTGGATGCGCGGCGACCGCGAGGATTTCGCCCGAAGCTATGAGGGCGCGGCCGCTGCGGCGCCCCGCGAGCTGGCGGTCTGGTCGCAATGGGGCGATGCCCTGATGTACGCCGAACGCTATGACGCGGTGCTCGCCATGGTCGCGCGCGGACGCGCCGCCAATGGCGCACTTATGGCCTTCGACACGATCGAAGCGCTGGCCGTTGCCGAAAAGGGCGAGATCGAGCAGGCGGACCGATTGTTCGCCGCTCTGGGGCCGGTCCAGCACGTGGCGATGGCCGCGCATGTTCTACGTCACCTGATCCGCGCCGGCCGGCCCGCCGAGGCCGCCGCCTTCGCCGAATCCTGGCTCGCCGATCCCGACGCCCATCTGGTCTGGCCCTATGTGTCGCTCGCCTGGCGGCAGACCGGCGATCCGCGCTGGCAATGGCTGGAAGGCGACGAAAGGCAAATCGGGATCTACGATATTGGCGACCGGGTCGGGTCCCTCGACGCCCTCGCAGAACGGCTTCGCGCGCTCCACGCGGTCAGCGGCCAGCCGCTCGAGCAATCGGTGCGCGGCGGCACCCAGACCGAAGGCGCACTCCTCTCGCGGCTCGATCCCGAGATCCAGGCGCTCAAGGCGGCGATCGTCGAATCGGTCGAGCGCCACATCGCCCAATTGCCGCCGCCCGACGCGGGGCATCCGACCCTGCGCGCCGCCAACGGGCCGGTCCGCTTCACCGGCTCCTGGTCGGTGCGCCTCGAAGGGACCGGCTTTCATTCCAACCATATGCATCCCGCAGGCTGGATCAGCTCGGCCTTCTACGTCTCGCTTCCCGAGGCGATGGGGTCGGGCGACGAGGGCCGGCTGGTGCTCGGCGAGCCCCAGGCCCATCTCGGTCTCGACCTTGCGCCGTTGCGGGTGATCGAGCCGAAGCCCGGCCGCCTCGTCCTCTTCCCGTCGACCATGTGGCACGGCACCAGGCCCTTCGCCGCCGGCGAGCGCATGAGCGTCGCCTTCGACGTTGCCCGCCCGAGCTGAACCCGATCATGGCCGAAACCCCCGCGAGCCTCGCACCCGCTCTCGACCTGTTCCGGCGTGGCGACCTGACCGGCGCCCGCACCGCCGCCGAGCAGGCGCTGGCGGCCGAGCCGGACAATGCGGTGCTGCGCGCCTTCGCCGGCCTCGCAGCGGCCCGCTCGGGCGATCCGGCGGGAGCCGTTCCCCATTTCCGCCACGCGGTCGCGGCCAATCCCGGCGACGTTTCGGCGCGGCTCAACCTCGCTACCGCCTTGGTCGCGATCGGCGAACTCGACGAGGCCGGGACAATCTGTGCCGAAGGCAGCGATCCCCGGCTGCTCCGCCTTGCCGCCTACGTCCATCAGCAGCAGGGCCGGCTGGCCGAGGCCGCCGCCGCCTATGACGCCGCGCTCGCCGCCCGCGCCGACGATTGGGAGAGCTTCAACAATCTCGGCAACGTCCGCGCCGCCCTGGGCGAGACCGACGCCGCCATCGCCGCCTTCCAGCAGGCGATCCGCCTCAGGCCCGACCTGATCGAGATCGTCATCAACCTCTCCAACCTGCTGGGCCGCGCCGACCGCCATGAGGAGCGGCAGGCGATGATGCACGAGGCGGCGCGGGCGGCGCCCGACGACGCCCGGGTCCAGGCCGAGCTCGGTGTGGCCGAAGCCGAGGCGCGCGACTTCGATGCGGCGGAAGCCGCCTATCGCGCCGCCATCCGCAATGATCCCGATTTCATGCCGGCCTATGTCGAGCTCGGGCTGCTGTTCGAAACCCGGAACCGGCTCGCCGATCTCGAGCAATTGCTCGACGCGGCGGCGGAGCGCGGCCTCGCCGGGCCCGAATTCGGATTCCTTCGCGCCTGGCTGCTGCGGCGCCAGGGTCGATTCGCCGAGGCCTTGCCGCTGGCCGAAGCGACGCCGCCGTCGATCAATCCCGCCCGCCGCGCCCAATTGCTCGGCGAGATTCACGACCGGCTCGGCGACAGCGCCCGCGCCTTCGCCGCTTTCACCGAGATGAACCGCGCGGCCGACGCGGCGCGGCCGGCGCCGACGGGGTCGATCTATCGCGACCAGGTGGTGGAGAGCGCGGCCCTGCTGACTGCGCAGACGGTCGCGGCCTGGAGCAGGATCGACCTCCCCACCGATCCGCCGGCGCCGGCCTTCGTCATCGGCTTCCCCCGTTCGGGGACGACCCTGCTCGACACCTTGCTGATGAACATGCCCGCTCTCCATGTGCTCGAGGAGATGCCGATCGTTGACGAGGTGGCGCTGGCGCTCGGCGGCGAGGAACGGCTGGCGACGCTCGCATCCGAGGAGGCGGGGCGCCTCCGGCAACTCTATTTCGACGTGTTGGCTGATGTCTCGCCGCCTGCTCCGGGCCAGATGGTGATCGACAAATTCCCGCTCCACATGGCGCGGATGGCGCTGGTCCACCGTCTCTTTCCCGACGCCCGGATCGTCTTCGTCGAGCGCCACCCCTGCGACACCGTGCTGAGCTGCTTCATGTCCAACTTCCAGTTGAACCACGCGATGCGCAGCTTCACCGACCTCATGGAGACGGCGCGCCTCTACGACGCCGTGTTCGACGCCTGGAGCCGCGCTCGCGACCTGCTGCCGCTCGACGTCCACGTCATCCGCTACGAGAACATGGTCGCCGACCTCGAAGGCACGATGCGCCCGCTGCTCGATTTTCTCAGGCTCCCCTGGGACCCGAAGGTGCTCGACAACCAGGCCGCCGCCGAGGGCCGCGACTATATCAGAACTGCCAGCTACGCCCAGGTCGCCGAGCCGATCTACAGTCGCGCCGCCGGCCGTTGGCAGCGCTATCGCGACCAGCTGGCGCCGGTCCTGCCGATCCTAGCGCCCTGGGCCGAACGGCTCGGCTACGAATTATGACGGGCGTCGAGGAGGCGATCGGACGCGCGCTGACCCTGCTTCGCGGCGGCGACCTCGCCGGGGCGGGGCGGGAGGCCGAGGCCGCGCTGCGCCGCGACCCGGACAATGGCGGCCTGCTCCGCCTCCAGGGCTACATATTGCAGAGCCAAGAGCGGCACGCGGAAGCCGCCGATTGCTACGCGCGGGTGGTGGTGAAAGACCCGAACGATTGGGAGATCTGGAACAATCTCGGCAATGCCCGCCGCGCCGCCGGCGACCGCGACGGCGCGATCGCCGCCCTCGCCGAAGCGCGGGCGCTTCGCCCGGATCTCGCCGCGATCCACTATAATCTCGGGGTCAGCCTCGCCGAGGCAGGCCGGCTCGAAGATGGCGCTTTGGCCTTCGCCGAGGCGGCGCGGCGGGCGCCGGACAATCCCGGGCCCCTGCTCGAACTGGGCAAGGCGCTGCGCCATCTCGGCCGGCACCAGGATGCGCTGGCCCCACTCGAAGCGGCGGCGCAACTCTCCCCCGGCGCGCCCGATCCCCGGCTCGAACGGGCCCGGGCGCTGTCCGGCCTCGGCCGATTCGACGAATCCGACGCCGCCTATCGAAGCGCGCTCAATGCTCAGCCCGGTCTGGCCGCCGCCTTCCTCGAGCGCGGCCAGTTGCTAGAACGCGGCAACAAGCTCGAGCGCCTTCCCGCTCTGCTCGCCGAGGCGGCGGGGCAGGGGGTCGCGGCGGCCGACCTTTCCTATCTGAGCGCGCTGGCGCTGGAACGGGACGGCAAGGTCGCCGACGCGCTCGTCGCCGCCCAGGCCGCGCCGGAAGGCGACGATCCCGGGCGCAAGGCGCAGCTGGTCGGCCGGCTGGCGGACAGGCTCGGCGATGCCGCCACCGCCTTCGCCGCCTATCGCGAGATGAACCGTGTGGCCAGCGAGGGACGGGACGCCGCCGCCTGCGATCCCGCCGGCTATCGCGACCATGTCGCCGCCTTGCGGGACATGATGACGCCCGCTTACGCCGCCGCCTGGCGCCCCGGCGGCCCCGGCGAAGGCCGGCCGGCGCCGGTCTTCCTGGTCGGCTTCCCCCGGTCGGGGACAACCCTGCTCGACACCTTGCTGATGGGCCATCCCGCCATCCACGTGCTGGAGGAGGAACCGCTGCTGCAGCGGGCCGGCGAGGCGCTCGGCGACTTCGCCCGCTTGCCGGCGCTCGACGAGGCGGAAACGGAGCGGTTGCGGGCCCTCTATTTTGACGCGCTCGACGTCTTCGATCCCCAGGCGAAGGGCAAGATGATCGTCGACAAGCTGCCGCTCAACCTGCTCGGCGCGCCGCTCATCCACCGGCTCTTTCCGGACGCGAAGCTGATCTTCGCCGGGCGCCATCCCTGCGACGTCGTCCTCTCCTGCTTCATGCAGAATTTCGACCTCAACGACGCCATGGCGAACTTCCTCGACCTCGGCTACGCCGCCCGCCTCTACGATCTCGTCATGTCCTTCTGGACGCGCGCCCGCGACGTCCTACCGCTCGACGTCCACGAAGTCCGCTACGAGGACGTCGTGGCGGACAAGGAAGCGGCGCTGCGCGGCCTCGTCGCCTTCCTCGGCCTCGACTGGGACCCGGCCGTGCTCGACCACCAGAAGACGGCCGCCGCGCGCGGCCCGATCATCACGCCCAGCTACGCTCAGGTCGCCCAGCCCATCTACACGCGCGCCAAGGGCCGCTGGGAACGGTATCGCGAGCAGATGGCCCCGGTCCTTCCGATCCTCGCGCCATGGGCGGTGAAGATGGGGTATGACGCCTAGGCAGAGATCACGCGATCTTCAGTGCGCCGTCGCCCTCGTCGACCTTGACCGTCTGCCCGTCCAGGATGTCGCCGCGCAGGATCGCGTCGGCGAGCGGGTCCTGCAGATATTTCTGCACCGCCCTTTTCAAGGGTCGCGCGCCGTAGACCGGATCGTAGCCGACCCGGCCGAGCCAGGCGCGGGCGCCGTCGGTCAGCTCGAGCGCGATCTTGCGGTCCTTGAGCAGCTTCTGGACGTGGGCGACCTGGATGTCGACGATCGGTCCCATATGCTCCTGGCTGAGCCGGTGGAACAGGATGATCTCGTCGAGCCGGTTGAGGAATTCCGGCCGGAAATGGGCGCGGACAACCTCCATGACCTGCGGCTCGACCTCCTCGACCTTCGCGCCGTCGGCGAGGCTGGTCAGGAACTGGCTGCCGAGGTTGGAGGTGAGGATGATGATCGTGTTGGTGAAGTCGACCGTCCGCCCCTGGCCGTCGGTCAGGCGGCCGTCGTCGAGTACCTGAAGGAGGATGTTGAAGACATCCGAATGGGCCTTCTCGACCTCATCGAACAGCACCACCTGATAGGGCCGCCGCCGCACCGCCTCGGTCAGCACGCCGCCTTCCTCATAGCCGACATAGCCCGGCGGCGCGCCGATCAGCCGGGCGACGCTGTGCTTCTCCATGAATTCCGACATATCGATGCGGACCATGGCGTGGGAATCGTCGAACAGGAATTCGGCGAGCGACTTGGTGAGCTCGGTCTTGCCGACGCCGGTCGGGCCGAGGAACAGGAAGCTGCCCAAAGGCCGGTTCGGGTCCTGGAGGCCGGCGCGGGCGCGGCGGATGGCGCGGCTGACCGCGGCCACCGCCTCGGCCTGGCCGATCACGCGCTTGCCAATCGTTTCTTCCATGGCGAGCAGTTTCTCGCGCTCGCCTTCCAGCATCCGCTCGACCGGAATGCCGGTCCAGCGGGCGACGACGCCGGCGATGTCCTCGGCGGTCACCTCCTCGCGCAGCATCGCGCTGCCGCTCATCGCCGCGGCTTCGGAGAGCTGCTTCTCGAGCTGGGGAATGACGCCGTAGGAGAGCTCGCCCGCCTTGGCGAGGTCGCCGGAGCGCTGCGCCTGGTCGAGCTGGAGCCGGGCGGCGTCGAGCTGCTCCTTGACCCTGGCCTCGCCGGCAATCTTGTCCTTCTCCGCCTGCCAGCGCTGGGTGAGCTCCGCCGACTGCTGCTCGAGATTGGCGAGCTCGCCCTCGATCGTCTTCAGCCGCTCCTTCGACGCCGCGTCTTTCTCCTTCTTCAGCGCCTCGCGCTCGATCTTGAGCTGGATGATCCGCCGGTCGAGCGTCTCGATTTCCTCGGGCTTGGATTCGACCTCCATCCGGATCCGGCTCGCCGCCTCGTCCATCAGGTCGATCGCCTTGTCGGGCAGGAAGCGGTCGGTGATGTAGCGGTTGGAAAGCGTCGCGGCCGCGACCAAAGCGGCGTCGGTGATCCTGACGCCGTGGTGCAGTTCGTATTTCTCCTTGAGACCCCGCAGGATCGAGATCGTGTCTTCGACCGTCGGCTCGCCGATGAACACCGGCTGGAAGCGCCGCTGCAGCGCCGGGTCCTTCTCGACATGCTTGCGATATTCGTCGAGCGTGGTCGCGCCGATGCAGTGGAGTTCGCCGCGGGCCAGCGCCGGCTTCAGCAGGTTGGAGGCGTCCATAGCCCCTTCCGCCTTGCCGGCCCCGACCAGGGTGTGCATCTCGTCGATGAACAGGATAACCTCGCCCTCGGCGCCCTTGACCTCGTCGAGCACGCCCTTCAGCCGTTCCTCGAACTCGCCGCGATATTTCGCGCCGGCGATCAGGCTGCCCATGTCGAGCGCCATCAGCCGCCTGTCCTTGAGGCTGTCTGGCACGTCGCCATTGGCGATGCGCAGCGCCAGGCCCTCGGCGATGGCGGTCTTGCCGACGCCGGGATCGCCGATCAGCACCGGATTGTTCTTGGTCCGGCGGGCCAGAATCTGGACGGTGCGGCGGATCTCCTCGTCGCGGCCAATCACCGGATCGAGCTTGCCGTCGCGGGCCGCCTGGGTGAGGTCGCGGGCGAATTTCTTGAGCGCGTCGTAGCGGTCCTCGGCCGACTGGGTGTCGGCGGTGCGGCCGCCGCGAAGCTCGTTGATCGCGGCGTTGAGCGCGTCGGCCTTGAGCCCGGCATCTTGAAGGGCCTTGCCGGCGTCGGTCTTGGACAGGACGAGCGCGAGCAACATCCGCTCGACCGTGACGTAACTGTCGCCGGCCTTCTGCGCGATCTGCTCGGCCTGGTCGAGCAGGCGGATGGTCTCGCCGTCGAGGGCGGGCGCCGCGCTCGCGCCGCTCCCCGAAACCGCGGGAATTTTCGCGAGCGCCTCGTCGGTTTCGCGGCGCGCCGCCTCGGCGCTGCCGCCGGCGCGCGCGATCAGTCCCGCGCACATCCCCTGCTCGTCCTCGAGCAGGGCCTTCAGCACATGCGCCGGCGCGATCCTCTGGTGGTTCATGCGCGTCGCGACGGTCTGCGCCGATTGCAGGAAGCCGCGCGCGCGCTCGGTGAATTTTTCGAGGTTCATGATGGCCCCTATAATGTCCGCAAGAGATGTAGTGACCCGCCCTTGCAGCACAATGGCGCAAACACATCGCGCCCCGGAACGGGTCGTTGGCCGGTCCCCCGCCGGACGGCGCTGTAACGATGGAAAATCAGCCGAAACGCACGACTTGCCGTATTGCTTTGGCCGTACACCGCGTTAGTGTCCGCCTCCTGCATATAGGGGAGTCGCATGCGCAAGATCCTGACCGCTTTCGCCGTGGCCGCCGCCAGCCTTTCGCTGGGCGGGTCGGCCCTTGTCGCCCAACCCGCGTCGCCGTCGGCCGCCGACACGACGCGCGCGCTGGTCGAACGGGTCAATATCCCGCACCAGGCCTTCACCCTGCCCAACGGACTTCGCGTCGTCGTCCATGAGGATCGCAAGGCGCCGATCGTCGCGGTTTCGGTCTGGTACAATGTCGGCTCGAAGGACGAGCCCCCCGGCCGCACCGGCTTCGCCCATCTGTTCGAGCATCTGATGTTCAACGGCTCCGAAAACGCGCCCGGCGACTATTTCGCCCCGCTGCGCGAGATCGGCGCCACCGATTTCAACGGCACGACCTGGTTCGACCGCACCAATTATTTCCAGACCGTGCCGCGCAACGCGCTCGAGCGCGCTTTGTATCTCGAGAGCGACCGGATGGGCCATTTGCTCGGCGCGATCACCCAGGAAAATCTGACCAACCAGATCGGCGTCGTCCAGAACGAGAAGCGCCAGGGCGACAACGAGCCCTACGGCATGGTCGAATATGCCCAGCTCGAAGGCCTCTATCCCACCGGCCACCCCTATCATCACTCGACGATCGGCTCGATGGCCGACCTTTCAGCCGCGTCGCTCGACACGGTTCGCGACTGGTTCCGCAGCAAATATGGGCCGAACAACGCCGTCCTCGTCCTCGCCGGCGACATCAACGCCGCCGAGGCCCGGCCTCTGGTCGAGCGCTATTTCGGCGACATTCCGCGCGGCCCGGTCAACTCGCCCGCCGCCGCCAGCATCCCGACGCTGCCGGCCCGGGTTGACCGCCTGATGCACGATCGCGTCGCCAACACCCGCCTTTATCGCAACTGGGCCGTTCCCGGCCTCACCGCCGAGGATCAGGTGCCGCTCCAGGTCGCCGCCTCGGTGCTCGGCGGGCTTTCCAGCTCGCGGCTCGACAACGCCCTGGTCCGCGGCGAGCAGACTGCGGTCAGCGTCTCGGCCGGCGTCCAGCCGTTCCAGCGCGTCAGCCATTTCGAGGTCGAGGTGAACGTCAAGCCGGGCCAGGACGCCGACGCGGTTTCGCGCCGGCTCGACGCGATCATCGAAGATTATGTCCGCACCGGCCCGACCGCGGACGAAGTCCGCCGCGCGGTGATGCGGACGCTTTCGGCCCGCGTTCAGGGCCTCGAGCAGGTCGGCGGCTTCGGTGGCAAGGCCGTCGCGCTGGCCGAAGGTATGCTCTATGCCGACGATCCCAATTTCTATCGCACCCGCCTCGTCCAGCTGGCCGCGGTCACGCCGGAGCAGGTGCGCGCGGCCATGCAGCGCTGGCTCACCCGGCCGGTGCTCGCGATCCGCGTCGATCCGGGCCAGCGCGAGGCCTATGAGGAAGCTCCGGGCGTGACCGGCACCCGCGCCGGCGGCGCCGCGCCCTCGGGCTCGGCCCAGCGCCCGCGCTATTACACGCCGCCACAGCCGGGCGATCAGCCGCTGGCGCCCGTCGCAGCCGCCGCCACGGCTGCCGCCCAGTGCACCATGTGGTGCCCCAACGGGAACAGCGTCCAGGCGCCCCAGGCGCGCGACCCGATGCCGGGCGTAACCGGCACCGCCGCGCTCGATTTCCCGGCGACCGAACGGGCCCGCCTGTCGAACGGCATCCAAATCATCTACGCCCGCCGCTCGGCGGTGCCGGTGACCCGGATGACGGTCGAATTCAACGCCGGCATCGCCGCCGATCCGGCGGCCCGGCTCGGCACCCAGGCGATGATGCTGAACCTGTTGACCGAAGGCACCACCCACCTCAATTCGACCCAGCTCGCCGAAGCGCAGGAGCGGATCGGCGCGACCATCGGAACCGGCGCCTCGCTCGATCGCACGACGGTGTCGATGAACGCGATGACTCCGAACCTCGGCGCTTCGCTCGATCTGCTCGCCGACGTGGTCCGCAATCCGGCCTTCGCGCCGGCCGAGGTAGAGCGGATTCGCCAGCAGCAGCTCGCCGGCATCGCCTCGGAGCTGACCCAGCCGCAGGGCATGGGTCTCAGGGTGCTTCCCGGCGTCCTCTACGGGCCGAATCATCCTTATGGGAAGCCGTTCACCGGCACCGGCGATCCAGCCGTGGTCCGCGCGCTGACCCGGGCCGAGCTGGTCGGTTTCCACCAGGCCTGGATCCGTCCGGACAATGCGACGATCTACGTCGTCTCCGACATGCCGCTCGCCGAGCTCACCCCGCTGCTCCAGGCGCGCTTCGGCACCTGGCAGCCGCCGCGGGTGGCGCGCGGAGCCAAGGCGTTCACCGCGCCGATCCCGGCGCCGAGACCGCGGATCGTTCTGATCGATCGGCCGCAATCGCCGCAGTCGGTGATCCTCGGCGGCCAGGTGATCGCGGCCGAAGGCACCGAGGATCTGCTCAACCTGACCGCCGCCAATGAGGCGCTCGGCGGCAGCTTCCTCGCCCGCATCAACATGGAGCTTCGCGAGCGGCGCGGCTGGTCCTACGGGGCCCGCGGCGCACCGAACCTGTTCGAGCATCAGGTGCCCTACGTCATCACCGCCCCGGTCCAGGCGGACCGGACCGGCGAATCGATCGCTGCGGCGATGGAGATGGTCCGCGGCTTCCTGACCACGAGCGGAGTCACGCCGGAGGAGATGAACCGGATCGTGATGGGCAATACCCGCCAGCTTCCCGGCCAATTCGAGACCTCGGGGGCGATCCTCGGCGCGCTGCGCTCGAACGCGCTCTACCATCGTCCCGACAATTATTGGGTGACGGTGGCCGACCGCTATCGTGCGATGAACGCGCAGACGCTGGATGCGACCGCGCGCCGCTACATCAACCCCAACAATTTCGTCTGGGTGGTGGTGGGTGACGCGACCCGGATCCGGCCGCAGCTCGAGCGCCTCAACATGCCGATCGAGGTGGTGACGCTGCAGGGCGTGCCGGCGCCGGCCGCGGCGCAACCCGCGGCCCACTAGGAGTCAGCCGAGCAACCTCGTGACGTGGCCCATCTTGCGTCCCGGCCGGGCCTCGCCCTTGCCGTAAAGGTGGAGATGCGATCCTGAATCGGCCAGGATCGCACGCCACTCTCCCGCTTCCGCGCCGACCAGGTTGCGCATCGCGACGCGCGGCGCGGTGAGGCCGGTCGGCCCCAGCGGCAGGCCGCAGATCGCCCTTATGTGATTTTCGAACTGCGAGGTCAGCGCGCCTTCGATCGTCCAGTGGCCGCTATTGTGAACCCTGGGCGCCATTTCGTTGAACAGGGCCTCTTCCCCGACCGCGAAGAATTCGCAGGTCAGCATGCCGACATGGCCGAGGGCATCGGCGATGCGGCGGGCCAGCGCTTCGCCTTTCGTGACCGCCGCCGCCAGTGAACGGCCGGCCGGGACTTCGGACGTGACCAATATGCCGCCCTCGTGCCGATTGCGCGGCGCGTCCCAGGTGACCGCCCCGCCGTCGACGCCGCGGCAGAGCAGGATCGAGAATTCGGCGTCGAAGGTGACAAAGCCTTCGAGCACCGCCGGTGCGCCCTTCAGCGCCTCCCAGGCCGCCTCGGCACCGGCCTGATCGTCGATCCGCGCCTGGCCCTTGCCGTCATAGCCGAATCGGCGGGTCTTGAGGATGACGGGCGTCCCGATCGCGGCGATCGCGGCGTCGAGCGAGGCGCGGTCGCCGACTTCGGCGAAGGGCGCGGGGTTGCCGCCGAGGCGGCGGACGAAGGCCTTCTCGCTGATCCGGTCCTGGGCGATCTCCAGCGCCTCGACGCTGGGGTGGAGCGGAGTCTCCTCGGCGATCATCGCCAGGGCACGAGTCGGGATATTCTCGAATTCGTAGGTGACGACATCGACCTCCGCGGCGAAGCGCAGCAGTGCGACCTCATCGTCGAAGGCGCCGCGGGTGAATCGCGCCGCCACCGCCGCGGCCGGCGCCTGCTCGTCGGGCGCGTAGATGTGGCAGACATAGCCCAGCTGCGCGGCGGCCATGGCCAGCATCCGGCCCAACTGGCCGCCGCCGATGATGCCGATGGTGGAACCGGGCGGAACGATCATCGGCGCACGGGCATCAGGGAGATCATTCGGGCTGCTCGGCGACGCCGTCGGTCTGGTCCTGTCGCCATTGCGCAATCCGTGTCCCCAGGCCTGCGTCGGCGGTGGCGAGAATGGCCGCGGCGAGCAGGCCGGAATTGATCGCGCCGGCCTTGCCGATAGCGAGGCTGCCGACCGGAACGCCGGCAGGCATCTGGACGATCGAAAGCAGGCTGTCGAGGCCCGAAAGGGTCTTGGATTCGACGGGCACGCCGAGCACCGGCAAATGGGTCATCGACGCCGCCATGCCGGGCAGGTGGGCGGCGCCGCCGGCGCCGGCGATGATCACCTTCAGGCCGCGCCCCGCCGCCTTCTTGGCATAATCGTAGAGCCGGTCGGGGGTGCGGTGGGCCGACACCACCTTGGTCTCATAGGCGACGCCCAGCGCGTCGAGCGTCTCGGCGGCGTGGCGCATCGTCTCCCAGTCGGAGCGGCTGCCCATGATGATTCCGACAAGAGGCGCTTCGTCCGCCATCCAATTTCCCCTGGCCCGCGAAGCGCCACTCCTTAGCCAGCCGGGCGCTGAACGGCAATCGAAGTGATCCAAACTTTGCGTTAACCTTCCGCCGATATGGTCGGCGTCATGGGACGACCCAGGAAAATTTCGGTGGCGGATGCGGCGGGGCCGGCGGAAGCGCCTTCGCGCGAAGCCCGCGAGGCGCTGCAGCGGCTCACCGACGAGAATGCGCTGCTTCGCGCCGCTCTGTCCGAGGCCCGCGCCCAGCTCGGCGAGGCCGAGGAGAATGCCGGCCGCGACCCGCTTACTTCGCTGCTCGATCCCCGCCAGTTCCGCAACGAGCTCGCGCGCATCCTCAGCCAGACCGCCCGTCACGGCACCCCCGCGGCTTTGCTGTCGGTCGAGATCCGCGACATGAAGGCGGTGATGGAGGGCCATGGCCGGGTCGCTGGCGACGCCGCCCTGCGCCACATCGCCCGCCAGCTGCGCAGCCTGATCCGCTCCAGCGACGTCGCCGCCCGCAACGGCGCCGACGTCTTCTCGCTGCTGCTCGACCATCTCGACGCCGACTCGGCGGTCGACACCGCCGATCGGATCGCGCGCTGCATCGCCGCCCATCCGCTCGACCTCGGCCATGCGTTGGTCAAGCTCGAGGTCGACGTCAGCGTCGCCACCATCCTGCCCGGCGACAGCGTCGAGGAAGTCCTCCGCCGCGCCGCCCGCAACCGCGAGCGCATCAAGGAATTCTAGGGCGCGATCGCCCTACTCCCCACCGTCATTGCGAGGAGCCCGGCGAAGCCGGGGGACGCCGCGATCCAGAAGAGGTCTCCACAGAAGCTGGATTGCTTCGCTTCGCTCGCAATGACGGAGTGTTCTGGAACTAGAAGGTGTGCCGTTCCGGCGGCGGAGGCGGCGGCGGGGCCGGGGTTCGGTCCCTGATCCACTGCGACAATATCCATTTCTCCCCGCGCGTCGGCGGCTTGCCCGCGTGGAAGGTCGCCCGGTCGGGCGCGCCGGCCGAGTCGACATTGGCCCAGAACAGGGCATCGCCTTTGCGCCCCCGATGGCTGATCCCGACCCGCGGGAAATCGGTCTCGCCGCCTTCATAATCGTCGTTGAGATAGAGGAGGAAGGTCGCGATCCGCTGGCCGAAGCGCTGGAGCTGGGCTGCCCAGCCCTCGCTGTCGTCGGTCAAGAAATCAAAATGCGGCCGGAATTCCTCGCCGACCGAATAATGCATGATCTGGGCGGGCTCGAACACCGGGACGGGAAGGTTGGTGGCGGCCCCGATGCGGGCGCGCATCATCTGGATCACGACGTCCATCGCGGTGACGTTCAGCTCGATCGACTTGTTGGTCCGGTCCGGGTGGGTGGTCTCGCGCCCGGTCTGCTGGTCGAGCACCTTGGCTGGGCCCATCCGCCCGTGCGCCCTCGCCATCAGCCAGTCGCATTCCGCCGGCGTCGCGAAGCCCTCGATCACCCGGATCCGCGGCGCGTCGGAGAGCGAGCATTTCGCGGGCGCAGCGATCAGCGCAGCGATGTCGACGTTTCCGCCGTTGCGGCCGAGCAGGGCCAACTGCGCCCCTGCCCCTTCCGATCCGAGGTCGGCCGCGCGCCTCAGCCAGTCCAGTGCCTTCTCCCAGCTCTGCGGCCGGCCGGCGCCCATCGCCTCCAGGACGGCCAGCAGGGCGGCGGCCTCGCCATTTCCCTGGCCGGCGGCGCGGGTGACGAGATCGGCGCCCTCGACCGGCTCCGGCGCCACCCCGTCGCCGGTGATCAACCGCGCACCCAGCGCCAGCTGCGCTTTGGCGTCGCCGGAAGAGGCGCGCTGGCGCAGCTCCGGGATCGCGGCAACGTTCATGGCACCTGTCCTCTAGCGCTCGCTCAGATAATAGCGCTCGATCGCGTTCAACTCATCGTCGAGCTCGTAGACGATCGGCGCGCCGGTCGGGATTTCGAGCCCGGTGATCTCGTCGTCCGGAATCGCCGAGAGATGCTTGACCAGGGCGCGCAAGGAATTGCCGTGGGCGGCGATCAGCACCCGCTCGCCCGCCCGCAGTGCCGGCGCGATCCGCGCTTCCCAATAAGGCAGAACCCGCGCGATCGTGTCCTTGAGGCTCTCGGTGTCGGGAACGGGGATGCCGGAATAGCGGCGGTCGCCGGCAAGATCGAACGGGCCGCCTGCCTCGAGCGGCGGCGGCGGCGTGTCGAACGAGCGCCGCCAGATATGGACCTGGTCGGCGCCGTGCCGGGCCGCGGTCTCGGCCTTGTTGAGGCCGGTCAGGCCGCCATAATGACGCTCGTTGAGGCGCCAGTCCTTCTCCTCGGGCAGCCACAAACGGTCCATCGCTGCCAGTGCGATGTGGAGTGTGTCGATCGCCCGGGTCAGCACGCTGGTGAAGCACAGATCGAAATCCAGCCCCTTGGCAGCGAGCAATTCGCCCGCCGCCTTCGCCTCGGCCTCGCCCTGGGTAGTCAGCCCGACGTCCCACCAGCCGGTGAAGCGGTTTTCGAGGTTCCAGGCGGACTGGCCATGCCGAATCAGGACCAGCCGGGGCATCAGGTGCTACTCTTGCCGCGATAATCGGCGATCCGGTCTATCACCGCGTGGAGCGCGTCGAGGCTCGAACGGGCGAGCAGCCGGCAGCGCTCGGGCGACCAGCCATATTCCGGGTCGGGCAGGTCCGCATTGTCCTTGAACGGCATTTCCAGGGTCATCGACACCGCGCCGAAGCGCTCGGCGAGCTGGGCGGTGGACATGGAAAGGTTGGCCTGGCCGGGTCCCGGGATCTGATAGCCCTTGTCGGTCTGGAAGTCGGGCGACAGGCCGACGAGGGCGCTGCCGAAGGCGTCGAACAAAGCCTGCTGCTCCTCCTTCCAGGAAGGGATGCCTTCGAAGCCGGCCAGGAAATTAGCCGCGATCGCCTCGTCGCCGTGAATGTCCATGGCGAAATCGACGCCGGTCTCGTCCATCTTCCCGCGGACGTGGAACACTTCCGGGCTCATCTCCAGGCTGGGCGCGTGCCATTCGCGGTTGAGGTTCACGCCGGCGGCGTTGGTCCGCAAATGGCCGCGGCGCGAGCCGTCGGGATTCATGTTGGGGACGATGTGGAAGGTCGCCTTTTGGCGCAGCCGGCGGCTCACCGGGTCCGATTCGTCGAGCAGTTTCTCGAGCGCACCTTCCATCCACCATTCGGCCATGGTCTCGCCGGGATGCTGGCGGGCGTAGAGCCAGACCTGCAGGGGGCCGCCCGGCAGCCGGAAATAGTCGATCTCCTGGCCGTCCAGGGTCTGGCCCAATGAGGCATAGTCGACGCCGGGAATGGCGACGACCGACGCGACCAGATCGTGGTGCCGCTCCATCGTATAGGGCGCGAAATAGGCGATCCAGACGCTGTCGCTGTCGGGCGTCAGGCTCATCGTCAGCACGCCGTCATCATAGGATGTCTCGATCCGCCGCCATTCCTCGCGGTCGTCGGAAAGGCAGGCCTGATAATCCTCCCAGCCATGCGGATAGGCCGCGCCGGCGCAGTTGAGGATACGCAATTGCAGCGTCCGGCCGCCGCCTCCGGTCAGCCGGAAATAGAACCATTGATAGAAATCGGACTTGTGGTCCTTGGTGATTTCAAGGTCGACACGATCGCCGTCGACGGCGACCAGATGGATGTTTCCGCCGTCAAAGGCGCTCGATACTGATAGATTCATCGAACCCTGATAGTGCGACCCGACTCTCCGGGGAAGTCCCGAAACAGGGCGGCGGCGAGGCGGTCCGCGGCCGGGGCCTTGCCGGCGAATTCACTGCCGCCCCGGGCCTGCATCTCGGCCCTGCCTTCCCAGAAGACGGTCGCGTCCGACCGCCGCTGAATGCGAACGCTCAAATGGCTGGCGATGACCAGATTGGGCGTGTTGCCACTGACCGGGATGGTGGCGCCGACCCCGACGGCGCCGGCAGTGCCGCCGTGGTGATAGCCGTAGCCGCCGCTGCCGGCGCCGACGCCGACGCCGAAGCTCAAGCCGGAGGTGCGCGGCGCCTCGTGCGCGTCCTGGTCGAGATGGACCATGGCGACCTGCTCTGTCCGGCCGTTGCCGTGGGAGACGGTCCAGCCGAGGCGCGACAACTCGCGCTCGACTGGCGCCGAGATCGCCTGGAATTCAAGGCTGTTCTGGTCGGCGGTATTGGCCGCCTCGACCGCGATCTCGCCGCGGGCGACGGGCTGGTTGAGGTGGAATCGGGTGACCTGAAGGTTGGCCGGCACATTGCCCATATCGGCGCAGCCGGCGAGCAGGGCGATCGCGAAAAGGGCGGCGCTGCTTCGTGCGAATTTGCTCATGATCCACCTCGTCCTCGGGGAAGGAGTCTGTATAGGAAGTGTAACGAGTTTAACCGAGTTTTGCTGCATCTTACAGCAGCGGGAGCGTGAACTTATGGCGGGCGAGCGCAAGGCGGTACTGGTGACGGGCGGCGCCGGCTATATCGGCAGCCACGCCGCTCTGGCCCTGCTCGACGCCGGCTGGCCGGTGGTGGTGATCGACAATCTAATTACCGGCTTCGATTGGGCGGTGCCGCGCGCCGCGGCCTTCGCGAAGGGCGATATCGCCGACGGCGCGCTGGTCGCGAGGTTGATCGCCGAGCACGGGATCGGCGCAATCATGCATTTCGCCGGATCGGTGGTCGTTCCCGAATCGGTCGAGGATCCACTCTCCTATTACGAGAACAACACGGTGAAGAGCCGCGCTTTGATCGCCAGCGCGGTGAAGGGCGGTGTCGGCCATTTCATCTTCTCCTCGACCGCCGCGACCTACGGCATTCCGGCGCACGTCCCGGTCGCCGAGGACGCGCCGACCGAGCCGATCAATCCCTATGGCTGGTCCAAGCTGATGACCGAGCGGATGCTGAAGGACAGCGCTGCCGCGTATGACCTGAACTATTGTGCGCTCCGCTATTTCAACGTCGCCGGCGCCGATCCCGAGGGGCGCGCGGGCCAGTCGACGAAGGGAGCCACCCACCTGATCAAGGTCGCGGTCGAGGCGGCGACCGGCAAGCGCGGCCATGTCGACGTCTACGGCAGTGATTATGACACGCCCGACGGTACCGGCATTCGCGACTACATCCACGTCAGCGACCTCGCCGCCGCCCATGTCCACGCCCTCGAGCGTCTGGTCGCCGCGCCGCGGGAGAACCTGATCCTCAATTGCGGCTACGGCCGCGGCTTCTCCGTTCTCGAAGTGCTCGACAGCGTCGATCGGGTCACCAACCACAAGGTCGAGCGGCGCATGGTCCCGCGCCGAGCCGGCGACCCGCCGTCATTGGTCGCCGACAACCGCGCGATCCTCGCAACCCTGCCCTGGCGGCCCGAACGCGACCGGCTCGACACGATTGTCGCCGACGCCCTCGCCTGGGAACGCAGGCTCGCCGAGCGCGGCGGAGGCCAGGGGTAGAATCCACCCTCGAACAGGCGCGAATTGGTAGAATCGTGTCGTCCAGATGAGCGCCGGGGGCCCAGCCATGCAAAGTTTCGCCTCCGGTCGATGCCGCATTGCAGCAAAGCGCCGCAGATGGTCTGTTCCGACCGTCCATTGATTCGACAACAGGGGAATATCTCATGAAAGCTCTCACCACCGCCTTGATCGCGGCCGGTGCCCTGGCGCTCAGCGCCTGCGGCGGCGGCGAAACCAATGTCGCGGCCAACAACACTGCCGAGGAAGTCACCAACCTCGGCACCGAAGACCTCGGCAACGACGCCGGCCTCGCCAACGAAGCGGTCGCCAACGAAGCCGCCCCCGCCGACGCCAACGCTGTCGACGCCAACGCTTCGACCAACGCCACGAATACCCAATAAGGATTTCGCCTTTTCCGCTATGGTCTCCCTGACTTGATGCGGTCGACTGAGCCCTCGGCGCAAGCCGGGGGTTCTTTCGTTTTTTTGCCGCGCGTTGAGGCCTGAAGTGGAGCTCCGAGGCAGAATGCGCGGAGCCCGGTGCCGGCCCTCTCCCCCTCCCGACCTCCCAGATCGTACCCTTGGTGGGAGATCGGGAGGGGACGGGCCTCAGATGTTGACGCAGACGTCCGTCTCAAACCACCGTTCGCCCTGAGCCTGTAAAAGGGCGTCCCTTTCTCTGGTCTTGTGCGGCGGGGCATGTCCTGCTTCCCCGCCCAGCCTCTCACCTCAAGATGTCGGGAGGCTGGGCGGGGGAGCGGGACGGCACAGACTCCGCGCGGTAGACCTAAGAGACCGCACCCAGGCCAAAGCGCGCGGAAAACAAAAAAGACGGCCAGGCGCTATCCTTCAAACCGCCCCGGCGAGCGGATAGGCTGTCGTGCTCTTCACCCGCTCCATGGCGAAGCGCGAGGTCACGTTCTTGAGGGGCACGTCGGCGATCAGGCGGCGGTAGAAATCGTCATATTCGCCCATCGATCCCACGGCGACGCGCAGCAGATAATCGACGTCGCCCGCCATCCGGTAGACTTCCATCACTTCCGGCATCGCCTGTACCGCCTCGGCGAAGCGGGCGAGCCAGTCGCCACTATGGTCGCCGGTCTCGATCTCGACGAAGACCGAAATGCCAAGCCCAACTGATTCGGGGTTGAGGATGGCGACACGGCGCTCGATCACGCCCTGCGCCTCCAACTTCTGGATGCGCCGCCAGCACGGCGTCTGCGACAAGTTCACTCGCTGCGCCACCTCGGCGACGGGCAGCGATGAATCCTCCTGCAGGATGGCGAGAATTCTGAGATCGGTGCGGTCCATGGCTTCTCATGGCAGAATTGGAAGGATCTTCCAACCACGGGTGCAATTTATGCACACGCGAGCATTATCGTACTCCTTTCGTGCAATCGGCCCCGCTTGACTTGAGCCCCGCCTCCCCCTAGGTGAGCGCCTCGCATTTCTACCGACAATCGCACTTTAGACAGGCAGGCGTTTCAGGCCATGAAGATCCGCAACTCCTTGAAGTCCCTCAAGTCGCGCCATCGCGACTGCCGCGTGATCCGCCGCCGGGGCCGCACCTACGTCATCAACAAGACGAACCGTCGCTTCAAGGCGCGCCAGGGCTAGGCCCGCGTGACCGCGACCGCCGTCGTCTTCGACGTCGGCAACGTCCTTTACGGCTGGGATCCCCAATCCTTCCTCGTCCGCCAGATCGCGGACGACGAGGCGCGCCTGAAATTCATCGAGGAAAGCGATTTCTTCGGCTGGCACGAAAGCATGGACGGCGGCCGGCCTTATGACGAGGCCGCGGCCGAGCTCAGCGAGAAATTCCCCGCTTACGCCGATCTGATCTCCGCCTGGAGCGACCGCTTCGGCGAGACGATCACCGGGCCGGTGCCCGGCACCCACGAGATCGTCGAGGCGCTCGACGCAAACGGCGTGCCACTGTTCGCGATCACCAATTTCTCCGCCGATTTCTGGCCGCCCTTCCATGCGCGGGAGAGGGCTTTCTTCGACCGCTTCCGCGACATCCTCGTCTCGGGCGAGGTCAGGATGCTCAAGCCCGACCCGGCCATCTATTATCTTGCGCTCGACCGCTTCGGGCTGAAGCCCGCCGAGGCCCTGTTCGTCGACGACCGCCAGATCAACGTCGACGCGGCGCTTGCCCTCGGCATGCGCGCCCACCTCTTCACCGGCGCCGACGATCTTCGCGCGCGGCTCGCCGACGAAGCGCTGCTCTGAACTTTCTTTGCGCTCGCGCTTTGGACGGGCGTGAGACAAAGATGGCCGGCAAGATTGTGGATCGTGCGCCACGGGCAGAGCGCGGGCAATGTCGCGCGCGACGCCGCCGACGCCGCCGGCCTCGCCGCCATCGACATCAGGATCCGCGACGTCGACGTGCCGCTGAGCGATCTCGGCCTCGACCAGGCCGCTGCGCTCGGGCGCTGGTTCGCCGCTCTTCCCGAGGGCGAACGGCCCGAGATCGTCCTCTCCTCGCCCTATCTTCGCGCCCGCCAGACCGCCAAGGCGATCTGCGAGGCGGGCGGGGTCGCCGAGACCGCGCGCCAGCCGATCGTCGACGAGCGGCTGCGCGAGCGCGAGTTCGGCCTGTGGGACCGGCTGACCACCGCCGGCGTCCGCCAGAAATTCCCCGACCAGGCCGAGCAGCGCGCCCTCCTCGGCAAATTCTACCATCGCCCGCCGGGCGGCGAGAGCTGGGCCGACGTCATCCTTCGGCTGCGCGGCGGCCTCGATACGATCAGCCTTCACCATGCCGACCGCCGCGTCCTCATCGTCTGCCACCAAGTCGTGGTCCTGTGCTTGCGCTACATCCTCGAGGAGATGGACGAGGCGAAGGTGCTGGCGATCGACAAGGCGGGCGACGTCGTCAATTGCGGCCTTTGCGAGTATGAGTTCGAGCCCGACGACGCGACGCAATGCGCGCCCCGGCTGGTCCGCTACAATTTCGCGGCGCCGTTGATCGAGGATGCGGCACCGGTCACCTCGGCGCCCGACAAGATGATGGCAGCGCGGTGACCGGTCCGGCCCGGCTCGACGCCGATCTGCTCCGCGACTTTCCGATGCCGCACTTGCCCGAGGACGGCGACAAGGAGGAGCGCGGCCGCCTGCTGATCGTCGGCGGCAGCCGCGAAGTGCCCGGCGCCGCCCTGCTGGCCGGTTTGGCCGGCCTTCGCGCCGGCGCCGGCAAGCTCCAGATCGCCACCGGCGCGAGCATCGCCGTCGCCCTCGGCGTTGCTATTCCCGAGGCGCGGGTCGTCGGCCTCGTTGAGGAAAAGGATGATTGCTTCGCCGAGTCGGCCGCCGCGCCGTTGCTGCAGCTGGCCGCCGAAGCGCAGGCGCTGGTGATCGGCTGCGGCCTCCAGCACGGCCCCGCATTGGACGGTCTGCTCGACCGGCTGCTGGCGGGCGCCCCGAATTGCCCCATGGTTCTCGACGCAACCGCGCTCGGATCGCTGGCCGAGCGCGCCGGTGCGGTGCGCGCCCGGCGCGGCGGGACCATGCTCCTTCCGCATGTCCGGGAAATGGCGAGCCTGCTCGATTGCGCGCCCGAGGAAGTGGAGATCGACCCGCTGCTCGCCGTCCGCCGCGCCGCCGAGACCTATCAGGCGGTCGCCTTGGTCAAGGGCCGCTTCAGCTTCATCGCCGCTCCAGACGGCCGCGCCTTTCGATTCGAGGGCGGCGGCGTCGGCCTCGCCACCTCGGGCTCGGGCGACGTCCTGGCCGGGATCGTCGGCGGCCTCGCCGCTCGCGGCGCCGACCCGCTGACCGCGACCCTCAGAGGCGTGTGGCTGCACGGCGAAGCGGGACGAATCCTGACCGAAAGGGTCGGCCGCGTCGGCTTTTTGGCGCGGGAGATTCCGGGCCTGATTCCGGAGTTGTTGGGCGCAGCCTAGTTCTTGTGCCGGTTGAGCTCGTCGCCGGTCAACCGGGCGACGTGGACGACGTTGGTCGATCCGGGCACGCCGAACGGCACGCCGGCGGTGACGATGATCCGGTCGCCGGCCTTGGCGACACTGTGCCTGAGCGCCATCCGCTTCGACTTGCCGACCATTTCCTCGAAGCTCGCCACGTCGCGGGTGCGGACCGCCAGCGCACCCCACAGCAGGCCGAGCCGCCGCGCGGTCTTGAGCGACGGCGTCAGCACCAGCAGCGGCACGGTCGGCCGCTCACGCGCCACCCGCCGCGCGGTCGATCCCGAGCTGGTGAAGCATACGATCGCAGCGACGCCGACGGTGCGGACGATCTCGCTGGCGGCGCGGGCGATGGCGTCGTTGGTGGTGGCGTCCGGCAGCGTCTCGGTGAAATGGACCCGGGCATAATGGCTGGGGTCGGATTCGACGCTGGTCGCGATCCGGTTCATCATCTCGACCGTCTCGACCGGGAAATGGCCCGAAGCGCTTTCCGCCGAAAGCATGATCGCGTCGGCGCCGTCATAGACCGCGGTGGCGACGTCGGAGACCTCGGCCCGGGTCGGTGAGGGCGAGCCGATCATCGATTCTAGCATCTGCGTCGCGACCACCACCGGCCGCCCCATCCGCCGGGCGCTTTCGACGATCCGTTTCTGTAGCGGCGGCACGTCCTCGGGTGGCAGCTCGACGCCGAGGTCTCCGCGCGCGACCATCACCGCGTCGGCCAGCTCCAATATGTCGTCGAGCCGGTCGATCGCCGCCGGCTTCTCGATCTTGGCGAGCAGGCTCGCCTTGCCGCCGATCAGCCGCCGCGCCTCGGCGACGTCCTCCGGCCGCTGGACGAAGGAGAGGGCGATCCAGTCGACTCCCTGCTCGAGCGCGAAGGCAAGGTCGGCCCGGTCCTTCTCGGTGAGTGCCGCCACCGGCAGGATGACGTCGGGGACGTTGAGTCCCTTGTTGTTCGAAATCGTGCCGCCGACCTCGACCCTGGTCTCGATCCGGTCGGCATCGGCTTTGGTCACCCGGAAGACGAGCTTGCCATCGTCGACCAGCAGCCGCGTACCCGCCCTGACCGTGGCGAAGATCTCCCGGTGAGGCAGATTGGCCCGGGTCGCGTCGCCCGGGCTGGAATCGCGGTCGAAGACGAAGGCCTGGCCGTTCTTGAGCTCGGCCCTGTCGCCCTTGAACTTTCCGACCCGCAATTTCGGGCCCTGGAGGTCGGCCAGGATCGTGGTCGGCCGGTCCATCTCGGCTTCGAGCCCGCGGATCGCGGCGATCAGCTTTTCGTGGTCGGCGTGGGTGCCGTGGCTCATATTGACTCGAAAGGCGTCGGCGCCGGCCTCGGCCAGTTTGCGGATCATCGCCGGCGTGTTGCTGGCGGGTCCCAACGTGGCGAGAATCCGCACTTTGCGGCTGCGCGGGACGAACCGGCTTTGCGACGTCTCTTTGGTCGGCATGCAAGCGGCAATAAAGGGTAATCGTGTCAGTTCAACCCGCCAGCCCGCGCTCCTCCATATAGGCGTTGGTGAAGACCGCCCGGTCGGCGGAATCGGGGAGCAGTTCCTTTCGGGCGGCGAGCCAGGCGTCGAGATTGGCGCCGTAGGCCGCTTTCAGCCGCGGCCCCGTGTAAGCGTTCACTTTGCCCCAATGCTGCGTGTAGGGGATTTTCGCTTCCTCCATCGCCTTGGCGGCCAGATCGAAGAAGGCGACCGACCGGTCGTTGAATATGCCGTCGAGGCTGACCACCATCGCCATGTCGAAGCGGTTGAACGCGAGCAGGGCCGGCGATTTCCTGACGAAGCGGCAGCCGAAGACGAGCGGCGCCGGATGCGCCTTCATCAAGGCGGTGAGGGTGTCGAGAGTCTTCAGCGCGTCGGCCAGCGAGACGGCGATGCTGCCGCTGCCGACCTTGGTCTGCGGCGCCTTGTAGCTGAACAATTCGCCGCGGGTGCCGATCTTCGTCTTGGTGTCGACCGTGCCTTGGGCGAGCTTGAAGAAGGAGGGAATGAGGCCCGGGAAGAGCTTCAGCGCTTCGCCGACCAGGCCGAGGCCGTCATAGCCAGGTCCGATCTTACCCTCCTTGAGGCCGTAATCGGGGACATAGCCGTCCTTCCAGTCGATTCGGTACATGGCGTTGATCATCGCATCCTTGGAATGGGGGTTGATCACTACCTGCAGGAAGTAGGGCTTGCCCTTCCTGGCGAGCTTCGGATGCAATTCGGGGTCGAGCGTGGCGATTAGCTTCCTGAGATTTTCGTCGAACGGCACCGGGGCGTGGGTCTCCGCCTTGAGCAGGAAGCGTGGGCTGGTTTCGATCACGACATTGTGGATCACCCCGAAGCTGCCGAACGACATCATCGCTGCATTGAACAAGGCGTCGCTGCGCAGCGGCTTGGCGCCGAGCAGGGCGGCGAATCCGGGCTTGAGGACGGGATAGGAATCGCGCTCGATGAGGTAGGACTTTTCCGGCCCCGCCAGCAGGTGGATGGCGACGATATGATCGTGGAGCGCGCCGAACCCGAGCGCCGAGCCGTGCGTGCCCGTGGAGGTCGCGCCGACGATGGTCTGGCCGTTGGCAGCGCCGCTGGTCCACAAGCTTCGTTTCTGCTGGTCGCTCTCCAGCAGCTTGTTGACCTCGGCCACCAGCATTCCGCACTGGAACAGGTAGAGTCCCGTCCGCCGCTCGGCGTCGCCCTTGTAGAGCGGGTCGAGATTGCCTTCGGTCACCTTGACCCAGCCCTTCAGCCGGCTTGTGTCGAGCATGATGCCGTCGGTGACGCCGGCGCGCGACAGCGACCAGCTGCTGCCGGCGGCGCGCAGCCTCAGCTTTCGTGCCTTCGCCTCGGCGATCGCGATCTGCATATCCTTGGTGCAGGCGTTGAGAATGGCCGGCGTCGTAGTCGGGCTTCCGGCCGGATAATGAGGCACGTAAATGCCGGCGATCTTCTGCCTGACCGTATGATGCCAGTTCTCCCAGTCCGTCGCCGGCACCCATTCGAGCGTCGCGGTCTGCGGCCAGGGAGGCATGTCACTGGCCTCCGTTTGTGTTGAAGGTGCCGGGCTCGGCCGGCGGGGGCGGAGTGGCGCAATGATAATGGACCGTCGCCGGCGCGTAGAGGCCGAGCGAGAGGAAAGAAACCAGCGCCTCGCCGAAGCCGCGGGTGATGCGGACCATCGCCAGCTGGCCTTCGTCGCATTCGCTGGCGACGATTCCCGGATGCGGGCTGGTGCCGTTGCCCCCCGCCAGCGAGGTCAGTTGGCGTTGATGCGGCTGGCCGGCGTAGCGCGGCTCAGACGTCATCACCAGGTAGGACGTACAGGAAGAAGTCGCCGTCAGTAGGCCGCACAGGATGACGCGCGTGGCTCGGCTCATACGTCCCCCCACTATTTGCTCGTGTCTTGGCGAGTCGCTCGGGCGAAGCCTAAACTTCAGCGTACTTCCTGTACAGGAACGGGCGGTTTTCTGTCGCCGCCTTGGTGCGCCAAAGCGCTTGAGCGCCGCCGCGTCACCCCCTAGAGCCTCTCGCTCAACCGAATGGATGGAGTTCAAATTGGCGGAAGGAAGCATTGCGGCCGATGAGTTGCGGCTGCTGATCGAGCGGATCGAACGGCTCGAGGAAGAGAAGAAGGCGATCGCGGACGACGTCAAGGACGTCTACGGCGAAGCGAAGGCGCGCGGCTATGACGCCAAGACGATGCGGGTCATCGTCCGCCTGAGGAAGATGGAAACCCATACCCGCCAGGAAGCCGACGCGCTGCTGGAGACGTACCGCGCGGCGCTGGGCCTCGCCTGATTGAAGCGCCGCCGCCGCGCGGCTAGATCGAATTTCACCGACACGAGGAAGGTTTCACGGCCATGGCCGGCCACAGCAAATACAAGAATATCATGTACCGGAAGGGCGCGCAGGACAAAAAGCGCTCCGCCATGTTCTCCAAGCTTAGCCGCGAGATCACCGTCGCGGCGAAGATGGGCGTGCCCGATCCGGACATGAACGCGCGCCTGCGCGCCGCGGTCAACGCCGCCAAGGCCCAGTCCATGCCCAAGGACAATATCCAGCGTTCGATCGACAAGGCGTCGGGCGCCGACGCCGAGAATTACGAGGACATCCGTTATGAGGGCTTCGGCCCGGGCGGGGTGTCGCTGGTGGTCGAGGCGCTGACCGACAATCGCAACCGCACCGCCACCAACGTCCGCACCGCTTTCTCCAAGAATGGCGGCAATCTCGGGGCATCGGGCTCGGTCACCCACGGCTTTGACCGGCTCGGCCTGATCGAATATCCGGCCAGTGCCGGCGACGCCGAGAAGGTGTTCGAGGCGGCGATCGAGGCCGGCGCCGAGGACGTCGAATCGGATGAGGCTGGCCACGAAATCTGGACCACGGTCGACGATCTCCACGAAGTCGCCCGCGCGCTCGAGGCCGCCTTGGGCGAGGCGGAGAGCGTCAAGCTCGCCTGGCGGGCGCAGACCAGCGTGGATGTCGGCGAGGGCGAGGCCGAACAATTGCTCAAGCTGGTCGACACGCTTGAGGACGACGACGACGTCCAGACCGTCTGGGGCAATTACGAAATCGCCGATGACGTGCTGGAGAAACTGGGCTGATCATCATCGGTCTCGATCCGGGCCTTGGCTGCACCGGCTGGGGGGTGATCGCCGCCGACGGGAACCGATTGAGCCACGTCGCCAACGGCCAGGTGCGGACCGATCCCAAGCAGGCTTTGCCGGCGCGGCTGCTGAAGCTCGACGAGGAACTGGGGCGGGTGATCGAGGCCCATCGGCCGGACGAGGCCGCGGTCGAGGAGGTCTTCCTCAATGACAATCCGCAATCGTCCCTGAAGCTTGGCCAAGCCCGCGGAGTGGTGCTGGTCGCCGCCGCGCGGCGCGGGGTCGCGGTCGGAGAATATGCGGCGCGTTTGGTCAAGAAAGCGGTGGTCGGGACTGGCGGGGCGGAGAAAGTCCAGGTCCACGCCATGGTCCAGCGGCTGCTGCCCGGGGTGAAGATCGCCGGCGCCGACGCCGCCGACGCGCTCGCCGTCGCCATCACCCACGCCCACCACCTCGCCACGGCCCGCAGGGTCGCCTGACCCTCCGTCTAGAGGCTTCGACAAGCCCGATTCGAACGGTTAGACAATCGGCCATGATCAACGCTGCGCCTCGAACGACATGATCGCCAAGCTGCGCGGCCTTCTCGACGGTTCGGGCGCGGACCACGCGGTCGTTGACGTGTCAGGCGTCGGCTATCTGGTCCATGCATCGAGCCGCACCCTGTCCTCCCTCGGCGCGATCGGCGAGGAGGTCGTGCTCCACACCGAAATGCTGGTCGCCCAGGATTCGATCCGGCTGGTCGGCTTCGCCAGCGCCGCCGAGCGCGACTGGTTCCGGCTGCTGACCTCGGTCCAGGGCGTCGGCGCGCGGGTCGCGCTCGCCATATTGTCGGCGCTCGCCGGCGACGAGCTCCACCGCGCCGTTGCCAGCGGCGACCACGCGATGATCGCACGAGCCCAAGGCGTCGGCCCTAAGCTGGCCCAGCGCATCGTCAACGAGCTGAAGGACAAGACCGGCGCGATCGCGCTCGGCCCGGGCGGCCCGGCGGCGCGGGTGGGCAGCCAGAGCCGGGACGCGGTCTCGGCCCTGGTCAATCTCGGGTTCCGCCCCTCCGAGGCTGCCGCCGCAGTCGCCCAGGCGGAGAGCGAGACCGGCCCGGAGGCGAGCCTGGACCTGCTGGTCCGCACGGCGCTCAAGAAGGCCGCGAAATGAGGCATTCATGGATCTTGCGTGCCACGGCCCTAGTTTGGGCTGCGACCTCCACTGTCGCCATCGCCTGCACCGACGGCAACGCCATCACGCGTTACTTTTCGATGCTGCCGCCCGAGAGAGCCCCTGAAACGGTCATGCTTCGTGTTCGTATCACCGGAATGGAAGGGAGGGTCGTTTACGGACAGCTGGATGGAGCTTTCGCCAGGCTCTCCAATGACGGGAATGTGCGCATTTTGTTGCGGGAAATACCGGTCGGAGGAAGTTGCCTGGAGATGGGTCCCACCGACGGCACCGTCTTTGTCGTCGGTACGCCCGTTCGATATGAATTGGGGGCTCGGGAACTGGTTGCGACGCCTGTGAGGTCTACACACGAGCGACCGCGCCGCAGCAGCAACGCCGAGTTGAACGAATATGTGGTCGATCCGCGCTATCGCTTCCCAGTGTCTAATGCGCCTTCCAATAACGACCAATGATTGTTCTTGGTTCTCCTGAAGCGCACCGCGCACAAGAAGGCGGCAGAGAGTCCTCCCACTTCGTCATTCCCGCTTTCGCGAGAATCACGGGAAAGGCTAGGGTCGCGCCAGCATGACCGACGCCGACCGCATCACCACGCCCGATCGCCGCCCCGAGGATCTCGACGCGGCGCTCAGGCCCAAGACGCTCGACGAGTTCGTCGGCCAGAAGGCGGCGCGTGAGAATCTGCGCGTGTTCATCGAGGCGGCCAAGGGGCGGGGCGACGCGCTCGACCATGTCCTGTTCTTCGGGCCGCCGGGCCTCGGCAAGACCACCTTGGCGCAGATCATCGCCCGCGAACTCGGCGTCGGCTTTCGCGCCACGTCGGGGCCGGTCATCGCCAAGTCGGGCGATCTCGCCGCCTTGCTCACCAATCTCGAGGACGGCGACGTCCTCTTCATCGACGAGATTCATCGCCTCGCGCCGGCGGTCGAGGAAATCCTCTATCCGGCGATGGAGGACCGGGCGCTCGACCTGATGATCGGCGAGGGGCCGTCGGCGCGCTCGGTCCGTATCGACCTTCCCAAATTCACCCTGGTCGGCGCGACCACCCGCCAGGGGCTGATCACCACGCCGCTCCGCGACCGGTTCGGCATTCCGGTGCGGCTCGCTTTCTATTCGGTCGACGAGCTCGAGCAGGTGGTGCGCCGCGCCGCGCGGCTGCTCGGCCTCACCCTCACCGAGGACGGCGCCAGGGAAGTCGCCCGCCGCTCGCGCGGCACGCCGCGCATCGCCGGCCGCCTGCTCCGCCGGGTCCGCGACTTCGCCCAGTCGGCCGGCGACGCGACCGTCGACGCGCAGGTGGCGGACGGCGCGCTCACCCGGATGGAGGTCGACCAGCTCGGCCTCGACGCCATGGACCGGCGCTATCTCTTGATGATCGCCGACATCTATCGCGGCGGTCCGGTCGGCGTAGAGACGCTCGCCGCCGGCCTCTCCGAACCCAGGGACACGATCGAGGAAGTGATCGAGCCCTATCTGATCCAGCTGGGCCTGATCGCCCGCACCGCCCGCGGCCGTTGTCTCAACGGCCCGGGCTGGACCCATCTCGGCCTGCCCCAGCCAGCCAATCGCACTGGAGGCCAGGCAGGCCTGTTCGAAGGAAAATGAGGGGGATGAAGATGAAGAGACTGTTCGCGGCCGCCATTGCGGCCCTGTTCGCGTCGCCGCTCGCCGCGCAAACGCCGTCCGCCGCGCCCGCCGCCCCGGCGGCAGTCGATTATGCCGCCGACGCGAGCTGGATCTGCCTCCCCGGCCGCCAGGACGCCTGCGCCCGGCCGCTGTCCACCGCTCCGCTCACCCCCTCCGGCTACGGTCCGGTCGCGACTCCGGCGCGCGCCGAGAACCCGCCGATCGACTGTTTCTACGTCTATCCCACCGTTTCGCGCGACGCCGAGCTCAACAGCGACCTCAATGCCGGCGCCACCGAGGAAGTGGGCGCGACAATCGTCCAGTTCGCTCGCTTCGGATCACTGTGCCGGACCTTCGCGCCGCTCTACCGCCAGGCGACCCTGGCCTCGATCCCGCGCGCGATCATGGGCGGCGACGTCACGGCCAATTTCAACCTCGCTTATGGCGACGTCCGCGCCGCCTTTCATTACTATCTGGAGCATCACAACAATGGCCGGCCCTTCGTCCTGATCGGCCACAGCCAAGGCTCGATTCACCTGTCGCGGCTGATCGCGTCGGAGATCGACGGCACGCCCCTGGCCGCCCGCATGGTCTCGGCCCTGCTGATCGGCTGGACGATCGAAGTGCCCCAAGGCGGCGCCGTCGTCGGCGGCACCTTCCGCCAGATTCCCCTGTGCACCCGCGCCGGCGAGACCGGCTGCGTCGTGACCTTCATGACCTTCCGCGCCGGCAGCCCGCCGCCCGACGGCGCGCTGATGGGCCGGGCGACCCGCGCCGGCATGACCGCTGCCTGCACCAATCCCGCCGCGCTCGCCGGTGGCAGCGCGTCGCTCGATTCGATCTGGTTCGCCGCCCCGAGCTCGCTTCCCGGCGCGACGCCGATCACCTGGTCGACATCCGGCCCGCCGGCCGCGCCCTTCCTCACCACCCACGGCCTGGTCAGCGGCGAATGCCGCCACGACGGCGCCAAGGGCTATCTGGCGATCACCGTCAACGCCGATCCCTCGGATACCCGGACCGACGAAATTCCCGGCGACGTGCGCATCGCCGGCATGCTCCAGCCCGGCTGGGGCCTCCACACCGCCGACATGCCGCTGACCCAGGGCGATCTGATGGAAGTCGTCGCCGCCCAGAGCGCGACGGCCACGCGGCGGCGCTAGGACCCTAGACCAGCATCCACACGCTCACCGCCGCGCCGCCGCCGAACAAGGCGGTGGCGAGGACGGTGAGGAGGGAGGCGACGATCGAGCCCGAGCGCCGCCGGCCGAAGGTCTTGCGCGGCATCGGCTTCTGCCATTTGAGCTCGATCAGGCCCGCGATCGCGCCGCCGGCGGCGGTGAAGGCGAGGGTGACCACAGCGCCGATCGGGGTCATGGTCGCAATCACCAGCGACGGCACCACCGCCAGCGGCGCCGCCATCGCCAGGGCCGAGGCGAGCTTGACCCGCTCGACCTGCTTCCTGGTGACCGGCGCGACGACCAGCAGGTCCGGCGAATCCTCGGCCGAGATGGTGAGCCAGGCGAGGCTGCCGACGACCTGGCCGGCGATGAACACGCTGAAGAAGGCGAGCGACGGCGCGATCATCGCCCCGCCCCGCGAGCCGATGCCGAGGATCACCAAAGGCGCGAGATAGATCAGCCGAAGGACGATCTGGAAGGCCAAAGCGGGATCGCGGGCGAGCAGCCGCCATTCCTTGGCGAACATGGTCGCGAACAGGCCGGACCGGAAATGGCGGGCGATCGACCGGCGCGATTTGGCGGCCGCCGGCCGCCGCGCCAGGCGCATGCCCGCGCTCTGGTAGGAGTTGAGGAAGGCACGGCCGAAGATGCGCCCGGTCGCGGCGAAGACGGCGAGGCCGATGCCGAGCAAAAGGGCGATCGCCACGGGGTCGCCGAAGGCGGCGCGGCCGGGCAGGGCGCTGAGGCCGCCGGTGCCGACATGATGGTCGCTGAACCAGCGGAACAGGGCCTGGCCACCGCTGCCGCGTCTCCCCGGATCGTTGGAGATGAGCTGCGAGATCAGGAAGACCGCGCCGCCCAGCACCGCCGCGGTGATCTGGCCGACGGTACGCGCCGCCCGCGGCCCGGCGATCGCCGCCACCGCCAGCATGAAGCCGAGTCCGAGGCAGGCACTGACCAGGGCAAGGGCGGCGACCAGAGCGGGGATGCCGAGCAGGCCGGGATGGCCCATCAGCGCGATCGGCAGGGTCAGCGGCAGGACCAGAAGGGCGAAGGAGATGACCACGCTCGCCGCGATGCCAGCGAGCTTGGCGAGGAGGACGGTGCGCGGCGGGATCGGCGCGGTCAGTAGCAGGTCGAGGTCGCCGGCTTCGTAGAGCGTGCGCTGGCTGCCCAGCATCGCCTGGGTGGTCATGAAGCTCATGATCACGATGGCGGCGGCGAGCACGGCGGTGAGCATCATCGGGATAGGCACGATGGCGACGCCGCGAAGTCCGAGCGCGAAGAGGATTCCGAGGCCGGTATAGAGTAGGAGGAGGACGAGGCCGACGGCCATGCTCCGCTTGCCGCGCCGGCGGGCGCGGACGCTCATCCGCACCTCGTGCGCGAGCAGCCAGGGAAAGCCGCCCGGCGCGGTCCGGCGCATCACCAGGTTCATTGCGGCGCCATGGTCAGCTTAATGAAGGCGTCCTCCAGGGTCATGTCGTCGGAGCCGGCCGCGTCGCGCAATTCGGCGAGCGTGCCTTCGGCGAGCAATTTGCCGCCGGCGATGATGCCGATCCGGTCGGCCAGCCGCTCGGCGACTTCCAATATGTGGGTGGTGATGACGACGGTGGCGCCGGCGTCCACCGCCTGGCGAAGCGCGTCCTTGACCGAACGCGCCATGGTCGCGTCGAGGCCGGTGAGCGGTTCGTCGAGGATCAGGAGGCGCGGCCGGTGGATCATCGCCCCGGCCAGCGACACCTTCTGCTTCATGCCCCGCGAAAAGCCTTCGCAGCGCGTGTCGCGGCTGTCCCACAATTCCAGCCAGCGCAGCAGCCGCTCCGCCTCCGGCGCCGCCTCGGCCGGCGGAATTCGCCACAGGCCGGCCACGAAACCGAGATATTCGGACGGAGTCAGCTTGTCGTAGAGCATCGGCTCGTCGGGCAGCCAGGCCGTCACCGCCTTGGCGGCGAGCGGATCGGCGAGCGCGTCGATCCCGAAGATGCGGATCGATCCCGCCTCGGGGCGGGTCAGGCCGGTGACCATCCTGAGCGTTGTCGTCTTCCCGGCGCCGTTGGGGCCGAGCAAAGCGTAGAACTCGCCGGCGGCGATATCGAGGTCGAGATTGTCGACCACCTTCTTGTCGAAGCTCTTGGTCAGGCCCCGGATCTGCAGCGCTGCTTCCGTCATGCGGCGGCAGCCTAGGGGCTGCCGAAGTTCGCGCAAGCCGGGATCAGCGCTGCTCCCGATCCTCCGTCGGCAGCGAAAACAAGGCCTCGACCGGCTCGCCCAGCGCCCGCGCCAGCTTCAGTGCCAGCACGGTCGAGGGGATGAAGACGCCGTTCTCCACCGTGTTGATGGTCTTGCGGCTGACCCCGACCAGCTCGGCCAAGGCCGCCTGCGTGAGGTCGCGCTCGGTCCGGAGCGCGAGGAGCCGGTTCTCCAGCCGGTCACCCATCCTTGTGCGCGCGCCGTTCGAGAAAGCCGAAGCGGAACAGGGCGACGCCGATGCCGACCGACGTCAGCAGGTGGATGGCCTGGCGGCCGCTCATCGGCTCGTAGAGGCTCACGAAATAGAGAATGATCCCGGCAGTCATCATCGCCATGAAGCCGAAGCGGATCGCGTCGCCGCGGTTGGCGCGGGTGACGTCGTCCTCCATCAATTCGCGCACCTTGCGCGAGTAGAACCAGAAGCCGCCCGTGGTCAGCAGCAGCAGGAGGACGATCGACATGACCAGCCAGGCGGCGATCTTGACATGATCGACCGTCCGCATCCCGGTGTCGGGGCCGGAAAGATAGCTGACCTGCTGGGCGAGGAAGATGATGGCGAGCGCGAAGAGCATGCGCGCACGCCGCCGGCTCAGCCGGTCGGCGGTCTCGATATCGGCGGACGTGGTCACCCCATTGCCTCCTGTCTGTAACCTATGGGTGACATGTAACCTACGCGTTACATCGCTGTCAACTACCCGCGCCGAAGCCGCCGATATCGACGTAAAATCGTCTCGGTTCGTCTTTTGCGGTTTGCCGGTGAGTCCGTCGCCGGTACAGCCGCCCGGTGAGCGGTACCGTCGATCAACCCTATGAGGGCGCCTTCGTCGAGGGTGTCCATCGTTTCGCACTCCGCGTCTATTTCGAGGACACGGACGTCGCCGGCGTCGTCTATTACGCCAACTATCTGAAATTCATGGAGCGGGCCCGCTCCGACATGCTGCGCGCGGTCGGCATCGACCAGCGCGCGGCGATCGAAAGCGGTGAGGGCGTCTATGTCGTCGCCGAGGCGAACGTCAAATATCGCGCCTCGGCGAAGCTCGACGACAACCTGCTGGTGCTGAGCGAAGTGAAGGCGGTAAGGGCCGCGAGCTGTCTCATTCATCAGCGGGTCATGCGCGGGGCGGATGTTCTGGCCGATGCGATGATCACGGCCGCTTTCATCGCCGACGGCAAGCCGAAGCGTCAGCCGCGCGCCTGGGTCGGGATTTTCGAGCGGCTTGTGAGGAAAGGATAAAGGTGGAACCAGGCACGATACCCGGCTCGATGATGTCGCCGATCGCGTTGTTCATGCAGGCCGACATCGTCGTCAAGGTGGTGATGGTCGGGCTCGTCCTCGCCAGCATCTGGACCTGGACGATCATCTTCGGCCAGTGGCTGAAGATGCGCCGCGCGGTCCGCGAGAGCGAGCAGTTCGAACGCGATTTCTGGCAGGCCGAGGATATCGACAGCTTCCACGAGGCGCGCGGCAAAAGCGATCTGCCCTCGGCCAAGGTGCTCGCCGCCGGCGTCGCCGAATGGCGCCGTTCGACCGCCGGCAAGAATGTCGACCGCGAGGGCACGCGCGCCCGGCTCGCCGTGGCGATGCACAGCGCCGTCGCCGCCGAAACCGACCGCCTCGCCTCGCGGCTCAACATCCTCGCCACCGTTGGTTCGGTCGCGCCTTTCGTCGGCCTGTTCGGCACGGTGTGGGGGATCATGCGCAGCTTCAGCGACATCGCCGGCCAGCAGAATACCAGCCTGGCGGTGGTCGCGCCGGGCATCGCCGAGGCCCTGTTCGCCACGGCGCTCGGTCTGTTCGCGGCGATTCCGGCGGTGATCGCCTACAATCGCTTCAGCTTCTCGATCAACCGCATCGAGGCGCGGCTGCAGCGCTTCGCCGACGGCTTCCATGGCACCCTGTCGCGCGAGCTGGAGCTGGAGGCCTAGATGGCGATGGGCCCCATCCTCGGCCCGGGCCGGCGGGGGCGGCGCTCGCCGATGGCGGAGATCAACGTCACGCCGATGGTCGACGTGATGCTGGTGCTGCTGATCATCTTCATGGTCACCGCGCCCCTGCTTACCACCGGCGTCCAGGTCGATCTGCCCGACAGCAAGGCGGCGGCGCTCGAGCAGAATAATGAGCCGGTGGCGATCTCGATCGACGCCAACGGCCGGATCTTCGTCGACGACGCACCAATCGCCGCCGACGCGCTCGCTCCGCGGCTGCAGCAGATCGCCGCCGGCAGCCGCGAGGCGGGCGGCCCGCGAATCTTCCTGCGCGCCGACCAGGGTCTCGATTACGGCCAGGTCATGACCGTGATGGGCGAACTCAACCATGCCGGCCTGCGCCGCGTCGCTCTGGTCAGCACCGCGCCACGGGCGACGCGCTGATGGACCGGGCAGAGGCAAAGGGCTTCGGCATCGCCGTGGCGGGCCATGTCGCCCTGCTGGCGGCTTTGACCTTCGGCCTCTCCCGGGCGGTCATGGCCCCGCCTTCGCCGCCCGCGATGGAAGTCTCCTTCGTCGATGACGTCGCCCTGACCGCCGCCTCGCCCCAGCCTTCGGTCGAGCCGCCGCCCCCGAGCGCGGCGCCCGATACCGGCCCGGTCGAGGACGCCGCGCCTGCGCCGGCGCCTGTACCTACGCCGGCTCCTCCCGTTCCGCGCCGGGCCGAACCAGCGCCGTCGCCCGATCGCGCCGAGGCCAAGCCGGTCCCGGCCCCGCCGCGCGCCGCGCCCGGGACCGAAGGCAGGGGCCAGCGCACCCGCCGCTCGCGGCTCGGCGACGACCTGCTGCGCGGCATCGGCCGCGATCCCGCGCCGACGCGCAACGTCAGCCCGCCGGGCGCGGTGATGAGCGCCAAGGCGGCCTCGGACATCGCGTCGTTGATCAACCGCCAGATCCAGCCTTGCGCGGATCGGCAAATCTATCCCGGCCCGGGCGCCGAGCGGATCGTCACTCCGATCATGCTTCGCCTCAACCGCGACGGCTCGCTCGCCGCCCGGCCGCGTGTCGGCCGGCAGCGCGGCCTCGACGACGAGAACGGCCGCTATGCCCAGCGCGTCGCCGACCTCGCGATCAACAGCTTCGTCTCCTGCTCGCCGCTCCGCGGCCTGCCGCCCGAGCTCTACGACGTGCCGCGCGGCTGGAGCAATTTCACCATGAACTATCGGCTTCCAGGATGAGGATCGTGACCGTGCGTATCAAATGGATCATCGCCGCGGCCCTCGCCGCCTGTGCCGCCGCGCCCGCTTTCGCCCAGACGCCGCCCACGCCGCCGGCCGAGGATCAGGAAGACAGCGGGCAGCTCGTCGTCGACGTCACCGGCGGCCGCCGCGCGGCCTTGCCGATCGCGATCCCGGTGATGCCGACGCCGGCGCCGGCCGACACGCCGGCCGGCAATACCGCCGCGCTCGGCCAGCAAGTCGCCGGCATCGTCGCCAGCGACCTTCGGGATTCGGGCCTGTTCACCCCGATCGGGCCGGGCGGCCTCCGGGGGGTGAGCTTCCCCCAGGTGACCGCGCCGGATTTCCCCTATTTCAGCTCCACCGGCGCCCAGAACCTGGTCCAGGGCTTCGTCCAGGCCAATGCCAACGGCACGCTCACCATCGGCTGCTATCTCTACGATGTCGCCGCCGGCTCCGAGCTCGCCCGCCAGGGCTATGTCGTCCAGCCGCGCGAATGGCGCCGCGCCGCCCATCGCTGCGCCGACTCGATCTATTCGCGGCTGACCGGCGAGGGCGCCTATTTCGACACGCGGATCGTCTACGTCTCGGAATCCGGCCCCGCCCGGCGCCGGATCAAGCGGCTCGCGATCATGGATTATGACGGCGCCAACCACCGCTTCCTGACCAACGGCCAGTGGACTGTGCTGACTCCGCGCTTCGCGCCCAACCAGCAGACCATCACCTTCATGACCTATGAGAACGACCGGCCGCGGGTGATGGTCTACGAGCTCGATTCGGGCCGCACCCGGCCTCTCGTCTCCCAGCCCCATATGACTTTCGCGCCGCGCTACTCGCCGGACAGCCGCTTCATCATCTTTTCGATGGCGATCAACGGCAACACCGACATCTACCGGATCCCGGTCGCCGGCGGCACGCCGCAGCGGCTAACCAACGCGCCCGGGATCGACACCGGCGGCTCCTACTCGCCCGACGGCGGGCGCATCGTCTTCGAAAGCGACCGCGGCGGCACCCAGCAGATCTACGTGATGAACGCCGACGGCTCCGGCCAGCGGAGGATCAGCTTCGGCGGCGGCGGCTATGCGACGCCGGTGTGGAGCCCGCGCGGCGACCTCATCGCCTTCACCCGCACCGGCAGCTTCCGCATCGGCGTCATGACGCCGGACGGGTCGGGCGAACGGATCCTGACCGGCGGCGGCTATGCCGAGGGGCCGACCTGGGCGCCGAACGGCCGGGCGGTGATGTTCACCCGCGGCGCCAGCGCCGGCCAGCTTTACTATGTCGACGTCGCCAGCGGCGCGACCCACCGGGTGCCGACCCCGCTGGGCGGATCCGATCCCGCCTGGTCGCCGTTGCGGCCCTGATCCCTTTCAACACGAACCTGAAGCGATGGAGTGACAAATGAACAAGAACATGACCCGACTGGTGGCCATCGCCGCGGCCCTCTCGATCGCCGCCGGCTGCGCGCCCCGCCGCCCGGCGGACATCCCGCCGCCTCCGGTCGGCACCGAAGGCGAGGTGCCGGTCGCGGAGGGCGCCATTGGCACCGCCATCGTGCCCGGATCGCGCGCCGACTTCGTCCAGAGCGTCGTCTCCGATCGAATCTTCTTCGCGCTCGATTCCTATTCTGTCGACGATTCCGCCAGGCGCACACTCGACGCCCAGGCCGAATGGCTGATGCGTAACCCCAATGTCCGGGTGACGATCGAAGGCCATTGCGACGAGCGCGGCACCCGCGAATACAATCTCGCGCTCGGCGATCGCCGCGCCAACGCCGCCCGCGACTATCTCCAGTCGCGCGGCGTCGCCGCCGAGCGGATGACCACGATCAGCTGGGGCAAGGAGCGACCGGCCAATGAAGGCCACGACGAGAGTGCCTGGTCCCAGAACCGCCGCGCGGTGACGGTGGTGCCGGAGTAAAGGATTAGGTCCTTCTCGCCGGCGGTCTCGTCCAAACCGAATCCGGCGTGAACGCCTCGTCCAATAGCCGCGCGAGACGCAATCCCCCGCGTTCGATCTGGCGGCGGATGATCGGGATCAGTCGCTGGGTGATTTCCTCGGTGATCACCGGGCGCACAGTCGGCACCGGGCCGCAGGGATCGGACATGACCGTCGCGTAGGCGAAGTCGTGGCTGACCTGCCAGCTTTCGCGCGCCCAGTCGGTGACGCTGCCTTCGCGCATCGCCGACTTGTCGGCGTCGCTCAGGGTCGAGAGCAGCCCGCGCGGCTCGCCCGGCGGCGTCGAGATCCCGCGGTCGGCGAGATAGCCGTCCCAGGTGGCGTGGAGATTGTTGCGCCCGGCGATGATTCCGTAGGAGACGGCGAGGCGGTTGCCGCCGAGGTCGCCGCGGTCGCCGGCGTGCAGGGGCTGGTGAAGGTCGCCGAGCAGATGGACCACCCAGGCCAGCGCCATCAGCCGTTCGCGGGTCGGCAGGCGGCGGTCCGCGAGCAATCGCAGGTTGCGCTCGATCTGGGCGGAGATGCAGGCACCGTCGCGACACGCCGATTGCTGGTCGAACGGCCGGCAGACGTCAACATTCTGATAATGCCAGGGCGCCGCGTAGCTGAACCGCTCGCCCAGCGTCTTGATGCAGTCCGGCCAGATGCTCGCTTGCTCGATGGTGCGGACCGGGCACGTCGGCGTCTCGAGCAGCCTCTGTTGGGCGAGCAGCCGCCTGATCTCGGCGCGCGTGCGGGGATTGAAGTTGAGCGCGGCGATCGTCGCCACGCTTTCATGGCCATATTCCCACCAGGCGAGAGCTGGCGAGGGCGCGAGGAGCACGATCAGGATCAGGAAGAGCCGGCGAAGCATGTGGGTTTCCAGTAAATTGGGCGGTGCGGATCAGGTATCGGAAACGAGAGCCTTGGCCTCGTCGCCGTAAATGGCGACCGAGCGGCCGGCGGGCGACGCCTCGCCCCGGTACATGCCTGGGGTATTGAAGCTGTAGACGCCCTCGCCCGCGGGGGTGACGACGATCACCCCGCCGCTGCCGCCTAACGCCCTGACTTCGGCCATCACCGTGTCGGCGGCTTGCTGCGGTCCTTCGCCGAGGAAGCGCATGCGCGCGCCGATTTCGTGGGCGACCGCCTCGCGGATGAAAAATTCGCCGGCGCCGGTGGCGGAGACGGCGCAGGCGCGGTCGTCGGCATAGGTGCCGGCGCCGATCACCGGCGAATCGCCAATCCGGCCCCAGCGCTTGCCGGTGAGGCCGCCGGTCGACGTGGCGGCGGCGACATGGCCGTGACGGTCGGTGGCGACCGCGCCGACCGTGCCGTATTTGAGGTCGCTGTCGAAGGCGTCGGCGCCGGTGCGGCCGCGGAATTCATCGAGCTGGCGGCGGCGCTCCTCGGTCATGAACCAGCTATTGTCCACCTGCTCCAGCCCCTGCTCAATCGAGAATTGATCGGCGCCGAGGCCGCGCAGGAAGACGTGCGGAGTCACTTCCATCGCCCGGCGGGCGAGGCTGACCGGGTGGCGGGTGTGCGAGATGCCGGTGACCGCGCCGGCGGCCCGGCTCGCGCCGTCCATGATCGCCGCGTCGTGCTCGATCGTTCCTTCATAGGTGAAGACCGCGCCGCGGCCGGCGTTGAAATGGGGATCGTCCTCGAGCAGTCGGATCACCGCCTCGACCGCGTCGACAGCGCCGCCGCCACCGTTCAGCACTTCGGATCCGGCGGCGAGGGCACCGTCGAGCGCTGCGCGGATGTCGCGGTCCTGCTCCGCCGTCAGCCGCGACCGGAGGATCGCGCCGGCGCCGCCATGGATCACCAGCCGCCAGGCGGGCCGGGACTCGTCGGTGGCGGAGGGATCTGAGGCATGCGAACGCATCAACGCGGACTCCAGGCGGCGGCGACGCCGCCGCCATAGCAGATCGCCGGGGCGTCGCCAGAGCCGAAACCCGTTTCCCATAGCCGTAACGATTTCGCTTGCACGCGTCGAATCATATAAATATGATATCATCATTCTTAGGAGGAATGACCATGTCCACGTCCGCTGATTCGGTGAGCGTAAACGCCCTTTCCCTGTCGAGGGAGCGGCCGGCCACGACCCAGAACGGCCTGCTCATGTTGCTCGTTTTGTTGCTTATCCTGATCGGCATCGTCGCCGAGGTCGCCTGGCTGATCAACAATGGCGGCAAGGAGGCGGCGATCGCGCTGCCGATCGCCGGCATTGTCCTGCTGACCTTCGCCTTTCTGTTCATCATGTGTGGCTTCTATCTGCTCCAGCCGAACCAGGCGGCGGCGATCCTGCTGTTCGGCGCCTACAAGGGCACCGACCGGACCCACGGTCTGCGCTGGGTCCTGCCCTGGCTGACGCGCAGCAAGATCTCGACCCGCATCCACAACATCACCTCGGAAAAGGTGAAGGTGAACGATCTGCGCGGCAACCCGGTCGAGATCGCGACCAACGTCGTGTGGCGGGTTACAGACTCCGCCCAGGCCCTGTTCGACGTCGCCGATTATATGGAGTTCGTCGGCATCCAGATCGAAAGCGCGGTCCGCGCGATCGGCGCCCGCTATCCCTATGACGATCTGGAGCACAAGGAAGTGACCCTGCGCGGTGACGCCGAGGTGGTGAGCGAGGAAATGGAGCGCGAGCTTCAGGAGCGGGTCACCCGCGCCGGCATCACCATCGACGAATGCCGCCTGACCCACCTCGCTTATGCCCCGGAAATCGCCCAGGCGATGCTTCGCCGGCAACAGGCGGAGGCGGTGATCGCGGCCCGGTCGAAGATCGTGATCGGCGCCGTCTCGATGGTCGAGAACGCGATCCAGCTGCTGTCCGAGAAGAACGTCGTCGACCTCGACGACGAGCGCAAGGCGGCGATGGTGTCGAACCTGATGGTCGTCCTCTGCTCGGATCGCGAAGCCCAGCCGGTGGTGAACGCGGGCACGCTCTACCAATAGGAGCGGGTCACGTGTCCAGCGCCCCGAAGAAAGCCTATCCGCTGCGTATCGAGCCCGCTTTGTGGGCGGCGCTCGAACGCTGCGCGGCGGCCGACTTCCGCAGCGCCAACGCCCAGATGGAGGTGCTGCTGCGCGAGGCTCTCGTCCGCCGCGGGGTGAAGGTGGCGCCGCCCGAAACGCGCAAGCGCGGGCGGCCAAAGAAGGAGGATTGATGATGGTTCGCGAAGATGATGACGCCTGGTTCGCCCCCAAGCGCTATGGCTACGGCGCCGGCCTGCCGATCAGCCGCCAGGGCTGGGCCGCCTCGCTCGCTTACGTCCTGCTGGTCCTATTGGCCTCGTTCCTCATCCCCTACAGCCCGCTCGCCTACGGCCTCATCGTCGTCGCCGCGACCGCCGCCTTCGTGCTGATCGCCGTGCGCAAGACCCGGGGCGGGTGGCACTGGCGCTGGGGCGGGAAGGGCCGGCCATGATGATGTTCATGCGCCTCGGCCCGGCCTGGCGCTTCTGGCTCGGCTTCCTGTCGGCCCTGGTGATGGCGGTCGGCGCGGCCTGGCTGGTCTACTTCGGCTAGCGCCCGCGCTCATCTTGCCAAGCAGCGCGCGCCGGTCCAGTTTCCCGCCGCCTTAGCAAGGAAAGGGCGGAAGATGCGGACCGGCAGACGGCAATTCCTGATCGGCGGCGCCGCGGCCGGCCTCGCCACCCTGGCGCCCTGGCGGCTGTTCGCCCAGGAGGCCGCGTCCACTCTGGCGCCGATGACCGGCGACGTCGTTCCGATACGCCGCGACGAGCATCAATCCCGCATCGCCCGCGCCCAGACGCTGATGCGCCAGTCGAACATGTCGGCCCTGCTGGTCGAGCCTGGCGCGTCGATGATCTACTTCACCGGCGTCCACTGGCGCCGCAGCGAGCGGGTCACCGCCGCGATCATCCCGCGCGAGGGCGAGATCTGCATCGTCACCCCGCATTTCGAGGAGCCCTCGGTCCGCGAGAGTCTCAAGGTGCCGGCCGACGTCAGGGTCTGGAACGAGGACGAGGACCCGCTGGCCCTGGTCGCCGGCTTCCTTCGCGACCGCCGGCTGCGCGGATCGATCGGCATCGAAGAAACTACCCGCTTCCTCGCCTACGACCGGCTCGGCCCCCTGCTCCCCGGAATCATGCTGGTCAGCGGCAATCCGGTGGTGCGCGGCTGCCGGATGATCAAAACGGCGCACGAGCTGGCGCTGATGCAGAAGGCGGCGGACATCACCATCGCCGCCTTCCGCTACACCGCGCCCCGGATCGAGCGCGGTATGACCCCGGCCCGGATCGGCGCAATCATGAACGGCGCCACCGAGGCCTTGGGCGGCAGCCCCGAATTCGCCCTTGTCCTGCTCGGCGAGGCCAGCGCCTATCCGCACGGCTCGGGCCAGCCGCAGATGGTACGCGACGGCGAGGTCGTGCTGATGGACTGCGGCTGCACCGTCGAAGGCTATCAGTCCGACATTTCGCGCACATTCGTGTTCGGCGAGGCGACCCGCCAGCAGCGGCTGGTCTGGGACCGGGTCCACCAGGGCCAGCAGATCGCCAACGAGGCGGCGCGGATCGGCCGGCCGGCGGGCAGCGTCGACGACGCGGTGCGCGCCCAATATGAACGCTGGGGCTACGGCCCCGGCTATCGCCTCCCCGGCCTGTCGCACCGCACCGGCCACGGCATCGGCCTCGATGGCCACGAACCGGTCAACCTCGTCCATGGCGAGACCACGCCGCTCGCTGCCGGCATGTGCTTCTCCAACGAGCCCGGAATCTACATCCCCGGCAGCTTCGGTATTCGGCTCGAGGATTGCTTCCACATGACCGCTGAGGGCCCGCGCTGGTTCTCGAGGCCGCCCCCGTCGATCGACAATCCCTTCGGATAGGCACGGGCCGCCCCCACGGCATCGACATCATCTCTCCACGGCACCTTCACTTTCCCTCGGGGCTCCACGCGCCTATATCCTCGCCATGTCGATAAGACCCTGGAGGGACATCACGAGGCGCAGGTCGCGCCAGATCATGGTCGGGAACGTTCCCGTCGGCGGCGACGCGCCCGTCACCGTCCAGACCATGACCAACACGCCGACCTCTGACCCGAAGGCGACGATCGACCAGATCCGCCGCTGCGAGGAGGTCGGCGCCGACATCGTCCGCGTCTCCTGCCCCGACACCGAGTCGACCGCGGCGCTGAAGCAGATCGTCCGCGCGTCGCGCGTGCCGATCGTCGCCGACATCCATTTTCACTACAAGCGCGCGCTCGAGGCCGCCGACGCCGGCGCCGCCTGCCTTCGCATCAACCCCGGCAATATCGGCTCGTCCGAGCGGGTTGCCGAAGTGGTCCGCGCCGCCAAGGCCAATGGCTGCTCGATGCGGATCGGGGTCAATGCCGGCAGCCTCGAACGGGACCTGCTCGAAAAATATGGCGAGCCCTGCCCGGAGGCTTTGGTCGAAAGCGCGCTCGACCATATCAAGTTGCTCCAGGACCACGACTTCCACGAATATAAGGTGGCGGTGAAGTCGTCCGACCAGTTCCTCGCGGTCGCCGCCTATCAGCAGCTCGCCGAGGCGGTCGATTGCCCATTGCACCTCGGCATCACCGAGGCGGGCGGCCAGCGCGGCGGCACCGTCAAGAGCGCGATCGGCATCGGCACTTTGCTCTGGTTCGGCATCGGCGACACGATCCGCGTCTCGCTCTCGGCCGAGCCCGAGGAAGAGGTCCGCGTCGGCTTCGAGATCCTGAAGTCGCTCGGCATCCGCAACCGCGGCGTCCGCGTCGTTTCCTGCCCGTCCTGCGCCCGCCAGGGCTTCGACGTCATCCGCACCGTCGAGAAGCTCGAGGAGCGATTGAGCCACATCCGCACCCCGATGTCGCTGTCGGTGCTCGGCTGCGTCGTCAACGGCCCGGGCGAGGCGCGCGAGACCGACATCGGCATCACCGGCGGCGGCAACGGCAAGCATATGGTCTATCTGTCCGGCGTCACCGACCACCACGTCCAGGACGCCGACATGATCGACCATATCGTCAAGCTGGTCGAGGCGAAGGCCGCCGAAATCGAGGCCGGGGAATCCGTGGCCCACGCCGCGGAGTAAGGCGCCCTACCCGATCCCTAGAAATAGATATCCACGTAGTCGGTCAACCCGTCGCATTGCTCCATCTGCTGGAGCCGCCAGTAGCGCCGGGTGCCGGTGATCCGGAATTCATACTCCCCGTCGCGCATGCAGGACCGGCCCGGATCGGGCGTATCAGTGATGGCGATGCGACCGCGGAAGGTGAAGCGCGTCGCGTCGATCCTCACCACATCTCCTTCCAGCTCGAGCCGGCCCCTGCCGGTCTGAAGGCCCGATAGGTGGACGATTCCGTCCTGCTCGCTGACCCGCACCCTCCCGCGCCGGTCCCAGCTGATCCATTGCAGGGTCAGGCCGCTATTGCCGCGCAGCCGCGCCAGCGCGGCCCGGTCTTCGACGATCGTCGGCGCGGCGGCGGCGAGGAGAAGGGCGGTGGCGAGCAGGGTCATGGCAATCCTCCGATCCGCCTCGTCTTAGCCCGGTCGGCGTCGCCGCCAAAGCCCGCCATGCGCGTCCCTCTTAGCCTTTCGTTCACCATGCGGCTTAAACGCATTTAAGCGGTCGCCGGCCTATGGGCGGGCAATGTACAAATCGCTCGTCTCGGTCATCTTCGTCGGCGCCTGCATCGGCTTGCTGTTGCCGTCTGGCCAAAGCTCGGAAGCCGTCCCGGCGCCGACCAAGGCCGGCGCGAGGCGCGTGCCGGTCGAGACAAGGCTGACGCGCAGCCCGTCCGGCCATTTCTACGTCAACGCCAACGTCAACGGCCAACTCGTCCACTTCATCGTCGACACCGGCGCCACCACCGTCGCCTTGACCACCGAGGATGCCGAGCGGGTCGGCATCAAGTTCGATCCGGACAATTTCGACGTGATCGGATCGGGCGCTTCCGGCGCGGTGAGCGGCGAGGAAATCCGTATCTCCAGCGTCGAGCTCGACGGCAAGGAAGTGAACAACATCCGCGGCGTGGTGATCGAGGGCGGCGAGACTTCCTTGCTCGGCCAGACCTATCTGTCGCAGCTCAACAACGTCCAGATGAGCGGAGACACGATGATTCTGCGGTAGCGCCAACTTGGCGTGACGGCGCCCGGCGCCGCCGCTAAGGCGCTTCGATGTCCGCCGCCCCGCCTTCCCATAATTCTACTATCGCCTTCGGCGTCGCCACCATCGGCATCGCCTTTTTCTCGGCGATGGACGCGGTGATGAAGGCGCTGGCGATGGCGATCGGCGCCTACAACGCCATGTTCTGGCGGCAGCTCGCCGCCGTCGTCCTCGGCGCCGCCGTCTATTTCGCGTTGCGCGCGCCGACGCCGAGCCGGGCCGCGATGCGCATCCACCTCACCCGCGGCATCATGTCCTCGCTGATGGGCATCCTCTTCTTCTGGGGCCTGGCGCGGGTGCCGCTGGCGCAGGGCATCGCCTTGTCCTTCGTCGCGCCCCTGATCGCCCTCTATCTCGCCGCCGTCCTACTGAAGGAGAAGATCGAGCGCCGCGCAATCTATGCCTCCCTGCTCGGCTTCGCCGGCGTGCTGGTGATCATGTCCGCCCAGTATACCGAGCAGATGGGACCGGAGGCCTTTCGCGGGGCGATCGCCATCCTCGCCGCCGCCGCGCTTTATGCCTGGAACATCATCCTGATGCGCCAGCAGGCGCTGGCCGCCAAGCCGGTCGAGATCGCCTTCTTCACCGCGGTCATCGTCAGCGCCTGCTATCTCCCCTTCGCACCGTTCCTCGCCGAGCTCCCGCCGGCCGACCAGCTGCCCGGCATATTGGGCGGCGCCGTGCTCGGCTTCGGCTCGCTGATGACCCTCTCCTGGGCCTATGCGCGGGCCGAGGCCCAGCATCTTGCGCCGGTCGAATATACCGCCTTCATCTGGGCGGCCCTGTTCGGCATCCTCTTCTTCGCCGAACCGGTGCGGCCGCTCACCCTGGCCGGTGCGACGATGATCGTCGCCGCCTGCATCCTCGCCGCCCGCCGCACCCGCGCCACCGACGCCGCGACCGGCGTCTAGTCGCCGAGCACGTTGATGGTGAAGGCGAGCACGCCGATGTTGAAGACGAAGGCGGCGAGGCAGTGGAAGATGATCACCCGGCGAAAGACGCCGCTGGTTACCGCCGTGTCGGATGTCTGGAAGGTCATGCCCAGGGTGAAGGAGAAATAGACGAAATCCCAATAATCGGGCTCCTTCGTCCCCGGCATCTCGATGCCGCCGCAATCGTCCCCGGATTTCGAATCGGCCCGATAGAACATGTGGGCATAGTGAAGGGCGTAGATCGTGTTGCTGAACAGCCAGGCGAGCAACAGGGTGCCGACGATGAGGGCGATGGCCGGCCCCAGCAGCGCCTGGCCCTGTAGAAGCTCGGCGCCGACCGTCACCAGGATCACCGCGGTCACCAGCCCGGTGATTCCCAGCAGGATCGCCCGGTTCGCATCGTTCTGAGCCGCGTGCCGGCGCATCGCCGCGGCATTACTGTCGAGCAGGAGCGGCGTGCAGGCGAGGATGAAGACCGTAGCGGCGACGTCGAAGCCGATCATGATCGCGAGCATCCAGTTCGCGAATTTGCTCGCCGCGGCGCCCGCCGCGACCATCAGGACGACAAAAAGGATGAATTTCGGCGGCGCGATCCGATTGCCCATCGTCTTGCCAGCGCGTTTCGCCATGGCGCCATGCTAGCGCGTCGCGCCGCCGCGCGCTAACGCCAACTGGCACCAAGCGGAGATCTCGAAATGGCCTGGGCATTGCTGATCCTCGGCGGCCTGTTCGAGGTCGGCTTCACCACCTGCCTGCGCTTCGTCGACGGCTTCCGCAACATCGCCTGGACCGCGGCTTTCCTGGTCTCGGTCACCCTCTCCATGGGACTGCTCGAACGCGCCGCGCGGACCATCCCGATGGGCACGGCCTATGCAGTGTGGGGCGGTATCGGCGCGCTCGGCACGGTCCTGGCCGGCATCTTCTTCTTCGACGAGCCGGCGACCATTATCCGCCTGCTCCTGATCCTCGCCATCGTCGGCTGCATCGCCGGCCTGAAGCTGACGGCATGAGCTACGACGAAGGCCTTTACGAATGGGTGCAGGAGGCGATGGAGCCGCTCGGCAACGTGTCGATGCGCAAGATGATGGGTGGCGCCACGCTCTATCTCGACGGAATCATCTTCGCCCTGATCGACGAAAGCGAGCTCTGGCTGAAATCGGACGCTGAGGCGGATTCGGTCTGGGACGGGGAAGGCTGCGAGCGATTCTCGGTCACCTTCAAGGACGGCACCGTCGATTCGATGAACTACCGCCGCGCGCCGCTCGACGTCTACGACGATGTGGATGCGATGCAGCGATGGGCCGGCCTCGCCGTCGAGGCCGCGAAGAAGAAACCTAGGAAGAAGAAGGGCGCGGAGCCGACGGCCTGAACCATGTTGTTCCCCGGCTTTCGCCGGGGAACAGAAGGGTCAGCGCCCCGCCGGCCTGAGATGCGGCGCAACTTCCGGACTTTCCTCGATCGACGGAAGGAAGCGCGGGGCCATGATCCTGTGCGAGGCCTGTTCATAGGCATAGCCCAGGGCGAGGATGCGGGCGTCGTCCCACTTCGCGCCCATGAAGGAGAGGCCGACCGGGAGCCCACGCACCTGCCCCATCGGCACGGTGAGGTGCGGATAGCCCGCCACCGCGGCGAGCGCGCCGCCGCCGCCGCCCGAAATCTGGTCGCCGTTGACGGCGTCGATCGGCCAGGCCGGCGGCATGGTCGGGCCGACCAGGGCGACAACACTGTTGTCGCGGAGCAATTTGTCGATGCCCTCTGCGCCGGCCATCCTCAGGCTGGTCGCGCGCGCCCGCCGATAGGCGTCGTCATAGCCGGTCGTCGCCTCGGCCCGGACGAACAATTCCTGGCCGAACAAAGCCAGTTCGTCGTCGGCATGGGCGGTGTTGAAGGCGATCAATTCGGCGAGCGTGCGGGTGCGCACCGCCGCCGGCAGAGTCGCGAGATAGGCGTTGAGATCGACCTTGAGCTCGGAGAGCAGCACGTTGAGCTCGTTGCGGCCGATCTCGTCGCGGCCGGCAAATTCGGCGATGTCGACCAGCACCGCGCCCTGCGCGCGGAGCGTCGCCAGCGCTTCCTCGAACGGCCCGTTGGTGCCGAATCCCGAGGCGAAGCGCATCACCCCGATGCGCACGCCACGAAGGGCGGTCGGCGACAAGGTGGCGGTGTAGTCGACCCGCCGGGCGTCGGCCTCGGCGGTGGCGGGATCGGCCGGATCGCTGCCGGCGATGGCGTTCATCACCAGTGCGGCGTCGCGCACCGTCCGCGTCATCGGCCCGGGCGTGTCCTGGCTGTGGCTGATCGGCACGACATGGGTACGGCTGACCAGCCCGACCGTCGGCTTGAAGCCGACGATGCCGTTGATCGCCGAAGGGCAGGTGATCGATCCGTCGGTCTCGGTGCCGATCGCCGCCGGCACCATGCCCGCGGCCACCGCTGCCCCGCTCCCTGAGGAGGAGCCGCAGGGGTTGCGGTTGAGCGCGTGCGGGTTGCGGACCTGGCCGCCCAATGCGCTCCAGCCGGAGATCGAATTGTTCGACCGGATATTGGCCCATTCCGAAAGGTTCGCCTTGCCGACGATCACCGCCCCGGCCGCGCGCAGCCGCGCCACCAGCGGCGCGTCGCGGTTGGTGACGTTGTCGCGAAGCGCCAGGCTCCCCGCCGTCGTCGGTAACGGCCCGAGGGTCTCGATATTGTCCTTGATCAGGATCGGCATGCCGAACAGCGGTCCGCGGGCGCGGCGCATACGGTCGAGCGCGCGGGCCTGGTCCATCGCCGTCGGATCGACCGCGATCACCGCGTTTACCCTCGGGTTCAGCTCGGCGATCCGCGCCAGCGCGGCGCGGGTCTGGTCTTCGGCGGCGCTCGCCGGGGACTGGGCCTCGGATGCGGACATGAACGTCACTCCCGACAGGAGCAGGGCAGTCAGCAAAGCGATGCGCGGCATAGATCCCCCCTATGTTCGAACGACTCTCCTACAGCGGCGCCAACAGGGCATCGAGCCCCGACGGACCCGTGCCGACCCGCTCCAGCGCGGGATAGCGCAGGCCGTCATGATAATCGATGGCGACCTGGTTGTAGCGCTCGCCCCGCTTGATCAGCAGCCGGATCGGCTCTCGGCTGCCATGGGCCTCGCGGATCGCGCGCTTGAAGGCGTCGTTCGAATATTGCCGACCGTTGACGGCGACGATGGTGGCGCCGGCGGTGGCGCCGGCGTTGAACATCGGCGAATCCCAGGCAACGCCGCTGATCCGCCCGCCCTCGCCGATCACCGCCCCGATCGAGAAGGTGAGGTCGAGGATTTTGCGGTCGCGCTCGCGCGCCGTGAAATAGGGCGTTGGCGTGTCGCGATAGACCAGCCGGTAGCCGCCGGCGGCGATCCAGCCCAGGGGTGCCGGGCCGGTCTGGTAGACCCGCTGCCGCAGGAACCCGGCCCAGTCGAACGGCGCGATGGCGTTCAGCGTGTTCGCGACGTCGTCGAAATTGTAGGTTGCGACGCCCTGGTCGCCGGGATTCACGCCGAAGAAGGCGCGGGCGAAATCGTTCATCGATTTCCGGCCGCCGGTTAGCTCGCGGAGCTTCGCGTCGACCTCGAGCCAGATCAGCATCCCTTCCGAATAATAATCCTCGCCGCGCAGATAGCTGCTCCACGGTTGCGCCCGCCGGCCCTGGACGATCGGATCGTTGGTGGTGTCGATCAGCGGCCGCCACGATCGGCCCGGCAAGGTGTCGTAGAAGGCGGCGGTGCGCGCCAGTTCCTGGCGGACGTCCTCGGCCGGCATCAGGCCCGAGCGCGCAGCGACGACATTGCCCCAGAACTGGGTCTGCCCTTCGTAGACCCACAGCAGGCTGTCGCGCATCGGCACGTTGTAGGTCGGCGTCCACAGGTCGGCCGGCCTGCGATATTTGCCGTCCCAGCTATGGGTGAATTCGTGGGAGAGCAGGTCGCGCCCGGCCGATCCCGCATTCCAGTCGGTGAAATAGTCGCGCCCCTGGCTGTTCTCGGAAGAGCGCAGATGCTCGAGGCCGATGCCGCCGAGCTCGCTGGTGAGGGCGAGCAGGAATTCATATTCGTCGAAATGGACGGTGCCCATCAGCCGCACCATCTGCTCGGCCATGCGGCGGTGGATGGCGATCTGCTCGGGCGTGGCGGCGAGGTCGCCGGGCTCATCGGCGAAGATGTTGAGGTTGATATTGTCGGCCAGCCGCTCGCGCCGCGAATAGCGACCGGCGAAGACCGGCGAATCGACCAGGGTCTCGTAGGGCACGGTCCGGTAGGTAAGGCGGTTGCCGCTGCGGCTGACGACGTCGAGCGAGGTCGCGGCGGTCCAGCCGGCCGGATAGGTGACGCTGGCCGAAACCGGGATACCGCGGGTGAAATAGCCGGCCGGGTAGAGCGACATCTTCTCCCATTGCAGGTTGAGCATGGCCGGCGTCATGGTGACGCGGCCCTGGCCGCTGTCGGTCGGCGAGAGATGCTGGAATTCGACGCGAAGCTCGCGCACGCCGGCCGGCACGTCGATGTGGAAGGCGTAGACATAGGCCGGATCGCGCCGCCAGGCGATGGCGCGGCCGCCGGCACTGACCCGGATTCCGGCCAGCGAGGCGATCGGCCCGCTCGGCCCGTGATTGCCGGGCAGCCATTGCGGATAGAGCAGGGTCAGCGGGCCCGGCCCGGCGACGGGGATTGTCTCGGTGACGCGGTAAATGCCGCGGCTGGTGTCGCTGGCGTCGACCTCGATCCGCAGGGTCCCGGGATAGGGCACGTCGCGCGCGGCGGGCATGGCCTCGTCCATCGGTAGCGGCTGGGGGATTGCGGTCCCCACCTGGGCAAGAGCGGGAACGGCTAGCGCGAACGCGGCAGTCGCGAGCAGGAAAGAACGCATGGGGAAACGACTCCGGGGAAGGAAAAACGCGGGCCTGCTTAGGGGCTTGAGGCCCGAAACGTCCAGCGCCTTACTTGGGTTGCGTTCCCGCCCGTTCGATCGCTTCCTCGATCACCTTGAGGGCGTCGTCGCGGCCGCCCCAGCGGCCGACGCGGACCCATTTTTCGGGCTCGAGGTCCTTATAGTGGGTGAAGAAATGCTCGATCTGCTGGCGCACGATCGGCGGCAGATCGTCGGCCTCTTCGACCTTCTCGTAATAAGGAAAGGTGGTGTCGACTGGCACCGCCAGGATCTTCTCGTCGCCACCCGCTTCGTCCTCCAGCCACAGCACCGCGATCGGCCGCGCCCGCACCACGCAGCCCGGAATGAAGGGCGAGCGCGCCACCACCAGGCAATCGAGCGGATCGCCGTCGGCCGACAAGGTGTGGGGGATGAAGCCGTAATTTGCCGGATAACGCATCGGCGTGTGAAGGATGCGGTCCACGAAGATCGCGCCCGATCTCTTGTCGAACTCATATTTGACCGGTTCGCCGCCGACCGGGACCTCGATGATCACGTTGACCCGCGACGGCGGATCGTCCCCGAGGGGAATCAGATCGATGTTCATAACGAGGGCGCGTCTACACCCGCTTTACCTGGGTGCGCCAGCCGGTGCATGAGACGCGGCCATGAAGGTTGCGATCTGCATTCCGCGCTACGGCGACACCAAGGGCGAGTTCGCCATCGGGCTCGCCCGCCTGGTCGCCCACAGCCTGTCGGCGCCGGCGCCGGGCGGCGAGAAACTGGCGATCGAGATCTTCTCGGTCTCCTCGTCGGACCTGCCCGCCAACCGCACCGAATTGCTGAAGCGGGCGATCGGCTGGCAGGCGCGCTACCTGCTGTGGATCGACAGCGACCACGTCTTCCCGTCCGACAGCCTGTTCCGGCTGCTCGCCCACAAGCTTCCGGTGGTCGGCTGCAACCAGCCGCGCCGCAGCCTGCCGACCGGCCCGGTCGCAGTCCGCCTCAACGAGCAAGGCGAGATGGAGCATGTCTGGACCACCGAGGCGCTGGCCCGCGAGGGCAAGGTCGAGGAGGTCTATCATGTCGGCCTGGCGCTGTGCCTGATCGATCTCAACGTTCTTCACCAGGTCAAGGCCCATGTCGAAAAGGGCGTCGGCTGGGCGCTTTGGGAGCCGTTCGACCGCAAGCTCCTGCCCGGCACCAACGCCCGCATGGGCGAGGACGTCTCCTTCTTCCGCGAGCTCACCGACGCCGGGGTGAAGGTCTATGTCGACCACGGCCTTTCCTGGGAGGTCGGCCATATCGCCGAGCGGGTGATCACCAACGCCGACGCCGTGGCGCAGAAGGACGCCTGGCTGAACCGCAAGGGCTGAGCCGGCCCCGCCTTCCCCCCGCGCGGAAAACTCCCTAAGGGCCCGCCGATGAGCAAGGGTCCGCAACGGATAAGGGGCACCCAGGATATCTGGGGCGAGGAAGCCGACCGCTTCGACGCGGTCGTGTCCGCCTTCGACCGCGTGCGCCGTCTCTACGCCTTTCAGCACGTCCAGGTCCCGGTCTTCGAAGCGACGGAGGTCTTCGCCCGCTCGATCGGCGAGACCACCGACATCGTCTCCAAAGAGATGTATACCTTCCCCGATCGCGGCGGCGACATGCTCACCCTGCGCCCCGAATTCACCGCCGGCATCTGCCGCGCCTTCCTGTCGGAAGGCTGGCAGCAGCACGCGCCGATGAAGCTCGCGACCCACGGCCCGGTCTTCCGCTACGAGCGCCCGCAAAAGGGCCGTTTCCGCCAATTCCACCAGCTGGACGCGGAGATCATCGGAACCAATTCGCCGGCGGCGGACGTCGAATTGCTCGCGCTCGCCGACCAGCTTCTGGCCGAGCTTGCCATCCAGGATGGCGTCACCCTTCAACTCAACACGCTGGGCGACGCGACGACGCGCGACGCCTGGCGGACCGCCCTGGTCGAGCATTTCGAAGCGCATCGCGGCGACCTGTCCGAGGACAGCGTCACCCGGCTGGACAAGAATCCGATGCGTATCCTCGACAGCAAGGATCCGCGCGACCGGCCGATCGCCGATGCCGCGCCCGATATTGACGCCTTCCTCACCGCCGAAGCGGCCGATTACTTCGCCGCGGTGACCGCCGGGCTCGATCGCGCGGGCGTCGGCTGGACGCGGAACAGCCGGCTGGTCCGCGGCCTCGATTATTACCGCCACACCGCGTTCGAATTCGTCACCGACCGGCTCGGCGCGCAGGGCGCGGTGATCGCCGGCGGCCGCTATGACGGGCTGATGGAAAGCCTCGGCGGCCCGCACACGCCGGCGGTCGGCTGGGCTGCTGGAATCGAGCGGCTGGGAATGCTGCTCGAAGCTCCCCCCACGACGCAGCTGGATGCGATCATCGCGCTCGAGGACGACCGGGCGCTCGATTTCGGCCATCGGGTGCTGGCCGGCCTTCGCCGTGCCGGCATCTCCGCCGACATGATCGCCAGCGGATCGCCCCGCAAGCGCTTCGACAAGGCGGCCAAGGTGCCCGCCAGGGTGCTGGTCTCGATCAACCATGACGGCGAAAAGGCCGTCGCCAATACGCGCGCCGCGACGCCGGGCGAGGCCCAGGCGCGGGTCACGGAAATCCTGAACGCGCTGGCCGGCCGGTCATGACCCGGATCACCGCCGAACGGATCGCCGCCATCGAGGCGCGTCGCGAGGAATTGCAGCGGGCCATGTCGGCGCAGGACCTGGCGCCCGACCAGTTCGTGCGCCTGTCCAAGGATTATGCCGAAGTCGAGCCGGTCGCGGCGGCCGCCAAGGAGGTCCGGCGGCTGCGCGACGAGGCTCGGTCGCTCACCGAAATGACCCACGAGGCGGACGAGGAGCTCCGCCAGATGGCCGCCGAGGAATTGACAGTGAATCAGGTCAGGCTGGAAGAGGCGGAACGGGCGCTGGCGCTGAAGCTTCTGCCGCGCGACGCCGCCGACGATCGCGCCGCCATGCTCGAAATCCGCGCCGGCACCGGTGGCGACGAAGCAGCCTTGTTCGCGGGCGATCTGCTGCGCATGTACCAGCGCTATGCCGAAACCAAAGGCTGGCGCTTCGAGCTGATCTCGGCGAGCGCGTCGGAAATCGGCGGCTACAAGGAAGTGATCGCCTCGGTCTCCGGCCAGGGCGTTTTCGCGCGGTTGAAGTTCGAAAGCGGCGTCCACCGCGTCCAGCGCGTGCCGGCGACCGAAAGCGGTGGCCGCATCCACACTTCCGCCGCCACCGTGGCGGTGCTGCCCGAGGCCGAGGACGTCGACGTCCAGATCAACGACGCCGATCTCAGGATCGACGTCTACCGCTCGTCGGGTCCCGGCGGCCAGTCGGTCAACACCACCGACAGCGCAGTCCGCATCACCCATTTGCCGACCGGCCTGGTGGTCATCCAGCAGGACGAGAAGTCGCAGCACAAGAACAAGGCCAAGGCGCTCAAGGTGCTTCGCACCCGCCTCTACGAGCTCGAGCGCGAGCGGCTGGCCTCGGAGCGGGCCGGCGCGCGCAAGTCGATGGTCGGATCTGGAGATCGGTCGGAGCGGATCCGCACCTACAACTTCCCGCAAGGCCGGGTCACCGACCACCGGATCAACCTCACCCTCCACCGCCTCCCCGAAATCCTCGAAGGCCAGATGGACGAGCTGATCGGCGCGCTGATTTCGGAAGACGAAGCGGAGCGGTTGGCGAGCCTGGATGAGATTGCGTGAGGCGATCGCTGCGGCAGCAGCGCGATTGGCCCAAACCAGCGGGACTTCGCGTCTCGATGCCGAATTGCTGATGGCCCACGCGCTCGGAGTAGAGCGCGACACCATGCTGCTCCGCCATCTCGACGATCCGGCCCCCGTGGCCTTCGACGGTCTCGTCGAACGCCGCGCCGCGCACGAGCCCATCGCCTATATCACCGGCCGCCGCGCCTTCTGGACGATCGAGCTCGCGGTCGGCCTCGGCGTGCTCATCCCCCGTCCCGACAGCGAGACCCTGATCGAGGCAGCCGTCGCGCATTTTGGCGAACAGGGTCCGGCGACCATCCTCGACCTCGGCACCGGTCCCGGCAGCCTCTTGCTGGCGGCTTTGTCGCAATGGCCTGACGCTTGCGGGCTGGGCGTGGACAGATCGGAACGGGCGCGCGGCTATTTCGAAACGAACGTCGCCGCGCTGGGCCTCGAAGACCGCGCCCGGTTCCGGCTCGGCGACTGGATAGACGGTCTCGAAGATCAATGGGACCTGATCCTGTGCAATCCGCCTTATGTCGAGAGCGGGGACGATCTGCCGCCCGACGTCGCTTTGTGGGAACCGGACGGCGCGCTCTTTGCCGGCGCCGACGGTCTCGACGATTATCGCCGGCTCGCGCCCCATCTGGGCCGCCTGCTCGCCCCGGGCGGGATCGCCTGCGTCGAGATCGGCGCGGGGCAGGAAGAAAAAGTGCTTTCCCTCTTCAAGAAGTCCGGTGTCTCCATAGAGTCGCGAAGTGACCTCAAGGGGATCGCACGCTGTCTCATAATTGGCCTTGATCCAGAATAACGCTTTTTCTCTTGGATTTGGGTAATGGGATCGCTAGATAGGGGTCAGGGACGGGGGCCCCCACAGCACGGATGCGTGAGAGGCCCTGACGTCGCCGACCCCCGATTGCTTGAGCGCTAGCGAGAAGCGGTTTCGGAGAGGTGGCTGGAGCCGCTTTGCGGTGCCTGCCTCCTGGGGTTGCGCAGAACAAGCGGCCGGGAAGCGCCCGGCCAGTAGGGCAGAGTAGAAACCACCCTTGGTAAGGATTTTCGTTTGATCAACAATCGTCAGAGCGGCCGCAGGCGCGGGCGTGGAGGCGGCGGCGGTGGACCGCCGCGCAGCAATCCCCCCGGTGCCGGCAATCGCCAGGATAACCGGCAGCGCGGCAATGCCGCCCAGCTTCTGGAAAAGTACAAGGGCTTGGCCCGCGACGCCCAGATGCAGGGCGATCGCGTCCTCACCGAGACCTATCACCAATATGCGGACCACTATTTCCGCGTCCTCAACGAAAGCCGCGCCCGCTTCGAGGAGCAGCGCCGCCAGCGTGACGATTATGGCGACGAGGACGAGGATCAGGACAACGAGTCCGGCCGCGAAGCCAGTGACCGTTATTCCGGCGACCAGGGCCAGGATGAGAGCGACTATCGGGACGAGCCGCGGCGCGACCGCGAACCCCGCCAGGACCGCGACGTCCGGGCCGAGCGCGAGCCGCGCCAGGACCGTGAAGCGCGTCCGGAACGCGAAAGCCGCCCGCAACGCACGGCCCGCCCTGAGCGCGCCGACGGGCCCGAGCGCGAGGATCGCAACGGCGAGATTCGCCCGAGCCGCCGCCCCCGCAGGAGCGGGCCCGAGGCGGTGACCGGCCAGGACGGCGACGACGAGCGGATCGCGCTCGACGTCCTGCCGCCCGCCATCTCTGCCGCCAACGAGACCGAAGACGAGGCTCCCGCCCGCACCCCTCGCGCCCGCCGGCCCCGCCGCCCGCGCGAAGATGACGATATCGCACCTGCGGCCTAGCGGATGCGCCCGCCGCGTAGTCCGCAGGCAGGTTAAGACAAAGAGACGGCGGTCCTTCGGGGCCGCCGTTTTTTTCGGCGACAGTTTACTCAACTCCGCCTTCGGCTCGCGCCTTGAGCGCACGCGAGGAACTTATCCACAGCATTTTCTTTCGCGCCTGGGAACGACGGCCCGGTTGCTTGGTTGATATGGCGTCTGATCGATTTTCGGATCGATCGGATGGAAGCCCCGCCGGGTCAAACCGGCGGGGCTAACCATTTGCGCAGGCCCAAGCCGCGAGCATCTTATTTCGCCGACGGTTTTCTCAACGCAACCTCGCGTTGCCGGTTCTCCAGGTTGCTTCGTCAGCCCTCGATTGAGGGGCGCCCGTGGCGTAAGGTATTCGGCAAGTTTGAATGAAAAGACGGCAGTCCTTCGGGCCGCCGTTTTTCTTTGGTTCATCCAATCTCCGTCATTCCGGCTTTCGTGGGAGTGGCGTGAGAGACAAGGTCGCGACGGAATTGCCGGGCGTTCGGCAAATCCGAAAGATTGGGCAATTGCTTTTGCCCGCCTTGTGGAACAGGCTCTTCCCATTGTCCGGGGAGGTCTTTTCATGCGCAAATCCATCCTCTTGTCGCTGCTTGTCGCCACGCCCCTGTTCGGTCAGGCGCTCGGCCAGGTCCAGATTCCGCCGCCGTCGCAAAGCGCGCAGGGCGAGGTCGCCGTGACCATCTACAACAACAATCTGGCGCTGGTTCAGGACCGGCGGCAGATCGATGTCCCTTCCGGCCGCTCGCGCCAGGAATTTCCCGACGTCTCCGCCCAGATCCGCCCCGAGACGGTGACCCTGTCCGGCCAGGGCGTCGGCATCGTCGAGCAGAATTTCGATTTCGACCTGCTTTCGCCGCAGGCGCTCATGCAGAAGGCGGTGGGCGAGACCATTACCCTGGTCCGAACCAACCCGGCCAACGGCGCCGAGACCCGCGAGCGCGCCCGCGTGCTCGCCGCCAATGGCGGCGTCGTCCTCCAGATCGGCCCGCGCATCGAGGTGCTCCGCGACGACGGCCTGCCGGTGCGCGTGATCTTCGATCGGGTGCCGGAGAATCTGCGCGCCCGGCCCACCTTGTCGGTGACGGTCGAGAGCGCGACCGGCGGCCGGCGGCCGGTAACGCTCACCTATCTGACGCCGGGCCTCGGCTGGTCCGCCGACTATGTCGCCCTGTTCGACGAAGGCGCCGGCCGGATGGACGTGCAGGGCTGGATCACCCTCACCAACAGCAGCGGCACGCCCTATGTCGCGGCCGAGACCCTGCTCGTCGCCGGCGCGGTCGGCGAGGGCCAGCAGCAGGCCAATTATCGCCCGCCCAATCGCGGAACGGCGCCGCTCCGCGCGGCCGGGACCGAGACCTCCGGCCGCGAGCGGCTCGGCGATTTCTACCTCTATCCGCTGCCCGAGCGGACGACGATCGCCAACCGCCAGACCAAGCAGGTCAGCTTCCTCGACGTCCACGGCACGCCGGCGGTGCGGGCCTATGAATATCGCAATAGCTGGATGGGCACCGCCGAGCAGCCGCAAAGCGCCAACACCGTGCTCCGATTCTCGAGCGCGCGCGACCAGGGGCTGGGCGACGCACTGCCCGCCGGCACCGTCCGCGTCTATCAGCGCGACGCTCGCGGCAATCCGCAATTCGTCGGTGAAAGCCCGATCGGCCACACCCCGATGGGCTCGGAGCTCGGCCTCACGACCGGCCAGGCCTTCGACGTCAAGGTCCATCCGGTGGTCGAGCGGCGCGAGCGGCTCGGCGACGAGCGCTGGCGGACGACGATGCGCTACACGCTCACCAACGCCCGGCCCAACGACGTCACAGTCGATGTCCTCCAGGCGGGCCTGTGGGGCGACACCAGGATTGTCGCCGAGAGCATGCCGAGCCAGCGCCGCTCGGCGGACGAGGCTCTGTACCGGGTGCCGGTTCCGGCCAACGGCTCGGCCACCGTCACGGCGACCTTCGACACCCGCTACTGAGCCGGACATGCGCGGCGGGCGCGCCTTGCTTTGCCTGTGGCTCGCGCTGGCGGGCGGGCCGGCGCTCGCGCAGGGCACCGTCACCTCGGCGCGGCCCGATCGGGTCGCGGTCACCGTCTATCGCGACCCGCGCCGGTCGTCGGAGCAGGCCCCCAATCTCAACTATATGGGCGGGTTCGCCCTGATCAGCGAGACGCGGACGATCGCCATTCCCGCGGGGACGAGCGAGATTCGCTTCGAAGGCGTGGCCGGCGGAATCGTGCCGCAAAGCGCGATCGTCACCGGTCTTCCCGAGGGCCTGATCGAGCGCAACCGCGACGCCTACCTCCTCTCCGCCACCAGCCTGATCGACCGTTCGCTCGGCCGGCGGGTGCATCTGCGCCGCACCTCGCGGACGACCGGCGCGGTGGTCGAGCAGGACGCGATCGTCCGCTCGGGCGCCGACGGCGCGCTGGTCCTGCAGACGGCAGCCGGGTTCGAGGCGCTGCGTTGCACCGGCCTCGCCGAAACCCCGATCTACGACGAAGTGCCGCCCGGCCTGTCGGCGCGGCCGACCCTGTCGGTTCGCGCGCGCGCGTCCCGGCCGGTCAACGCGACAGTGACTCTCTCCTACATCGCGACCAATTTCGACTGGCAGGCCAATTACGTCGCGACCCTGTCGCCGGCGGGCGACCGCCTCGACCTTTTCGCTTGGCTGACCCTCGCCAATGGCGACGAGACCGGCTTTGTCGACGCCGACACCCAGGCGGTGGCCGGCGGCGTCAATCGCAGCAACGAAAACGACGAGGTTCCGCCCGACGTGGAAGACCTCGAGCTCACCTGCTGGCCGTGGGAGACGACCAGCGACATTCCGTACGAAGCCTTCTCCCGGCAGGAAATGGGCAGGGGATTTATTGATAGTGACGGCGAGGAAAATATCGTCCTCACCGGATCACGGATTTCTCAACCCAATCTGGCCAGCACCTCTCCGGTAACCGTCATGACGGCCCAGCAGGAGGATCTCGGCGACCTCAAGCTCTACCGGATTCCCGAGCGCGTGACCGTGGCGGCGCACAGCCAGAAGCAGGTCGCCCTGCTCCAGCGGTCCGGGGTCCGCGTCCGGATGGTGCACCGGCGGCGTGTCTACAACAGCGAATCGCTCTCCGAGGCGCCGGCGGGACGGTATCTGATCACCCGAAACCGAACCGCCGAGGGCCTCGGGCTGCCACTGCCGGCCGGCGGGGTGATGCTTTTCGTCGATGCCGGCGAACGACCGATCCTTGTCGGCCAGGGGTCGATCGGCGATCATGCGGTGGGCGAGGATGTCGAGATCGCCGTCGGCGACGCGCCCGGCGTGCGGACCCGGCTCACGCCCGTCTCCCGCGAGGGCACGGTCCGCACCTACGAGCTCCTTGTCACCAACGACCGCGCCGACCCGGTCGACTTCGAGGCCGAGATCGCGACCGGCGGCAGGGTGCGCGCCGACCGCCGCCTCTCGCGCCGCCGCGGCATGCCGCTGTGGACGGTGACGGTGCCGGCCAACGGCAGCGCGACGCTCCGCTATCGCGTCACCCGCGACGAATCCCGATGACATTCCGCCTTCAGCGTTCGCTTGCCCTCCTCCTCTTGGCCATCGCCGTGCCGCCGGCCTTCGCCCAGACGGTCGTCACGTCGACGGGGCCGGATCGGGTCGCCGTCACCGTCTATCGGGCGCCCTTTCGCGACCCGAGCGAGGCCTTCGATCTCGAATGGCTCGATGGCTATGCCCTGATCAGCGAGACGCGAAGGATCGAGATTCCGGCGGGGATGAGCGAGATTCGGTTCGAGGGTGTCGCTGGCGGCATCATCCCGCAAAGCGCGATTGTCACGGGCGTTCCGGATGGCATCGTCGAGCGCAATCGCGACGCCTGGCTCCTCTCGGCGGCCAGCCTGATCGAACGCTCACTCGGCCGCCGCGTCCATCTTCGCCGCATCTCGCGGGCGACCGGCGCGGTCCGCGAGCACGATGCGATCGTGCGCAGCGGCGCCGACGGAGCCCTCGTCCTCCAGACCGCCGAGGGATTTGAGGCGTTGCGCTGTACCGGCCAGAACGAGACCCCGATCTTCGACGAGGTGCCCGCCGGCCTCTCCGCCCGCCCGACCTTGTCGATCCGGACGCGCTCGCGACAGGCGGTGACCGCGACCGTGACCCTCTCCTATCTCGCCTCGGGTTTCGACTGGCAGGCCAATTATGTCGCCAATCTCTCGGCCGACGGCAGCCATGTCGACCTCTTCGCCTGGCTCACCCTGGCCAGCAGCGACGAAACCAGCTTCCGCGACGCCGAGACCCAGGCGGTGGCCGGACGGCTCAACCGCGAAGAAGTCGAACGCGAAAGCCCGGAAGCGCCGTCGCTGCAATTGCTCTGCTGGCCGGCGGGCACGACCAGCGACCTTCCCGCGCCCCAGCAAGCGCTGGTCACGGACGGTGTCGCGGAAGAAGTGACGTTTCAGGGCACGACCAGGACGGAGGATCTCATCAACAGCCTGCCGCAGGCCTTTGCCGGCAATTCCCGGCGCGCCACTCAGGAAAATCTGGGCGACCTCAAGCTCTACCGGATCACCGAACCCGTCACCGTCGCGGCCCGCAGCCAGAAGCAGGTCGCCTTCCTCATCCAGCCCAACGTCCAGGTCCGGACGGTCTATCGCAGCCGGATTGAGCCCCATCAGGAGAGCGAGGAGCCCGAGGAGGCGACTCGCCTCCTTCTGACCCGCAACCGGACCCAGGAGGGCCTCGGTCTGCCCCTGCCGGGAGGCGGCGTCCAGCTCTTCACCGAAGGCGCCGGCCGGCCGATCCTGCTTGGCGAAGGCTCGGTCGAGGATCGCGCCATCGGCGAGGATGTCGAGATCGGTGTGGGGCAGGCGCCGGGCGTCACCACCTGGGTCACGGAAGAGCGGCAAGGCGGCCGGCGGCACGATTATCTGCTCACAGTTACCAATGACGGTGCCGAGCCGGCGCCGTTCGAGGCCGAATTCAATCTCAACGACGAGATCCGGTTCCGGCCGCGGGTCCGGCTCGGGACACGCCATGGCCGGCCGATATGGGCGGTGACGGTCCCGGCCAACGGCTCGGCGACCCTTCGCTATCGCGTGATCGAGGACGACGAATGATCCGATGGCCGTTCCTGTTCGCTTCCTGATTCTCCTCTGCCTTGGCCTGGCGGGCGCCTCCGCCGGAGCGCAGAACATCGTCACCTCGTCGCGCCCCGACCGGGTCGCGGTCACCGTCTATCGCGATCCCAACCGGTCGGCGGAGACCCCTCCGAATCTGCAATGGATGAATGGCTATGCCCTGATCAGCGAGACCAGGCGGATCGCGATTCCGGGCGGGATGAGCGAGATAAGGTTCGAGGGTGTCGCCGGCGGGATATTGCCGCAGAGCGCGATTGTCACGGGCCTGCCCGAGGGCCTGATCGAGCGCAATCGCGATGCCTATCTGCTCTCGCCCGGGACCCTGCTCGATCGCTCGCTCGGCCGGCGGGTGCATCTGCGCCGCACTTCGCGCGCGACCGGCGCAGTGGTCGAGCAGGAGGCGGTCGTCCGCTCGGGCGCCGGCGGTGCCGTCGTCCTCCAGACCGAGGAGGGGTTCGAGGCGCTGCGCTGCACCGGCCTTGCCGAGACCCCGGTTTACGACGAGGTCCCGCCGGGCCTGTCGGCGCGGCCGACGCTTTCGGTGCGCGCCCGCGCGACGCGGGCGGTCGAGGCGACCATCACCTTGTCTTACATCGCCAGCGGCTTCGACTGGCAGGCCAATTATGTCGCGACCTTGTCGCCGATGGAGGATAGGCTCGATCTTTTCGCTTGGCTGACCCTCGCCAATGGCGACGAGACCGGCTTCGCCGACGCTGATACCCAGGCGGTTGCGGGCCAGGTCAACCACCGCAACGTCCGCGCGCAGCCGTCCGAGGCGAGCCCGCTCATTTTGCGCTGCTGGCCGCACGGCACGACCAGCGACATCGTTGCCGAAGGCCAGACCATCGTCGTCACCGGCTCGCGGGTCGCCGCGACGCGCGGCATGGTTGCCGGGGCGCCGCCGCCCCCATCACCGCCCCCGCCGCCACCGCCCCCGGCGCTCATGGCCGAGCAGGAAGCGCTCGGCGATCTCAAGCTCTACCGGATTCCCGAGCCGGTGACGGTGGCGGCGCGCAGCCAGAAGCAGGTCGCTTTGCTCCAGCGGCCCGATGTCCGCGTCCGCATGGTCTACCGCCAGCGCCTCTTTCCGAGCGACTCGTCGGTGGCAATGCAGGCGCGGTGCCTGCTCATCACCCGCAACAGCGCCGACGAGGGGCTGGGCCTGCCCTTGCCGTCCGGGCGGCTGATGCTCTTCGCCGATGCAGGCACGCGACCCATCCTGATCGGGCAAGGGACCGTCACCGACCGCGCGGTCGGCGAGGATGTCGAGATCGAGCTCGGCCCGGCGCCGGGGGTCCGGACCCAGTTGACCCTCCTCTCCCGGGAAAACGACGTCTGGCGCTACGAGCTGGTCGTCACCAACGACCGCGCCGAACCGGTGGCGTTCGAGGGCGAGTTCGATCTGGGTAATTTCCGGGTGAGGCCCGAAGGCCGGCTCGGCCGCCGCAACGGCAGGCCGCTCTGGCAGGTCATGGTGCCGGCCAACGGAAATATGCGCCTGCGCTACCGGCTCGACCGCCGCAACTGAGCAAGACGGAGCCCGTCGGGCGGTTTCGTCGAGGATTCGACAGAAGGCATTTGCATTCGCAGCGGGAACATGACGTCGGTTTGTTACTGAGCCGAAACTGCGGCCCGGCAATCAAACGAGGACAAGGCATGACCAATACCTTCCAGACGGCTGCGGTTAGTTGGTTCGATGAAGGGGGCAATCTGCACCTCCGGGTCTATTCGAGCGACGGCTACAAAGTGACCGAAATGGGCCTCGACGGCCCCGGCGGATGGTTCGTCGGCTCGTTCAGCGAGCCGGGAGGGACCGTCGCTGCGACCTCCTGGCTGCAGAACGGAATCCACATCCGGGTCTATTGCTCCTTCGAGGGCAAGTGCACCGAATGGTGCCTGGACGAAGGCGTCGGGTGGACGAAGGGCAAATATCCGGGCTGATCGATGGTATCAGGGCGGCTCACCGTCCCCTAGGGCACGGGCCGGCCCGCGGTCAGTCGCGCTTGACCGGCCGCGGCTGGTGGTTTTCGTCAAGCGCGACGAAGGTGAAGAGGCCATTGGTGACCTTTACCTCGGTGGTTCCGCGGTCCCTGGTCGCGATCACCTCGATGCGGATCGCCAGCGAGGTCCGGCCGATTCGCTCGACCCTGGCATAGACCGAGATCAGGTCCCTCAGCAGGATCGGGGCGATGAACTCCATGGCGTCGATCGCCACCGTCGCCACCGGGCCCTGCGCTTCGCGCGAGGCGATGATGCCGGCGGCGATGTCCATCTGGCTGAGCACCCAGCCGCCGAAGATATGGCCGTTGGCGTTGATGTCGGACGGCCCCGGCACCACCCGCAGGATCGGCTCGCCGCGTTCGCTGGTCATTCCTGCTCGCCCTCGTCCTGACCGCCGGCATAATCGTCGACGCCGCTGCGGCTGCTGAAGAAAACCAGACCCATTAATCCGGTTCCGACCAGGACGGTGAGGCCGATGCCGGCGCTGGTGGCGATGACCATGTGGAGTGGCATCGGATCGCCCATCGCCCACAGGATGAACAAAGCCACCAGGACGGCGGCCACCGCGACCAGCGCCATCCAGCGCATCATCCGCTTGTACCGCTCCCAGGCGACGGCGACGCGTTCATAATCGCGCACGCGCTGCGGAACGGGATCATGTTGCGGCATGTCTTCCATTTGGAGCCGCCTCATGGGATCATCAAGCCCCGAGTCGACTACAATCCTGTGGCCGCAACAAAGGAGGCGCCGCCATGACGATCGCAGCCATCCTGAAGTCCAAGGGAACAGAGGTGCTGACCGTCGGGGGGGACACTTTGGTGAGCGAGGCGCTGGGCGTGCTCGCCGACCGCAAGATCGGCGCCGTGCCGGTGGTCAAGAACGGCCAGGTGGTCGGGATCATGTCGGAACGCGACATCATCTACCGGCTCCGCAGCGACGGCGCGGCAATGCTCGACTGGACGGTCGACCGAATCATGACCGCGCCGGCAATCACCGTCACGCCCGACAGCGAGATCATGAGCGCGCTGGCGCTGATGACCAAGCGCCGGATCCGCCATCTGCCGGTGGTCGAGGGCGAGGCCCTGATCGGCCTGGTTTCGATCGGCGACCTGGTCAAGCACCGGATGGACAGGATCGAAGCCGACGCCGCGGCGATGCTGACCTATATCCAGAGCGTCTGATTTCAGGCGACAGCGGGTCTGGCGGGCCGGAACAGCCCGCGCACCTCTTCGACGATCGGCCGCGCGAAAAGATAGAGCGCGCCGCCATAAGCGGCGGCCCCGACCGGCACCAGCAAGGCGAGCCGCGTGCCGTTGCCCATGGGCGGCAGGGCCGAATCGACCGCGGCGACGATGACGGCCATCGCCGCCGACGCGAGCAGGCCCGGCGTCACCGCGCCGAGCAGGCCCCTGGGCGTTGCACCGATCGTCGGCAGCGAGATGGAGAGGGTGACGCCGAGGAGGGCGGCCATGCCCCCGAGCCATGCCCAGGCGAGCCCGGCCGTTCCCCACTGGATGCCGGCGAGGAAGGCGAGCGGCATCAAGAGAGCCCCGGCGAGGCCGTTGCGGACGGCGAGGCCGGGCTTGCCGAGCGCGTTGATCGCCGGCCCGAACAGGATCTGCAGGGTCATCAGAGGCATCGCCAGCGCGAGGACCGGCACCAAAGGCACCACTTCGCTCCATTTCGACCCCAGGAAGGTCAGCACTAGCGGCTCGGCGGTCACCGCCAGCCCGAAATAGAAGGGCAGGGCCGCCAGCATGATCAGCCGCACCGATTTCAGGAAGGCGTTCTGGATCATGTCGGGGCGCGCCTGGATTCGCGAATAAGCGGCGAAGGCGACCTCGTTCAGCGGCGGCACGAACTTGGCGGCGAGGATCTGGGTGAGGAACAGAGCGGTGGTGTAGATGCCGAGCCGGTGGGCGTCGAGCGCGCGACCGCCGATGAAGACGTCGGCCTGGCTCTGTGCGAACCAGCAGGCCTGGACCGCGATCATCGCCGCGCCGTAGCGAATCATCGTGCCCGCGCCCTTCAGCGCGAATCGGGGGCGGATCTCCCACAGACGGGCGGCGACGAAATAACCGGCGGCCCGCGCGTACCAGAGCATCGCCGGCGCCGCGACCAGCGTCCAGACGCCCATGCCCGCGAGCGCGCAGCCGAGAGCGGTGGCGGCCGAGCAGGCGGCGGCGACCAGATCGATTCGCGCCTGCTGCTTGAAGCGAAGTCGCCGCACCAGCAAAGCGTGGCCGAGCGCGGTGAACGGATTGGCGAGGTAGAAGAGCGCCTGCACGCGCAGCAGGTCGGCGACCATCGGCTGGTGGAAATAGGCGGCGGCGAGCGGCGCCGCGGCGAACTGGATCCCGGCCAGCACGCCGTTCATCAGGATCAGCATGGCGAAGGCCTGGCCGATTCTGGTGAGGTCGGTCTTATCGTCGCGAACCAGGGAGCTGGCGAATCCCCAGCCCTTGAACAGGTCGAGGAAGGTGAGGACGACGCCGGTCATCGCCACCAGGCCGTAGTCCGCCGGGTTGAGCATGCGGATGACCAGGAAGGTCGAGGTCCAGGCGATCAGCTGACCGAGCAACTGGCTGCCCGAGCGCCAGAGCACGCCCGACTTCACCCTCTCGGCGAAACCGGGTTCGCGCCGATCGGGGGGCTCACTCTCGTCTGCCGGTTGGACCGGCTGCGGCGCTTGCAATTCCATGTTGACGGCGGCTTAGCGCAAAGGGGTTAAGCGGCGATTGAGGATGGCGGCTCGGGCGGCGGATTTTCGATGGAGGCGAAACATCCGGAGTTTTTTCAAAAAAAGCCGTTGACGGGTCGAGAGGCCCTCCATATATGCGCCTTCACCGACGGGGCAGGGCGACTTGCTCAGCCTCGTTTGCGTCTCTCTTAACCGATACCCGTGTCCCGGATAAAACTGGGATGGGAGACGCGTCGGCTCTTTGACATTGTAGGTTTAGATGAAGGGACATGTGGGCGGCGGCTCCGGTCACCGGGGAGTTTGAGGCTCCGGAGGATCGGTTAAAGCTAAGTCGTTCCATGTCTCGTTACATATCCACAGTATATGTGAAGTGCAGGAACGGCTCCTTGAAGCCGGCCCTAATTGTTTCCGGGTATTCCCCCGGGGACGCTTGGGTCGGACATAAACTTGAGAGTTTGATTCTGGCTCAGAACGAACGCTGGCGGCATGCCTAACACATGCAAGTCGAACGAGACCTTCGGGTCTAGTGGCGCACGGGTGCGTAACGCGTGGGAATCTGCCCTTGGGT
>DATDAU010000041.1:0-59936 GCA_036525215.1 Allosphingosinicella sp.
CTACGCCAGCGCGCTCGCCGCCTCGGTCGCCGCCTTGCTGCTGATCGGCGGGACGGCCGAGCGGACCCGGCTGCGCGCCGCCTTCTGGCTCCTCTTCCTGGCGATCGGGGCCGCCATCTGCGCGATCGCGCCAGGGGCGGCGATCTATTTCCTGCTGCCGTCGCTGGCCGCCGCGGCCGGCATGGCACTGAACCGCCGCGTGGCCTGGGCCGAGCGCGCCGGCGCGATCGCCGCGGCGGCTTTGCTCTACCTGACCTTCGGGCCGGCCTTGGACCTGTTCGAGGTGCTGCTGAGCAGCGGGCCCTTCTGGGCGTTCGCGCCACTGGGGGTCGCGATCATCCTGCCGGTGCTGATCGAGCTGACGCCTTTGCTGGCGCGGATGAGGCCGTTGTTGGCGCACGGCATCGCCGTCGGCCTGGCCGTGCTGCTCTGGGCCGGCGCGGCGCTGGCGCCCGCCTACAGCGCCGACCGGCAGCAGCTCTTTACCATCGAATATGTCACCGACCCTATGGCGACGATGGATGGCGCGGCGGGCGATTATTTCGCGATCAACAATGACGGCGCACGGATACCCTATGCGGCCGCCTGGGTGCGGCGCGAAGTGCCCTATACGCTTCGACGGCGCTGGATGGTGCCGGCGCCCGAGGTTCAGGAGACAGGATTGTTCCGGCCCGAGGTCGAGCAGGTCAGCCGGCGCGCTTTCCGCGGCGGGAGCGTGATCCGGGTGCGGTTGCACATGAACGGCGCCGAGAGCCTGGCGTTGCTCGCCCCGCCCGACGCGCCGCTAGTCGGCGCCGCGCCGGTCGGTTCTCCAGGCTTCGCCCGCGCGTTCGGGAGGGGCGGCGCGGACGACAAATATGTGCTGCGTTGCGTCGGGCGCAGCTGCGATGGCGCAATGTTCGACATCATCACCAGCCGTCGCGACCCAATTCTCCTGCTGATCAGCGGCACACGCCCGGGATTGCCCCTGGTTGCGGCCGAATTGGTCGCGGCGCGGAGCCCGACGGCACGGCCGCAATATGCGCCGGACACGACGATCGTGCTGGGGCGGGCAGTGATCGGCGGCAGGAGCCGGGTGAGCGAGCCGGGCCCGGCGGCTGGGCGCTCAGATTAAAGGCCTATCCCGTCATTCCAGCGAAAGCTGGAATCTCCCTGCCTTTCTCTGCGGTCAGAAGGTTAAGTGAGATTCCAGCTTTCGCTGGAATGACGGGTGAAGATTCGGGTAGTTCCTGCACGTGTCCGATCTCTTCCAGAACGAAGCCCCGCCCTCGTCGCCGGCCGACGTGACGCCGGACAATGCGCCGCTGGCCGACCGCCTCAGGCCGCGCAGGCTCGAAGAGGTGGTGGGTCAGGAGCATCTGACCGGGGCGGAAGGCGCGATCGGGCGGATGGTGGCGGCGGGGAAGCTCGCATCGATGATCCTGTGGGGGCCGCCGGGGACAGGCAAGACGACGATCGCGCGGCTGCTCGCCGACGCGGTCGGCATGCGCTTCGTCGCCATTTCGGCGGTCTTTTCGGGCGTCGCGGATTTGAAGAAGGTGTTCGCCGAGGCGCGCGAGCATTTGCGGATCGGCCGGCAGACCTTGCTGTTCGTGGACGAGATCCACCGCTTCAACCGCGCCCAGCAGGACGGCTTCCTGCCCTATGTCGAGAACGGCACGGTGGTGCTGGTCGGCGCGACCACCGAGAATCCGAGCTTCGAACTGAATGCCGCCCTGCTGTCGCGGGCGCAGGTGCTGATCCTCAACCGGCTCGACAGCGACGCCTTGGTCGCGACCGCCGACGGCGACGGCCGTTTCCTGCTCAACCAGGCCGAGACATTGTTCTCGGTCGAGCTTGCCGAGCCGCTCGATCCGGCGGCCCTGGCCGCTTTGCTCCACCGCCGGGTCGCGGTCTACGACAAGGACCGCGAGGGCCATTACAATCTGATTTCCGCGCTCCACAAGGCGATCCGCGGCTCCGATCCGCAGGCGGCGCTTTACTATCTGGCGCGGATGCTGACCGCGGGCGAAGAGCCCTTGTTCCTGCTGCGCCGGCTGATCCGCGCCGCCTCGGAGGATATCGGTCTCGCCGACCCCAATGCCCTGGTCCAGTGCATCGCCGCCAAGGACGCCTACGACTTCCTCGGCTCGCCCGAAGGCGAGCTGGCGATCGTCCAGGCCTGCCTCTATCTCGCCACCGCGCCCAAATCGAACGCGGTCTACAAGGCGGGCGGCGCGGCCTCGCGTTCCGCCCGCGAGACCGGATCGCTGTCGCCGCCCAAGAACATTCTCAACGCGCCGACCAAGCTGATGAAGGAGATCGGCTATGGCGCGGGCTATCAGTACGACCATGACACGGAAGGCGGCTTTTCGGGCGACAATTACTGGCCCGAGGAAATGACGCCGCAGATTTTCTACACGCCCACCGACCGCGGCTTCGAGAAAAGGGTCGCCGAGCGGCTCGCCTGGTGGGAGGAGCAGCGCAAGGCCAAGGGCAATGAATGAGACCATCGACAGCTGGGAGGAAGCGGTCGCCTACGCGCTGAGCCTGGACGACACCGAGCTTGGGACCAGCTACGGCAAGCCGGCGGTGAAGGTGACCTCGAACGGCCGCGCCTTTCTCTATACCGGCCACGAATCCGAGACGTCGTTCGGCATCGGCATCGACCTCGACAGCGTCGAGATCCTCAAGGAGACCGATCCCGACACCTTCTGGCAGACGCCGCATTATGAAGGCTGGCCGGCGGTCCTGATTCGCTACGGCAGCGCAGATCCCGAGCGGGTGCGCCTGATGATCGAGCGGTCGCGCGACTGGACCGCGGCCAAGCCGAGGCCGAGGGCCCGGAAGAAGAAGTGACCCTTTCCTAGGGCACGAACAGGAGACGGGCGTCGCCGCCGAGCGTACCGAAGAAGGTGAAGGCGATGTCGCCGAGGACATGGATAGCCATGCCCGGGAGTATCGATCCCGTATGATAGGCGAGCATGCCGTACAGGCCCGATGCGACGAACAGGCCGGGCCCGAGGATCAATAAGGCCTGCCAGCCATGGACGACGTGGAACAGCGCGAAGACGATGCTTGTGACGATGATCGCCGTCCCGGCCCCGTACCGCTCGAGCCGGCTCTGCAGATAGCCGCGGAACGCTACCTCCTCGATCACGCCGCTGACCACGCCGCCCATGATCAGCAGGGAGAAGCGATAGGCCGTCGTCGGATAGGCACTCAAATCGGGCGGCTGGCGCGATCCACTGACCGCGATCCAGAGCAGATAGAGGATGGCGAGCAGGAAGATGAGGACCAGGGTAGGCCCCAAGCCTTCCCTAGTCCAGGCCCGCGGCCCCGGACGCCAGAGCCTGAGGCTGCTCCGCCGCGCCTCACGCCAGGCCCGTGGCCAACCAGCCCCGTTCAGCCAGACGACGTAGAGGATGAGAAAGAGCACCGTGACCAAAGCGGCCCAGGGCAGATCCGGACGATGCCGGGCATTGAGCGTGGCGAGCAGGGCCCAGGGCGCGACACCCGCCACCGCGACGACCATACCGAGCGCAACCGGTCCCGCATATTTCCTGGCCGCCGTTGCAGCGGAGTCCATTCCCATTATCCCCTCCGTTCCCAGCGACGAACATGTTTTGCTCACAGTGTCGGACCCAGCGCGCGCCCTCAATTTTCCGCGGGCGCGCAGGTGAGCCGCTTGCGAACCCGCTCGCGCCCGCGATGCAATCGCACCCTGGCTGCTGCCTGGGTGATGCCGAGTCGTGTGGCGACGTCCGCGACCGGCAGATCGCAATAATAATGCATCACCATTGCCTCCCGATAATGTTCGGGAAGCGTCTCGACCGCGTTCGCAAGATCGAGACGCAAATCGATGTCCACGCCTTCCCTGACCGGCGGCCCGTCTTCCTGAAGGCGCTCGATGCGATGCCACAGCGGCGCCACGAGTCCGAAGCAGATGCGCGTCACGATCTTGAGCAGCCACGCCGGAAAGGCGGCGGCCGAACGGAGCGTTGGGATTTTCCGATGAACGGTCCACAGCGCCTCCTGGGTCGCGTCCTCGGCATCGGCCATGCAATGACGCTCAGCATATCGCCGGATCTGCGGCCGGGCGGCTCTCAGCAGCGCCGCCAACGCCGCCTGGTTGCCCTGGCGGGCGGCCTCGACGAGCGCGGGGTCGACGCGGGTGGCGGCCCTACCCGTCACCGCCCGGGCGAGGATCCACGGCCGGCAATCGCGCAAGCCGGACAGAAACCGGCGATCCCGGTCAGGGCGACGCAGGCGCCAACGGCGACCAGGAGCCAGGCGGGCTGCGGCGGCGCGAAATAGGCCCAGGCCGCCACGCTTAGGCCCAGCCCGATGCGGAGCAGACGTTCGATAGAAGGCAGATTGATGGCGAACATTTCGGGTCCCTCCCGGTGTCGACCGCGCCGTGACGATGCGGTCCCAATTCTGAAGAGGGGCCGGCGGCGGAAAAGGTTACAGGGCCTTTCCCGAATATTGCAATCGGCCAAAGAGAAAGCGCCGATTCGCAGGCGATGGCCGGATTTCGGCTTGAATGCGAGTGACGATCCCATATTTGCCCAACCAGCTCTAATTGCGGCCGTGAAGGACGGGGCGCATCGCATCCGCCAAACGCGCCGAGGTGAAATGGTGATGGACTTCGAGCGCTTCGTCGCAATCGACTGGTCCGGGGCGAAGGGCGCGCGGCACAAGGGGATCGCGGCGGCGATGGCGACGGCCGGCCGCGCCACGCCGGCGCTTGTCAGGCCGGCGCACATCTGGTCGCGCACGGAAGTGCTCGAATGGCTGATCGAGGCGGCGGCGGAGGCGCCGACCCTGTTCGGTTTCGATTTCTGCGCCGCCCCTCCCCGCGCCGGCCGCGGCGAATATCTACCGGGAGAGCCGGGCATTCCCGCCGACGCCAAGGGCTTCTGGGAATATGTCGATCGTCTGTCCGACGATCCCGATCTGGGCGCGGCGACCTTCCTCGAACGCGCCCACCGCCGCCATTTCTATTTCGGCGCCGCCGATGGGACCAAGAGCGATTTCCTTCACCACCGGGTGTGCGAGCTGAGGTTCAACCAGGGCGGCGGCGGCAAGGCCTCGACCGTCTACGACGCGATCGGCGCCGCCCAGGTGGCGAAGGCGAGTTTCGCGGGGATGCGGCTGCTGCACCGGCTCGACGGGATGGTCGCAATCTGGCCCTTCGATTCCCTGCCGGGCCAGGGAAGCGTCGTCGTCGAAATCTACACCCGCGCCTTCATCCGGATGGCGGGCCAGAGCGGTCGCAAGGTGCGGAGTGTCGAAGGTCTGGACACGGCGCTGGAAGCGCTCGGCAGTGAGAAGTCGGGACTGGTGGAGGCGCCGAGCGACCACCAGACCGACGTGCTGATCGCGGCGGCAGGGCTGCGCGCCATCGCCGGACGGCCGGAATATTGGGCACCTCAAGGCATGACACCCGAGCTGGCGCGCACCGAGGGCTGGACGTTCGGGGTTCCTTAGAGCATTTGGCCCAGTGGGGCCGCGCCGGGTTAGCTCAGCTGGTAGAGCAACCGCCTGGTAAGCGGTAGGTCGTCGGTTCGAGTCCGACACCCGGCACCACATGGATGTGGCAGACAGTGCAGCGGACATGGGGTGCGCGCGCCGCCATGCAGAGCGTGACGTCCACCAATTCGACATATTCAATCACAATCGGCGCAATTCGAAAAACGGACTGTACGAACTGGTTCGTGTGTGTCAAACATGTGTCCGAAGCAGCCGTCCCTGAAGGGTGGGCAAACCAGAGGCGCTTCAGGGAGTAGAGATGAGGGGCACGACCGCCATCGTCGATCGAGACCGTCCGCGAGCGGACGGCAATCCACCCTTCCCGAATCCTGTTTGCGCTGTCGTGCCGGCTTCCGAAGCTCCGGCGACTTCATTCCTGTTCTGGTGCTTCGCGAGCAGTCGTTTTCAGACGAGGGAAGGGCCTGGGTCCCCCTCGCCGCACCTGATCCATAGAATATCCGGCTAACATAAGGGGGAGCTAAGATGTCACGCAGAGCTTGGTTGTCGTCGGTCGCACTGTACAGCCTCATCGCCGGAACGGCCGCCCAGGCCCAGCCCGCCAGCGATCCCGGCGAGCCCGCGGCCGAGAGTGCCGCGACTCAGGACGAGACGCGGCAGAATGCGCCCGTGGGCGAGGGCGAGGCTTCGATCGTCGTCACCGGCTCCCGCATTGCGCGCCAGGACTTCGTGGCGACAAGCCCGATCATCACGGTCGCGCAGGAAACGCTGTCGCGAACCCCTTCGGTCAACGTCGAGGCCACGCTCAACCAGCTTCCCCAATTCGTGCAGGGCCAGAATCAGAGCGCGATCGGGGCGGTAGCCAATGGCGGCCGGGCCAGCCTGAATCTTCGTGGCCTGGGCGAAACCCGCAACCTCATTCTGCTCAACGGCCGGCGGCTTCCGCTGTCGAACGCTTTTGCCGTCGTCGACGTCAATCTTATTCCCCCCAATATCGTCGAGAATGTCGAGACGATCTCGGGCGGCGCCTCCGCCGTTTATGGATCGGACGCCATTTCGGGGGTGGTCAACTTCATTACCCGTCGCAATTTCGAAGGCATCCAGCTGGATGCGCGAGTCGGCTCCAGTTTCCGCGGCGATGCGGGGACGAGAAACTTCGGCCTTCTTGGCGGCGTCGGCACGCGGGACGACCGTGGCCGGTTCCTGCTTTCGATGAGCTATTCCGACCGCGAAACCGTGTTCGGCTGGGCGCGGCCTGAATTCTTCTCCCAAGGCGTGCTGTCCTCGTTCATCGCGCAAGGCACCTTCATTCCGTCGGCCACCAACCTCCCGTCCCAGGCGGTCGTCAACGCGGTCTTCGCCCAATATGGCGTCGCGCCCGGGACTGTGCTCAACTCCCGCAATCTGGGCTCGAACGACGACCGCACCCTGTTCGCCCAGATCGGCGCCACCAATTATCGGGGTCCCACGACCGGCCTGTTCTCGACGCTGGGCGGCATCGTGCGCCAGCCGGTGACGATGCAGGAATATATCGTCCAGCCCATGCACCGGCTCAATATCTTCGCGTCAGGCGAATATGAAATCACCGACAACATCACCGCCTACGCCCAGATTCTCCACACCGATTCCCAGGTCACCGGCCAGGTGGGCTGGTCGCCGACCCTGTTCGTGGCTCCGATCACCGTTCCGGTCACCAACCCCTTCATCCCCAATGATCTGAGGACGATCCTCGCGTCGCGGCCGAACCCCACGGCGCCCTTCACGATCAACCAGCGCTTCGTCGGTTTCGAAGACCGCAAGTTCATTTCCGACTTCAACGTCACCCAATATATTTTCGGCCTGCGCGGGCAATTGGGCGTGTCCGACTGGACATGGGACATTTACGGTTCGCACGATTCCATGGATCTGGTCGAAACGCAGGATGCGGCCCTGCTCCTCTCGCGGCTGCAGCCTCTCCTGAATGCGGCAGACGGCGGCGCCTCGCTCTGCGCCGGCGGCTTCAATCCGTTCGGCCTCGCCAATGCGACCAACATATCGGCGGCCTGCCGCGACTATGTCGAGACCGAGACCCACGACTATACCGAGACCAACCAGGACATCGTCGAGGCGAACGTGACCGGCCGCCTGTTCACGCTGCCCGGCGGGGACGTGCGCTTCTCGGCGACCGGAACCTATCGGCGCAACGAGTTCGAATATGATCCCGATCCCTCGCGTGAGAATAGCGACGTGATCGGCACGCTGGCGTCGGTTCCCAGCCAGGGCACAACCAACGTCAAGGAATTCGGCCTCGAATTGCTCGTGCCACTCCTCAGGGACACGCCGTTCGCGCACCGGCTCGAGTTCAACTTCGGCTATCGCATTTCCGACTATAACATCTCCGGAACCGTCCATACCTATCGCGCCGAGGTCAGCTGGGCCCCGATCCGGGCGCTGCTCTTCCGGGGTGGCTATGAGCGCGCGACGCGAGCGCCCAATATCGGCGAGTTGTTCAGCACGGCCCAGACCGGCCAGGTCCAGTTCGGGTCGCCGCCGAGCGGGGGCGATCCCTGCGACACGCGTTCCGCGGCGCGCCTCGGCGCGAATGCGGCGCAGGTCCGTACCTTGTGCATTGCGACCGGCGTACCGCTCCCGATTGTCGACACGTTCCAGTACACCACGGTCGCCATCGCCTCGGCGACCAGCGGAAGCACGGCGCTTACGCCCGAAACGGCCGACACGTTCACGGCCGGCGCGGTGCTTACGGCGCCTTCCCAATCTCCCTGGCTCTCCGGCCTGTCGGTCTCCGTCGACTTTTACGACATTCGGATCGAGGACGTGATCTCACAGGTCTCTGCCGTCACCACGTTGAACAAATGCTACAATCTCGACGGCTCCAATCCGAACTACGATCCGACCAATGAATTCTGCACGTTGATCAGCCGCGATGCGACGGGCGGAATCCGGATCGTCCTGACCCCCTATCTCAACCTCGGCGGACTTCGAACGCGCGGCATCGACCTCCAGGCGGACTGGCGCCTCAATCTCGAGAACACCTTCGGCGTTCCCGGCCGCTTGCATCTCAACGCCGTGGTCAATTTCCTCGATTCCTATCGCGTCCAGATCCTGCCGGGCTCGGCCTTCGTCGAATATCGGGGCACGATCGACGGCACCCAGGCGGCGGTCACCCCGCCGGTCGGCCTGCCCCTGCCGAAGTCGAAGATCTTCGCCAACGCCACCTATGAAGTGGGACCGGCCTCGATCAACCTGCGGTGGCGGCATTTGCCGTCGATGCGTGACGTGACCTCGGTGACGCGGCCCACCAGTCCTGCCCCCGGCGTCCCGTCCTACGATATCTTCGACCTGACCGCGCACTGGGACGTGGACGAACATTTCCGCCTCGCGCTCGGCGTTACCAACCTGTTCGACACCGATCCGCCGATTGTCGGCGGCACGCTGGGGCAGACCCAGCCCGGGACCTACGACATCATCGGCAGATCCTTCTACGTCGCCGGCACGCTGCGATTCTGAACTCCTCACCTGCGTTTCGCGCAAGGTGCACTGGGCCGTCCCACATCGTGGGGCGGCCCATTTTTTCGTGGCCGGCCGCCGGTCTGCCCTGACCTAGTGCGCTCGAGCGAAGACGGCGTCGATGAAGGCGAAGGTCCGCGCCAGCGCGGCCAGGCTTGCCCGGCGCGTTGCTTCGGGGGTGCGCCCGATCCAGCTGTGACCGACATCGGGAAAATATTCCGCCTGAACCGGCACCCCGGCCTCGCGCAGCCGCCGCTCCATGGCGCGGGACTGTTCCGAAGGCACGATCCGGTCGTCGAGACCATGAAGGATCAGGAACGGTGGATCGGAGGCGTCGACGTGGGCGATCGGACTGGCTTCGCCGGCGCTTTCGCCGCACGCACGCGGGTCGCATCCCAGAAAGGCCGCGGTCGGAGACGTCGCCGACTGGCCGGGACTTTCGAGCGTCCTGAGGTCGAATATGCCGTACCAGGAAACCACGCCCTGGACGCAGCTTCCCCCGGCTCGGCCGTGACCGGCATTCTGGCACCGGGTGGCGGCGAGCGACGCGATTTGCGCGCCGGCCGAGCTGGACCACAGGATTACCCTGTCCGGGTCGATCCGGAATCGCCCAGCGTTGGTTCTTAGATATTCAAGTGCCGACCGGAGATCATCGACCGCCGCCGGGTAGCGGGCTTCACCACTCAGCCGGTAGTTGACCGAGGCGACCGCGTACCCCCGGGCGGCCAGCGAGGCGAGAACGCCGGGAAAGTCCGCGAACGCCCCCGCGGCCCGCGCATGTCCCGCTCTCCAGGCGCCGCCGTGGACGTAAACGACCAGCGGCATCGCGCCGCGGCCGGAGCTCCGGCGCGGCAGATACAGGTCGAGGGTGAGCGGCCGAAATCCGGGCGGGCTTTGGTAGACAATGTCGGGTAGTCCGACCACGCCGCCGGGAAACGCCGCGCGAAGCCGCGGATAATTGTCTTCGCTGACCACTCCGGCCGCGACCGCGGCGGACGGAGCGGATTGCTGCGACGCGCGCCCGGGACCAGGCCAGCAAATCGCGACCAGCACAAGAATGAGATGGCGCGATATTCCGCCGGAAAGGTGCCGCGCCATGTCCCCAAATTCTATGTACTGACAGGTTCGTACAGGAATAGGCATCCAACACCCCTTCGTCAAACCGGGCGCCGCCGCGGAAAAACATTGCCGGAAACAGGCCAGGTTCAACCTCATTCTGCCAAATTCCGGTGCCGGGATCCCGCGTGGTCAGCGGCCACTTGACAGGCTGCCCATCCGCGGTCAGTTTCATGGTGCAGTGCAATATGCGCCGCCGGACAGGAGCTTTGGTCATGAGCAAGGGACAGAATTTACGTCTCCCCGCCGCGACGATCGGCCGCTCCTGGTATTTTATCAGCTCGTTTATGGGCCGGTACGTCGCCTGACGTATCGGAGTAAAACCGCCCAATTTCCCCAAAAATACGAACTGATACGCCGCCCCAGGCCCGTTTGAACGGGCTCCGGCAGCGCCGACGAGGGTAAAATGCCAAAATTGATGAGCGCGGAAAACCGCCTGTTCGTTCTCAACGGACCGAACATGAACCTGCTGGGCCGCCGCGAGCCGGAGATTTACGGCCACGACACGCTGTCGGACGTCGAACGCCTGTGCCGCGCCGAGACCGACGCGGCCGGGCTGGAGCTGATTTTCCGCCAGTCCAATGCCGAGCACGAACTGATCGGATGGATCCACGAAGCATTCGACGGGGCGGCGGGAATCGTCATCAACCCGGCAGCCTTCACCCATAGTTCCTATGCCATTCTCGATGCGTTGAAGGCCTGTTCCTGTCCGATCGTCGAGGTTCATATCAGCAACCTCCACAGCCGCGCCGAGGCCTGGCGCTCCAAGTCGGTGACCGGCGCCGCCGCGACCGGCATGATCTGCGGGCTCGGAATAGACGGCTACGCGCTCGCAGTTCGCGCGATCGTCGGCCAGAAGGTTCTCAAGGCCCTGGCGGCCTGAGCTGGACCAGGGCGGCAAGCGTGCAGCGCACCCTTGCCGCCCTGGCCTCCCCCCTCAGGTTGTCACGTGGGTGACCTTTTCGCCCGGTGAGTAGATGTCCATGATGTTCCAGTGCCCGGTCGTCGGCACCGGCGCGTTTTCCATGATGACGTCGAGAACGCAGGGGCGGTTCGATGCGATCGCGCTTTCGAGCGCCGGCTTGAACGCGTCGGCGGATTCCACGCGGACGCCATCCACGCCATAGGCGCGCGCGATCGCCGCGAAATCGGGCGAATAAGGGACACCGTCCTTTTCGAACACGGTGCCGAGCGTTGTCCCGAAATGCGCTTTCTGGAGGCCGGCAATGGTGCCGTAGGCGCGATTGTTCATCACCACCCAGATGACTGCGATATCCTCCTCGAACGCCGTCGCGAGCAGGGCCGGATTCTGGCCGAACCCGCCATCCCCGACGAGCGAAACGACGACCCGGTCCGGCGCCGCGATCTTGGCGCCGAGCGCGGCGGGCGCACCGAAGCCCATGGTAGCGAAGCCGCCCGGCGTCAGGATCGACCCCGGCGTGTAGATCGGGAATTGCTGGCCAACGCCGTTCTTGTTCCAGCCGACATCGGTGGTGATGATCGCATCGCGCGGCAGGACCGCCCGAACGTCGGCGAGAATCCGTTCGGGCCGCATCGGAAACTGGTCGCTGGCCTCCGCCTCTTCATTGCCGCTCCGGAAGGTCCGCCGGTACTCCGCGATTTCTTCCTTGAGCGGGTCGACATTCCGGCCAGCCGGATAGAGTTTTCGCGCCGCCCGGTTGAGAACAATCAGCGCCTGCTTGAGGTCGGCGACGACACCGAGTTCGGCCGGATAGTTGCGGCCGATCTCGGACGGATCGATGTCGATGTGGATCAGCTTCGACCGGGGAATATCGAACGTATATTCCTTCTCCCAGGAGCTGCAGTCCGCCTCCTTGAAGCTGGTGCCGAGTCCGAGCACATAATCGGCGTTGCGGCAGCTGTCGTTGATGTACTGGGTTCCCCAGAATCCGGTCATGCCGAGGGTCAGCGGATGATCGTCGGGCAAGGCGCCCTTGCCCATCAACGAGTGGGCGACCGGGATGCCCATCTGGTCGACGAACTCGGCCAACTCGGCCGCTGCGTCGGCGATCAGCACTCCGCCGCCGGCATAGATGACCGGGCGCCGAGCATCGCCGAGGGTGAGGACGATGCGCTCGGCGGTCCGGTCGTCCATCGAGGGGCGCTCGAGCGTGCGGACATGGCCCTTCACCCGCTCGAACAGGCCGGGATCGATTTCCTTCGAGAAGATATCCATCGGCACGGAGACGAGCACCGGTCCCGGCCGGCCGCTTTCCGCGAGCTGGAAGGCCTTGACCATGATCTCGGGGAAGAGATCGGGACGATCGACCCGCCAGGCGCGCTTGACGAACGGGCGATAGACGTCGGCCTGTGCCGCGTCGGCGTGGAGGTTGATCTCCTGGTGCGGGTGCTTGCCGTAAAAATGGGAGGGGATGTCACCCGCGATGACCACCATCGGGATCGAATCCAGCGCCGCGTTGGCGACGCCGGTCGCGGCGTTGGTCATGCCGGGACCGACGTGACAGAGCATGACCGAGGCCGACTTCCTGACCCGGGCATAGCCATCGGCGGCGTGGGCGGCGATCTGTTCGTGACGGGTGTTGACGAAGCGGATCGGGCTGTTGGTCAGCGCCGTCAGCACGGCGATGTTTGTGTGTCCGCACAGGCCGAAAATATGCTCGACGCCGCGGTCCTCGAGGAAGCGGACGAATTGATGGGAAACCAGATTCTTCATGACGCTCTCCACTAGTCCTCGTCCGGTGCTCGGTCGGCGGGTCCGGCATAGGTGTACGGAATGTCCTTGGGCATCGGCCCCTTGATCCGGCCGCCCTGCTGCTTCTGCTCCCAGGCATGGGCGAGTATCCCGACCGCGCGGGACAGGATGAACAGCCCGCGGCCCAGCTCCGGTTCGACGCCGAGCTCGGCAAAGATGACCGCGGTCGATCCATCGATATTCATCGGGATCGGCTTGCCCTTGCGACGGGTCAGCTCTTCTTCGACCGCGCGGCCGATGGCGATATAGTCGCCCGACACGTCACCCGCCGCCGCCGCCTCTTCGACCAGCTTGAGCAAGGGCGCGGTGCGCGGATCGACAGGGTGCCAGCGATGGCCGAAGCCGGCGACGATCGGCCCGTGCTTCTCGAAATACTCGGATAGAGCGGCCTCGACGGCGGCTTCGAGACCGAGGCCGGCGGCGCCCTCTTTCACCATCGCATAGAGTTCGAGGCATTGCTGGCCGGCGCCGCCATGGACGCCGCCCAGCACGTTGATCGCCGAGGCCATGGCGTTGTTGGTCTCGGCCCCGCACGTCACCGCCATCCGCGCGATCGCGATCGAAGGCGCCTGCGGGCCATGATCGACCGACGCGACCAGGGCGGCTTCCAGCAGACGGGCCTGGCCGGGCGTCGGCAAATCGCCCTTCACCATCAGCCAGATCATCTGAGGGAAGCTGACCCGGCCGATCAGGTCCTGGATCTGATAGCCGCGGACATTGATCTCACCCGGGTGGATGTCGATGATCGACGTGGTCCACCAGCGCGCGGCCTCGGCCAGGATCGCTTCGGGGCTCTTCTCGCTCATATGATCTTCTCCGCCCGCAACGCCGCGATCTCCGATTCCGAGCAGCCGAGCCCGGTCAATATTTCGTGTGAATGCTCGCCGAGACGCGGCGGCGGCGACCGCAGTGCCGGTCCACCGTCGCGCATCACATAACCGGCCACGGCCAGCGAAAGCGGACCTTCGAGCCCCTCGACATGGTCGAATTGCTGGACCAGGCCGCGCTCGCGGACCTGGTCGAGCGCCAGGGCTTCGGGGACGGTGAGAACGCGCCCCGCCGGCACGCCTACTTCGTTCAACGCGGTTTCCCATTCGGCGGCCGGGCGCGACGCGAGCGCGCACTCGATCTCTTCGGTCAGCGCCGCGCGGTTTCGTTTGCGCGCCTCGCGCGCGGCGAACCTCTCATCGTCGACCAGGTCCGCCCGGCCGATCAACCTGGCCAGGGCCTCGAACTGTTCCTGCTTGTTGGCGGCGATGTTGATGAGCCCTTCCGCCGTCCTGAAGGCGCCGGATGGCGCCGCCGTAAAATTGTCGTTGCCGATCGGCGTCGGCTCAGTGCCGGCGATCAGATAATTAGACACGACCCAGCCCATGGTCGCGATCGTGGAATCGAGCATGGAAACATCGATGAAAGCGCCCTTGCCCGACTTTGACCGGCCGATCAGGGCGGCGGCGATGGCGAAGGCGGCGGTGATCCCGCCGATAGAGTCGGCGACGGGATAGCCGACCCGCAAAGGCGCGCTTTGCGCATCGCCGGTGATGCTCATCACGCCCGACAATCCCTGCACGATCTGGTCGTAGGCCGGGGCCGCCCGCATCGGGCCCTGCTGCCCGAAACCCGAAATGGCGCAATAGACGAGACCTTCGTTCAGCGGGCCGAGTGCGTCATAGCCGAGGCCGAGACGGTCCATCACGCCGGGACGGAAATTCTCGATCACGACATCGGCGTTCGCGACCAGCCGCTTGAACACTTCCTTTCCCGCCTCCTTCTTGAGGTCGAGCGTGATCGATTTCTTGTTCGCGTTCTGCGCCAGGAAAGACGCGCCCATGAGCTCCGCGCTGAGCCCGGGATCGTCGCCGAGCTGACGCGCCAGATCGCCGCCGCCGGGCATTTCGACCTTGATCACCTCGGCGCCGAGCAGGGCGAGCTGATAGGCGCAGAATGGGCCGGCAAGGACGTTGGTGAGATCGAGGACGCGAAGGCCGGACAGCATCGCGCTTCAGCGCCGAATGAACGGGTTGGGAACGTCGAGATCGCTCGACATCCACACCGTCTTCACGTCGAGATAATCCTTGATCGCGTCGGGGCCGGACTCGCGCCCGATTCCGGAGCGCTTGAAGCCGCCGAACGGCGAGGTGAAGCTCGTTGCCCGGTAATTGTTGACGTAGACGGTGCCGGCCTTGAGCCTGTCGCTCATGTACATCGCGCGGCGCAGGCTCTGCGTCCACACGCCAGCGGCAAGGCCGTAGATGGTGTCGTTGCCGATCCGGACCGCATCTTCTTCATCGCGGAATTTCAGCACCGAAAGGACGGGTCCGAAAATCTCTTCCTGGGCGACACGCATGTCGTTGCGCACGTCGGTGAAGATCGTCGGCTCGACGAACTGTCCGGCGCCGATCTCCGGTCTGGCATGGCCGCCATAAGCGAGGGTGGCCCCGTCGGCCTTGGCAATCTCGATATAGGAGAGGATCTTGTCGAACTGGGGGCGCGTGGCGACCGGCCCGATCTGGGTGGAAAGTTCGGCCGGGTCACCCAGCTTCGCGGTGCGGATGAAGTCGATCAGCCGCGCGACGAACGCATCGTGGATCGATTCCTGGACGAGAAGGCGGGACCCAGCCTGGCAGCTCTGGCCGGTGGCCGCGAAAATGCCGGAGACGACGCCCTTCACGGCCTGGTCGAGGTCGGCGTCGTCGAACACGATGTTGGGGGATTTTCCCCCCAGCTCGAGGGTGACCGTCTTGAGGCCGCGGGCAGCGAGTTCGTAGATCTTGCGGCCGGCGACCTCGCCACCGGTGAAGCCGACATGGGCGACGTCGGGATGGGTGACCAGCGGTTCGCCGACCTCGGGGCCGTAGCCCGTCACCACATTAACCGCGCCCGCGGGCAGGCCCGCCTCGGCGCACAAGGCGGCAAATTCGATCATCGAGGCGGACGTATATTCGGACGGCTTGACCACCGCCGTGCAGCCGGCCGCCAGTGCAGGAGCGAGCTTCCAGCTGGTCAGAGTCAGCGGCGAGTTCCACGGCGTGATGATCGCCACCACGCCCTTCGGCTCATATTTGGTGAAGGCGAAGACTCCCTCCTTGTCGGTAGGGATCACCTCACTTCGAACCTTGTCCGCGAGCCCGGCATAATAATTGAAATAATCGCCGACGTAGCGGACCTGGCCGTTGACCTCGGCGGCCAGCTTGCCGTTGTCGCGGCGCTCGACTTCGGCCAGCCGATCGGCGTTGGCGACGATCAGGTCGGCGAGGTTGCGAAGCAGGCGCCCGCGCCGGCTCGGGCGGAGCCCGGACCAAGTCTCGAACGCCGCTTTGGCAGCGGCGACGGCGGCGGCGACATCGTCACTCCCGCAGCGCGCGACCATCGCCCATGTCTCGCCGCTATAGGGATCGTCGGTAGGGAAATATTCGTTGCCGGCCGGCGGCCGTTCGGCGCCCCCGATATAGGCGCCATAGTGCCGCAGCGACTTCTCCATCTTGCTGGTCTTCCCTTCCGCCCGAACCGATTCAGTCGCCGCCATGTCCGGACATGATCCTCTCCAGGCAGGGTGCGGCCAGACAATACCCGATCGGGGCAGCCAGCAGGAAGGGGCTCCGCGTCCGTCGCGCCTCGCCGCAGCCTTGTTTTCAAATATTGTACGAACTATTTCGTCACTCGCCAACCCCTGTCGGCTGGTCCTTTTCGATGTTATCAGGTCCGTGCCGGGGATTCGAAGGAGGAATGAGTGCCGCGTCAGAAAAAGGGGGACGCACTGCCGACGGCCGCAATCGATGGCGATGTCGACGGTTCGAGAGGCCGCGCCAACGATCCTGAGCGAACCAAGGCCGACATCCTGGCAGTCGCCACCCACGAATTTTCGGAAAAAGGCCTGAGCGGTGCCCGCATCGACGAGATCGCCGAGCGGACGCACACGTCCAAGCGCATGATCTATTATTATTATGGCGGCAAGGAAGCCCTGTACCGCGCCGTCCTGGAAGCCTGTTACCGCCGAATTCGCTCGGTCGAGGAAAAGGTCGACCTGAAGAAGAAACCGCCGCTCGACGCGCTTGCCGACCTGGTCGAGTTCACCTTCGACCACCACAACCAGAATCCGGACTTCATCCGCCTGGTCATGGTCGAGAACATCCACCACGGCGCAAACATCGCTTCCCTTCCCAGCGACGTGAATGAATCGGCGATCGCCAAGCTGAGCGATATCTGCGCGCGGGGCGTCGCGGAAGGCGTGATCAGGCGGGATATCGATCCCCTCGACCTCCATATGTCGATCAGCGCCCTGTGCTTCTTCAACGTTTCGAACCGCCACACTTTCTCGAGCATCTTCAAGGTGGACATGACGTCGCCGGCGGCGACCGGGAAGCGGCGCGAGAATGTGAAGGACCTCATTCTGCGCTTCGTCGCCCCCTGACCCTCCTCTTTGCCGCTTGCTGCGATGCCCTATCGGGCATATCGATGTACGAAACGGTACAACCATGTACCGGGAGGCGTTGCAGCCCGAGAGCCGCAGCCAGGGGAGATGAGGATGGGCTTGCGCTCCAGACCCGGCGTTAGCGGCGTCGACCGCCGCCCCGAGAGCCGACCGGAGGCCTCGTGAACAGGGCCGGTACAGCAGGTGGAGCGGCCAGGCCGACGCGGGTGCGGCTGACCGTTCTCGCGCTCATCAGCTTGGCGACGTTGCTCAATTATGCGGACCGCGCGGTCCTTGGCGTCGCCGCCCCGTCGATGACTTCCGAGCTTCATATCTCGCCGGTCGTCATGGGTCTGATCTTTTCCGTCTTTTCCTGGACCTATGCCGCGGCCCAGATTCCGGGTGGCGTCCTTCTCGACCGGTTGGGGACGCGGATCACTTACACCATCTCGCTGATTTTCTGGTCGTTCTTCACCCTGCTCCACGGCCTCGCCAACAGCGTCGCAGCCCTCATCGCCTTCCGCCTCGGCCTCGGCATCGCCGAGGCGCCCTGCTTCCCAACCAACAGCCGCGTCCTTTCTACCTGGTTCCCCCAGCAGGAACGGGCGCGCGCCAACGGGGTCTATTCGGTCGGACAATATTTCGGCCTGGCCTTTCTCAGCCCACTCCTGTTCTGGATCGTCGCTGTGTGGGGATGGCGCGCGATGTTCCTCCTCTTCGGCGCCATCGGCATCGCCTATGGGATCGTCTGGTATTTCGCCTATCGCGACCCGGAGCACAGCAAGCGGGTCAACCAGGCAGAGCTGGATCATATCCGCGCCGGCGGTGGCCTGAGCCACGAGGGCGCGGCGATCGCCTTCTCCTGGAGCAACGTCGGCAAGCTGCTTCGCAAGCGCCAGATTCTCGGCGCCTCGATCGGTCAGTTCTGCGGCAATTCGACCCTGGTATTCTTTCTCACCTGGTTCCCCACCTACCTCGCCACCGAGCGGCACATGGACTGGCTGAAATCGGGCGTGTTCGCGGTATTGCCCTATATCGCCGCCTCCGTCGGGGTCCTGCTAGGGGGCTATATTTCCGACACGCTGATCCGTCGGACCGGGTCGGCCAACGTCGGGCGCAAGCTGCCGGTCGTCGCCGGGCTGCTGCTTGCCTCTACCATCATCCTCGCCAATTATGTCGAGAGCAACGCGATGGTGATCGCGATCATGTCGGTCGCGTTCTTCGGGCAGGGAATGGTGAACCTCGGCTGGACCCTGATCGCGGACGTTGCGCCCAAGCCGCTGATGGGACTGACCGGCGGGGTGTTCAATTTCTGCGCCAATCTGGCCGGGATCATCACTCCGCTGGTGGTGGGATTCATCTTCGCCGCGACCGGAACCTTCTACGGCGCCCTCGCCTATATCGGCGCGCTCGCCCTGATCGGCGCGGCTGCCTATATCTTCATCGTCGGCGACGTGCACCGGGTGTCGATCGACTAGGGACTGGCCCGTCAGGCCGGCTCGAACTGGGCGAAGTGGCCATACATCCGGTCGATGTCCGGCTTCAGTCCGGTGAACAGCTCGAACGCGCTGACCGCCTGGAACACGGCCATTCCGCTTCCGTCCGAGACCCGGCAGCCTTTCGCGCGGGCGACGCGAACCAGTTCCGTTTCGAGCGGGACATAGACGATCTCGCTCACCCAGTGGCGCGGCGCGATCAAGGCGGGATCCAGCGCAAGACCGGAATATTTTTCCATGCCCGTCGGGGTGGCGTGGACCAGGCCATCCGCCTCCGCCATCGCGCCGGCCAGGTCTTGCGTGGCTTCGAACCGGCCAGGCCCGACACGGCCGGAGAGGTTCGCGGCAAGCATCCCGGCGCGGTCGGGATCAACGTCCACCACCGTCACCCGCCCGGCGCCAAGCCGGAACAGGGCATAGGCCACCGCGGCGCCGGCTCCGCCAGCGCCGAGCAGCACCACTTTCTCGAGCGACGCGCCGGGAAGGGTGCGGCCGAAGGCTTCGGCATAGCCGACCCAGTCGGTATTGTGGCCGGCCCTTCGGCCGTCGTTGAACAGGACCGTGTTGACTGCGCCGATCACCTCGGACTCCGGAGACAAGTCGGTCAGGTGCTCGATGACCTGCTGCTTGCATGGATGGGTGACGTTGACGCCGACATAGCCGGCGGCCTCGAGTTCATCGAGCAACGTCGGCAAGGCCAACGGCCCGCCGGGAATCCGGTCCAGGTCGAACAGGTCGTAGCGGTAGTGAAGGCCCTGCGCGGCACCCTCGGCGTTCTGCATGAGCGGCGTGCGCGAAGACTGTATCGAGGATCCGATCAGGCCGGCACGAACCAGAAGGCCATCGGTCTGCATCAGCCTTACACCCGCCCCCTGTTCGTCCGCCCCGGCGGATCCATTGTGTGAGTGAAAATGCACGAACTAGTGCGTACAGTCAACGAAACCCGCCATCGATTCAGTGCCGGGCTATTAACGCTTCTCCTGGAGCGTATCCACATTTGCGGCGAGACAGGCCGGTTCAACGAGCCGGCATGTCGCTTCGTAGGCCTTCCTGGCCCTCGCTTCGTCCGACATCGTCGCGGCGAGGCGTGCGTTGGGGATCTCGACAGCGATCGGAATACCTGGCAAATGGCTGATTATTCCACGCAGGTCGAGATCCCCTTCCCCCGGCATCAACCTGTCCTCCCGGGCCGTGCGGATCAGTCCCTTCGTCGATTTCGGTATCGCCCCGGCCGCGTCCGAAATCTGAATATAGTGGAATAGATGCGCGGGAACTGCGTCGAGCTCCTCCAGCCGACACTGCGAGCGGCTGAAATGCAGCGTGTCTATCATCAGCCCGGCATTGCCCCTTCCCGCGCCCTCGATCAGCGCTTGCGCCTCTGCGACACCGCACATCTCGGTCCAGGTCAGGAATTCGACGTCCGCGGTCAGGTCATAGCTTGCGGCGAGGTCGCACAGGGCGGCGTAATTGGCGGTCAGCCGCCGCCAGTTTGGGTCGTGGCCCTGGGTAAGCACATGTTTCGCGCCGAGCGTGGCCGCGGTCTCGAGCATGGGCGCCAGCTCTTCGACTTTGGTCTCGGGGCAGAGGCGGACGAGTTCGACGTCGAGCACGCCCACGCCACTGGCCTTCATCTCCGCCAGGGTAGCCCGCAGCAGGTTGCGATCGCCGATTAGTGGAAAGGCGTCGCCGCCGGTTACTTCCGTCAACCGGAGGCCCACGAACCGATATCCACAGCGGCCCGCGATTGCGACAAGCTCGGGCGGTGGCACGTGGATCATGGTCAGATGCGCCAGGGAAAGATCCGGAGTCACGCGCTAGCCTCTATGTACTGACAAGTTAGTACATAGAGGCTAGGCCTTGATTCGGCTTTCGTCAAACCGGCCCAATGGAGAGCGCGAGCAGATGACAGTTGTACGTTGGGGCATATTGGGCGCCGCCGATATCGCCGTGGCCCGGACCATACCGGCGATGGCACAGGCGCCCGCCGCCATGGCGTGGGCGCTCGCTTCGCGTGACGCCGGGCGGGCACGCGCAAATGCCGATCGGCTCGGCATCGAGCGCGCCTATGGACGGTACGAAGACCTGTTGGCCGACCCGGATGTCGATGCCGTCTACATTCCCCTGCCGAACCAATTGCACCTCGAATGGTCGGTGCGGGCGCTGGAGGCGGGAAAGCATGTGCTGTGCGAAAAGCCGTTATGCCTGACCGCGGCCGACGTGGCGCTGTTGATCGACGCACGCGCGCGGACCGGGAAGCATATCGAAGAGGCACTCGTCTTTCGAAACCACCCCCAATGGGCAAAGGTCGACGCGTTATTGCGCGCCGGCGCGATCGGGCGGCCCCTCGCGGTCCAGGGCACGATCGCCAAGCAATTCCTGGATCCCGAAGACATTCGCAACAATCCGGTTCTCGGCGGCGGCGCCGCCTATGATCTGGGCCCCTATGTCATCGGCGCCTGCAACCTCGTCTTCGGCCGTCCGCCGCGCCGCGTTGTCGCCGCGATGGAACGCGATCCCGCTTTCGGAATCGACAGGCTCACCACCGCCCTGCTCGATTACGGCGACGCCCAGGCGAGTTTCACCGCCAGTTCGCAGGGCGGCACCGCAGCCTGGGCGACGCATCAGCAATTCTCGATCCTCGGCGAGAAAGGGTGGCTGCGCGCCAATTTTCCCTTCGCGCAGGCGCGCCCAACCGAATGTCACCTCGAAATGGGGGACGAGACCAGTGTCGGCGCGTTGCCGACGCAGGCCTTCAGCTTCGAGCCGGTCAATCAATACGCCCTGCAGATCGAGCGGTTCTCGCGACTGATCCTTGGGGAGCCGGCCAATTCATGGTCGATCGAAGACGCCCGGATGACGCTCACGATCATCGAGCAATTGTTCGAGTCCGCACGCACCGGCGCCTGGAGATCGGTCTTGTCGTAAATCCGCACGGCGGACCGCGAAGTTACTTCACGGCGTGAAAAACAACAGCACCGGTCAGCGGCGATCAAAGCATTGCAATTCGTAGGCAATCGAGCCTTCGACGAGCTGCTCGTAAATCTGGCGAGCGAGGATAGGCGGGAAGCCGACGCGCGTGGACACCGCTTCTGCGTGGGCGATCACCGCTGCCTTGCGCGGCTCGTCGCGCACCTGGCCTCGGTCCTGCTTGATCCGGGCGGCGGCCTCTATGAACCGCATGCGCCGCCCCAGCAGTGCCACGATCTCTTCGTCGAGCGCGTCCAAGCCGGCGCGGACTTGTGCCATCGATGTGCATGAGGAGGGGTCGTTCATGGCTTTGCCCTAGCCGACCGCCGCGGCCTTTCAAGCGTCAATTTCCCCGGCTCGGCGGCGCCCGGCGCCGGAGGCGGCGCTTCCCCGGACAGCGCCGATGACATAGAGCGCCATGTGGTCGGAATTGGGTCCGACATCGCCATCGGTGAGATTGGACGGCGGGCGTTCGAGTGGGTCCGAATCGGGGCCCGCGTCGCGATCGCCATACCAGCCATTGGCCGGATCGGAATTGGCGCCCCGGTCGCTGTCGTAGCAATAGCCGCGGCGCGGCGGACTGCGGCTGGCGCCGGCCGCGCCGGGCATGGTGAGCAGGGCGACGCCCGCGACCCTAGCCAGGAACGAGCGGCGGACGAGCTTTCGATCCAAATCTGATTCTCCCTCAAGGCCAGGTGCGAATGGTGAATTATCGGCGAGGGATGGACAGCGGATTAAGCTGCGGTAAATCCGTTGGAATGGAAAAATCGACGGTGGGCGTCGCGCCCAGGCCGGCGGTTTCGTGATGCGCGGTCGGCAAAGGGTTAATTCAATGAAGGCGGGAACCCATGGCGGGCGGCATTCGGCGCGGCAGGGCGCGTGCGCGTGAAGGAGGATGGCATCCTGCCGGTTGAGGACGAGACGCTCGAGCAGGGCGCCGCCGTCGCCCATTACCGCAAGATGTACGACCGGACCTCGGCGCTGGCGAAGATCGGCGTTTGGGAATGCGACCTGGCGACCGAGGCATTGACCTGGACCGACGGCGTCTACGATCTGTTCGAGTTGCCGCGGGGATCGCGGATCGAGCGCGCCGACATCCTCGAATATTATGAAGAGAAGTCGCTCCGCGAAATGGAGCGGCTGCGCGCCCGCGCCATCCGCGAGGGCGGCAGCTTCGCCATCGACATCCGGATCCGGACGGCGAACGGCAACGACCGCTGGATCCGCCTGACCGCCGACGTTGAGCAGGAAGACGGCAAGGCGGTCCGCATCTTCGGCACCAAGCAGGACGTCACCGCCGAGAAGCTGGCGCAGGAGAAGCTGCAGACGCTGCAGGCGCGGCTGATCCACGTCTCGCGGAGCAGCGCGATGGGGGTGATGGCGGCGACCCTCGCCCACGAGCTCAACCAGCCTTTGGGGGCGATCAGCAATTACGTCGCCGGCACGCGGCGCGCGCTCTACGATCCGACGCGCACCAGCGAGCTGGTCGACTGGGGCCTGAAGGCGATCCAGGAAAATGCCGACCGGGCCGGCGAGATCATCCGCAGCCTGCGCAACAGCGCCAACGGCAGCGCGATCCGGACCCAGGAGATCGACCCCAATCCACTGATCCGGGAAGCGGCGGCGCTGGCGCGGGCGGGAGTCGACCGGCCCGCCCCTGTTCACTTCCGTCTGGCCGAGGAAGTCACGATCGCGGTCGATCCGGTGCAGATCCAGCAGGTGCTGATCAATTTGATCAAGAATGCGCTGGAAGCGGTGCAGGGAACGGACCGGCTGGAGGTCATGGTTTCGTCCGCGATCGAAGGCGACTTGTTCGAGATCAGGGTCGACGACAGCGGGCCGGGCATCGCGCCCGACATGGCGGATCGACTGTTCGAATCCTTCGTGTCGTCGAAGCCCGGCGGGATGGGTGTCGGCCTGTCGATCAGCCGCACCATCGCCGAGGCGCATGGCGGCGCGGTGGTGGCGGGCAATCGCGCGGAGGGCGGGGCGAGGTTCTGCCTGGTGCTGCCGTTGGGCGGCGATGATGGAGATGGTGAGACGCGGGCGTAGCGACCGTGCTCAGATCACCATGAAATCGCTCGCCGCAATGGCGGGATGTCCCTGCAGTGTCGCGAACAGTACCGCCGCCCCAGCGCCATTGCCGTCGGCGTCGAAGAACAGATTGCCGGTGGCGGCGTCGTAGAGGATGCGGTCGTCGGCGTCCTGCGCGGTGCTCCCGTTAACGAACGCAGTGGGGCTGAGTGCGCCAAGGCCGAGGCCGGTGAAGATCGCATCGTCGAGCGCGACCTTGTCGGTGCCCGAGACGAAGTCGGTGATCGTATCGACGTTGCCTCCGCCAAGCGTCGAGGTGAACGCGAATATGTCCGCGCCGTTGTCTCCGATCAGCGTATCGGCGTCGGCCCCGCCGTCGATCGTATCGGCGCCCTCACCGCCGAACAGGGCGTCGCTGCCGGTGCCGCCGTTCAACGTGTCGTTGCCGTCGAATCCGAACAAGGCGTCGATGCCGCCGCCGCCATTGAGGATGTTGCCCGCGGCGTTGCCCCAGATCTGGTTGGCGAAGTCGTTGCCGGTGAAGTCGATCGCCGCCGTACCGCCGATGAACCCGGTGGTGATCAGCTCGATCTCGACCCCGGCGCCCAGTGTGTAACTCACACCGGCCGCGAGTGTGTCATAGCCCTCGCCCGCCGCCTCGACGATGGTGTCACCGGCGGAGTCGATGAACATGGTGTCGTTGCCGGTGCCCCCGATCAGCGTGTCGTTGCCGCCGAACCCGAACAGCTCGTCATTGCCGCCGCCGCCGTTCCATATGTTGACCCCGTCATTGCCCCAGATCTGGTTGGCCAGCTCGTTGCCGGTGAAGTCGATCGCTGCCGTCCCGGCAATGACGCCGGTGGTCAGAAGCTCGACCTCGGACCCGGCCCTGAGGGTGTAGGAGAGACCGGCGGCAACGACGTCATAGCCCTCGCCGATGCCCTCGAGGGCGATATCGCCGGCATCGTCGACAAACATGGTGTCGTTGCCGGTCCCGCCGGCCAGGAGGTCGGCGCCGATGCCGCCGACCAGGATGTCGTTGCCGCCGAACCCGAACAAGGCGTCGTTGCCGCCGCCGCCATTCAATGAGTTGCCAGCGGCATTGCCCCAGATCTGATTGGCGAAGTCGTTGCCGGTGAAGTCGACCGCCGCGACGCCGCCGATGAACCCGGTGGTGATCAGCTCGATCTCGACCCCGGCGCCCAGCGTGTAACTTACACCGGCCGCGAGCGTGTCATAGCCCTCGCCGGCCGCCTCGACGATGGTATCGCCGGCGGAGTCGATGAACAGGGTGTCGTCGCCGGTGCCGCCGATCAACGTGTCGTTGCCGCCGAACCCGAACAATTCGTCGTTGCCGCCGCCGCCGTTGAGGATGTTGACGCCGTCATTGCCCCAGATCTGGTTGGCCAGCTCGTTGCCGGTGAAGTCGATCGCTGCCGTGCCGGCGATGAAGCCCGTGGTCAGAAGCTCAATCGAGACCCCTGCGGCGAGGGTGTAGGACACACCCGCAGCGACGACGTCATAGCCATCTTCGATCCATTCGGTGATGGCGTCCGCGGCATTGTCGACGAAATAGGTGTCGTTGCCGGCCCTGCCGAGCATCGTGTCGGCGCCCCCCAGACCGTTCAGAGTGTCGTTGCCCTCGCTGCCCGAGATGACATTGTCCAGGGCATTCCCCGTCAGCAACTGGCCGCTCTCGGGTGCGTTGCTGAAGGGATTGCCGGACAGATTCTCGAACGTGTCGCCGAGGACGTAGCTCGCCAAGACAGTACGGATCTCGTCGATCCCCTCGCCGGCCAACTCGGTGGCGACGTCGCCGATATTATCGATAAAATACAGATCGTTACCGACGCCACCGGTCATCGAATCGACGCCATTGCCGCCGTCGATGTAGTCGTTGCCTTCGCCGCCGATCACCGTGTCGTTGCCGCCACCGGCGGTGATGTCGTCATTGCCGACACCGCCGTCGATGAAATCGGCCTCGACGCCGTTGTCGCTGATTCGATCGTTGCCGTTACCGCCGTAGATCGTGTCGGCTCCCGCGTCGCCGTCGATGCGATCGTTGCCGTCCCCGCCGTAGAGGAGGTCCGAGCCGCCAAGACCGAAGATATTATCGTCGCCGCCAAGCCCGCGGAATTCGTCGGCGCTGGCATTGCCTCTCAAGGTATCGGCCGAGTCGCCACCGGTGACGATATTGGCGCCCTGGCCGCCGTAGAAATTGATTTGCTCGACGTTGCGGATTCTGCCCGATGAATCCGCCAGGTCGATGGTCGTGGCCCCGCTGAAGTTGACGATGTTCAGCTCCAGCAGGTCAAAGCCGTCGCCGCCGTCCATCAACGAGTCACCGGCGTTGTTCAGCATCGTATAGCTGTGGAGGAAGTCGTCGCCGCCGCCGCCAAACAGCTGATCTATGCCCTCGCCGCCGCTGACCGTGTCTTTGCCACCGCCCCCGGCAAGGATGTCGTCTGCCGCACCACCGATAATCAGGTCATCATAGGCGCCGCCGGTGATGTGATTGACTCCGCCTCCACCACGGAAATTGAGTTGCTCGATGTTGCGGATCGTCGCCCCATCGACGGTCTGGTCGACCGCAGGGTCTGAAACATCGAGGGTAACGGTGAGCCCACCGCCTCCGCCGGTGAAGTCGATCACCGCAAGATCAACGCCAGTGCCCCCGTCAAGCAGCAGATCCGAAAGCAGGTAAAGGGTATCGTCGCCACCGTCGCCGAACAGCTGATCCTGGCCGTTTTCGCCGCGTATGAGGTCGTTGCCGCCACCGCCGTGAATGAGGTCGTTGCCGAAGCCACCGAAGAAGCTGTCGTCATATTGACCGCCGGTGAGGGTGTCGTTGCCGTCGAACGCCGTAAAAGTGACGCGCTCAATGTTCCTAATGGTCACGCCGTCGACGACCTGGTCGACCGAGGAATCGGCGATGCTGAAGACGATGTTCGTGGGCGAAAAATTGGCGCCGAAAGTCAGAAAGTCGACTCCATCGCCACCGTCGACCAGTTCCCCCGACAGGTTGAGCCCACCCGGGCCAACGCGCAGGGAATCGTCGCCGCCGCCGCCGTAAACCATGTCGATACCCTGGCCGCCGTCCAGCGTGTCGTTGCCGTCTCCACCCTGAAGCGTGTCATTGCCGAAGCCGCCGGTGACGAAGTCGTCTCCGTCGTCGCCGTTGAGGATGTCGTCGCCATTGTCACCACTCAGACTGTCGTTGCCGCCGCCGCCGCTCAGCTGGTCGTTTCCGCCATTGCCGAAAGCGGTGTCGTTGTCCGATCCTCCGACAAAGACATCGTCGCCGTTTGTACCGTTGAAAAATGACATCGTGGACGCATCCTCAAATGCAAATGAAGTAACCGTTCCGCCCCACGATTTGTGGTTCTAATCGATCCAAATTAGCTGGATATTGCAAGCGCGCAAGTGTAATTCTCGGCGTAGTTCAATGACTTCCTCACTTGAGCGCATCGAAACGTCCCTCACGATGGCGCCCGTCTTTCTCAGATCATCTGGAAATCGTTGGCGCTGAGCGCGGCGTGGTTCGACATTGGCGAACAGCACCGCCGTGCCGGCGCCAACTGGCGAACCGCCAAGGACCGGACTGCCCTCCCCGAGGAGTCTATTTCCGGGGCTTCGGGTTCTCCTGGATCACCGCCGGCGGCTTCGGCTCCGGGGCGGCGGCGCCCGCGATGAGATTGTTGAGGCTGCTGCCGTTGATGCCGAGCTCGCTCATCAGCGCGTCGATCAGCGGGCCGCCGACGCGATAGCGAAGGGCCGCGGCAACGGCGGAATCGGCGAGGTTGCCGGAGCCGTTGCCGTCGGCGCCGTCCGCGCCATTGCCGTCGCCGTGGAGGCCGCGGGCGTCGAGGATCGAGATCTTGTCGATTTGCTCCATCGGCTTGGCCGCGGCGGCGATAATCCCCGGCAGCGCCTCGAGCATCGCCTTGCGGACCAGCAGGGCGGTCTGGGTGTCGTTGAGGATATTGGTGGCCTCGTTCAAGGCGGTCTTGCCGGCGGCGTCGACCTTGAAGGCGGCGGCGCGGCCCTCGGCGCGCGACTTTTCGGAATCGGCCTCGGCATTGGCCTCGGTCCGCATCGCGATCGCGCGGGCCTCGGCGGCTTCCTTGTCGGCGCGCGCCGAGACGGTGATCTGCACCGCTTCCTCCTCGGCCTTCTGGGTTGCGGCGATGACGGCGACGTTCTTGGTGCGGTTGGCGATCTCGGTCGCCTTGGCGGTGGCGACGCTTTCCTCGGCGCGGACGGCGAGCGCGCGCGCCTCGTTGGCGGCGGCGGTGGCGGTCGATTCCTCCTCGGATTTCTGGGCGGTCTGGACGGCAGTGGTGATGCGGGCGAGCTCGATATTGCGGTCGCGCTCGATCGTCGCGGTCTGGACGGCACCGTCGCGCTCGATCGTCGCGGTCTGGATCACCTTGTCGGCCTCGGTCTGGGCGACGGTCTGGGCCTGCTCGGCGGTGATCCGGGCGATTTCGGCCAGCCGCGTCTGCTCCGCCTCGGCGGTGCCGATGGCGGTCGCCTGCTCGGCGCGGCGGGCGGAGAGCGTCTGCTCCTGGGTCAGCCGGGCCTGTTCGGCCGCCTGGGCGATTTCGAGCGACTGGTTGTTGGCCTCGAGGTTGCGCTGCTCGATCTCCACCCGGTTGGTGGCGACGATGTCGTTGCGGATCTTCTTGCGCTCCTCGATCGTGCGGGTGAGCACGGTGAGGCCCTCGGCGTCGAAGGCGTTGTTCTCGTTGAAATGCTCGAAGGCGGTCTGGTCGAAATGGGTAATGCTGACCGATTCCAGCTGGAAGCCGTTCATGTCGAGATCGGTCATCAAGGCTTCCTGGACCTTCTGGATGAAATCGGCGCGGTTGGCGTGGAGATGCTCCATCGTCATCGTCGCCGCGACCGAGCGCAGCGCCGAGACGAGCTTGCCGTCGAGCAGCGACTTGACCGCGTCGGGATTGTTGACGCTGTCGCCCAGGGTCTGGGCGGCGGCCGCGATCGATTCCGAGTCCGGCTTCACCTTGATGTGGAACAGGCCGACGACGTCGACGCGGAGCTTGTCGAGGGTGATCAGCGCGTCCTTGTTGAGGCGCGAGACTTCGAGCTTCACCGTGGTCAGGCGGACCTGCATCAACTCGTGGAGGACGGGGATCACCATCACGCCGCCGTTCAGCACCACCTTCTCGCCGCCGAAGCCGGTGCGGATCAGGGCGACGTCCTTGGTCGCGCGGCGATAGAGGCGGGTGAGGACGATGCCGATGACCATGAAGGCCACCAGCACGATGCCGGCGTAGATCAGGATGTTCCAGACAGAGGCGGTCATTTCACACTCCTACGTGAAGTCGTCTAGCCTTCGGGCATCGGCCGAAGCTGGGGATGGGCGTCGGGAAGGAGGTAGAAGATGGTTCCCTCCCTGCGGACGAGCAGGCCGGTCTCGCCCGAAGCGAGCACGTCGTCGTCATGATGGGGCTCGACCATGACGTAGTGAACCTGGTTGTGACGGTCGACCACCTTGGCTCGGGTTGGCGCGCCGCGGCGGGCCGTCCCTTCCAGCACGGTGCCGCGGCGGCGGACCAGCTCATTCTGCGAGACCACGGTGGATTCGAAGGTGGGCATGATCCGCGCGAAACCTGAGGCGACGAAGCCGTTGGCGATGCCGCCGAGGACCAGAGCGGCGCCGGCCGCCAGGGCCCAGTGGAGCGGCGCGTTGAAGAGGAGCTCCGCGACCTGCTGGATGGCGACGCCGGCGAGGCTGAAGCAGGCGAGCAAAGAGGTCAGCCAGATCAGGATCGGGATTTGCGATCCGAGGCCCAGCCAGTCGAGGAGGCCCGAGCCGTCGACATCGTGGTCGAGATCGGCATGAACGCCCAAATGGCCGACGCCGAGGCCGATCGCCTCGATAAGGCCGATGCCGACCATGATGACGAATGCGATGGCGAACGGGGCGTATTCGGGCGTCAGGAAGATGGCGAACACATTGGGCTCATTTGCGAATGACTTCGGCGCTTCGGCGGATGCCGGCGCCGATTGGCGTGGCGCAAATGATGTCAGGATTCAGGAGCGGATACAACAAGAGTCGGAAAAGCGGGCGGCCGCGGGCAGGACGTCAAAAGGCCGGCGGCGCTTTCGCGCCGCCGGCCCATGTAACCTGGCTGGACCAGGAACGAGATCAGGGGCTGGACGGGCCGTCGTCGCCGCCGGTCAGCAGGATCACGCCGGCGATGATCGCGATGATGATCAAAGCGGGGATGATATAGCCGCCGCGCAGCTCGCTCTCGTCCTGGGTCGAGGCGCCGGCCCGCGCCGCCGAATGAGCGACCGAGAGCGGCGCCGCCGACTGGGCGAGCACCGGGGCGCTGGTCATGGAAATTCCGATCGCGGCAACGATGGCCGCCTTCATCATACGCATCCTACACTCCTGTCTGGCGCTGAAAGAGAATCGCGCCTGCCATAGGTCAATAAACTTGGCAACCGCAGGGCCCGCAGACCATTCAACTTCGCGCCAACTGTGGCCTCGATGCTTCAATGCGTTGCCAACAGAGACTAATCGAGCGCGGTTCGAAACATGGGGCCAGACCATTCTGAAAATGACGGTGTTCATGGATGCTGAATCAAGTTCAGCATGACAGGTTGAGGCGGCTCCCTTATCGATTGCGGCACCAATTCCAAGGAACCCCGCCCTGTCCCTGACCTCCCTTCAGCGCCTGGAAGCCGAGGCGATCCATATCATCCGGGAGGCGGTGGCCGAGGCGGAGCGGCCGGTGATGCTGTTTTCGGGCGGCAAGGACAGCTGCGTGATGCTGCATTTGGCGCGCAAGGCCTTCTTCCCGGCGCGGCCGCCCTTCCCGCTTCTCCACGTCGACACCGGCTGGAAGTTCGCCGAGCTTTATACGCTGCGCGACGAACTGGCGGCCGAGGCGGGGATGGAGCTGATCGTCCACCGCAATCCGGACGCCGAGGCGCGCGGGATCAACCCGTTCGACCATGGCGCGGCCCTGCACACCGAATTGTGGAAGACGGAAGGGCTGAAGCAGGCGCTCGACGCCGGCCGCTTCGACACGGCGTTCGGCGGCGCACGGCGCGACGAGGAGATGAGCCGGGCCAAGGAGCGGATCTTCTCGGTCCGTTCGGCGAGCCACGGTTGGGACCCGAAACGGCAGCGGCCGGAATTGTGGCAGCTCTATAACGGCCGGCGGGCGCCGGGGGAAAGCCTGCGGGTCTTCCCGCTCTCCGACTGGACCGAGCGCGACGTGTGGGACTATGTCGCCGCCGAAAAATTGAAGGTCGCCTCGCTCTATTTCGCGGCCGAGCGGCCGACGGTGATCCGCGATTATGCGCTGATCATCGTCGACGACGACCGCTATCCGTTCCGCAAGAACGAGCGGCCCGAAATGCGGCGGGTGCGGGTGCGCACCGTCGGCTGCTGGCCGCTGACCGGAGCGATGGACAGCGACGCCGCCACCATCGAGCAGGTGCTCGCGGAAATGGCCGAGGACGGCACGTCGGAGCGGGTCGGCCGGCTGATCGACAAGGACCAGCCCTCGTCGATGGAGCGCAAGAAGCGCCAGGGCTACTTCTGATGATGCCGCTGCTTCGCCTGCTGACCTGCGGCTCGGTCGACGACGGCAAGTCGACCCTGATCGGCCGGATGCTCCACGATTGCGGTGCGATCCCGAGCGACAAGCTCGAGGATCTGAGCGACTTCGCCAACCTCGCCGACGGGCTCGAGGCCGAGCGCGAGCAGGGCATCACCATCGACGTCGCCTATCTCTATTTCGCGACGGCGAGGCGGCGCTTCATCCTCGCCGACACGCCCGGCCACGAACAATATACGCGCAACATGGCGACCGGCGCCTCCAACGCCGACCTCGCCATCGTCCTGATCGACGCCACCAAGGGAGTGCTCACCCAGACAAGACGCCACACCACCATCGCCCGCCTGCTCGGCATCCGCCATTTCGTGCTGGCGGTGAACAAGATGGACCTGGTTGGCTTCGATCCCGATCGGTTCGTCGAGATCGAGGCGGAGTTCGCCGCCTTCGCCGAGAGCATCGACGCCGGAGCGGTGACCGCCATCCCGGTCTGCGCGCTCGACGGCGACAATGTCGCCGGCCCTTCGGCGCGCATGCCCTGGTACAAGGGGCCGGCCCTGCTCCCCTGGCTCGAGGCGGCCGAACCGGAAGCGGCGGCGGCCATTCCGTTCCGGATGCCGGTCCAGAGCGTGATCCGCGATCCTGCCGGCGGGCGGCTTTACGCCGGCAACATCGCCGGCGGATCGGTACGACCGGGTGACAAGGTGGCGATCGCGCCCGCGGGGACGACGGCGACGGTGGCGCGGATCGCGACCATGGACGGCGATCTCGACGTGGCCGAGGCTGGGCGGTCGGTCGCGCTCGGCTTCACCGCCGAGGTGGATTGCTCGCGCGGCGACACGATCGCGGCGGCCGAGGCGCCGCCGCAGGTCGCCGACCAGTTCGAGGCGGCGATCATCTGGATGGCCGAGGAGCCGATGCTGCCCGGCCGCCAATATCTGTTGAAGATCGGCGCCCAGAGCGTGCCGGCGACGGTACAGGAGCCCAAATACAGGATCGGCATCGACAGCGGTGAGCAGCTGGCGGCGCGGACGCTGGAGCTGAACGAGATCGGCGTCGCCGTGGTGCACACGTCGCGGCCGGTGGTTTTCGAGCCCTATGAAGCGAGCCGGTCGCTCGGCGGCTTCATCCTGATCGACCGGATCGGCGAAACGACGGTCGGCGCCGGCCTGATCCATTTCGGGCTGAGGCGGGCGGAAAATGTCCACGCCCAGTCGCTGACCGTCACCGCCGATCGCCGCGCCGCCCTGATGCTGCAGCGGCCGAAGCTGCTCTGGTTCACCGGTTTGAGCGGCGCCGGCAAGTCGACCATCGCCAACCTGGTCGAGGCGAAGCTCCATGCGCGGGGCCGCCACACCTTTCTGCTCGACGGCGACAATGTCCGGCTCGGCCTCAACCGCGACCTCGGCTTCACCGCCGCCGACCGGGTCGAGAATATCCGCCGCGCCGGCGAGGCGGCGAAACTGATGCTCGACGCCGGCCTGATCGTGCTGACCGCCTTCATCAGCCCGTTCCGGGCCGAGCGGGAGATGGTGCGGAGCATGGTGGGCGACGGCGATTTCATCGAGATCTTCGTCGATACGCCGCTGGCCGAGGCGGAGCGGCGCGACACGAAGGGGCTGTATCGGAAAGCGCGGGCGGGGCAGCTCGCCAATTTCACCGGGGTGGATTCGCCTTATGAATCGCCGGAGACGCCGGAGATCAGGATCGACACGCTGGCGATGGATGCCGAGGCGGCAGCGGATCTGATCGTGAAGGCGGTGGAGGGCTGAGGACCAAATTCCTCCCCGGCACGGGGAGGGGGACCGCGTGGCGAAGCCGCGTGGCGGAGGGGCTGCTCCCAGCTCTGAGAAGCCCCTCCACCAGCCTTCGGCTGGTCCCCCTCCCCGTACCGGGGAGGAATTAATGGCGCTCTTGACCCCCACCCACGCCTTAATATAGTTTAGACCTAAAGCAATTGGAGGCGGGGATGCGGGTTGCGTGCCTCGGCGGCGGGCCGGCCGGGTTGTATTTCGCGATATCGATGAAGCTGCGCGACCCCGCGCATCGGGTCGACCTGTTCGAGCGCAACCGGCCCGACGACACGTTCGGCTGGGGCGTCGTCTTCTCGGACCAGACGGTCGAAAATCTGCTCGCCAACGATCCCGTCTCCGGCGCGGTCATCCAGAGCGAATTCGCCCATTGGGACGATATCGACGTCCACATCGGCGGCGAGACAATCACCTCGTCGGGTCACGGCTTCATCGGCATCGGCCGCAAGCGGCTCTTGAACATTCTCCAGGAGCGGGCGCGCGAGCTCGGCGTCAATCTCCACTTCGAGCATGAGGCGAGCCCGGACCTCGACGACTGGGCCGATTACGACCTAGTGATCGCCGCCGACGGCGCCAACAGCCGAATCCGCGACCGCTACGAGCCGCATTTCGGGGTCGACATCCAGACCCGCCGCAACAAGTTCTTCTGGTTCGGCACCGAGAAGGCGTTCGAGGCCTTCACCTTCGCCTTCGAAGAGACCGAGGCGGGCTGGGTATGGGCCCACGCCTATCGTTTCGAAGACGATTTCTCGACCTTCATCGTCGAGATGGATCCGGAGACATGGACGGGCCTGGGCCTCGACCAAATGAGCCAGGATGAGGCGATTGCCCTCTGCGAAGGCCTGTTCGCCAAATATCTCGACGGCCACAGCCTGCTCAGCAACGCGCGGCATCTGCCCGGCCCGCAGGCCTGGCTCAACTTCCGGCGGATCGTCTGCGACACCTGGCACTACCGGAACCTGATCCTGCTCGGCGACGCCGCCCACACCGCCCATTTCTCGATCGGATCGGGGACCAAGCTGGCGCTCGAGGATGCGATCAAGCTCGCCGAGGTGCTGAACCGGCCGGGCCTCGGCCGCGACGCCGCGCTCGCCGAATATCAGGCCGAGCGCAACCTGGAGGTGCTGAAGCTCCAGAACAGCGCCCGCAACTCGACCGAATGGTTCGAGACGCTGGACCGCTATCTCCATTTCGAGCCGATCCAGTTCGCTTATTCCCTGCTCACCCGTTCGCAACGGGTCAGCCACGAGAACCTTCGCCTGCGCGACAAGGACTGGCTGGAGGGGGTCGAGCGCTGGTTCCAGTCACGGGCGCGGGGCAAGGAGGTGAACGAGCCGGCGCCGCCGATGTTCGCGCCCTTCATGCTGCGCGAACTGAAGCTCGACAACCGCGTCGTAGTCTCGCCGATGGCGATGTATTCGGCCGCGGACGGGACCCCGAACGAGTTCCACCTCGTCCATTATGGCGGTCGGGCGCTGGGCGGGGCGGGCCTGGTCTATAGCGAGATGACCTGCGTTTCGGCCGAGGGGCGGATCACGCCGGGCTGCACCGGTCTCTACGCGCCGGAACATGTCGAAGCATGGCGGCGGATCGTCGACTTTGTCCACGCCAATTCGCCGGCGAAATTCTGCCTCCAGCTCGGCCATTCAGGCCCCAAGGGCAGCACAAAGGTCGGCTGGGAGGGCTATGACGTGCCGCTGGAGAGCGGCAACTGGCCGGTCATGGCCGCCTCGGACGTGCCGTGGAGCCCGGACAACCAGGTGCCGCGGCCAATGACTCGCGACGACATGGACCGGGTGCGCGAGGAGTTCGTCGCCGCGGTCCGCCTCGGCCTCGAGGCCGGCTTCGATATGATCGAGCTCCACGCCGCCCACGGCTATCTGCTGTCGAGCTTCATCACGCCTTTGGCCAACAAACGGACCGACGACTATGGCGGCAGCCTCGCCAACCGGCTGCGCTTCCCGCTGGAAGTGTTCACCGCGATGCGGGCGGCCTGGCCGGCGGAGAAGCCGATGTCGGTGCGGATTTCGGCCAACGACTGGATGGGCGATGCCGGCGTCACCCCGGACGAGGCGGTCGAGATCGGCCGCGCCTTCTGGGAAGCCGGCGCCGATCTGATCGACGTCTCGGCGGGCCAGACCTGGGCCGATTGCCAGCCGATCTACGGCCGAATGTTCCAGACGCCCTTCGCCGACCAGATTCGCAACGAAGGGCGGGTGACGACGATGGCGGTCGGCAACATCTACGAGAGCGACCACGTCAATTCGATCCTGGCTGCCGGCCGCGCCGACCTGGTGGCGCTCGCCCGGCCCCACCTGATCGATCCGATGTGGACCTTGCGGGCGGCGGCGGGGCAGGATTATCGCCGCGTGACGGTGCCGCCGCCTTATCTGGGCGGGATGGCGCAGCTGGCACGGAATCTTCAGCGGGAGGCGGAGTTGAAGGCATGAAACTAAAAGGTCAGCACGCGCTCGTCACCGGCGGCGGGACCGGGATCGGGGCCGCCATCGCCCGCGCTTTGGCGGCGGAGGGGGCGCTCATCACCCTGGTCGGGCGGCGGCAGGAGACGCTCGAAGTGGCCTGCGTCGGCATCGGCTTCTTCCAGGTCGCCGACGTCACCGACCGGGCGCAGGTCGACCGCGCGGTCGCCGGCGCGCGCGGCGCGCAGGGGCCGATCTCGATCCTGGTTAACAATGCCGGCGCCGCCCAGAGCGCCGCCTTCGCCAAGGTCAGCGTCGCGGAATGGCGCGCGATGATGGCGGTCAATCTCGACGGCATGTTCAACTGCTGCCAGTCGGCCCTGCCCGATCTGCTGGCGGCGCCGAACGGGCGGATCGTCACCGTTGCCTCGACCGCCGGTCTGAAGGGCTATGCTTACACATCGTCCTATGCGGCGGCGAAGCACGGCGCGGTCGGCCTGACCCGCGCCCTCGCCGCCGAATTCGCCGCCACCAACCTCACCGTCAACGCGGTCTGCCCCGGCTTCACCGACACCGACCTGGTCACCGAGGCGGTGGCGCGGATCCGCGACAAGACCGGCCGCAGCGAGGCCGAAGCCCGCGCCGAGCTCGCCCGCTTCAATCCGCAGGGACGGTTGGTGACCCCGGCCGAGGTTGCGGCGGCGGTGCTTTGGCTGAGCCTGCCGGAAAGCCAGGCGATGAACGGCCAGGCGATCGCGGTCGCCGGCGGCGAGATCACATGAAGGAAGCGCTCGCCATTCGCGAGAAGCATGACGGCGCGCTCGGCGACCGGTCGAGCGTGCGGCTCTGGCTGCGGCTGCTGTCCTGCACGATGGCGATCGAGAAGGACGTGCAGCGCCGCCTCGCCGGGCGCGGCGCCACCCTCCCCCGCTTCGACGTGCTCGCCGCGCTCGACCGCGAGCCCGGGGGCATGACGATGAGCGCCCTTTCCCGCGCCCTGCTCGTCTCCAACGGCAACGTTACCCAATTGGTCCAGAAGCTGGCGCGGGACGGACTGGTGCGGATGGCGCCGTCGCGTGCCGACCGCCGCGCCTCGATCGTGCGGCTGACCGACTTAGGCAGAAAAGAATTCGCCGGACTCGCCGCCGCCCATCACGACTGGATCGACGCCCTGGTCGCCGACCTGGACGGCGAGGCGCGCGAGACGCTCTATCAGGCCCTCGGCCAGCTCAAAGGCTCGATCGCGAAAGGACAGGCGCGTGAATCCTGAGACCTTCCAGCCCGAACATTTTCGCTGGGACTTTGCCGACGGCGTCGGCACCGTGACCCTGAACCGGCCCGAGCGGAAGAACCCGCTCACCTTCGAAAGCTATGCCGAGCTGCGGGACCTGTTCCGCGACCTGGTCTACGCCGCCGAGGTGAAGGCGATCGTCGTCGCCGGCGCCGGCGGCAATTTCAGCTCGGGCGGCGACGTCCACGAGATTATCGGTCCGCTGACCGAAATGGACGTGCCGGGCCTGCTCGCCTTCACCCGCATGACCGGCGACCTGGTGAAAGCGATGCGCGGCTGCCCGCAGCCGATCGTCGCCGCATTGGACGGCGTCTGCGTCGGCGCCGGCGCGATCGTGGCGATGGCTTCGGACCTCCGCATCGCCACGCCGGCGACCAAAACCGCCTTCCTCTTCACCCGCGTCGGCCTCGCCGGCTGCGACATGGGCGCCTGCGCCATCCTGCCGCGGATCATCGGCCAGGGCCGGGCCTCGGAGCTGCTCTTCACCGGCCGGGTGATGAGCGCCGAAGAAGGCGAACGCTGGGGGTTTCACAACCGGTTGGTCGAAGATTCGCTGGCCGAGGCGCAGGCGGCGGCGCGCGCGCTGGCGACGGGTCCCACCTTTGCCCACGGCATCACCAAGACCCAGCTCAACACCGAATGGGCGGTGAGCCTCGACGTCGCCATCGAGATGGAGGCGCAGGCCCAGGCGATCTGCATGGCCACCCAGGATTTCCGGAGGGCGTTCGAGGCGTTCGCGGCGAAGAAGACGCCGGAGTTCAAGGGGGATTGATGGCGGATAAGTCGTTTCTCGACTGGCCGTTCTTTGACGACAGCCATCGGCGGCTGGCGGAGGAGCTTGAGCGCTGGTGCGCGGCGGAGCTCTCGGCGGCCCATGGTGACGATGTCGATGCCGAGTGCCGGGCCTTGGTGGCGAAGCTCGGGGCCGGCGGGTGGCTGCGTTATTGCGTACCGAGCGCCTATGGCGGGGCGCACGAGGCGCTCGATGTGCGGTCGCTGGCGCTGATCCGGGAGACCCTGGCGCGGCATAGCGGGCTCGCCGATTTTGCTTTCGCGATGCAGGGGCTTGGTTCGGGGACGATCAGCCTGTTCGGGACCGAGGATCAGAAGCAGGCTTATCTGCCGGCGGTGGCGAAGGGCGAAAAGATCGCGGCCTTCGCGCTGACCGAACCGGAATCGGGGTCGGACGTCGCGTCGATGACGACGGCGGCGGTGGAAGCCGGGAGCGGCTACGCCGTCGACGGCGCCAAGACCTATATCTCCAACGGCGGGATCGCCGATTTCTACCTCCTTTTCGCGCGCACCGGCGAGGCGCCGGGGGCGAAGGGGATTTCGGCATTCATCGTCGATGCCGACACCAAGGGGCTGGGCGCGAGCGAGCGCATCAGGGTGATCGCGCCGCACCCGCTGGCCACGCTCAGATTCACCAACATGCGCCTCCCCGCCTCCGCCTTGCTCGGCGCGCGCGGGCGCGGCTTCGCCCAGGCGATGGCGACGCTCGATGTGTTCCGTACCACCGTGGGCGCGGCGGCTTTGGGCTTCGCGCGGCGGGCGCTCGACGAAGCGACGGCGCGGGCGCTGGAGCGAAGGCTGGGGGCCGGAGTCCTCGCCGACAACGCCATCGTCCAGTCGATGCTCGCCGAAATGGTGCTCGACGTCGATGCCTCGGCCCTTTTGATCTACCGCGCCGCCTGGCAGCGCGACGTGAAAGGGCAGCGCAACAGCCGCGAGGCGGCTTTGGCCAAGCTCCACGCCACCGACAGCGCCCAGCAGGTGATCGACAAGGCGGTGCAGATCTTCGGCGGCCTCGGCGTCACCCACGGCGTGATGGTGGAGAGCCTCTATCGCGAGATCAGGGCGCTCAGGATCTATGAAGGGGCTTCGGAAGTGCAGAAAGTGGTGATCGCCCGCAACCATCTGGCGGAGCACAAGCCATGAAGGCGCTCAATCCGCCCGGATGGCCGCGGCCCAAAGGCTATGCCAACGGCGTCTCGGCCCGCGGCCGGACCATCGTCACCGCCGGCGTGATCGGCTGGAACGCCGAGGAGAAGATCGAGCGCGACGATCTGGCGGGCCAGTTCCGCCAGGTGCTGGCCAATATCCTCGATATTCTTGCCGAGGATGGCGCCGGGCCCGAGCATCTGGTGCGGATGACCTGGTACGTCACCGATCTCGCGGAATATCGCGCCAGTTTGAAGGAGATCGGCGCGGCGTATCGCGACCTGATCGGCCGCCATTATCCGGCGATGGCGGTGGTCGGAGTCACCGGGCTGGTTGAGCCCAGAGCGAAGATCGAGATCGAGGCGATGGCGGTGGTGCCCGAATGAAGAGCGCGCATCGCGACCATTTCATCCGCGACCGGCTGCCGCCCCCCGATTTGCAGCCCGAATTCCGCTTCGACCTTCCGGAGCTTTGCTATCCGGAGCGGCTCAACGCGGCGGTTGAGCTGATCGACCTTCACGATCCCGAGGCGATCGCTTTGGTGAACGATGCCGGGACCTGGACCTATGGCGAGATGCGGCGCCTGTCCGACGGCATCGCCCGGCTGCTGACCGAGGAGGAAGGACTGGTGCCCGGCAACCGCGTGCTGCTGCGCGGGCCGAACAATGCGATGCTGTTCGCCGCCTGGCTGGGCGTGCTCAAGGCGGGCGGCGTGGTGGTGGCGACCATGCCGATGCTGCGCCCGGGCGAGATCGCGACCATCCTCGACCGCGCCCAGGTGAGCCACGCCATCGTCGACAGCCGCTTCCGCGAGGATTTCGATGCGGCGGCGGAGCAAGCGGAGACGGTCCGGTCGGTGCTGACCTATGACGGCGACGCCGGCAGCGGCGCGCTTGAAGCGCGGCTGAAGGAAGTCGCGCCCGGCTTCACGCCGGTTGATACCCATCGCGACGATGTCGCCCTGATCGCCTTCACCTCGGGGACGACCGGCAAACCCAAGGGCTGCGTCCAGTTCCACCGCGACATACTGGCGCCGGCCGATTCCTTCGCCCGCCACATATTGAAGCCCGAGTCGGACCAGAGATGGGCCTGCTCGGCGCCGATCGCCTTCACCTTCGGGCTCGGCATGCTGCTGATCTTCCCCTGGCGCTATGCCGGCGCGGCGGTGACGATCGAGACGCCGGGCCCAAAGGCGCTGCTCGATGCGATCCAGCGCCACAAGGTGACCAACCTCGCGACCGCGCCGACCGCCTACAAGGCGATGATCCCCCTGCTCGGCGAGCACGATATTTCGAGCCTCAGGACCTGCGTCTCGGCCGGCGAGCATCTCCCCGCCGCGACCTGGCATGCCTGGCGCGAGGCGACGGGCCTCAGGATCGTCGACGGCATCGGCGCCACCGAGATGATGCACATCTTCATCTCGGCGGGCGGTGACGACATCCGCCCGGGCGCGACCGGCAAGGCTGTGCCCGGCTATGTCGCGACCCTGCTCGACGAAGGAGGCCAGGCGATGGGTGCCGGCACCGGCCGACTTGCAGTCAAGGGGCCGACCGGCTGCCGCTATTTCGACGATGCGCGGCAGGCCGATTATGTCCAGAACGGCTGGAACGTCACCGGCGACACCTACCGCGCCGACGAGGAGGGCTATTTCTGGTACGTCGCCCGCTCCGACGACATGATCATCTCCTCGGGCTACAATATCGCCGCGCCCGAGGTGGAGAATGCGCTCTACGCCCATGAGGCGGTGCAGGAATGCGCCGTGGTTGGCGCGCCCTGCGCCGAGCGCGGACAGAAGGTGAAGGCCTTCGTCGTCCTCGCCCCCGGTTTCGCCCCCGACGCGGGCACGGCCGCTTTGCTCCAGGACCATGTGAAGGCGGCGATCGCGCCCTACAAATATCCGCGCGAAGTGGAGTTCGTGGCGGCGCTGCCGAAGACAGCGACGGGGAAGCTGCAGCGGTTTGCATTGCGGGACCACCGGTAGAAAAAATACGGTACGCGCCGCCAAAGCGCCACAATTCGATTCCACCTTCCTCTTTGAAAAGGGGGAAGAATTTCATGAAATCGCTTCTTATCGCCGGCCTCGTTGCCGGCCAGCTTCTGGCGACCGCGCAACCGGTCCTTGCCGCCGATTTCGCCGAGGCGCGCGACGTCCGGACCGGCGCTTTCGCCGGCCTGCGGCTGCGCATGCCCCTGGGCGCCGACCCGGAACGGCGGGGAGTCCAGGTCGGGCTCACGGTCGCGCCGACGCTGCGCAGCACGAATATGGACGGGCGTTCGCGGATGGGGATCGGCGAGGGGATCGAGCTCGGCATCCGCCAGCGCGAGACTGTGACCCTTCGCCTTGCCGGCACAAGGATCGATCGGCTGGGCATGGCGGAAGGAAATCGGGCGCCCCAGGGTCATCGCCACGGCGTTTCCACGCTGGGCTGGATCGCGATCGGAGTCGGCACCATCGTCCTCGCCGCCGCCGTCTCGACCGCCGTCTTCGTCCACGAAATGAACGAAAGCAGCGACTAAGCGTCGCTAGGCATCCATCGGGACAAATCCAGGCACGGCCGCGACGCGGCCCAGCCATGCCTGCACGGCCGGGTAATCGGCAAGGATGAACCCGCCGGTCTCGGCGAGGCGGGTGTAGGGGTAGAGGGCGATGTCGGCGAGGCTGATCCTCTCTCCGACCAGGAAGTCGCCGGCGGCAAGATGGTCGTCCATCAGCCTGAGCGCCGCCGCGCCTGCAGCGCGCTTGCCGGGCATCTGGACGCGTTGGGCGTCGCTGAGGTTGGCCTCGCCGACATAGACCGTCCAGAAACGCATGGTCGCGACGTTGGGCTCGTGGCTGTACTGCTCGAAGAACATCCAGCGCAGCATATCGGCGCGGTCGAACCGGTCGGCCGGGACCAGAGGCGAGCCGTCGGCGAGGTAGAAGCAGGCGGCGTTGCTTTCGGGGATGAAGCGCGTCCCGACCTGGAGCACGGGAATGCGGCCGTTGGCGTTGACGTTGGCGAGGAAGTCCGGCGTCCGGGTCTCGCCCTTCATGATGTCATATTCGCGCCGCTCGAGGGGCAGGCCGAGCAACGCGGCGGTCAGCCGGATCTTGTAGCAATTGCCCGACGAGGCATGTTCGTGAAGCACCAGCTGTTCCATCATCCCCTCCGCGCAGCGCCTGCCGGCTGGCGCTCCCTAGCGCCCGGGTACCGGTGAAGGAAACGCGCTCTCCTTATGGACCGATCAGGCGTCCGTATCGCCGACGGTCAGAACGATCTTGCCGACATGGTCGCCCGCCTCCATCCGGCGGTGGGCGTCGGCGGCTTGCGAGAGGGGAAGAGTCTTGTCGATCACCGGCTTCAGCCGGCCTTCCTCGACATAGGGCCAGACCGAGCGGGCGAGCTCGTCGGCGACCAGGGTCTTGAAGGCGACCGAGCGCGGCCGCAGCAGCGAGCCGCTGAGGGTCAGACGCCGGCCCATGACCCGGGCGAGGTTCACTTCCGAAACCGGCGTCCCTCCCTGGAGGCCGATGGTGACGTGGCGGCCGTCCTCGGCCAGGCAGTTCAGGTTGCGGGCCACATAGTCGCCGCCGACCGTGTCGAGGACGACGTTGACGCCGGCGCCGCCGGTGAGCCGCTTTACCTCCTCGACGAAGTCCTTTTCCTTGTAGTTGATCGCATGCGCCGCGCCGAGCACCTCGGCCTGGCGGCATTTGTCGTCGCTGCCGCAGGTGACGATGATCCTGACCCCGAACAGGCCGCCAAGCGCGATCGCCATGGTGCCGATGCCGCTGGTACCGCCGTGAACCAGAGCCGTCTCGCCTTCGGTGGCGAAGGCGCGCTCGAAGATATTGGTCCACACGGTGAACAGGGTCTCGGGCATCGCCGCCGCCTCGACCATCGTCAGCGCGGACGGCACCGGCAGGCACTGGCCGACCGGCGCGGCGGCATATTCGGCATAACCGCCGCCGGATAGCAGGGCGCAGACCGGCTGGCCCACCAGCTCGGCCGGAACCCCTTCCCCGGTCGCGGCGACGCTGCCCGACACTTCCAGGCCCGGAATGGTCGTCGCGCCGGGCGGCATCGGGTAGAGGCCGCGCCGCTGCAACACGTCGGGGCGGTTGACCCCGGCGGCAGCGACACGGATCAACAGCTCGCCGGGACCGGGTCTGGGCACCGGCCGGCGGACCGGGACGAGCACCTCGGGTCCCCCCGGCCCCTCCGGGTCGATGGCATCCATCTCTTCGGGGATCTGCTCGGGAATGGCGTCCATTTTCCCCCGTTCATCGCATCGGCGTGTTGGGGTTTATTGACTTGGGATGCGTCCCGGTCAACGTTCCTCGCCATGGACATCGACGAGCTTTTTCCGGACAAGCCCGACGATCCGCTGACCCTGCTGACGAAGCAGGATCTCGATCCGCTGTCGGTGGAGGAATTACGCGACCGTATCGCCATCCTCCAGGCCGAGATCGCGCGGGTGCAGGCCAAGCTCGACGCCTCGGTCAGCTTCCGCGCCAGCGCTGACGATTTGTTCAAGAAATGATGGGATTTTGCCGTGACGCTTGATGAAGCGCCGCGGAAGTCCGACATTGGAGTGGAAGGGCCGGTCTTTCTTCCCGGCCTCTGGGAGTAACCTATGCCGTCTTTTGCCCGCGAACTCGAGCAGACGCTGCACAACGCCCTCGCCGAGGCGAGCGGCCGCAAGCACGAATATGCGACGCTCGAGCACCTTCTCCTGGCCCTGATCGAAGACGTCCATGCCGGCCGGGTGATGGAAGCCTGCGGGGTCAATACCGGCGAGCTGCGCGACGCCGTCCGCCACTATCTCGACAACGAGCTCGAGGCGCTGAAGGTCGAGAGCGACACCGATCCCTCGCCGACCAGCGGCTTCCAGCGCGTCGTCCAGCGCGCCATCCTCCACGTCCAGTCGTCGGGCCGCGACGAAGTGACCGGCGCCAACGTCCTGGTCGCGCTCTTTTCCGAGCGCGAGAGCTATGCCGTCTATTTCCTTCAGCAGCAGGACATGAGCAGGCTCGACGCGGTCACCTATATCAGCCACGGCGTCGGCAAGGGGGACGCCGTCGCGCCGCCGCCCGAGACCAAGGGCGCCGAGGAGACCAAGCAGGAGGAAGGCAAGAAGAAGCCCGAATCGGCGCTCAAGCAGTTCACCGTCAATCTCAACGAGAAGGCCGAGGAAGGCCGGGTCGATCCGCTGATCGGCCGCGGGCCCGAGGTCGACCGCACCGTCCAGATCCTCTGCCGCCGCTCCAAGAACAACCCGCTCTATGTCGGCGATCCCGGCGTCGGCAAGACCGCGATCGCCGAGGGTCTCGCCCGCAAGATCGTCGAGGGCGACGTTCCCGACGTGCTGCTGCCGGCGGTGATCTACTCGCTCGACATGGGCGCCTTGCTCGCCGGCACCCGCTATCGCGGCGACTTTGAGGAGAGGCTGAAGGCGGTGGTGAGCGAACTCGAGAAGCTCCCTCACGCGATCCTGTTCATCGACGAAATCCACACCGTGATCGGCGCCGGCGCGACCTCGGGCGGGGCGATGGATGCGTCGAACCTGTTGAAGCCCGCGCTCTCCAACGGCGCGATCCGCTGCATCGGATCGACCACCTACAAGGAGTTCCGCAACCATTTCGAGAAGGACCGGGCGCTGCTCCGCCGTTTCCAGAAGATCGACGTCAACGAGCCGACGATCGAGGACACGGTGAAGATCCTGGCGGGCCTGCGCTCCGCCTTCGAGGAGCATCACAAGGTCAAATATACGCCCGACGCGATCAAGGCGGCGGTCGAGCTTTCCGCTCGCTACATTTCGGACCGCAAGCTGCCCGACAAGGCGATCGACGTGATCGACGAGGTCGGCGCCATGCAGATGCTGGTGCCGCCGTCGCGCCGCAAGAAGGTGATCGGCGTCAAGGAAATCGAATCGGTGATCTCGACCATCGCCCGCATCCCGGCGCGAAGCGTGTCGAGCGACGACAAGAAGGCGCTCGAGCATCTCGATCGCGACCTGAAAAGGGTGGTGTTCGGCCAGGACGACGCGATCGACCGCCTCGCCTCGGCAATCAAGCTGTCGCGCGCGGGCCTGCGCGATCCCGACAAGCCGATCGGCTCGTATCTGTTCAGCGGCCCGACCGGCGTCGGCAAGACCGAGGTGGCGCGCCAGCTCGCCTCGATCATGGGAATCCCACTGCAGCGCTTCGACATGTCCGAATATATGGAGCGACACAGCGTCAGCCGGCTCATCGGCGCGCCTCCGGGCTATGTCGGCTACGACCAGGGCGGCCTCTTGACCGACGCCGTCGACCAGCATCCCCATTCGGTGCTGCTGCTCGACGAGATCGAGAAGGCCCATCCGGACCTGTTCAACATTCTCCTCCAGATCATGGACAATGGCCGGCTCACCGACCATCACGGCAAGACGGTCGATTTCCGCAACGTCATCCTGATCATGACCACCAATGCCGGCGCCGCCGACATGGCGAGCGAGGGGATCGGCTTCGGCAACGTCTCCAAGGAGGATGCCAGCGACGAAGCGGTGAAGCGGATGTTCACCCCGGAATTCCGCAACCGTCTCGATGCGATCGTGCCGTTCGGCTATCTGGCGACCGACGTCGTCGCCCGCGTGGTCGACAAGTTCATCCTCCAGCTCGAACTCCAGCTCGCGGACCGCAACGTCCACATCGAGCTGGACGACGAGGCGCGCAAATGGCTGACCGACCGCGGCTATGACCGGCTCTACGGCGCCAGGCCGATGGGCCGGCTGGTCCAGGAGAAGATCAAGCAGCCGCTGGCCGAGGAATTGCTGTTCGGCAAGCTGATCCACGGCGGCGAGGTCAAGGTCCGGATCAAGGAAAACGCCCCGACCTTCGAGATCATCTCCGCCCCGCCCAAGGCATCGAAGAAGAAGAAGGCCGCCGACAAGGCCAAGGAAAAGAGCCAGCCCGAAGAGCCGGCCTAGGCTGCTAGCTCAGCGTCGAAGCGGCGGGCGCCTTCGGGGGTAAAGCGGAGCACCCTGCCCGCCTCGCGGCGGAGCCAGTTTCGGTCCGTCATCCAGTCGAGCAGGGCGGCGCCGAGCGCGCCGCCGAGATGGGCGCGGCGCTCGCTCCAGTCGAGGCAAAAGCGGCAGAGCGGCCGGCGGCCGGCGCCGAGGCGATCCAGGTCGACGCCGAGGCCGGCCAGCCAGACGCGCCCCGCATCGGTGACCGCAATCTCCTCGTCGCCCTGGATCAGCCTCCGCCGGCGCAGGCTGTCGAGCATCCTCACCCCACGCTCGCCGGCCAGATGATCGTAGCAAATCCGCGATTCGCGGAGCGCGGCGTGGCGCGGACCGGTGCGGACCGGCACCGCGCCGGTGCGCTGGGCGAGGCCCATCAGCACTTCCAGCGCGTCGGCGACGTCGGGTCCGGACAGGCGGAAATAGCGATGGCGGCCCTGCTTGCGGACGGCGAGCAGGCCGGCGTCGACCAGCCGGGAGAGATGACCGCTGCCGGTCTGGACGGTGATTCCGGCGCTCTCCGAAAGTTCGCTGGCGGTGAGCGCGCGGCCGTCCATCAGGGCGGTCAGCATGTTGGCGCGGGCGGGATCGCCGATCAGGGAAGCGGTCGCGGCGATGGACGGGCTGTCGTGCATAGTTCGGCCTTAACCGAAGCATCGACGCGATTCAATCGACTAGTCCGGCGCGGTTCCAACCGAAAGGCCCCGACATGATCACCTGCTTCATCCGCTACGAAATCGAACCGGACAAGGCCGTCGCCTTCGCCGAATATGCGCGCAACTGGGGCCAGGCGATTCCGCGCTGCGGCGCGGATCTGATCGGCTATTTCGGGCCGCACGAAGGCTCGGCGACGACCGCCTACGGCGTCTATTCGATCGAAAGCCTCGCCGCCTACGAAGCCTATCGCGCCCGGCTCAGGGAGGACGAGTTGGGGCGCGAGAATTTCGACTTCGCGCGAAAGCACGGCTTCATCCGCCGCGAGGACCGGCTGTTCCTGAAACTGGTCTCGGCGCCGCACGCGCCCTTGGTCCGGCCATGATCGCGGTGATCTTCGAGGTCCGGCCCGCCGACCGCGACGCCTATCTCGCCATCGCCGCATCGCTCAGGCCCGAGCTGGAGCGGATCGACGGCTTCCTCTCGATCGAGCGCTTCCAGTCGCTGAGCGATCACGACAGGATCCTCTCCCTTTCCTTCTTCCGCGACGAGGCGGCCGTGCGCGCCTGGCGAAACCGGCCCGCGCATCGCGACGCCCAGGCCGCGGGGCGCGACGGCGTGCTAGCCGACTATCGGCTGCGCGTCGCGCAAGTCGTGCGCGACTACGGCATGGCGGACCGCGACGAAGCGCCGGACGACAGCCGCGAGGTGCATGACTGAGGCTGGCGCCTCCCCGTTTGGATTTGCTATTCGTGGCGACCCCAAAGAGGAGAGCGCAAATGGCCGAGTCCCTCACTTTCTACACCCATCCGATGTCGCGGGGCCGGGTGATCCGCTGGATGCTCGAGGAGGTCGGCGCGCCCTATGAGACGGTGCTCCTCGACTACAATGAGAGCATGAAGGGCGCGGACTATCTCGCCGTCAATCCGATGGGCAAGGTGCCGGCGATCCGCCACGGCGACCAGGTGGTGACCGAGACCGCGGCGATCTGCGCCTATCTGGCCGACGCCTTTCCCGAGGCCGGCCTCGCCCCGCCCCACGGCCACCGCAAGCGCGCCCCTTATTATCGCTGGCTGTTCTTCGCCTCCGGCCCGGTCGAGGCGGCGGTGACCAACAAGGCGCTCGACGTCAGCTTCGGCGTCGAGAAGAAGGCGTTCGTCGGCTATGGCAGCTTCGAGGAGGCGATCGACAATCTCGAGCGCGCCCTGACGCCCGGCCCCTATATCTGCGGCGACCAGTTCACCGCCGCCGACCTCTATGTCGGGTCGCAGATCGGCTTCTTCATGCAGTTCGGTTCGATCGACAAAAGGCCGAGCTTCGAGGATTATGTCGGCCGGTTGATGAGCCGCCCTGCCGCGGTGCGGGCGCGCGAGATCGACGACGCATTGCTCGCCGCGCAGAAGCAGGCCGAGCCGGCATGAGCGGCGACGAGATCGAACGGGCGGCGATCGACCTTTACGACCGCTACGCCCATCACGGCATGGACCGAAGGCTGTTCATGACCGAGCTGACCCGCCTCTGCGGCGGCGCGGCGGCGGCGACGATGATGCTGTCGGGAATCGCCTGCTCGGCCAGCGAGCCGCAGGTCGCCGCCGAAGACAACAGGATCGCGACCGAGAATGCCGAGGTCCAGGCCGCGCCGGGACGCGCCTATCGGGTCTATCGCGCGCGGCCGGCCGGCTCGACCTGGCGCAATCCGGCGGTGATCGTCATCCACGAGAATCGCGGCCTCACCGACCATATCCGCGACGTCACCCGCCGCCTTGCGGTCGCCGGCTTCGCCGCCGAGGCGCCCGACATGCTGAGCGTGGCGGGCGGAACGCCCGTGGACGAGGACCGCGCCCGGCAGATGATCGGCGCGCTCGACATGGTCCAGACCGTGGCCGACGGAGTCGCCCTGATCCGCGACTTCGCCACCCGCAGCATGAACCACAGAAAGGTCGGAATCGTCGGCTTCTGCTGGGGCGGCGCCATGGTCAACCGGCTCGCCGTCGCCGCCGGCGCGGAATTGAGCGCCGGAGTCGCCTATTACGGACCGGCGCCCGATCCTGCCGAGGCCGCGCGTGTCGAAGCAGCGATGCTGCTTCACTATGCCGGCAACGACGCCCGCGTGAACGCGACCGGCGAGCCTTGGGCCGCGGCCCTGCGCGCGGCCGGCAAAGACGTCACAGCCATCACCTATCCCGGCGTCGACCACGCCTTCAACAACGATACGTCGGCGGCCCGCTACAATCGCGAGGCGGCCGAACGTGCCTGGACGACGACGCTGGAATTCTTCCGGCGGCATCTGGGCGAGCCGGCACCCGGCTGACCGGCACTTTTCCGCCGCTTCCCTGGCGGATTTCGTGTTATGCACCGTGCGCACGGGGCAATGGGGGTCATCGCATGCCGTACCCAAGGGCGCATTATTACGTGCTGCTGGTCATGGCGGTGACCGTCGCGGGTTTCTGGCAGAGCTATTTCTCCACCTTCACCCAGGGACCCTGGCAGTTTCACGCCCACGGCGTGGCGGCCAGCGTCTGGGTGATCCTGGTCCTGACGCAGAGCTGGACCGCGCAGCGCCGGCAATTCGGCTGGCACGCCGCCGCCGGCAAGGCCAGCCTGCTGCTCTTCCCCTTCCTCATCGCCGGCCTCGCCGCGATCATCGACCTCACCGCCAAGGGCTATGTCCTGGGCGAGAGGCCGGACCGGGTCATGTACGGCGGTTCCTTCCTCGTCGGCCTGGTGCTGGCGATCGCGGCCTATGTCCTGCTCTATTATCGGGCCCTCAAACACCGCCGGAAGGTATGGCTGCACGCGGGCTACATGCTGGCGACGCCGCTGATCCTGTGGGAATCGCCGCTCAGCCGGGTGCTGATCACGTTCGTGCCCGGGCTCGGCATCGCCGGGCCGCAGGATCTGCCGCACGTCCTTCATTCGATCGAATGGTCGATGGCGACGTCGGTGATCTTCTGCCTGGTGGTGCGGTGGCGCGTCGGTGAGCGTGCCCAACCCTTCCTCGTCGCCGGACTCTTCGTCGTGGCGCAGATGGTGGCGATGGGCCAGCTGGGCGATCTGGCGATCGTCCGATCGGCCGTCTCCTTCATCGGCTACCTGCCGAGTGCGGCCGTGGTCGCGGCCGGTTTCGCGACCGGCGCGCTGACCAGCTGGGCCGGCTGGAATGCGGGGAAACGGCCGTCGGTGCCGGTCTCTGCGGTCGCTCAGCCGGCTTGAGGCCTTGTCGCTGTCAGCGAGCCAAGGCCGAAAGGTCGCTCCAGCCATAGGCGACCTCAGTCACCAGGACGCCCGATTCCTCTTCCGCCTTCTCACCTGCCAGCACACCGCCCAGCCTTTCGTAGAATGAACGCGCCGGAGCGTTCTCCCGCAGCACCCACAGACTCGCGGTGCGCCGGCCCCGGTCCAGGAGCCTTTGCGCTAGCAGACGCATGAGCGCGCTGCCCAGGCCGCCGCGTTGGTGGGATTGGAGGAAGTAGATCGCGCCGATCTCACCGTCGAAGCCCCGCTCCCTCAGCGCCTCGTGGCGCTGGTCGCCGCAGGTCCCGAATCCGACGATCCCGTCTTCGCTTTCCGCGACGAAGATCGCCGTCCCGCCAAAGGCAGCCGGATCGTCTAGGACCGCGCGCCACATCGCGGATCGGGCTTCCGCCGACAGGCCATCGAGGAGCTGGCCGGGGAGAAGCTTGGCATAGGTTTCGCGCCAGGAGGCGACGTGCAGGACGCCGATCGCGGCGGCGTCGCCCGGCGTGGCCTCGCGGAAGCGGATCGCGTCCATTTGCCCTCCCGGGTCGAAGCTGCAGCACCTCAACATGGCCGCCGCAAAGCGGACAGGCAAGAAACCATCCCCTGTTTCCAAGCGAAGCCGGGTGAAATCCGGAGTGCGCAGCTCCACTTGCTCGTGTCACCAACGATCGGAGCATTGTGGTTGGAGCGTGCGGGCGAGGAGCAGAACATGACGAATTCAGCCTTTGCGATCCCGGCTTTGTTCGTGCTCGTGGCCGGAGCGATGATGGGCGTCCAGGCGCCGACCAATGCGATGCTCTCCAAGGTATCTGGATCGGCGGTGCTGGCGGCGCTGATCTCCTTCGCGATCGGTACGATCGCGCTGCTGGCGGCCTGGCTGGCCAGCGCCAACCGCCCCGCCCCCGCCGTCTTTTCCGCCTTGCCCTGGTATGCGTGGCTCGGCGGGCTCTACGGCGCCTGCTTCATCGCGGCCGGAGTCTATGCGACGCCGCGGATCGGCCTGGCCTCGATGATCACGATCAGCGTCGCCGGCCAAGTCGCCATGGCGCTCTGGCTCGATCATCTCGGCGCGTTCGGCCTTGCTCGCGAGCCCGCCAGCCCGCTCCGCGTCGCCGGAGTCCTGCTCGTCATCGTCGGCGTCGTCCTCGTCCGGCGGGGTTAGTTCGCGCCACCAGAAACTCACTTCACAGGATGAATAGCGGCACCGCCCGACCCCGCTCGCCACGCCGGCCGTTGGCGTGCAAGCCGATGGTGGATTACAAGACATGCGAAGGCGACTGGGAGTGACGCGGCAATGTGGGACGACTGGATCATCATCCCCTTCGGCTGGCCGCCGCGCGGGTCGTTCAGGCGCTGGCTGGCCGCCCTGGGAACGGTCGCGGCGCTTCTGCTGATCTTCACCCTGATCTTCACCTACGTCTGACCGCCATCCCCTCGAACCGGAAACGCCCGCCCCGCGCGAGGCGGAGCGGGCGAGTCGGCGCCGCTGAGAGGGGGGTCAGCGGTCTTCGCGCCGTCGGGAAGGGTCGGAAGGGTTCGCCGCGTTCCACCGCCGGCGGGCATGATCGTGCGGTGGCGGATTCGCGGCATTCCAGCGCCTGCGGGCATGATGGTTCGGCGGGCGGTGGGGATCGATCCGGTGCGGGATGCGGGTTCCGGTCACGCCGCCCGTCGCGTCGCCGCGGCGGATCTCGATGTCGCGGGCGGGGCTGATCGTCCGGCCCGGGTCGATGCGCTGGATTTCGGCGCGCGGCATGGCGACCGGGCCCGTTCCGCCGCCTCCGCCGCGTTGCGCCGCGGCCGGCGCCGCAATGCACAGCAAGATGGCAATGCCGGTGATGGTCATGGTCTTCATAATCGCTCTCCTTCGCACAATGGGGGAGAGGGCGGCCGCGCCCCTCAAAAGCCCTAACGCGGCGGCGGAGAAAACCCTTCGCTTGCTCAGTCGCGGCGGAGGCGACGCATCCGTTCGCGACTCTGCTGGAGGCGCTGGCTTCGCTCGATTCGCGCCTGACGCAGGGCCCGCAGCTGTTCGGCTCGTTCGATCTGCTGACGCTGCTGCCGGACCTGTTCGTCGGCGGCCGGCGCCGCCCGGCTCGGCTCCGCGGGCGCGGGCGCGGTCGAGGCCGCGTCCCCGGCACGCGCCGTCGGGGCCGGCTCGACCGACGGGGAAGGCGGTGCAGCCGGCATTTCCACCGGACGCCCACCCGCGCTCTCCGGCCGGCGCGGGGCCTCGGCGGGGGCTTCGACGGGAGGCGCGGGGGGCGGCGCGGGCTCGGCGAGCGTGACAGCCCTCGGCGGCGGCGGATCCGCCGCTTCCCGGTTGAGGACCGGCGGCTCGGCGGGCGGGGAGGCGTCGGGAACAGGCGGCGGACTTTGCGGCGGCGCCGGACGCGGCGGCGCGACGGCCGGAGGCGCCTCGCTCCTGCCGAACGGAAGCCTGGCCAGCACGGCTTCGATCACGGGCAGGCGGTCGATCCGCACCCCGGCCAGGGTCGCGGCGACGGCGCCCGAGACGGCGAGACCGAGGGCGATCCCAGCGAGGAGAATCGGCCGGCGCCGCCAGGGCCCGCGACGGTCGCGCACCGGGAAGGCGGCCAAGCGGCGGGCCGCGGCCGGGCGCGGCGCCTGCGGCAGCGCCACCGCGACGGCGGCGATCCGCCCGGCCAGCCCGGCGGGCAACATCGGCGGCGCATATTCGGCGAGCAGCGCGTCGAGGGCGTGTTGGTTCATTCGCCCGCTCCTTCCGCGAGAAGCCCCGTGGGCGTGAGCGAATGGGTGAGCGCCTGACGGGCGCGGACCAGAAGCGATTCCAGCGCCTTGATCCCGATGCCGAGGATCGACGCGGCCTCCGCGTTCGGTACGCCCTCATAATAAGTGAGCACGATCGCCGCGCGCTGACGATCGGGAAGCGCCTGGATCGATGCCGCGACGGCGGCGCGGCGGCGCTCGCCGTCGATCACCAGATCCGCCGGCGGCGCCTCGTCCGCGCGCTCGGGCAGGCCCTGGTCGGAGAGGAAGCGGGGGCGCCGCAGCCGATCCAGGCAGGCATTGGTGGAGATTCGCCGGAGCCAGCCGCCGAGGCCCCCTCCCGCCGGCGTCCAGCCTTTGGCGTTGACCCACAATTTGACGAACACCTCCTGCACCACATCCTCTGCTTCCACCGCATCGCCGAGCATGCGCCACGCGACCCTGTGGACCATCGGCGTGTGCATCGTCACCAGCCGCGCGAAGGCCAGGGCGTCGCCGGCGGCGACGCGTGTCATCAGCGCGCGCTCGCCGGGATCGCCGGTCGCGCGCGCCTGTTCCTCGCTCGCTTCAACGCCTAACTTCAGCACGTTTCTCTTCCCGCGGCTGAAGGCCTAACGCTGGTACAGGGGAAATCCTTCGAAGGGTTTCACGGCGGACGCCGTTAGGGGGTAACAAAGAGGAGGGGGCCATGTCACCGCGCCATTTGATATGGCTGCTTGCCGCATGCCCGACCGCGGCCTGTGCCGACGATTGGTCGCTTTCCCTGAGCGGCGGCAACGCGACGATCGCGGGACGGGGCGGACAGCCCTTCGTCTCGGCGTCCCTCTACCGCTATATCGGCGCGGGCTATTTCCGCGCCGGTGTCACCTGGTTCGACGGCGCGGGCGATCCGGGCCTGGACGAGCCGCTCCCCGCCGACACAAGGCAGATCACCATCGGCGGCGGCTTTCAGGCCGGGCGCGCCCTGATCGACGCCTATGCGACCCTGGGCAGCCGCGACTTCACGCCGCCCGGCCCCGCCCGGACCAACGGACGCGTCGTGCAGGACGAGACTGACGGCAGCCTGTTCTCGCTTGGCGGGTCGGTCACCTGGGACGCCCCGGCCGGCGAGGACTGGTCAATCGCGCCTTTCGTGTCGGTGACCTACAGCGAACTGGACACGGCCCGCGCCATCGTTCCGCAGACCGGCGATCCGGTGATCGTCGAAAGTCCGGAACATGGCCTGACCGGAATCGCGGGCCTCTCCGCCGAGCGGATCTGGACCAAGGGCAGCCTTGGCATCTATCTCGCCGGCGCGGCGACGTCGAACCGGGCCTCGATCAATCGGCAAGGCAGCGGACTGCTCGCGGGGCGCGCGGTGACGATAGATCCGGCCGAGAATGACGGTGACGCGTGGTTCGAATATGGCCTGTCGGGCTCGATCAGGATTTCGGCCGACATTTCGCTGGACGCCGCATTGGTGCGCACCGCTGGTTTCGACCGGGGTGAGACGATTTCGGTGTCGACGGGCCTGCGCTTCCAGTTCTAGCCGCCCGATCAAAAGAAAAGGCCCGGCGTTTCCGCCGGACCTTTCCCGTCGTGCTTCGAAGCCTCTTCTAGTTGCGGTTGCCGAACAGCCGCAGGATGAAGAGGAACATGTTGATGAAGTCGAGATAGAGGGTCAGCGCGCCCATCACGACCGCCTTGCCGACATAGTCGGTGCCGGCGACCTCGAAATAGAGGCTCTTGATCTTCTGGGTGTCGTAGGCGGTGAGGCCGGCGAAGATAAGCAGGCCGACCACGCTGATCGCCATCGTCACCGCCGGGTTTTCGCCCGGGATCAGCGCCGTGATCAGCATCGCCGCGATCAGGCCGAACAGGCCCATGACCAGGAAGGTGCCCATGCCGCTGAGGTCGCGCTTGGTGGTGTAGCCCCACAGGCTCAAACCGGCGAAGCCCGCCGAAGTGGCGAAGAAGGCCGTCGCGACCGAGCCGATGTCGTAGACCAGGAAGATGGTCGACAGCGACACGCCCATCAGCGCCGCATAGACCCAGTACATGATCCTGAGCGTGCCGGTGGAGAACCGGTTGACGCCGAAGCTCATCGCAAAGACGATGGCGAGCGGCGACAGCATGACAAGCCAGATCAGCGGCCCACCCTGGGTGGCGATGCGGAAGGCGATCGATTCGGTGCCGCCGCGGGCGAAGAACAAAGCGATGATGCCCGTCAGCAGCACGCCCGACGCCATATAATTGTAGACCGACAGCATGTGGGCCCGAAGACCGGCGTCAAATGCGACGTCCCGGCCGGCAGTCGTGGTCGGCTGCGCGCCGGCGCCGATCCGCGGATCAGACCAATTAGCCATGTGAAACTTCTCCCATCCCCGGCGAAATGCCGTGTCCGCGGAATATCGGGCCTATTGGGTGCCAATTCAAGGAAAACCGGAGCGCCCTCCAGAGAGGAGGGACGCATTAAGGATGATTTCCGGGGCCCTTCTTGCTAGGCGCGCGCCATGTTTCGCCTGTTCGTCGCCATCCGCCCGCCCCGGCGGATCCGCGAGATCCTGCTGGGGGCGATGGGCGGGATCAGCGGCGCCCGCTGGCAAAGCGACGACCAGCTCCACCTCACCCTGCGCTTCATCGGCAAGGTCGACCGCCACCGCGCCGACGACATCCACGCCGCTCTGGGCGCGATCCACCACGCCCCCTTTGACATCGCGCTGAGCGGCGTCGGTGCGTTCGACAAGCGCGGCATGATCGACACGGTGTGGGCCGGCGTGACCCCGCATGAGCCGCTCAAGGCCCTGCACAAGAAGCTTGGCGTCGCGCTCGCCCGGGTCGGGATCGAGCCCGAGCAGCGCGCCTATCTGCCGCATATCACGCTGGCGCGGCTCAGGCCGACCAGCGGCCCGCTGGGCAATCTGCTCGAGGATGTGGGCGGACTGACCAGTCCGGCGTTCACGGTCGACGCCTTCGCCCTGTTCGAGAGCGATCTGACCAATGAGCGGGCGGTCTATACGGTGCTCGAGCGTTATCCCCTGGGCTGATCGGCGCGCTGCTCGCGCCGCCAGAGCAGCCAGGAATAGACGATCGGAATCACCGCCGCGACGCCGATCGCGGCGACGACCGCCACCGCGGTGCCCCTCGGAGGAAGCGGCAACAGGCCGACGGCGATCATCACGGCGCCCGCCGCGATCATCAACTTGCCGCCAAGCCGGTGGGTCTTGATCCACACCTCCTCGCTGGCCAGCGTCCAGGGGGTGCGGATGCCCACCATGTACATGCTGCGCGACTTGCCGAGCTGGTTGCCGATCATCGCCAGCATCAGCCCGATCGTGCAGGCGAGCAGATCGTCCACCGCCAGGTTCCAGCCGAGCGCGGTGGCGGCAATGGCGATCTCGACCGCCGCGCAGACCAGCAGCACCGAGGCCCAGCCCCACAGATAGAGGCCCTGGCTGCGCGCCAGGCCCTGCTTGCGCGGCTCCAGCGCCGGCAGGAACCAGAAGAGCAGGCCGACCCCGGCAGTGAGACCGGCCGGCATCAGCAGCGCCGTCCACTTGCCGGCGAAGCGGTCCGGCGCGCCGGTGATGCCCCAATGGATCGGCAGGCGGACCTCGGCCGGAAGCGCGGCGGCAAGCGCCAGGGCGGCCGCGAACATCGCCGCCACCAGCAGCGCGGTGACGATGGCCAGTCCTTTGCGGGTCATGCGGTTTCTCCCTCTTGCGCGTCGGCGTCGGCGGAGCCGACCCGCCCCATGAAGCCGAGCAGCACCTCTTCGAGCACCGAAAGATTGATGCTGTAGAAGATGGTGGTGCCTTGCTGGTCGGCCTGGATCAGCCCGGCCTCCTTCAACTTGGCGAAATGGCCCGACATTGTCGGCTTCGAGACCTGGAAGGTTTCGGCGATCTCGCCGGCGCTGCGGCTGCCGCTCTTCAACAGCTCGAGGATCGCGCGCCGGGTCGGATGGGCCAGGGCTTCGAAGACGACGTTCATCGACGGCCCCCGGCGGCACCGCTTTCGCCCCGTACGAAACCAGCGATCGCCTCGACGATGCCGGGGGCGAGCGGCAGCGACGGATCCATATAGGTGGCCGCGTTGGCCGCCCGATCGTCCGACGCGACGGCCTTCAGCACATGATTGACCTGAGGAAGGAGGACGAGACGGGCCGCGGGCGACGACGCCGCCAGGCGGCGCGCGTCGGCTTCGCCGATCTGCAGGTCGCGCTGGCCCTGGACGATCAGCACCGGCCGGCGGACCGATGCGATCAGGGTCGCCGGATCGTAGGACATGAGGTTGATCATGAAATTCTGGACCGGCGGCGCGAACAAGGGAAGCAGATGCGGATCCATGCCGGTCACGTCGACATGCCGGCCGGCTTCGAGCGCCTCGATCGCCGGCAGCGCCTGCCCGAGCAGAGGCGCATTGGCCGGATTGGCGCGCAACTGGTCGCGGATCACAGCGCCGATCGGCCGGCCGCCCGCCGAGACGAGGATCAGCCCGCAAAGGTCGCTGCTATCCTGGCCCGCGACCAGGGCGACGAGGCCGCCCTCGCTGTGGCCGAGCAGCCAGACGCAGCGCGCGCCGGTCCGGGCCCGCGCCGCGCGCGCCCATTGGTGCATGTCGGTTGCGTAATTCGCGATGGTAACATCGTTGGCCGGGCCGGCGGCGGCGCTGCCGAACAGGCCCCTCTTGTCGACCCGGATTGACGCGATGCCGCGGGCTGCCAGCCCCTCGGCGATCAGCCGGTAAGGCGCGGCGCGCACGCCCATCGGGTTGTTGCCGTCACGGTCGGTCGGCCCCGAGCCGGGAATGATCAGGACGATTTCACGCGAACCGCCTACGGGCGCGAGCATCGTCCCCTTAAGCGGTCCCGACGGCCCCGGCGCCTCGATCTCGGTCGCCACGGGCGCCGTCGCCGAAGCCGGCGAGGCCGTCTGGACCGCCAGCGCGGCGGCGATCGTCCAGAGATCCATGATTCGTCCTTTGCTCTATTTCGGTATTTAGGCAATTACCGAAATATAAGAGCGAGTCAAGCCCCCACCGCGCTCAGCAACCGGTCGGTCATGCCGGCATAGGCGGCGCCGAACAGGCGCATGTGCACCAGGGCCGGGTAGAGCTGGTAGAGCGGGAGCCGTTCCTCAGCCCCAGGCTCGAGCGCGCCATAGGCTTCCCAAAAAGGCTCGGGCGGGGAATCGAAAAGCGCGAGCATGGCGAGGTCGACCTCGGCGTCGCCATGGTAGCAGGCGGGATCGACCAAAGCGGCGAGCCGGCCGTCCCGGACCAGCATGTTCCCGGTCCACAGATCGCCGTGCAGCAAAGATGGCTGCGGCGCGGCCAGGAGCAGGCCGCCGAGGCGGGCGGCGAGCCGGTCGACGCGTTCGCGCCAGGGCCGGTCGAGCAAGGCGGCGGCGGCGACCAGCCTCTGCTCGCCCCAGAAGCGCGGCCAGTCCCGCGTCTCGCGATTGTCCATCGCCACCGTGCCGAGCGCATAATCGACCGGCCAGCCATAGAGCGCGCCGGTCCGGTCGTGGAGCCGGCGGACGGCGGCGCCGGCATCGCCCCAGGCATTGGCGCTCATCACCGCGTCATTCTCGACATATTCGAGCAAAAGCACACCGTCATGCTCGCCCTCGACCATCGGCACCGGAAGGCCCGCGGCGGCGAGGACGCGAAGCATGGCCGCCTCGGTGCCGACCGCGCTGCTGGCCTTGGCGATGCTTTTCTGGCCGTCGGGACGCTGGACCAGCAGCACTTCCGACAGGCCGAGCGCGAGCCGCTCGACCCTGTCCTCGCCCACCCCGGTAAGATCGGCGACCCGTTCGGAAAAGGCGGTCACCGCGCCCCCTTCACGGCGCGCGGGTCACGGCGCCGGCCCCCGCTGGAGCAGGCGGGCCAGTCCGCGCGCCGCCTCGCTGACGTCGTGCCAGGTGTGGTCGAAGCCCGCCTCGCCACCATAATAAGGATCGGCGACGGCCTGGCCCTCGCGGCCGGGGACATGATCGAGGAGCAGCGACAGGCGGGCGCGGCCCCCGGCGGGGGCGATCGCGCCGAGATCCTCGAGATTCTCCCGGTCGAGCGCGACGATATGGTCGAAGCGGTCGAAATCGGCCGGGCGCACCTTGCGGGCGCGCAGATGGGCGATGTCGACGCCGCCCCGCGCCGCCGCGGCGACGGCCCGGCGGTCGGGCGGCTGGCCTTCGTGCCAGCCGCCGGTGCCGGCGCTGTCCACCTCGACGTCGAGCCCGAGGCGCTCGGCCTCGGCGCAAAACGCCGCCTCCGCCAGCGGCGAGCGGCAGATATTGCCGAGGCAGACGAAGAGGACCGCTGTTTTCACCATCTTGAAGCCTTGTTGCCAAAGCGCCCCGCTCTGCTAGCCAGATGCAAAGAGAGATACAATCGGAGGGGATCGGATGGCGAGCAGCGAGCAGGGCGACCCGAATATCGCGCCGCCCCCGATCCGGGTCAGCGCCTATGGCTGGTACGCCCTCTTCGTCCTCGTCCTGGTCTACATCATCAATTTCGTCGACCGGCAGATCATCTCGATCCTCGCCCAGGACATCAAATCCGACCTCAACCTCGAGGACGCCCAGATCGGCTTCCTCTACGGCACCGCCTTCGCGGTCTTCTACGCCCTGTTCGGAATCCCGCTCGGACGGCTGGCCGACAGCTGGTATCGCGGCCGGCTGATCGCCATCGGCCTCGGTCTGTGGTCGTCGATGACCGCCCTTTCCGGTTTCGCCACCTCCTTCTCGATGCTCGCCACGGCCCGCATCGGCGTCGGCATCGGCGAGGCGAGCGCCTCGCCCGCCGCCTATTCGATGATCTCCGACTATTTCCCCAAGGAGAAACGGGCGACCGCGCTCTCCATCTATTCGGCCGGCCTCTATATCGGCGGCGGCCTCAGCCTGCCGCTGGGCGGCCTGGTCAGCAGCAAATGGAACGCCGCCTTCCCGATCGCCGCCGACGCGCCGCTGGGGCTGGTCGGCTGGCAGGCCGCCTTTCTCGCCGTAGGCCTGCCCGGTCTGCTCCTCGCTTTGTGGGTGCTGACCCTGCGCGAGCCGCAGCGCGGCGCCTCGGACCGGCTGCCGCAGCCGGTGGTGCAGCCCAATGCCTGGCGCAATTTCGGTGCCGAGCTGATGGCGATCCTGCCGCCCTTCACCTTGTACAGCACGTCGCGCATTCCCGGCGCGTTCGGCGTCAATTTGATGGCCCTGGCCGGCGTCGTCGTCGCCGGCGCCGCGCTCACCTGGCTGACCGGAGACGAGATGCAGTGGCTGGCCTACGGGCTCGGCGTCTATGCCGTCTTCTCCTGGGTCCAGTCGCTGAAGGCGCGCGATCCCGCCGTCTACCGGCTGATCTGGGGCAATAGGATCGTGATCATGCTGGCCGCCGCCTTCGGCAGCATCTCGTTCATGACCTATGCGATCAGCTTCTGGGCGCCGCCTTATGCACTGCGGACCTTCTACGCCAACCCGGAAGCACCGGCGCGATTCATCGACGGCATGAACGCGCGGGTCGAGGTCGCAACCATCC
>DATDAU010000042.1:0-9385 GCA_036525215.1 Allosphingosinicella sp.
CACGGTACGCAGCTGCGTCGCCTCGAGCGCGACGTCGTCGAGCCGTGTGCGGTGGCGCCGCCGTTCGACGATGCGGCCGAGCACGCGCGCCCAGTCCTGCAGGAACGCGTCGGGACCTTTGCGCGCCGCCGTCTCGCGCGCCGCGGCGCGGCCGCCGCCATTGGGATCGCGCACGCCATATTTGGCGTCATAGGCGTAATCGGCATGGCCCGGTCGATAGGCGGAAGCGACCTTCGCATAATCCTTCGGGCGCTGGTCGACATTGTCGATGATCAGGCTGATCGGCGTGCCTGTGGTGACGCCGTCATGGACGCCCGACAGGATCCGCACCAGATCGGGCTCGCGCCTCTGGGTGGTGAAGCGGGACTGGCCCGGCCGGCGCCGGTCTAGCCAGGGCTGGATGTCGGCTTCGCCGAGGGCAAGGCCGGGAGGGCAGCCGTCGACGACGGCGCCGATCGCCGGCCCATGGCTTTCTCCCCAGGTGGAGAAGCGGAAGACCCGGCCGAAGCTGTTGAGGCTCATCCCTGTGTCTCGCCGGTCCCCGGGTCGCGTTCGATGATGCAGAAGATTGTCGCGTTGTCGGGCCGATCATGGACGTTGCGGCACAGGATCGTCAAACCATTGGCCAATGCGGCGGCTTCCGACGCCACCGCCGCCTTCTTGCGGTCGCCGCTGTCGGCGAGCAGTCTGGCGCCGACCGCGGTGTTGATCGCCTCTTCCGGCGTGGCGCTCAATCGCTCCAGCACCTTGTGGCACTGGGCGAGCGCGATCGGATGGCTGACCACCGTCTCGATCTCCTCGAGCCGTGCGCCGGGCACCGCCATCAGGTGAAGCCGGATGGGCAGCACCACCTCTTCGCGGACGTGGAGGCCCTTGCTGTCGATCAAGGCGCGGTTGCCGGGCACCGATCCCGCCGTGTTGTTCTCGATCGGCAGCATGCCGAGCTCCGCCTCGCCCGAGACGACCGCGTCGGCGACCGATTCGAAGGTCGGCCGGTTGATCCGCTCGAACTCGGGCAGGAATTTCTGGCAAGCCTCATGGGCATAGGCCCCGGGCTCCCCCTGGTAGGCAACGACGCCCTTCATCTCAGACGTCCCGGCCGGCGAGGCGCGCGCCGAGCGACTTCATCAGCCCGCTATAGCCCGGGAAGCTGGTGCCTATCATCTCGGGCTCGTCGACGCTGACCGGCGCGCGGCTGGCCATGCCGAGGGTGAGGAAGCTCATCGCAATCCGGTGGTCGCCATGGGTGGCGATCCGCTCGCCGCCGGCCGGCGGGCCGTCGCAGCCGTCGACCAGCAGCGAATCGCCGAGCGTCCCGGCCGGAACACCGCAGCGGCGCAGGCCCGCGACGATGGCGGCGAGCCGGTCCGATTCCTTGACGCGAAGCTCGCCGAGCCCATGCATCACCATCTGGCCGGAGGCGAAGGCGGCGGCGACTGCCAGGATCGGGAATTCGTCGATCATGCTTGGCGCGCGAAGGGCGTCGACCTCGACGGCGTTGAGGACGGAGGTGCGTGCGGTGACGTCCGCCACTTCCTCGCCGCCCACCGTCCGCCGGTTGGCGAAGGTCAGATCGGCGCCCATCTCGATCAGCGTCTCGAACAGGCCGGTGCGCAGGGGATTGGTGAGCACGCCGTAGACGGTCACCTCCGAATCGGGGACGACGAGGGCCGCGACCAGGGGGAAGGCGGCCGAGGACGGGTCGCCCGGCACCATGATGTCGGTGGCGTAGAGCCGGCGGCGGGCGCCGAGCCGGATATGGCGGCCGTCCTCGCGGTCGACGCTGGTCACATCGCAGCCGAAGGCGCGGAGCATGCGCTCGCTATGGTCGCGGCTCGGCATCGGCTCGATGACCTCGACCGGGCCCGAGGCGCGCAGCCCGGCGAGCAGGATCGCCGATTTGACCTGAGCCGAGGCGGCCTTGTTCAGATGGCTGATGCCGCGCAGCGATCCGCCTTTTATCTCGACCGGCAGCCGGTCGTCGCCCTCGACGACGACGCCCATTTTGCGCAGCGGATCGAGCACCCGCTTCATCGGCCGGCCCTGCAGCGACGCGTCGCCGGTGAATGTCGCGCGCAGGGGGAAGCCGGCGGCGGCGCCGAGCAGCAGCCGCGCACTCGTGCCCGAATTGCCGCAATCGACCGGCGCCTCCGGCGAGCGCCAGGGCGCGCCGGTCACGGTCCAGTGGCCCTCGCCAAGCCGCGTCACATCGGCGCCCAGCGCCCGCACCGCCGCCGCGGTGTGGAGCACGTCCTGGCCTTCGAGCAGCCCCTCGATATGGGTCTCGCCCTCGGCGAGGCCGCCGAGGATCAGGGCGCGGTGCGAGATGGACTTGTCGCCGGGAACGGCGATGTGTCCGCTGAGCCGGGCGCCGGGCGCGGCGCGCAGCAAATTGGCGGTTCGGACCTCGCTCATGCCGCGTCGGACGCGGCCTGCGTCCCCTCCATGATCAGGCGGGCGATTTCGGCGGCGACGTCCAGCGCCTGCGCCTGGTTGAGGCGCGGGTCGCAATGGGTAAGGTAGCGTCGCGACAGATCCTCCTCGCGCAGGCCTCGGCTGCCGCCCAGGCATTCGGTCACTTCCTCGCCGGTCATCTCCAGATGGACGCCGCCCGGATGCACGCCCTCGGCCGCCGCGACCTCGAAATAGGTCCTGGTCTCGGTGAGGATGTCGGGCAGGGTCCGGGTCTTGCGGCCGGCGCGGGTGACGGTGTTGCCGTGCATCGGATCGATCGACCAGATGGCGTGGCGTCCCGCCTCGCTTGTCGCCCGCATGAGCATCGGCAGGCGCTTCGCCGCGGCTTCGGCGCCGAAGCGGCCGATCAGCACCAGCCGGCCCGGCCGGTTGTCGGGGTCGAGCCGCTCGATCAACCGCAGCAGATCGTCCGGCTCCAGGTTCGGGCCGCATTTGACGCCGATCGTATTGGCGATGCCACTGGCATATTCGACATGGGCGCCGTCCAGCTTTCGGGTGCGCTCGCCGATCCAGACCATGTGCGCCGAGGTCGCCCACCAGCTTTCGGTGAGCTCGTCCCAGCGGGTCAGCGCCTGCTCGTAATTGAGCAGAAGCGCCTCGTGGCTGGTGAACATCTCGGCCGGCTGGTCGATATCGCCTTGGGGCGTGGCGTGTTCGAAGCCGAGGCCGAGTCGGCGGCGGGCCGCGCGGTGGATCTCGCTAAGGTCGGCGTAGGCCGCGGCCGAATAGGCGCGGAGGAGGTCGATCGTCACCTTGGACTGGCGATGCGCCTCGAGCATGCGCACCGGATCGGGGATCCGGTTTTTGGCGTCGAAATCCGGGCCGTTGACGATGTCACCGCGATAGGAAGGCAGGGTGATTCCGCCGATCGTCTCGTCGGGCGCCGAGCGGGGCTTGCCGAACTGGCCGGCCATCCGCGCCAGCTTGACCACTTCGCCGCAGCCGGCGGCGCGGATCATCGCCGCCATCTGCAGGATCAGGTTGAAGCTCCGCCTGACCTTGTCGGCCCCGAATTCGGCAAAGGTCTCGGCGCAGTCGCCGCCCTGGAGAAGGAAGCCGCGGCCGGCCGCGACCTCGGCGAGCTTGGCGCTCAAGGCCCGGTTCTCGGTGATCGACGCCAGAGGCGCCGACGCTTCGAGGCAGGATTCGGCGGTCTCGAGCGCCAGCGGGTCGGGATAGGCCGGCAATTGCTCGGCCGGCCGGTCGCGCCAGCTGGTCGGGGTCCAGCTCATCGCGCGTCCTCCCCAGTCTGGCTGACGCAGAGGCGAAGATTGCCGCAAATCGCCAGCGTCTTCACGTCGTCTCCAGCGTGGCTGCGGCGGCGCAGCGACCCCTCGCCGAGGACGAGGAAGGCGGTGTCCGAGGTCAGATGGTGGGCGGCGACGCGGCCGATCACCAGGGCTACGATCCTGTCGTGCTTGTCGCGCAGGCAATCGAAGATGGTCAGGCTCTCGTCGTGGAACAGCTCCACCCACCAGTTGCTGAGCGGACTGAACTCGATGACCGCGATCGCTTCGCGATTGCGGGCGCGGTCGAGCGCGTCCTGCGGCGTCCCCGCCGCCACGATCGGCGCCGCGCCGCCGAAGCGAAGCCGCGCCTGGTCGGTGACCAGCACGGGCTGCTGCGGGCAATGGATTACGATATGGGTCGATTGCTGCGCCTGGAGGTTGGCGCCCATCAGCTCGCGCCAGATGGCGGTGATCGCCGCTCTCGGCATGCGCTCGGCGTGGCGGCTGAGCCGCTCGATCACCTGCTGCTCGCGGTCGGGGCGAAGGCGCAGCCGATCCTGCTCCTCCCGGCCCTTGCTCGCTGCGATGGCGCTGGAAGCAATCAGCCGTTCCTCCATCAGCTCGAGTAGCCGGGTGTCGATCCGGTCGATCTCGGTCCGCAGAGTCACAAGGTCAAGTTGCGCCGGGGGCGCGATTTTCGTCAATTGAGGCATTTTACCCTCGCCGCTGCTGCCTCGACCCGTTCAGGGTATGCGGCGGTGCAGCGTATCAGCTCGAATTAGGGAAATTGGGTGCGATTTTCTCCGATACGTCAGTAGACGTACCGGCCGCTAAACGAGCTGATAAAATACCAGGCGCGGCCCATCATCGAGGCGGGGAGACGGATTTCCTGTCCCTTGCTCATGATACCAAGCTCCTGGTCGGCAACGCATATTGCACTGCACCATAAGGGTGACGGCAAAAGGCAAGGCTGTCAAGCGGGCCGAAATACGGAGGATATTCGGAGGATCAGGGAGTGGTGCCCAGGGGCGGGATCGAACCACCGACACCGTGATTTTCAGTCACGTGCTCTACCAACTGAGCTACCTGGGCATGTCCGCTAGGCTTGCGGAAGAGCGCCTATAGAGGCGCTTAGTCGTTGCTGTCCAGCCCGTCATCGCGCTCGGACGGAAGGTCGGGATCGGCCGGCGGCCCGGCGACGCGATAGCCTTCGCCCAGCCAGTTCAAGAGGTCCTTGTCGCGGCAGCGCGGGCTGCAGAAGGGCTGGTGCTCTATGCTCGCCTCGCGGCCGCACATCGGGCACTTCTCGCGGCGTAGTTCAGTTTTGACGCTGTTCGGCATGTCCGGCCGATATGGCGAGGTCGGGCTCGGCCCGCAAGGCAACAGCGCCGCCGGTTTGGCGGGCGAGCATTTCCAACCAATCGGGCCGCGTCTCCAGCACGGCGATCACCTTCGGTGCGGCGTGCAGGGTAATCGGCCCGGTCGCCCGTCCGGCCCGGCGGAGCAGGGCCCGCGCCGCGGCGGCGGCGGGATCGGCGCAGATCAATTCGGGAATCGAGGGCCGCTCCCGGCGGCGGACGATCTGGAGGAAACCGAAGCCGTTGACCGCGGTCCGCTCGAACGGCTGGGACAGGATTGCGTCCACGATTTGCGCCGCTGCCTGGCGTCCCTCGCTCACCTTGAGGGTCGGAAGGTCGATGCCGATCGAACCTGTAATGGCGAAGCGCCGGATTGCGCGCGCTGCGGCGGCGGCGCCGGCCTCGGCCAGCGCAACAGGCCGCAGGCCGCCGTCGACGTCGAACAGGGTCATGGCGGGCGTGACGCTCATCCTCAGCGCGCCGCCGTCGAAGCCGATCTCGCCGGTTGCGGCTTGTTCGAGCAGTTCGGACCAGCCCGCTTCCTCGAACCGGTCGGGGCCGTGGGCCCCCAGCGGCATCGGACCGCCGATCCGTTCCCTCAGGCTCGGCCCGGGCCGCGGATCCAGCCGGCTTGCCCGCACCCTCGGCGGCTTGGGCCGGCCCGCTTCGGGGATCGCCTCGCGGACGATCTCGGCGTTGAAGGCGGCGCCTTCGGTGAGGCCGGGCGGCAGCGGTTCGAGGATCGCCTCCTCGTCGCCTTCGAGCGTCGCCAGCCCCCGCCTTACCGCCACGTCGATCCGGGTCAGCCGCGCCGAGATGACGGCGCCGGCGCGAAGGCCGGGAAGCTCGATCGCGGCTTCGACGATTACGCCGTGCTCGATCAGGATCGCGCGATTCTCGCCGATCCCTTCCTCGTAGAGCCAATCAGCCAAGCGGATAGCCGGCCGCGCGGAGCAAAGCGCGGGTCTCGAACAGGGGCAGGCCGACGATGCCCGACCAGGAACCGGAAATGGCGCGGATCAAAGCCTCGGCGTGGCCCTGGATGGCGTAGCCGCCGGCCTTGCCGCGCCATTCGCCCGAGGCGAGATAGTCGACCAGCTCCTCCTCGCTAAGCCGCTTGAAGGTCACGGTCGAGACCGACAGGCGATGGCGCGCCCGGCCGTCCCCATCGACCAGGGTGACGGCGCTGAGCACGCGGTGGCGGCGGCCGGAAAGCAGCGACAGGAAGGCACGCGCCTCGGCCTCGTCCTCGGTCTTGGGCAGAATCCGCCGGCCCGCCGCGACCACGGTGTCGGCGGTGAGGATCAGGGCACCCCCGTTCTCGCCAACGCCGGCAACCGCCGCCGCCTTTGCCGCCGCGATCCGCCGCGCATAGGGCGCGGGGAGCTCTCCCTTCAGGGGCGTTTCGTCGATGTCGGCGGGCAGGACAATGTCGGGCACGACGCCGATCCGCGCCAGCAGCTCAAGCCGGCGCGGCGAGGCGGAAGCGAGGACGAGCCGCATCACGCGGGCCTCGGTCTACTTGAAACGATAGGTAATCCGACCCTTGGTCAGATCGTAAGGCGTCAGCTCGACCAGGACCTCGTCGCCGGTGAGCACGCGAATGCGGTTCTTGCGCATCTTGCCGGCGGTGTGGCCGAGGACCTCATGGTCGTTTTCGAGCTTCACCCGGAACATGGCGTTGGGCAACAGCTCCACCACCTGGCCGCGCATTTCGAGAAGTTCTTCCTTCGCCATCCAAAACCTTGCATCAAAAAGGGCGGCTAGCCCTTAGCGATTTAGCGTGCCGTTGAAAAGACTGAGGGCCGGTCAGCGGGGTGCCGGGGCGCGTGTGGCAGCCGGCGTGGCCTGGGCAGCCGCCGGCGCGGCATTGGTGGTCGGTGCCGGTGCCGCGGATGGCGCGATGCCCGCCGGATTGTAGCGGTTTAGGAAGGCTTCGACCCGGCTCAGGAAATCGGCGCTGTCTTCCGAATTGGTGAAGCCGTGAACCGCCTTGGGATAGAAATGCGATTCGAACGTTGCGCCGCGGCGACCGAGGGCCGAGACCAGATCGCGGGACTGATCGATGGGCACGCGGCGATCGCGCTCGCCGTGGGCGATCAGCACCGGGGTCGTCATCCGCGCTACCTGCCGAAGCGGTGAAATCGCATTGAGGTCGGTCGCTTCTTCCCCGGCGATGCGCGACCGGTATTCGCGCATATACCGGGACGGAACGACATATTGCCGATCGTGGCGCAGCATCGCGCGCCAGTCGGTCGGCCCGGCGAAGCTGATCGCGCAACGATAGCGGGAGGGATTTCGAATTGGCGCCCATAAGGCGGCGTAGCCCCCATAGGAGGCTCCCATGATGCAGACCCGACCGGGATCGGCAATTCCCTGTCCGACCACCCAGTCAACCCCGTCCTCCATATCGTCGATCATCCCGGCACCGAGCTGTCCGAAGCCGCGCGAGACGAAGTCACGGCCATAGCCGGTCGACCCCCGAAAATTCGGCTGAAAGACCGCATAGCCGCGATTTGCCAGGAACTGGACCTGGGTATCGAAGCTCCAGCTGTCGCGAAGGAACGGTCCGCCGTGCGGCATGACGATCAGCGGCAGTCCGGTCGACGGCCCATTGGGCGGAAGGGTCAGGTAGCCGTGGATGTCGAGGCCGTCCCGGCTGCGGTAGGTCACCGGCCGGACCTCGCTGAAACGATGGTCCTGCAAGCGATCGTAGGAGCTTGCGAAGATTTCCATCCGTCGCCGCGCGCGATCGTAGACATAGTAGGTGCCGGGATCGTTCGCCGCGCTCGACCGGATAAGAATTCGGTTGCCGTCCGAGCTGCGGCCCAGAGCGCGGTTGGTATGACCGGGAAGAGCGCCGTCAATCTCCCGCTGAAGCCGTTCGAGCGAGGCGTTCAGCCAGTGAACCCGCGGCCTGTCGTCTTCGAAGGTCACGCCGTCGACGCTTCCGTCCGGGGCGAGAATGACGTCCGTGAGGTCGACGTCCGGACGCTCGAAAATAGGCGCGCCGCGCGCGTCGTTGACGAAGTCGTAGTCGTAGAGGGCGAACCGGCCGGTCTCCGCGTTGGTCATGACCACCCCGCGATCGCCAGTGGTCAGAAAATGGACCGAATCGATGACGCTCTGATCGCGAAGGTCGCCGCCGAAGCGCAAACGCCGGAGCGGGGCGTCCGCGGCTGGCCGATAGTAAATCTGGGTCCGCCGATCGGTATAGTCGACCCCGATCCGCACCACGCCGTTGCCGTCGGCAAACCAGTCCCAGACCCCGGAGCGATGATCTTGGACCTTGGTCGAAACGCCGCTTTCGAGGTCCACTCGGTAGACGGACGGGGTGTCGAACAGGTCGCCCTGGCTGGCGAGAAGGGCAAATCGCGCCTGAGGATCGACGAAGATCAGCCGGTCGAACAGGCCGGCATTGGGCCCGATCACCCGGCTTGTGCCGGCGGTGAGATCGAAGCTGAGGACGCGAATCACCGGAAAGTAGAAGCTACCATGATCGAAATTGGTTCGGCCCACGACGCTGATCAGCAGACGATGGTCGCCCGCCCAGCGGACCGATCCCAGGGTGAATTGACCGGGAGAAATGATGCGCGGTCGCCTCTCGGGCGCTCCCAGATCGTAAATGCCGATCGATTCGTCGTCGCCGATCTGAAGCTTCGCCGCGACATGCATACCGTCGGGAGAAAGGACGGGATCGCTGAAGAACGGCTGCTCGGCGAAATCGGCGATCGGGATGGGCCCGGTCCCGCGTGCGGAAGGGGCCGCGGTGGCGGGCGCGGGTGGCTGCGCGGCGAGCGGTTGCAAGCCGAGAAATGCGGCCATGCAAAGCGCCGCCCCAAGACGATGATAGACAGTCATGAGCCCCCGATTTCGCGGGAGACTAATCCGCCGGTCTAATCCCTGTAAAGCAAAGAAAAAGCCCGCCGGACTGAAGTCCGGCGGGCCTCATCTCGTCGCTTTCGAACGATCAGACCGAGGCGTGCGCCAGCGCCGCCAGCAGCAGCAGAGCGACGATATTGGTGATCTTAATCATCGGATTGACAGCTGGACCGGCGGTGTCCTTGTAGGGATCGCCGACCGTGTCGCCGGTCACCGCGGCCTTGTGGGCCTCGGAGCCTTTGCCGCCGTAATTGCCGTCCTCGATATACTTCTTGGCATTGTCCCAGGCACCGCCGCCCGAGGTCATCGAGATGGCGACGAACAGGCCGGTCACGATCACACCCATCAGCATGGCGCCCAGGGCCGCGAACGCGTCCGCCTTGTCCGACAGGAACATGATGGCCACGAACAGCACGATCGGCGACAGCACCGGCAGCAGCG
>DATDAU010000043.1:0-26291 GCA_036525215.1 Allosphingosinicella sp.
GCATTGCCCCAGATCTGGTTGGCGAAGTCGTTGCCGGTGAAGTCGATCGCGGCAATGCCGCCGATGAACCCGGTGGTGATCAGCTCGATCTCGACTCCGGCGCCCAGTGTGTAGGAGATACCGGCCGCAACGACGTCATAGCCCTCGCCGGCCGCCTCTACGAGGGTGTCGCCGGCAGAGTCGATGAACATCGTGTCGTTGCCGGTACCGCCGATCAGCGTGTCGTTGCCGCCGAACCCGAACAGCTCGTCATTGCCGCCGCCGCCGTTGAGGATGTTGACCCCGTCATTGCCCCAGATCTGGTTGGCCAGCTCGTTGCCGGTGAAGTTGATCGCCGCGGTGCCGGCGATGAAGCCGGTGGTCAAAAGCTCGATCTCGGCCCCGGTGCCCAGCGCATAGGTCACACCCGCCGCGACAACGTCGAAACCCTCGCCGGCCGCCTCGACGATGGTGTCGCCAGCATCATCGACGAAAAAGGTGTCGTCGCCGGTTCCGCCTGACATTGCGTCCGCGCCGGCCCCGCCGATCAAAAGGTCGGCATCGGCACCGCCGATCAGGGTGTCGTTGCCGTCGAATCCGAACAAAGCGTCGTTGCCGCCGCCGCCATTGAGGATATTGTTCGCGGCGTTGCCCCAGATCTGGTTGGCGAAGTCGTTGCCGGTGAAGTCGATCGCCGCCGTGCCGCCGATGAACCCGGTAGTGATCAGCTCGATCTCGACCCCGGCGCCCAGCGTGTAGGAAAGGCCGGCCGCGAGCGCGTCATAGCCCTCGCCATCCGCCTCGACGATATTGTCGCCGGCGGCGTCTATGAACATCGTGTCGTCGCCCAAACCGCCGATCAGCGTGTCGTTGCCCCCAAACCCGAACAGGGCATCGTTGCCGCCGGCGCCGTTGAGGATATTGACCCCGTCATTGCCCCAGATCTGGTTGGCCAGTTCGTTGCCGGTGAAGTCGATCGCGGCCGAGCCGGCGACCCAGCCCGTCGTCAAAAGCTCGATCTCGGATTCTTCTGTCAAAACGTAGGACAGGCCCGCCGCGACAATGTCATAGCCTTCGCCGGCCGCCTCGAAGACGGAATCTCCCGCGTCGTCGACGAAATAAGTGTCGTTACCTCCCCTGCCGATCATCGTGTCGGCGTCGGCATCTCCGATCAAAGTGTCGTTGCCGCTGCCTCCGTTCAGGAAATCAGCCCCTGTGCCTCCCTCCAGCCGGTCATTGCCGCCCGCGCCGTATAAGAGGTCGTTGCCTGCATAGCCGCGGATCAGGTCGTTGCCATCAGCGCCGACCAGTTCGCCGTCCCATTCGGTCGGGCTGTTTGCGAAGGCGTCGTCGAGGACCATGTCTTGCGGCGCATAAAGCGGGTTGGGAACGCCCAGATTGTAGGCTGACAGGTCCGCGGCCGCGACGCCCTGGAATACGTAGCGCATGCCGGTGGTGGGGTGATCGATCACTATGTTCCCGCTGGTGCTGCTGAAAATGAGAGTGCCGACGCCGAAGGGGTCCGCGCCGTAGATCGACAGGTCGAACCGGTCCCCTTCTTCTCCCGCGTTGAGACCGTTGACGTTCATGAATCCGGGGCCGATCGAATTGATGATGATCGTGTCGCGGCCGCCGAAAGAAACGACGCCAATGAAGCTTGCGGGAAGCCTGACAATGTCGTCGCCGCCGAGAAGGGTCACGCTGCCGTGGGTGAAGCCCTGGACCGTGATGTCGTTATTGCCCGTGCCACCGCCGATGGTGAGCTGGCCGCTGCCCGACGCGATGAGGATGTCGTCGCCGCCGCCGCCGTCGAGCCAGGAGCCGGTCGCGCCGTTGGTCAGGGTCAGATGGTCGTCGCCGTCCTCGCTGGTGCTTCCGCCTTCGTCTCCGAACATCCTGAACAGGCCGTTGGACGCGGTCAGCCTGTCGTCGCCCAGCCCGCCGAACATCCAGACGTCGTTGCTTCCCGCCGCATTCAGCGTGTCGTTGCCCTCATCGCCATGGAGACTATCCCGACCGCCGCCCGCCTCGATCGTGTCGTTCCCTTCGCCGCCGTTAAGCGTGTCGTCGCCGGCACCGCCATCCAGACCGTCATCGCCGTCGCCGCCGTCGAGCTCGTCATTGCCGTCGCCGCCGTCGAGGGCGTCGTCGCCGGCCTCGCCGATCAGTAAGTCGGCGTCCGCGCCGCCAAGGATAGTGTCGTCGCCGGCGCCCCCGATCAGAATGTCGCGGCCCGCGCCGCCGCCGATCGTGTCGTTGCCGTCCAGCCCCAGATAGAAGTCGCGATCGCCCGTGCCGGCGAAGATATCGTCTCCGTTCGTCCCCAAGGTGGCGGAAAAGAAGGTGCGCGCCATGACCGCGCCGTAGGAATAATCCAGCCAGATGAAGGCCAGATCGCCCGAGCCGAAGCTCGCGGCCGATGGCAGGGTCTGGCCGCCCTGCGTATCGACATTGACCAGGAATTCGCCGCCGACGGCGGTCCCGGACGCATCGAAGAACCGGGCCTTGATCTCGCCGTCATTCTCATAATTGCCGACGCCGGTGGCGTCGCGCCAGGTGGCGACGAATCCGCCGTCGGGGAGGGCGGCGAGGCTCGGATATTCCTGGTTGCCCGCTTCGGTCGTGTTGATCGTGAATTCGCCGCCGATCGGCGCTCCGGCCGCGGTGAACAACTGGCCCTTCACATCGACGTCGCCGAGCTTGTCGGCCCAAGCGATCACGAAATTCCCCGACGCGAGGACCGTCACCGCCTCGAAGTTTTTCTCGCCCGGCCCGGCATTGACCACGATCTCGTTGCCCTGCTTCACGCCGAGGGAGTCGAATATTTGCGCGCGAACCTCGGTCGGGCCGGAGCTGGTCCACGCGATCACGAACCCGCCCCCGGGGAGCCCAGCCGAACGGGGGAAATATTGATTGAGGGTAGTGGTGGTGTTGACCAGCAGCTCGCCGCCCACCTTGGCCCCCAGCGAGTCGAAGATCTGCGCCTTGACGCCGGTGCCGCTGGCGTCCCCGTTCGAGTCGGTCCAGCCGGCCACGAACCCGCCCGAGGAGAGCGCGGCGAGCACCGGCTGCTGCTCGTTGCCGACCGTCTCGGTGTTGAGCAGAACGTCGCCGGTCACCGGCTGTCCATTGGCGTCGAACGTCCGGGCCCAGATGCCGAGGCCGCTGCTGCCGTCGAGGCCGGCCCAGCTCACCACGAACCCGCCGGAGGCGAGACCGACGACATGTTGCTGGCCCTGAGGCGCATGCGACAAAGCGTTAACCGCAATGACGGCTCCGACCTTCTCGCCCTCGCTGTCGAAACGCTGCGCCCTGACGTCGTAGCCGTCCATCCAGACGACGACGAAGCCGCCCGACGACAGGGCCGTCATCGTCGGCTGGTCGACGCCGTTGAACATGCTCGTATTGACCGGGAACGGTTCGGTCCCGAGCAACGCTGCGAAGTCGACGGGATCGTATATGGCGGGAGGCGTCGGCGCGGCATCGCGCGCGCCGGGGCGCGACCAAGCCTCGTTGACCGAGGCGACACTGGTGAACTTTCTGCGTACCCCCATGCCAAGCACATGGCTGACAGAAAAAACGCGTCGATCCAAGAATTAAGTAGCCGGATCGCCGCGTATCTGTCGCGTTCGAATGAAAAAAGAGGAGGTTTCGAAGCTGTCCGCCTGCTGCCCAACGTTCCCGTCTTTGCGACCCGCATGAAAAGAACGCGCTTGCAAAGCCGCCCGCTCTATTGTCGTTACTGTCAGTAGGCGCCGGGGGGTGCCGTCATGAGAGCGTCACCCGTTTGAGAGATGGCGCCTCGATGTAAGGGGAGGATTTCATGAATCGCGCCGTCCTGATGAGTGCCGCCAGCGCCTTCGCGCTACTCGCATCGGCTCCGGCCTTCGCCCAGGACGCGCCCGCGGCGGCGGCCGCCGCCCAGCCCGACGCCGCGACCCCCGACGACGACCAGGTGATCACCGTCACTGCCCAGTTGCGCGAGCAGCGGTTGACCGACGTTCCGATCGCAATCACCACCTATAATGGCGAATTCCTCGAGCGGCTCGGCCTCGACGAGTTCGACGAGCTGTCGCGCTTCGTCCCCGGCTTCGACGTCCAGAACCAGTCGCCCAACAATCCCGGCTTCATCATGCGCGGCGTCACCTCTGACAGCGGCGAGGCGTTCAACGAACCGCGCGTCTCGGTCTACCAGGACGGGGTGCCGATCTCGAAATCGCGCGGCTCCTACGTCGAATTGTTCGACGTCCAGCGGGTCGAGATCGCGCGCGGACCGCAATCCACGCTCTACGGGCGCGGCGCCCTGATCGGCGCGGTCAACATCATCCAGAACCGAGCCGATCCGTCCGGTTTCGAAGGCCTGCTGCGCGGCTCCTACGGCAATTTCGATGCCTATGAGTTCGAGGGCATGCTGAACGCGCCTCTGGGCGAGGACGCCGCGGTCCGCGTCTCGGGCCGCTATCGCCATCGCGACGGCTTCATCGGCAATCTCCTCGGCGCCGAGGACTTCAACTCGGTCGACACCGGCGCGATCCGGGGCACCGTCCATGTCGCGCCGAGCGACCGGATCAGCGTCGACATCTTCGCCAATTACCAGGAGGACCATCCCGACGGCACGTCGTTCAAGTCGCGCAGCTTCAGCCCCACCGACCCTGTGACCGGAGCCGTGCTCGGCACGCGCGACCCATGGACCGACGCGACCCTGGCCGCCGGCGCCGGCTTCGAGGGCGATCGCGGCCTCGGGCTCGACCGCAAGGTATGGGGGGTGACCGGCATCGTCCGCGCGGAATTGAGCGACTCGTTCAGCCTGACCTCGATCACCGCCTATCGCGAATTCCACGCGCTGGAGATTTTCGACGCCGACGGCATCTCGCTGCCTGCTCTGACAGCGGCGGAAGATGCGGATGGCGACCAGACCACCCAGGAGTTTCGCCTCACATTCGACAATCACGGCCCCATCACCGCCTTTGTCGGCGTCTCCTATTTCGGCGACAATGTCTCGCAGCGCACCCCCGCCCAGTTCGACGAACGAGTGCTGCTGGCACGCCTGGCCGGCGTGTTGAACGGCGGCGGCGCGATTCCGGGCCGTCCCACGACCGATCCGGCGCCGCTCGCTCTGTTCGGCAACACCGCCTTCACCGGCCAATTGCTCCAGGGGATCGCCGCCGCGTCCGGCGTCGCTCTGCCCTTCCCGCAGGCCCAGGCGATCGCGGCCAATCTCAAGGCCAACCATCTCGAGACCGCGACCAACACCTCCGAGACCGATTCGTTCGACATTTTCGGCGACATCACCTGGCGGGTCGCCCCCCGTTTCGAGCTCGGCGCGGGCATCCGCTACAGCCACGACAGCAAGACGTCGGGAGTCAGCGCCGCCGTGCTCAACGGCCGCTCGATCCTGGGCGGCTTCATCGGCGCGCTGAGCCAGCCGGCGCCGGTGCGCACCGCCCTGCTCGGCGCATTGGCGGTGCCGGGGGCGGCGACCATTCCGCCGAGCCCGGGCTTCCCGGTGCCCCTGTTCGGCCTCGGCTTTCAGCCGACCAACAACAATGGCGACGCGTCGGCCGCCGACCTCGACGACGGCGGTTTCACCTGGCGCCTTACGGCGCGCTACGAAACTTCGCCGAACAGCTCGCTTTACGCCAGCTATTCCCGCGGCCGCCGGCCCGAGGTGCTGTCGGCGCAGCCACCGTCGACGCCGTTCGGCGCGGCCCGATTCAACCTGGTCGATGCCGAGACGGTGGACTCTTTCGAGGTTGGCGCTCGCTCGCAGACCCGCGACCTCTATGTCGACGGCGCGCTCTTCTATTACCATTACGAGAATTTCCAGACGACGGTGCAGCAGGGCGTCCTCTTCGTCACCACCAATGCCGGATCCGCCGAAGCCTATGGCCTGGAAACGCAGCTGCGCTGGCTGGCGAGCCGCAACGCCACCATCTTCGCCACCTACGCCTTCAACCACAGCCGCTTTTCCTCGGGCGTACGCGACGGCAACCGCTTCCGCCTGTCGCCCGATCACAGCTTCTCGCTGGGCGCCACCCTCGGCGCCGACGTCGGGCCGGGGCGGATCAGCTTCACGCCCAGCTTGACCTGGCAGTCGCGGGTCTATTTCGACGACGACAACGACCGGCCGGACCTACAGACCCCGCCCAATGCGCTGGTCGCCGATCTCGTCCAGGACGAGACCCAGGGCGGCTACGCTTTGGTCAATGCCCGGCTCGGCTATACGTTCAGCCAGCGCTTCACCATCGAGGCCTTTGTCAGCAACCTGTTCAACGAACATTATGTGAAGGATGCGGGCAATACCGGCGACGCCGTCGGCCTGCCCACCTTCATCGCCGGCGAGCCGCGCTTCTACGGGCTGCAGGGCACGGTCCGCTTCTGACCGGGGCGCGGCGATGAGCGGAACGATCGACCGCCGGCTCCTGCTCAAGGCAGGCGCGCTCGGGCTGGGCGCGCTGGCCGCGCCGGGCGCGGCGCAGCTGCTGGCGGCACGCGGCTTCACCCACAATGTCGCCAGCGGCGAGCCGCGGCAGCGTTCGGTGATGCTGTGGACGCGCTACGTGCCGGAGCCGGGCCGCACCGGGCTGCTCACATACGAGGTGTCTCGGACCGACGACTTCGCGCGGATCGCGAGCCGCGGCACGGTCGGCGCCGATCCCGAGCGCGACTTTTGCGTGAAGCCGGTGGCGGGCGGGCTGATGCCGGGCCAGGCCTATTTCTATCGCTTCCGCGATTCCGCCGGCGCCACCTCGCCTGTCGGCCGGACCCGGACCCTGCCCGAGGGGCGGGTGCGCCGGTTCCGGATCGCGGTCTTCTCCTGCGCCAATCTGCCGTCAGGTTGGTTCAACGCCTACGACCATGCCGCCGGGCGCGCCGACATCGACCTGGTCCTCCACCTCGGCGACTATTTCTACGAATATCAGGAAGGCCGTTATCCGCGCGGCGTGCCGTCGATGGCGGGGCGGGTCCTCGATCCGGCGAGCGAGGTCGTCCATCTCGCCGATTACCGGCTGCGCTACGCCGCCTATCGCGCCGATCCGGACCTGCAGCGGCTCCACCAGATGTTTCCGATGGTGATGATGTGGGACGATCACGAATCGGCCAACAACAGCTGGCAAGGCGGCGCGGATAACCACCAGCCGGAAAGCGAAGGGCCGTGGGAGGTGCGCAAGGCGGCGGCGATGCGCGTCTGCCGCGAATGGCTGCCGGTCGGCGAGAATGACTGGCAAAGCTATGAGATCGGCGATCTCGCCACCCTGTTCCGGCCGGAAACCCGGCTGATCGGCCGGTCCCGCCCGCCCTCTTTCGCCGCGGCCGTGGCCGGCCAGGCGGATATCATGGCCGCCCTGCGCGCCTTCCGCGACGGCGACTGGCAGAATCCGGCGCGCACCATGCTCGGCGCCGACCAGGAACGCTGGCTTGCCGACGGCCTGCGCCGTTCGGTGGGGCAGGGGAAGAAGTGGCAAATTCTCGGCCAGCAGACGGTGATGGGCCATGCCTCGCTGGCGCCCGAAGTGGCGGGCTGGCTGACGCCGGCGGCGAGTGCGGAGCTTCGCCTGCAGCTGACGGTAGGGGTCGCCGCCGGACGTCTCGGCCTGCCCTTCACCCTCGACAGCTGGGACGGCTATCCGGCGGCGCGCGATCGGCTGCTGCGCTCCGCGCTCGACGCCAATGCCAATCTGCTGGTCCTCTCCGGCGACAGCCACAATGCCTGGGGCTTCGATCTCACCCTCGGCGGCGCCGCGGCGGGCGCCGAGTTCGCCGGGCAGAGCGTCACATCGCCGGGCTATGAAACCTATCTGCCCTGGGTCGATCCCGCCGACCTCGCCCGGGCGATGGTCGCCTTCAACCCCGGGCTGAAATGGGCCGAGACCGGCCGCCGCGGCTATCTGACCGTCGAGTTGACGCCGGAACGCGCCACCGGCGAATGGCTGTTCCTCGACACCATCCGCGAGCGATCCACCACGATTGCCGCGCGCCACGGCATGACGGTGACGCGCGGGACCAACCGGCTCGGCTAGGCGGCTACCTCGAACCGCCCGCGCCGGGCACCGTGCGCAGTGTCGGCGTGCCGAAATCGAGCTCGGCGAAGGGAATCACCTCGACGTTCGGGTAGCGCGCGCGCAGCGGCTCGATGAACTGGCTGGCTCGTCCGACGATGACGATGCTTGCGGCATTGGGATCGAGCTCGGCCGCCACCGCGGCGGAAACCTGCTCGGGCGTCACCGCCTGCAGCCCGGCTATGTAGCGGCCATATTCGGACATCGGCATGCCCTGGGCGGCCAGGTTGGCGAGGAACAGGCCGACGCCCTGGGTGCGCTCGACCTGGCGGCCGAAGCCGCCGATCAGCAATGTCCGGCGCTTCTGCAGCACATCCGGGCTGAGCGGCTCGGACGCAAGCCGGCGGATCTCGGCGAGCATAACTTCGGCCACTTCGGGGGCCGCCTCGTTGCGGGTCTGGGCGTTGGCGAAGAGCACGCCTTCGTCTCGGTTGGTCTGGAAGGCGCTGTAGGCGCCGTAGCTCAGCGCCCGCCTTACCCGCACTTCCTGGAACAGGCGCCCGGTCGAGCCGCCGCCGAGCGCGTTGTTGGCGATGGACAGCGGATAGAAAGCGGGGTCGTTGCGCGGAATTCCGCGCATCGTCACCGAAACCGCCGCCTGGTCGACGTCGGGATTGTCGATCACGATCACCCTCGGCGCCGAGGCCGCGCCGGCGCGGTTGGCCGGCACAGCGGGCATCGCCTCGGCCGGCGCCACCCAGGCGCCGAACAGCCGCTCGGCCAGCGCGAAGCCGGCATCGGCGTCGATCGCGCCCGAGATCACCAGGGTCGCATTGTCGGGGCGCCACCAGCTGCGGTGGTAGTTCACCACTTCCTCGCGGTTGATCGCGGCAAGCGAGGCGGGTGTGCCGCCGGCCGGTGCGCCATAGGGCGCCGCGCCGTAGATGGCGCGCTGCGCCGCCAACTGGTTGACGAAGCCGGGGTCGCGCAGGCTGACCCGCAGCCGGTCGATCGCACGGCGGCGCTCACGTTCCAGCTCCTCCGGCGCGAAGGCCGGCGCGCGGACGATCTGGCTGAGCACCGAGCCGGCGGCCTCGAGATTGGCGGTGGGCGCCGCGACAAAGGCGATTGTGCTGTCGGCATTGGCGGACGCGCCCGAAACGGCGCCGAGCGATTCGATCCGCGCGGCGATCTCCGGCGCTGTCATCCCGCCGGCGCCGTTGTCGACCAGGGTCGTCATCATGCTGGCGACGCCTGGCCGCGCCGCCGGATCGGCCGAGCTTCCGCCGCCGAACACCAGATAGGCGCTGGCAATCGGCAGGTCGGTCGAACGGGCGACCACGACCCTGAGGCCGTTGGCAAGGCGGCGCTCGGCGAAGGTCGGCGAGGCGAACGGCCGCTCCGGGCCGGGCGGCGGCGGCGCGACCCGCTCCCCTTCGGGGGCGAGCTGGTTGGGGGCGGCGGTCGCGGCCGGCAGCGTCCGGCCGAGCGAGGCCAAGGTGGGGACGGCCGACGGATCGGGCGCCGCCTCGCCGGTCCGCTGCGCCTGGTCCTGATAGCGGATCGAGAGCCGAGACGCGTCGCTCAGATATTGGCGCGCGACCCGCTGCACATCGGCCGCGGTGACGCGCTGCACCGCCGTCAGCAGCCGGTCGCCCCAACGCGGATCGTTGGCGGTGACGATCGAGCTGCCGACCTCGTTGGCGCGCCCTTCCGGCGTCTCCCGGTCGAACAGGCGGGCGGCGACGATCTCGGTCCGGGCTTCCTCGAGCTCGGCGGCGCTGACCGGCTGGTCGCGCAGCCGGGCGACTTCGGCGGCGAGCGCGCTCTCCACTTCGTTGATGTCCTTGCCGCCGGCGACGATCGCCTGGATCGCGAACAGGCCGGCTTCCTCGAGGCCGTAGTCGATCGCGGCGACACCCTGGGCCAGGGCGCGGTCGTAGACCATCGAGCGATAGAGGCGCGACGACTGGCCGCCGGAAAGGAGACGCTCGATCACCGCGAAGGTAGCCGAATCGGGATGGTTCTGCCGGGGCCGCAGCCAGCCGTAGACGACAGCGGGCAGGGGCACGTTCGGCCCGTAGGCCGAGATGCTGAGCGGGGCGGTGCGCGGTGCCTCCTGCCCGTGGAAACGCAGAATCGGCCGGGTCGGCCGTGGCAGTGCGCCAAGATGGCGCTCGACCAGCCGATCGAGCTGCTGCGGATCGAAATTGCCGGCGACGATCAGCACCGCATTGTCGGGCCGGTAGAAATTCTCGTGAAAGGCGCGGGCCTCGGCGAGCGTCGCAATGTCGAGGTCCGCCATCGTGCCGATCCCCGAGCGCCGGTAGGGATGGGTCTGGAAGGCGTTGTCGAACAGATAATAGCGCTGCAGCCGGCCGTAAGGCTGGGAGAGGACGCGCAGGCGCATCTCCTCCTTGACGATGCTGCGCTCGGCATCGAACACCGACTGGTCGAGCACCGATCGGCCCATCCGCTCGGCATGCGCCCACAGCATCGCCTCGAGCTGGCTGGCCGGAACCGTCTCGTAATAATTAGTGCGGTCGGGGCCGGTCGAGGCGTTACGGGTGCCGCCCGATTCCTCCTCGACCATCCGGTTGATCTGCCCGGGCGCCATGTTGCGGGTGACGCGGCTCAATATGTGCTCGAACAGATGGGCGAAGCCGGAGCGGCCGGCGGGATCGTCCTTCGATCCGACATCGTACCACATCTGCACCGAGACATTGGCGGTGCGCGGGTCGTGCAGGGCATAGACGCGAAGGCCGTTGGCCAGGGTGCGGGTCGTGAACTGGAGCGGCGGCACCGCGATCGGCCGGCTCGCCGCGGGGCGGTCCTGGGCGACGGCGGGGACCGGGGCGGCAAGCGCGAGAGCGCCGGCGATCGCGAGAATCGAACCGCCGCGTGAGAAAAACTGTTTCATGATAGTCACTAAGCCCCCTGCTGAGTTATTTGGACAATACACAGACAAGGTGGGCGCGGCAAGCGCCAGTCGGTCTCACAGGGTTGATCGTTCTTGCGAATCGCGCGCCTTGACGTTCGGCGGGTATCGCCCTTCGCATTTGCGCATCTCGCGGCTCAAAGGGATTCCCGCTTTGGCGGGAATGGCGCTAGAGGGCCCCGATGCTCAAGAAGACCGAATCTCCCGATCTCGACGCCCTGCGCCTGCTCGACGAGCGGCTGCGCTGGCTGTCGGCCTGGACGATCCACAACGCCAACCATCTGCGCGACAGCGCCGACGGGCTGAAGGTGGGCGGCCACCAAGCGTCCTGCGCATCGATGACGGCGATCATGGCCGCGCTCTATTTCCACGCGCTCGGGCCGAACGACAAGGTGGCGGTGAAGCCCCATGCCGGGCCGGTGCTCCACGCCATCCACTATCTGCTCGGCTCGCAAAGCCGCGCGCAGATGGAGAATTTCCGCGGCTATGGCGGCATGCAGAGCTATCCGAGCCGGACCAAGGACCAGATCCCGGTCGATTTCTCGACCGGCTCGGTCGGCCTCGGCGTGGCGATCACCGCCTTCGCCAGCCTGATCCAGGATTATCTGATCGCCCATGGCCTGATGGCGCCGGCCGAGGCCGGCCGGATGGTCGCGCTGATGGGCGACGCCGAGCTGGACGAGGGCAATATCTACGAATGCCTGATCGAGGCGGCCAAGCACGACATCCGCAATTGCTGGTGGATCGTCGACTATAACCGCCAGTCGCTCGACGCGACCACCACGGACCGGATGTTCAGCCGCTTCGACGAGATTTTCGTGAGCTGCGGCTGGCGCGTGGTCACCCTCAAATATGGCCGGATGCAGGAAGCGGCCTTCGCCGAGAAGGGCGGCGAGAAGCTTCGCGGCTGGATCGATCAATGCCCCAATGCCGATTATGCCGCGCTCACCTATCTGGGCGGCGCGGCCTGGCGCGAGCGGCTGACGAAGGACCTCGGCAAGGCGATCAACCCGATCCTCGACGCCCGCGACGACGACGCGCTCGCCGCTTTGATGACCAATCTCGGCGGCCACGACATGGCCGCTTTGGTCGAGGCGTTCGACGCCGCCCGCGACGACGTGCCTACCTTGTTCATCGCCTATACGATCAAGGGTTTTGGCCTCCCCTTTGCCGGCCACAAGGACAACCATGCGGGACTGATGAACCCCGGCCAGATCGACGCGCTGCGCCAGTCGATGGGAATCGAGGTGGGCGAGGAATGGGCGCCGTGGGCGGGCCTCGGCGGCAACAGCGCCGAAGCCGCGCGGGCGCTGGCCGAGTCGTCCGCCATCGCCCGCGCCAAGCGCGAGCGGCCGTGGAACGTGGCCGAGGTTCCGCACATCATGCCGCCAACCGGCGACGAGCAATCGACTCAGGCCGCCTTCGGCAGGATTCTGCTCGACCTCTCCCGCGCGGGCGGCGACCTCGCCGACCGGATCGTCACCACGTCGCCCGACGTCACCGTCTCGACCAACCTCGGCGCCTGGGTGAACCAGCGCGGCCTGTTCCGCCGCCAGGACATGGCCGACGTCTTCGCCGCGGCCAAGATTCCCTCGGCCCAGAAATGGGGCGGCCATGAGGCGGGCCAGCATATCGAGCTCGGCATCGCCGAGAACAATCTGTTCCTGATGCTCGCGGCCCTCGGTCTTGCCGGCGACCTGTTCGGGCCGCGGCTCTTCCCGATCGGTACCGTCTACGACCCGTTCATCGCCCGCGGCCTCGATGCGCTCAACTACGCCTGCTATCAGGATGCGCGCTTCATGCTGGTGGCGACGCCGTCGGGGGTGACCCTGGGGCCGGAAGGCGGCGCCCACCAGTCGATCAATCCGCCGCTGATCGCCATGGGCCAGCCCGGCCTCAGGCATTACGAGCCCGCTTTCGTCGACGAACTGGCGGCGATGATGGAGGAAGGCTTCCGGCTGATGCAGGCGCCGGACGGCGAAAGCGTCTATCTGCGCCTCACCACAAGGAGCATCGATCAGGTCGCACGCGACGACGACGGCTGGAAGGCGGGGGCGCTCGCCGGCGGCTACTGGCTGCGCGCGCCGGGGGAGGGGGCACAAGCGGCCCTGGTCTATTCCGGCGCGATCGCGCCCGAGGCGGTCGCCGCCTGGGAGGCGCTGAAGGACGACGTGCCCGGCCTTGGCCTGCTCGCCATCACCTCGCCCGATCTGCTCCACCGCGGCTGGAGCGAGCGGCGCAGCGCCCGCTGGGGCGGCGACAGGGCCGGCCTCTCCCATGTCGAGCAATTGCTGGCGCCGCTGTCGCGCGAAGCCGGGCTCGTCACCCTGATCGACGGCGCGCCGGCCTCGCTCTCTTGGCTGGGCGGCGTCGCCGGCCACAGGGTCAGCCCGCTCGGCATCGAGTGCTTCGGCCAGACCGGTAACCTTGCCGACCTCTATCGCGCTTACCGCCTCGACGTCGACGCGATCGTCGAAGCGGCGGCGGAGCTTTTCCTGGACTGAGATTTACCGCGGTTGAGGCTGCGTCTGCGGTTCGGCCTTTGGAAGGCTGGGCAGGGTCGCAGCGTCGGGCGCCGTCGGCTGCGGCACCGGCGGCGTATCGGCCGGGACCGGGACCGTGGCCGGCTCGACGATCTGGTTGGCGACGACATTGCCGGCGTCCGGCTCGCGGTCGGCGCGCGACAGGGGGACAGCGGCCGGCGGCGGCGCGCTTTGGGTCCGGAGCGCCTCGGCCATGAAGCTGCGCCAGATTCGCGCCGGCAGTCCACCGCCCGATGTGCCTGGGAGGGGGGTGTTGTTGTCGTTGCCGACCCAGACGCCGACCACCAGATCGCCGGCGAAGCCGACGAATAGGGCGTCGCGATAATCGGAGGTGGTGCCGGTCTTGCCGAAGGTCGGCACCGACAGCGAGGCGGCGCGTCCGGTGCCGCGCTGGACCACCGAATAGAGGACATCGCGCAGCATCGGGAAGGCGCGGTCGCGGTTGGCACCGGGCGCGTCGGCCGGCCGGCCGAACCAGGCGCTTTCCTGCGGCGGCAGTCCGTGGGGGTGGATCGGATAGCGGCCCGAGGCGACCGCAGCATAAGCGGCCGTCAATTCCATCAGGGTCATCCCGTTGACCCCGAGCGGCAGGCTCGGCGCCGGCCGCAAGGTGCTGGTGACGCCGAGGTCGCGGGCGGCGCGGATCACATTGTCGCGGCCGACCCGTTCGGAAATCTGCACCGCCACGCTGTTGCTGGAGAAGGTGACGGCGTCGCGCAGGCTGATCTGGCCGCGATAGGAATCGCCGTAATTGCGCGGCTGCCAGCCCGCCAGGTTGATCGGCACGTCGTTGACCGGCGTGTCCGGTGTCAGCCCGGCGCGGAAGGCGGCGAGATAGACGAAGAGCTTGAACGCGGACCCCGGCTGGCGCCGCGCCATGGTCGCGCGGTTATAGGGGCTTTGTGCATAATCCTTGCCGCCGACCATCGCCACCACCCGTCCGTCCAGCCGCATCGCGATCAGAGCCGCCTGCGACCGGCCGAGCCCGGCACGGCGGACGGCGCGCACCGCCATCCGCTGGAGGTCGCCCTCCAGCGTAGTCTGGACGAAGCGCTGGCCATAGCCATCGTCGGCTAGGTCGCTGGCCTGGGGCAGGACCCAGTCGGCGAAATAGGTGCCGGTCGGAACGTCGTCGCGGCGGCCTTGGCGGACCCGCGCCGTCCGCGCCACTCGCGCCTGGGCCTGCGTGATATAGCCGATCTCCGCCATGCGCTCGAGAACCAGCCGCGCCCGAGTCCGCGCCGCCTGGAGATTGGTGGTCGGCGCCAGCCGGCTCGGCGCATTGACTACGCCGGCCAGCATCGCCGACTGGGCAAGCGTCAGGTCCTGCGGCTCGACGTTGAAATAATGGCGGGCGGCGGCGCGCAGCCCGTAGACGTTGTCGCCGAAATAGACGTTGGAGAGGTATCGGCTGAGGATTTCGGTCTTCGACAGCCGCGCCTCCAGCCACAAGGCGATCAGCGCCTCCTGCGCCTTGCGGGTGACGGTGCGATCGGGGCTGAGGAAGCTGGTCTTGGCGAGCTGCTGGGTGATCGTGCTGCCCCCCTCGCGAACGCGGCCGGCCTGGAGGTTCCGCAACATCGCGCGGGACATGCCCCAGGGATCGAGGCCGCTATGGTGGAAGAAGCGCCGGTCCTCGATGGCGACGAAGGCCTGGCCGACATGGGGCGGCAAATCGGCGACCGAGACCGGCGCGCCGATGATCGATCCGCGCCGCGCGATCGGTTCGCCCTCGGCCGAAAGGATGGTGAGGCTCGGCGCCGCGATCGGCCCCAGCGAGCGCGACAAAGGCGCGGTGATGGTCAGCCACAATATGATCAGCAAGAAAACGAGAGCGGCGAGCTTGATGGCGCGCTTGACCATGCGGACCCGCGACAGAGGCGGTTGCGCCGGCGCTTCGCCCTCAGCTGCAAGTTCAGCGGTCATTGATGTCCTAGCACATGATTTTGCGGGAATGTTCAAGCGGGTAGAATGCGATCCGGGCCGACGCCGAGTTCGGCGAGACCTTCCGGCCAGTCCAGCTCGGCGATCAGGGATTCGGCGATCGCGGCCATGGCGGGCGCGGTCTGGAAGCCGTAGCCGCCCTGGCCGACCAGCCAGAAGAATCCTGGCGCGTCCACCGCATAGCCGGCGACCGGAACCCGGCCCGGGGTGAAGGTGCGAAGGCCGGCCCAGCGGTGAGCGATCCGGGCGACCTCGATGTCGGTATAATGTTCGAGCCGGTCGGCGGCGAAGGCGATGTCGTAATCCTCGGGCTGGGCGTCGCCGGCCACGTCATCGATCTCGTCCACCGGCGAGACCAGAATTCGTCCCGCCTCGGGAAGCATGTAGAAATCGCCGGCGACGCTGTGGGCAAAGGGCCAGTTGGACGGATCGGCGCCGGCTGGCGGATCGACGGCGATGATCGTGCGCCTTTTGGGCTGGAGGCCCAACGGGGCGACTCCGGCCAAAGCGGCGAAGGCGTCGGCCCAAGCGCCGGCGGCGTTGATCAGCACCGGCGCCGAAACCGCGCCGGCGGCGGAATGGACCACCCAGTCCTCGCCCTTGCGGTCGACCGCCGTCACCCGCCAGCCGGAACGGATCTCGCCGCCGGCGGCGCGGAGCTGGCGGGCGAGCGACTGGAGGAAGGCGTCGGCGTCGAGCTTGAGGCCGGTCGGGTCGAGCAAACCGCGAACCGCGGTCCGGTCGCCGGTCCGGAGCGGCGGGCAGAGCGCCGCCATCGCCGCGGCATCGACCTCGCGGATCGCGTCGGTGAACGCGGCCATGGCGCGATGCAGATCCTCGAGCGCCGGCAACGCGTCGGGCCAGGCGAAATAGAGGGACGGATAGGTTCGGGCGAGCGGGACCGGGCTGAACCCCTCGGGCGGCGCTTCGAAGAAGGGGCGGCTCCAATTGGTCAGGCCGCGCACGGCTGCATTGCCGATGCCGTAATGACTGAATGAGACGCTTCGGCCAGAGCTGTGATAGCCCAGAGCCTCCTCCGCCTCGAGCAGGACAACCCGTCCGTGCCGGGCAAGGCGGGCCGCGGCCGAAAGGCCGGCGACGCCGCCGCCGATGATCAGAAAGTCCGCGCGTTCCACAAGGGGGCCGCTAGCCGATCCCACTCAACGGGTCACGCCCGCACCGCATCGAGCGGGGCGGGCGTGGGCCTCAGGACAATGTGGACTGTTTAGCGGGCGCGGCGCGCGTCGGCCCGGCCCGCCAGATAGGCGGCGCAGCTGGAGCGAAGCGCGACGCTGTCGTCGTTCGATAGCGAATAAGCAGTGGATAGCGTGGCGAGGAAGCCGGCCGGATCGGCCTGGCCGCCCGCGGCCCGGCAGATGGTGGTGATCTGCGACAGGTCGAGCGGATTGCCGGCCGCGGCGCGGCGCACCATTGGGCGCTGGGCCGGCCGTGGCATCGGCTTGGCCGCCGGACGGGCGGCGCGCGGTTGAAGGGCTTCGGCGCGGGACTGGAGCTCCAGCGCTTGCCGGTCGATCTGCGGCAGCACGGTCGCGCCTGCCAGAAGTGCCGTCACGAAGAAGATCATGGTACGTCCCCCCGGGAAAAACTCCCGCGGACACCGTGATTATACGGTCATGGTAAACAAGCCGTTAACCGAGATTACCAGCATCTTGTGCATGGGCCTGCGGGCGGGCATCAGCGTTCGGCATGGGGGAAGAATGAAGGATCTCAGCGACGAAGAGCTGGCCGCGCGGCTCGCCGAGGAGGCTGGGCGGCTCCTTTTGGAACTTCGCGGCGCCGCGGGCGGCGCCAACGGGCTCGGCATCGCCGGCGACAAAGCGGCCAATGCCTGGCTGATCGACAGCCTGGCCGAGGCCCGCCCGGACGATGCGATCCTGTCCGAGGAAAGCCCCGATCTTCTGAAGCGTCTCCAATGCGAGCGGGTGTGGATCATCGACCCGCTCGACGGCACCCGCGAATATGCCGAGGGGCGGGACGACTGGGCGGTCCATGTCGCTTTGGCGATCGACGGCGTGCCCGCCATCGGCGCGGTCGCCATCCCGGCGCACGGGAGACTGTTTCGCAGCGGCCGGGTCCGGCTGCCGCCGGCGCCCGATCGGGTGCGGCCGATCATGCTGGTCAGCCGGACGCGGCCGCCGCCGGAGACCGAGGCCGTCGCCGACCTGCTTGGCGCCGATCTCGTCGCGATGGGCTCGGCGGGCGCCAAGGCGATGGCGGTGGTCGCCGGCGAGGCCGATATCTACCTTCATTCCGGCGGCCAGCACGAATGGGACAATTGCGCGCCCGCCGCCGTCGCGCTGGCGGCAGGCCTCCACGCGAGCCGGATCGACGGCAGCCCGCTGGTCTACAACCAGGCCGATACGTGCATGCCCGACTTGTTGATCGCCCGGCCCGAATATGCGCCGGCGATCCTTTCCTATTGCGCTTCCAGATAGGGCCGCAAAGCGAGCCAGGCTTCGCGCTTCTTCTCGAAGGCCAGGGTATAGGCCGGGCTGCTCGACGGCAGGTCGATCAGCGCCAGGTCTTGGACCGGTCCGAGCTGGCGGCGGCCGATCGCCGAGGACTTGCCGCCGTTGAAACCGATCGCGCGAAGCCGCCGCAGCGAGGAGGCGAGGGCGGCGAGATCGCTCGCTTCGTGAAGGCGGATATCGGTGTCGAGGCTGCCCTTGCGGGTGGCCGCCGCCACGGTGTCCCACAGGCCGACGCCCGCCGAGGCAAGGGCTTCCAGCCGGGCGTCATAGTCGAGAGCGGCGACGTCGCGCCCGATCACGGCGCCGATCAGCCGCCAGAACTGGTTCCGGGGATGGGCATAATAGCGTCCCGCCGCCAGCGACACCGCGCCGGGCAGGCTGCCGAGCACGAGCAGCCTGGTGTCGGGCGTCACCACGGGCGGGAAGCAATGCTGAATTGTCACGCCGCCTCATTGGCCGGACTTGCGCCAGCAAGGCAAGCGAGCGACAGGAGGAGGATGAAGATCCAGGGTGGATGCCATTGCGGCGCGGTCCGGTTCGAGGCGCAGGTGCCGTCCGAGGTCGAGATTCTCGACTGCAATTGCTCGATCTGCGCGGCCACCGGCTTTCGCCACCTGATCGTGCCGCACGGGAATTTCACCCTGGTTTCGGGCGAAGGCGCGCTGACCTCCTATCGCTTCGGCACCGGCGCGGCGAACCACCTGTTCTGCGCGACCTGCGGCATCAAGAGCTTCTACCAGCCGCGCTCGCACCCCGAAGCTTGGAGCGTCAACCTGAACGCGCTCGATTCGATCGCCAGCCTGGTCGTCCACGCGACTCCGTTCGACGGACGCAACTGGGAGAAGGCGGCGGCGGCGCTCGACGAGGATTGACGCGCGGGCCGCTTGCCGCTGCTCGGCGCCCGGCCTAGTCTTCCTCGAGAAGAGGGGGATATCGGGATGAGCGAAACGGCTGTCGAAGGGGCCGGCGCGGCGGTTGAGCCGGCCGGCAGGGAATATGTGGTCGACGCCAAGCGCGACCGGCTGGTGATCGTCGCCTCGACTCTGGGCACCGTCTTCGAATGGTATGATTTCTTCATCTACGGGACGCTGGCGCCGGTTATCGCCGCCAATTTCTTCCCGAGCACCAATCCCACCGCGGCGCTGCTCCTCACCCTCGCGACTTTCGGCGCCGGCTTCGGCGTCCGGCCCCTCGGGGCGGTCCTGTTCGGCATCCTCGGCGACCGATTGGGACGGAAATACACCTTCCTCGTCACCATCACCCTGATGGGCGTCGCCACCGCGGCGGTCGGCCTGCTGCCGACCTATGCCCAGATCGGCCTCGCCGCGCCGATCCTGCTGGTCACCTGCCGGCTGCTCCAGGGCCTGGCGCTGGGCGGCGAATATGGCGGCGCGGCCATCTATGTCGCCGAGCATGCGCCGAGCAACAAGCGCGGCTTCTACACCAGCTTCATCCAGGCCGGCGTGATCGGCGGTCTGGTGCTGAGCATCGCCGTGGTTCTCGCCTCCAATGCTTTGCTCAGCGAATCGGCGCGCAGCTCCTGGGCGTGGCGCGTTCCCTTCCTGCTTTCCATCGTTCTGCTCGTCATTTCGCTCTGGATACGGCTGAAGTTGCGCGAGAGCCCGGTCTTCCAGGCGATGAAGGACGCCGGCGACCTCTCTCCCAAGCCGTTACGCGAGAGCTTCCGCACCTGGCACCGGACCAAGCTGATCCTGGTCGCCCTGTTCGGCATCGCCGCCGGCCTTACCGTGATCTGGTATACCGCCCAGTTCCAGGCGCTCTACTTCCTCCAGAATTCGCTGCGGATCGACGACACGTCCGCTTTGCTGATGATCGGCATCGCCGCCTTGGTCAGCATGTTCTGGTTCATCCTGTTCGGCTGGCTCTCCGACCGGATCGGTCGCAAGACCCCAATCGTCGTCGGCTACGTCCTCACCATCATCCTGATGTTTCCGCTGTTCCACTGGATGGCGTCCGCCGCCAATCCCGAACTGGCGCAGGCGATGCAGCGCAGCCCGGTGACGGTGCAGGGGACCAATTGCGACTATAATGCCTTCGCCAGCGGGCCCCAGGCCACGCCCTGCGCCCGGGCGCTCGACGCCCTCACCCGGCGCGACATCGCCTACTCGCTGGTGCCGGCGCCGGGCTGGCGCGGCGACACCTACCAGGTGCGGATCGGCTCGGCGATCGTCAACGCCGAGGATCCGGCGGCGCTCGAGCCGGCCCTGCAGGGCGCCGGCTACCGGCTGGAAAAGCAGGTGCCGCCCTTGTCCAGCGCGATCCAGGTCGTGCTGGCGATCATCGTCATCGGCTTCCTGTCGGGCATGACCTATGGCCCGGTCGCCGCCTTGCTCGTCGAATTGTTCCCGGCCCGGGTGCGCTACACCTCGCTGTCGGTGCCCTATCATATCGGCACCGGCTATTTTGGCGGATTCCTGCCCTTCATCAGCCGCTATATCGTGGTCCGGACCGGCGATCCCTTTTCGGGCCTCTGGTACACGATCGCGGTGGTGGCGATGGCACTGGTCGTAACCCTGTTCTGGCTGCCGGAGACCTCCGGCAAGAGGTTGGACTAAGCCCGGGCGCCGGGTAAGGGCCGTCTCATGGTTCATGTCCCCATGCGCCTCCGCCTCGACGGCGACGCGCTCGTTTCCAACTGGCACTGGCTCGCCCACCGCAGCGGCGGCGCGGCCTGCGGCGCGGCGGTCAAGGCCGACGCCTATGGTCTCGGCGCGCGCGAGGCGGTGAAGCGGCTCCAGCATGCCGGCTGTCGCGATTTCTTCGTCGCCACCTGGGCCGAGGCGCGGGCGCTGATGCCGTGGCCGGGCGACCTCGAGCTCTCGGTGCTGCACGGCGTGCTCGCCGCCGACATGGCGGTGGCGGTGAAGTCTCCGGCGCGGCCGGTGCTGAACAGCGCCGAGCAGGTGGCGCGCTGGCGCGAGACCGGGCGCCCCTGCGACGTGATGATCGACACCGGCATCAACCGGCTGGGCCTCAAGCCGCAAGAGGCCGCCTCGGGCCTGCTCGACGGGCTCAGGATTGAGACGTTGATGAGCCACCTCGCCTGCGCCGACGAGGAATCACCGGCCAATGCCGCCCAGCTCGAAGCCTTCACCTCCGTTGCCGGCAAGATCCGCGCCCGTCGGCTCAGCCTCGCCAACAGCGCCGGCATCTGCCTCGGCAAGGATTATGCCTTCGGCCTGACCCGGCCCGGCCTGGCCCTCTACGGTGGCGTGCCGCGCAAGGAGGCGAAGGGCCAGATCCGCCAGGTCGCGCGGGTCGAGACCCAGATCCTCCAGAGGCGCAGGGTCGAGGCCGGCGATCGGGTCGGCTATGGCGGCACCTATGCCGCCGATCGGCCGCGGGAGCTCGCCATCCTCAACATCGGCTATGCCGACGGCTATCTGTGCGGCTTCTCTTCGATGGGCAGGGCCCGAATCGGCAAGAAATATGTGCCGGTGATCGGGCGGGTGTCGATGGACCTCACCGCGATCGCCGTCGACGACGCGCCGGGCCTCGCCGAAGGCGACTGGGTCGAGATCGATTATGATTTGCCGGCCGCCGCCGCCCAGTCGGGGATCAGCCAATATGAATTGCTGACCACCCTCGGCTCGCGGTTCAGGCGAAGCTGGATCTAGGGCGGCCTTCGGCCGCTATTCCATCACTTCATAGTCGCCGATGCGGTGCTCGGCGCTGGTCCAGGCTTCGGTGCTGCGGTCGAGCGCTTCGTAATCGGCGCGGTGGGCTTCGAGGAAGGCGTCGAAATCCTCGCGCGAACGCCAGACATCGAGGGTGAGGTAGGAGCCGTCGCCGGCGCGCAGCAATTCGGTGCCGCGAAAGCCGTCGGCGCGGTTGAACAATTGCGCCCAGGCGCCGGTCGGCCCGTAGGTCGCCTCGAACGCGGGCCGCGCCTCTTCCAGAACCTCGTAGCGCCAGATCATCGCGATCATAAGCTCTCCCCCGGGCGCCGAACCTGAACACTCCCGGTCGCGCCCGCAAGGCGAGATTTATCGACCGGAAGTTTCAAAAGTCCTTGCTCTCAATCCCGGCCGCCTAGCCTTTTCGCCCAGTCGATCCGGGCGAAGGCGACGAGCAGGGCGATCATCGCCACCTGGATGGCCAGGCCGACCGGGCTGGTTAGCGATTCGCGAAAGGCGTCGCCCAGGCTCGATCGGCCGATCTCGTGGGCGGTGAAGGCATAGATGGAATAGGAGACGAGCCGGCCGGCGAAGAAGGCGGCGGTGAAGCCGAACAGGCGGACCCCGGCCAGCCCCGCCGCCTCGAACAATTGAGCCGATGGCAGTGGCGAAAGCGCGAACAGGCCGAGCGCCAGGATGGCGTTGCGTCGGTTCTTCTCGAGCGCTGCCCGCGCTGCTTTAAGATTGGACCTGGTCTTCGCCGACAGCCGCCCGGCGAGCAGCCGGAAGGCGTGGGCGAGCAGGAACCGCCCCAGCGCCGCGGCGAGCGCAGCGGTGAGCACCAGCACCGGCCAGGGTAATTGGCTGTTGAGCCCGTACAGCACGATCACCGACCAGGTCGGCGGTCCGAAGGCCGGCAGCAGGTTCACCCCGAGCACGATCGCGAAGAGGATCGCGCAGCCGGTGAGCATTTCGGCCAAAGGCGGGGTCAGTCCCGCTCGAGGCAGACCGCGATGCCCATGCCGCCGCCGATGCACAAGGTTGCAAGGCCCTTCTTGGCGTCGCGCTTCTGCATCTCGTAGATCAGCGTGGTAAGAACGCGCGCGCCCGAGGCGCCGATCGGGTGGCCGATGGCGATGGCGCCTCCGTTGACGTTGACCTTGTCGGCGTCCCAGCCGAGCTCCTTGCCGACCGCCAGCGCCTGTGCGGCGAAGGCCTCGTTGGCCTCGATCAGGTCGAGGTCGGCGATCGTCCAGCCGGCTTTCTCCAGCGCCTTCTTCGACGCCGGCACCGGGCCGATGCCCATGATTGAGGGATCGACGCCGGCCGAAGCCCAGCTGGCGACGCGGGCGAGGATCGTCGATCCGCGACGCTCGGCTTCCTCGCGGCTCATCAGAACCAGAGCGGCGGCGCCGTCGTTGAGGCCCGAGGCGTTGGCGGCGGTGACCGTGCCTTCCTTCTTGAAGGCGGGCTTGAGGCCGGCGAGGCCGGACTGTTCGACGCCGTCGCGGATATATTCGTCGTCCTCGACCACGGTCTCGCCCTTGCGGGTCTTGAGTGTGACCGGCGCGATCTCGTCCTTGAAGCGGCCGGCGGCGCGGGCGGCCGAGGCCTTGTTCTGTGAGGCGGTGGCGAAGGCATCCTGGTCGTCGCGCGTGATCTGGTATTGCTCGGCCAGATTCTCGGCAGTGATGCCCATATGGTAATTGTTGAAGACGTCGGTGAGGCCGTCCTTGATCATCGTGTCGACCAGCTCGACCGAGCCCATCTTGGTGCCGCCGCGCAATTGCTGGGCATGGGTCGAAAGGCTCATATTCTCCTGGCCGCCGGCGACGACGACAACGGCGTCTCCGGTCTGAATCGCCTGGCTGGCGAGGGCGACAGCGCGCAGGCCGGAGCCGCAGACCTGGTTGACGCCCCAGGCGGGGGTCTCCTTGGGGATGCCCGCGGCCATCGAGGCCTGGCGGGCCGGATTCTGGCCTTGACCGGCGGTCAGCACCTGGCCGAGGATCACTTCCGACACGTCAGCGGCGTCGACGCCGGCCTGGGCGAGCGCCGCCTCGATGGCGACGCGGCCGAGCTCATGGGCGGGGGTGGCGGCGAAGGCGCCGAGGAACGAGCCGACCGGGGTGCGCTTGGCGGCGGTGATGACGACGTCGGTCATGAGAATCGATTCTCCGTTTTCAGGGATGGCCGGCCCCTAGCATTTTGCTGCACTGCGGGAAAGCCAGGCCGCCAGCGGCTGCCACATCGTCTCGCGGGCGCGGCCGCCGACGATCATGCCGACATGGCCGAGGCCGAGATCGAGCCGCTCGCCAGCATGCGCGGCGGTGGCGTGAGGGACGATCCGGTCGGTGGTGGATACCACATTGAGCATCGGCACCGACAAAGAGGCCGGATCGATCGTCCGGCCGCCCACCTGCCATTTTCCGGTCCCGGTTGCATCGGCGCCGAACAGATCCTCGAACATCTCCCGCGCCGCCGCGCGCGGCACCGGCGGTCCGTCATTGGCCCAGTCTTCGAGCTGGACGAAGGTTCGCGCTTCCGCGCCTTCGAGGCCGGCGAATGCCTCGAACTTGGCGACGGTGCGGCCCGGGTCGAGATTCCAGAAGGCGCATTGCAGCACCTCCATCGGCAGCAGGCCGAGCGCTTCCACCGTCGGCTGGGAATCGGCCCAGAGCCGGGCGAGCTTCTCTCGCGCCTCGTCAGGGAAGCCGTTGAAATGCCACGGCGCCGCGATCGCAGCCACCGCCCGGACCGGTCCCAACTGGGCGGCGGCCAGCGCCATCGTTCCGCCCAGGCAATAGCCGGCCAGGATCACCTTCTCGCCGAGCGCTTCGATCAGGGGCAGCAGCACTTGTTCGACATGTCCGGCAACCGACAGGGAACTCCGGTCGGGGCCCGGCCAGCCCCAGTCCAGCAGCAGGACGCGCTGGCCGCGGCCGGCCAGCCAGCGCAACAGCGAGCGATCGCCCATGTCGAGCACGTTCGGCGGATTGATCAGCGACGGCACGAACAGGACCGGGGAGCCGGCGCCGCCATAGTCGCGGACCGACGCGCCGTGCGCCGCCGCGACCGCCGGCATCGGCTCGGGCGGCGGCGCCCGTTCCGCCTCTTGGTAGCGCCTGAGGCCGGTCAGGGCCGCCTGCATCCGCGCCGGTTTTGTTGCGGTTTCGCTGCGCAGCAATTCGAGGAACAGAGGGAGGGGTCGCGGCCGTTGTTGCAGTGCCGCAATTCTTGGTGCTAGAGCCGTGTCCACTGTTTTCGAGGAGCTCAAAATGGCGGCGTCCCGTTCCGAGGATGATGTGGTCATTATCAAGAAATATGCGAACCGGCGTCTCTACGATACCGAAAGCTCGTCCTATATCACGCTGGAGCGTCTCGCCGAGATGGTGCGGCAGAAGCGGGAGTTCCAGGTCGTCGACGCCAAGAGCGGCGAGGACATCACCCGATCGGTCCTGACCCAGATCATCATGGATGAGGAAGCGCGTGGATCGACCATGCTGCCGGTCAATTTCCTGAGGCAGCTCATCTCCATGTACGGCGACCAGATGCAGTCGGTGGTGCCGCAATATCTGGAGGCCTCCCTCGACGCGCTGCAGCGCAACCAGAGCCAGATGCGCGAGGCGGTCGCCGGCGCCATCGCCGCCAATCCCTTCGCCGAGATCGCCCGCCGCAACATGGAAATGTTCACCGCCGCTGCGGCCGGCGGCGGCAAGCCGGGAGCGGTGGCCAAGCTGTCCGGCGGCGACGACAACAAGTCCGAGCTCGCCGGTCTCAAGGCTCAGCTCGCCGAGCTCCAGAAGCAGCTCGACCGGCTCAGCGAATAAGTCCCGACTAGCGCTGGCGCGCCGACGCCGGTTTCACGAAACGAAGGGTCATGCGGTCGCTTTCGCCGATGGCGAGATAGCGGTCGCGGTCCTGGTCGCCGAGTCGCAGCGACGGGGGCAGCGTCCATACGCCCCGCGGCCAGTCGGCCGTGTCGCGCGGATTGGCGTTGACCTCGGAGGCGGCGACGAAGCGGAAGCCCGCGGTTTCTGCGAGGCGGCGGATGGTCGAGACCTTCATGTAACCGCTGGTCCGCTCGCGCTCGTCGCTGGCGCTTTCGGGCAGCCGGTGGTCGACGATGCCGAGCGTACCGCCGGGCTTCAGCATGGCGAACATTTGGCGGAAGGCCGCGACGCTGTAATCCTCGCGGCCGTCGCGCTGATAGCCCATCCGCCAATTGTGGACGTTGCGGAAGGTGAGGACCACGTCGGCGCTGCGGGGGGGAACGCCGCCGCCCGCGCCGTCGAACACCGGAAAAGTCGACAGGCGGGCAGCGCCGTACAGCTCGGGGTTGGCGGTCCTCAGCCGGCGGACATTGTCGTTGCCGCGCTCGCCCATCGACGCGGCGTAATAAATGCCGCCGCCGCGGGCGACATAGGGGGCGAGGATTTCGGTGTACCAGCCGCCACCCGGCCAGATTTCGACCACGGTGTCGGAAGGGCGGACGCCGAAGAAGCTCAACGTTTCAAAAGGATGGCGATAACGGTCGCGCGGCGTGTTGGCCGCGGTGCGGGTCGGCGCAGCGATCGCGGCCTGGAGCGCATTGCGCTGGTCCGTGGTCAGATCGCCGCCGCCGCGCTCCATCGCCGAGGAGGCCGGACCGGCGGCGAACAGGGCGGCGCCGGCAAGGGCGAGCATGAGGGACTGGCGGATCATCGGGCGCTCCCTAGATAGGCGGAGAAAGAGCGCTCTTGAGGCAAGCCGGATGA
>DATDAU010000044.1:0-9951 GCA_036525215.1 Allosphingosinicella sp.
GCCAGCTCCGCACCGACGACGGCCGCGGCGTCGTCGCCGCCGACGGCGCCGCGGCGGCGCACGTCACCTTGATGCAGGACGGGCGGATCGAGGTCGAGATCGGCGGCGACCGTTTCCGCCTGCCCGCCACGGTCCGCCGGCCATGATCGGCCGCACCATTTTGACCGCCGACGAGATGCGCGCCGCCGAGGAAGCGGCGATCGCCGCCGGTACGCCGGTCGAGGAACTGATGGAGCGCGCCGGCAAGGCCGCGGCGGAGGCGATCTGGCGCTTCGCCGGTCCGCTGCCGGCTTTGGTCCTGTGCGGGCCGGGCAACAATGGCGGCGACGGCTATGTCATCGCCCGCGAATTGCGCGCCCGGGGCTCGAAGGTTCGCGTCGCGGCTTTGGGCGAGCCGAAGAGCCGGGCGGCGATGAAGGCGCGCGACGCCTGGAAAGGCGAGGTCGAGCGGCTCGCCGAGGCCAAGACCGCGCCCCTGCTGATCGACGCCTTGTTCGGCACTGGCTTGGCCCGCCCGCTCGAGCAGGTGGTGGCGCAGCGGCTCGACAATCTCGCCGCCAAGGCCAAAGTCCGGGTCGCGATCGACCTGCCGAGCGGGGCGGCGACGGACGACGGCTCGATCCTCTCGCCCGTCCCCGATTTCGACCTCACAGTGACCTTCCAGACGCTGAAGCCGTCGCACCTGCTCCAGCCGGCGGCGCGGCACATGGGCCGGATCGCGGTCGCCGACATCGGCATCCACGCCCACAGCCGGCTGAGCGAAGTCTATCCGCCCGAGCTCGGCGATCCCGGGCCCGACGACCACAAATACAGCCGCGGTTATGTCGCCGTCCTTGCCGGCGAGATGCCCGGCGCCAGCGCGCTCGCCGCCTGGTCCGCGCTCGAATCGGGCGCCGGCTATGTCCGCCTGATCGGCCCGCACGTCGCCGGCGTGCCCCAGGCGCTGGTCCAGGGGCCGGGCGACGCCGAGACCCTGCTTGCTGACGAACGGATCGGCGCGGTGGCGCTTGGGCCGGGGCTGGGCAAAAGCGCGGCGGCCGAGCGGCTGCTCGATATCGCGCTCGCCTGTGGCCGGCCTCTGGTGCTCGACGCCGACGCGCTGAGCCTGGTCGCGGCGAGGGGCCTCGATTGCCTCCTCGGGCTGAAACAAATGCCGATCCTCACCCCGCACCAGGGCGAGTTCGCGCGGCTTTTCCCGGACGCCAGGGGCAGCAAGGTCGAACGGGCGCGGGCGGCCGCGGCCGCGTCGCGGGCGGTGGTGGTCTACAAGGGATCCGACACAGTGATCGCCGAGCCCAGCGGCCACGCCGTGATCGCGCCGCCGGCCTCGCCCTGGCTGGCCAGCGCCGGCACCGGCGACGTCCTCACCGGCGTGGTGGCGGCGATGCGGGCGGCGATCGGCACCCCCTACAAGGCCGCGATCGCCGCCGTCTGGCGCCACGGCCGCGCCGCCGAAGTCGTCGGCCCCGGCCTGATCGCCGACGATCTCGTCAGAGTGTTGTGACCGCGTCCGAAAGGATTCTCCGCCTCGCTGCGCGGGGGGAGGGGGTGACGGCCGACGGGCGCTTCGTGGCGATGGCGGCGCCGGGCGACCTGGTCGACGCCGCCGGCGCGGTGACGCCGGGGCCGCATCATCAGGCGCCGCCCTGCCGGCACTTCCCCGAATGCGGCGGCTGCCAGCTCCAGCATGTCGATGACGCGGCCTATGCGGATTATCTCAAGGACCGGATCGCCTCGGCCCTTGCCGCGCAGGGCATCGACGCGCCCGACATATTGGAGCCCCATCTCTCCCCGCCCAAGAGCCGGCGGCGGGCGGCGCTGAAGGCGGCGGGTGGATCGATCGGCTTCAACGCCGAGGCCAGCCACCGCATTGTCGACATGCGCGAATGCCACATTTTGCGCCCCGAATTGTTCGCTCTGGTCGCGCCGCTTCGGCGGCTGCTCAACGCCCGCGCGTCGGTGATCATGACCCTGGCCGACCAGGGCGTCGACCTCCTCATCGAGGGGATCGCCGCCGACACGCTCGAGAAAGCCGAGGCGATGACCGCCTTCGCCACCGAGAACGGCCTGGCGCGGCTGGCGCTCGACGACGGCTTGGGTCCGCAGACGGTCTGGGAGCCGCAGCCGGTCACCGTCTCGCTGAGCGGCGTTCCGGTCGCTTTGCCCCACGGCGCCTTCCTCCAGGCGACCGCGGAGGGCGAGGCGGCCCTGGTCGCGGCGGTACGCGAGGCGGTCGGCGAGGCGGGGCTGATCGCCGACCTGTTCGCCGGCCTCGGCACCTTCGCGCTGGCGCTGACCGGCAAGGTCTACGCTGCCGAGGGCGCGCGCGACGCGGCGCTGGCGCTGAAGGCGGCGGGGCGGGGCCTGTTCGTCGACCATCGCGACCTGTTCCGCCGCCCGCTCGACACCAGCGAGCTCAACCGCTTCGAAGCCCTGGTTCTCGATCCACCCCGCGCCGGCGCCCGGGAACAGGTGGCCCTGCTCGCCGCCTCGACGCTTCCACGCATCGCCTACGTCTCTTGCAACCCCGCCACCTTCGCCCGCGACGCCAGGACGCTGATCGACGGCGGCTACCGGCTCGCCTGGGTGAAGCCCGTCGGCCAGTTCCGCTGGTCGACGCATGTCGAGCTGACGGGGTGTTTCAAGCGCTGCGCGCGGTGACCGCCTCGAGTGTTTCTGGTAGAAGTTGACGGTGGAGGGCTCGCGATGGATCCACTGATCGAGGAGGTGGTGGAGGCGCTACGCGGCATCGGCTGGCAGGTGGAGCCTGCGGCCACGGCGCGGGCGCTGCCGGCCGCGGTCGCAGCGCGCCACCCCAATCTGCCGCCGCTCGCGCTGGCCTTCTTCACCGGCATTGAGAGTTGCGTCAGCGACGACGAGGGGCGCTGGCTGCTGGCCGCCGCCGATTACGGCACACCGGCGGGTTCCGACGGCTTTGCCTGGGACGAGTTCGAGCGGATGTTCGCCGACGATCCCGAGGATGAGAGAGAAAAGGTCCGGATCCACGCATTCTGGGACAAATATCTGCCGATCTTTCAACTGGTCAGCGGCGATTACGAATATCTTGCGATCGGCACCGATCCCGGCTCCGACCAATTCGGCAAGATCGTGTGGGGCGACGTCATCGACTATGACCAACCCACGGTTGTCGCCTCGTCCTATGAGAGTTTCCTCGAGCAGGTGCGCGACGTGGCGAGCCGGGTGCCGACACGCTCGGCTGTCTACGACAACGACCTCACCCGGCTGATCCACACCGACATCATCGAGGATGGCGTCGCGCCGCCCTGGGAAGGCTGGTGGGCGCGGCTGCGGCGGCGGCTGCGAGGTGGGAACTGAGACATTTCCCGCTGCGTCTCCGCACAAAAAATTGGAGGCGCGGCGGGGGTGCCGCGCCTCCAGGGTTCTCCGTGCGTGGCGGGGGAGGCCGTTCGCGCGGAGAGGGGGCTCAGTTGGTGCCGTTGCCGATGGTGACGCCATCGGCGCTGGCGACGACAAGGCTGCCGCGGGTCAGCGGCACCGGCTCGCCGCGGGCGACGGCCAGGGCCGAGGCCGGGGTCGGCGCCCGGTCGAGAATGTGCACCGTCGTGCCTCTTTCGGTCACGCCGAACAGGATCCGCGCGAAATCGAGCGGCAGTCGGACGCAGCCGTGCGAGGCCGGGCGGCCCGGGATCTGGCCGGCATGGAGCGCGATCCCGCCCATGGTCAGGCGCTGCATGAAGGGCATCGGAGCATTGTTGTAGAGGTTCGAATAATGCTCGCGATGCTTCTCCATGATCGGGTAGCGGCCGGTCGGCGTCGCATGGCCGGGACGGCCGGTCGACACCGTGGTGAGGCCGATCAGCGTGCCGCCGCGATAGATATAAGCGACCTGCTGCGGGATGCTGACCACGATCTCCACCCGGCCGGTCGGCGACCGCTCGGGCTGCCAGACATAATGGCCCGGACGAAGCGCGGCGGGATCCATCGCGGCCGGAACGGCTGCCGGAGCCGGCGTGGCGACGGGCGTGGCGATCGGCGCCGGCGCGGCGGCTGGGGCGGCCGTTTCGGGCAGCAGCGGTGAAACGATGTTCACCGGCGCGGGCAGCGGCGCGGCGACCGTGTCGCTCGCCAGTGCCGGATGCTCGGCGGCGCTCGACTGGATCGTGAACGCGCTCATCGCGACCGCGAAAACACTGGTACGCAACAACCAGGACCTGACAGCGGACATTTCTTTTCCTTCGGGACGTCGGTTGTCCGGGCGTCGAAATTGCCGCCGGGGCTACGTCTCGAAGGGTCGGCTAATCGATCCGCCGGAAAAGGATCGGGACATGCGTCAAAGCCCGCATTCCATTCGTCGAATTGGTACGCCAGCGACGAAATGCACCGTTTTGACGACGAATTGTGCCGTGAGACGGGCTGTCGTGCGGGCCCGAATCACAACGGAGGGTGTGCGTCGTGTCTAGTGATGTAGGTGAATATGCAGGAGCAGGCCGGCCGCGTGCACCGTCAGCCCGAGCAGACAGAGCGACGCCGCGGTGAAGACCAGGAACCGCCAGCGCACGACGTTTACCGTGGCCTGGATCAGGCTGTGGAGGATCCGCAACGCCACATAGCCCCAGGCCAGCCAGACATTGATCCACACATTGCCGCCGCCGGCCATCGCGAGGACCAGGGCGATGGCGTAGAACAGGGTCGGCTGCTCGAGCAGGTGGTTGTAATTGTGCGCCTTCCACTGGACCTTGTCCTCGACCACCCCGTCGAGCTGCCCGCCCCGGCCCCCGCGCCGGCCCTTCAGGCTAATCCCCTTGCGCCGCAGCGCCGGGAAACGCGTTGCGTACATCCAGATCTGCATCACCAGGGTCCAGGCGACGAGCGCCGTGACCGGCGCGAGAATAGGGCTGTACTGCAAGGCGATTCCCCCCGGATGTGCGGCCGGGAAGGTGCGTCAGATCGGGCCTTGGGTCAAACCTCGTGGCCGAAAGGAAGGTTGGTTCGGTCGTTGGGGAAGGGTGCGGTTGAAGGTCGGACAGGCGTTGCCTCTTCGCTACGCGTCCGGCGAATCGTCCTGATATTCCTCGGTCGTTCGCGGCGCGTCGGGCCGCTCGGCGTCGAGGCTTTGGCGGTAGTGAACGCAGCCACGAAGGAATTGCGGCCATTCGGGGACGGTGATGTCGGGATCGACATTTTCCGGCAGCAGTCCCCACAGCTCCGGATGATACCAGCACAGGGCCATGCCGCTGCTGTCGCGGTGCTCGCGGATGGCCGCGCGCAGCCGCTTCATCTCGGCCACCAGTTCCTCCAGGCTCAGGCGCTCGAGGTCGGCGTCCAGTTTCGGGCCTTCGTCCATAATCCTTCAAGCGCGACGCCGGCTTTTCGGTTCCTTGCCACCGCTCAGCCCCCGTCCGCCCTGGTGGCCAAGTCCATGAAGTTGCGGGCGGCCTCGCGGTCGGCTTCGTCCTTGAAGGCGACGTCGAGATCGGGGGCGACGCCGAGCATGTGCATCAGCGCCCACAAGGCGAAGCGACGCGCGCGGTCTTTCTCCAGGCCGAAATCGACCCGCATCCGCTCCGCCCCCGCCGCCAGCCCGTCGGGCGACAGGGTGGCGAGGTCGGCGGTCCCGAAATAGCGGCGGAGCTGGTCGTCGAAGTCCATTCCTCGCTCCCTAGCGTTTCACCCCGAACCAGATCACATGCCGCGGGCCCTTGCCGTTGGCGCGGGCGCGCACGGCGACTTCCTCGACGGTGAAGCCCGCATTTGCCATCCGTTTCGCGAAGGCCTTGTCCGGCGCCGCCGACCACACCGCAAGGATTCCGCCGGCCTTCAGCGCCGACCGCGCCGCGGCCAGGCCCCGGGGGAAGTAGAGGCCGTCATTGCCGTCACGTGTCAGCCCGTCGGGGCCGTTGTCGACGTCGAGCAGGATCGCGTCATATTCGGCCCTTGCCTCGCCGATCAGCGCGGCGACGTCGCCGATCGCCAGGCGGACACGGGGATCGTCGAGGCAGGCGCCGCTGAGCTCCGCCATCGGCCCGCGCGCCCAGTCGATGATCTCGGGCACCAATTCGGCCACCGTCACCCTGGCCTGCTTGCCGAGGCCCGACAGCGCGGCACGCAGGGTGAAGCCCATGCCGTAACCGCCGATCAGGACATGCGGCGCCGCCCGCCCGCCCAGCCGCTCCAGCGTCATCGTGGCGAGCGCCACTTCCGATCCGCTCATCCGGCTGTTCATCAGCTCGTTGCGGTCGAGGACTATCATGTGATCCTCGCCCCGCCGGAACAGCCGCAATTCGTCGCCGCCCGGGATCTTCGCCGTTCCGACCAGCACGCGCGGGATCATCTCTGAGGCTCCGGCAAATTCGGGATGGTTTCGCCCTATCAGGCCCAGATGCTCAAGACCATGACGATGCCGCCCAGGATCAGCAGCGCCGCGAGCGGCTTGCGCAGGGAGACCGGTGCGAGCTTCTCGGCCATCACTAGGGCGGCCAGCCCGGCGATCCAGACCAGGTTCATTACTCCGCCGACGAAGAGCAGGAGCATCAAGGCCCAGCAGCAGCCGAGGCAGTAGAGGCCGTGGGCGAAGCCGAGGCGGAGCGCGCCTTTGGGGCCGGGCCGCCACAGGCGCAGCATGAAGGACAAGGGCGACCGGCAGGTTTCCAGGCACGAGTCCTTGAGCGGCGACAGTTGCCACAGGCCGGCGAGCGTCAACAGGGCGCCGGCCACCGCGCGCGGGCCAATGGCGAGGCCCATGCCGGAGACCAGCCCGGTGGCGACGAGCAGCGCCTGGCCGAGCGCGGCGGCCGCCGAGAAACCGGTCCAGATGGCGAGATAGCAAAGCACGAACACGGCGGTGTCGGCATGGCCGCGGCCGGCGCCCTTGGCAAAGCGCGCGTAGAGCAGGATCATCGGCGCGGCCGAGGGAAGCATCATCGCCACCATCATCAACGCCCACATGGTGAAGGCGGAAAGGAGATAGGCGACCGACCACACCGCCGGATCCGCGGCCATCCCCGCCATCGCTCCGCCCATCTCCGGCATCGGCGCCGCGCCGGCGCGGATCAGCCACCACCAGGCAAGTCCCGCCGCGGCGGCCAGGGCGCCGCCGACGATCAACTGGTCGTGGGAGAAGATCCGCGTGGCGAGGCCGGCCCCCTGCGCCCGGCCGGCCGCAACCGGTTCGGGCTCGGGCTTCGGCCTAGGCGGCACCGCGGGTCGACAGATCGAGCATCGCGACGTGCGAATGACGCGACGCCCAGTCGAGCTTGACCGGCCCGGACGCTGCCGTGTCGCCGCTGGCATATTCGGCGGTCTTGTACTCGAAGCCGTTCGGCAAGGTGACCTGCGCGCGATGTGCATCGCCGGTGACGGGATTGCGGATCGGCGAGACCTGGGTCTCGATCACACCCTCGACCGCGACCCGGCCAATCCTGTTCTCGATGTCGATTTCGAAGTCGATCGGCAGGAAGGCCGGCTCGTGCATCGTGTCGATGACGGTGGCGAAGACGTTGAAGATGGTCGCGCCAGGCTCGGTTTCCTGGCCGGAAAGGATGGTGAGGATAGCGTTCCTTTGTTCCTCGCTCGCTTTCTCGTCGACCACGACGAAGGCTTCGCCGTTGCCTTCGTGGATCGCCTTCGGCCAGGCGAACATGCCGACCCACGACAGGCCCGACAGGTCGACGTCGCCGAAATGCCCTTCGTCGATCCGCATCGCGGTCATCGCCCGGCAATCGCCGTTGGTCGGCAGCGCGTTGAATTGGCAGGGACAGCCCCAACTGCAATTGCAGTTCGCGATCTCGGGCCCACGCATGCGCCAGTCGACATAGGTCATCGAAACTTTCCTCCGTCCGATCCCCCGACTCTACCCCTGCACCCTTGTTCCCGCAATCAATGCAGTCCCACCGTCCCCCGCAAACTCCGGTAGATCGCCTCGCTGTCATATCCCACTCCGTTCCTGAACACGATCACCGGCCGGGTGATGACGTGGACGTCGCGGGAGAGGTCGCCGTCGAGGAGGACGATGTCGGCCCTCTTGCCCACCGCCAGGCTGCCGATCCGGTCGGCCCGGCCCAGATAAGTGGCGCCATTCAGGGTGGCGATGCGGATCGCCTCGGGGATGGAGAAGCCGGCCTCGACCAGCAACTCGATGTTGCGCTGGTCGCCGAGCCCCGCGATGACGTGGCCGTCGCCGGTCGGGTCGGCGCCGGCCGTGAGCAGGCCGCCGGCGGCGACGAAGGCGCGCTCGAACGCCATCTCCTTGCGCAGCAGCATCGTCAGGAAGCGCGCGGCCGGCCGCCCCTCGGCGTGGCGACGCACCTGATAGGCCCAGATGTCGGGCGGCAGCAGCTCGCGCAGATGCGGGATCGCTTCGAGGTCGGGCCGCTCGCCATTCTCCAGCACCGCCAGCGTCGAAGTGATCGCCACCCGGCGCTGGACGAGCAGGCGGATCAGCCGCTGCACCGCCGGCGAATCGACCTCGCCGTGAAGGATGACGTCGCGCATCACCGCGCCGGCGCCCATTGGCGCCTCGGCTCCGGCATGGGAGCAGAGGCCGGGCGCGCGGGCGGGGTCGAGATCGCCGTCGGGCGCGGCGAACGGCCCATGCTCGAGATTGTCGATGCCGAGGCGGATCGCCTCCTCATAGCCGACCGAGCAGATATGGCCGGTGATCTTCATCCCCAGCCGGTGAGCTTCGTCGATCGCGGCGCCGAGCTGGGCGGACGACAGGTTCATATAGGCCTTGGCCGAGGTGAAGCCGCGTCCGTGCCAGTAGCGGACCAGCGCCCGCGCGTCGGCGGCGTCGCTCAGCGGATAGAGCTGGGGAATGGCCGGCGGCGAACCCTCCAGATATGGGGTGGTGAGATCGAGATCGGGCCCGACCATCCGCCCCGCCTCGATCTCGCGCCTGATGCCGATGTCGCCATAGGGATCGACCGACCCCGCCGTCCGCGCCGTGGTCACGCCGCTGGCGAGATAGAGCTGCGGGAAGGAAACGAACATCTGGACGCCGACGAACGGCCCGTCGGCCGAGGCCGGGCGGAACATATGCTCGTGCATGCCGACCAAACCCGGAATGATCGTCTTGCCGCTGCCGTCGATCGCGCGGGCGCCCGCGGGGATTGCGACCGAGCCGTCCGGCCCGAGCGCCGCGATCCGGCCACGGTCGATCAGGATGGTCTGGCCGGCGCGGGCAGGGGCACCGGTGCCGTCGATGACGGTGACATGCTGGATCACGATGACCGGCGCGTTCTCGCGGATCAGGGGATTGGGCGGCGGTGCGACCTGCTGTTGCGGCTGCGCGGCGCCGGGAAGGGCGGCGAGCAGGCAGGCGAGGATGGGGAGGAGCTTCGTACTGAATTTTGCCATCGATATCACCCTGTCGAAAACTGTCGTCAGGGTGGCCCACGATGCGCGCGCAAGGCAAGGGCCAAAGGACCCGCCCGCTTGACGCGCTTTCACTGCTGCGCGACGCTCATTTCCAAGGGAGAGCAGGGATGATGCGGCGCTTTGGTCGTGAGTAAGGGGCCGCCGACGCCTACGGGACCAGGGCCCAGCGTCTTCCAACCGCGTGCGATCGTCTCGACAAGAAGTGGCGACGGCGACGCTTCCGCGCCGGCCTGCTCGGTCGTCATGACCGTCTACAACGATCGCCGATTCGTCCGCGAGGCGGTCGACAGCCTGCTCCGCCAGGACTTCGAGGATTTCGAGTTGATCATCGTCGACGATTGCTGCGACGATCCCGATTTCGTCGCCGGGCTGGCCGCGCTCGATTCCCGCATCAGGGTGCTTCGCAATGTGCAGAATGTCGGCACCGCCGTCTCGGCCAATCGCGGCATCGACGCCGCGCGGGCCGCGATCATCGCCCGACTCGATTCCGACGATGTTGCGGAGCCGGCCCGTATCGGACGGCTGGTCGAAGCGCTGCGCGCGGACCCGGAACTCGGCCTGGTCGGGAGCGCAGTAACGTACATCGATGAGGGG
>DATDAU010000045.1:0-3025 GCA_036525215.1 Allosphingosinicella sp.
GTCTGCGGCGTCAGCGGCGGGGCGCCGGGCAGGTCGAGCGGCACCTTGTGGCTCATCACCGGGATGATCATGATGAACATGATCAGTAGGACGAGCATGACGTCGACCAGCGGCGTAGTGTTGATCTGCGCGATCGGCGCATAATTGCCTTGCGGCACGTAGAAGCTGGTGCGCTTAGCGCGCGGGCCGGAGCGGGGAAGGCGGAGGCCGGGGCCTTGCAGGCGGTCGGATCGGGTCATGGCCTTCTCTCCTTTCCTGGAGGACCCGACGAGACATTCGTTAGCGTAACGAACAATTATCGAGTCCAAATATTTAGAATCCGGTAATGGGTCTTCCTTCGCGTGCGCCCGAAACGTAATAATATAACATCATATCCCAAATGCAAGTCGGTTGCGACGAACCGGCCCTTACGCCGGCCGGGCACTTGGCCTATGGGGGCGGCAGGAGGCTTCCCATGGCGCTTCAACAGACCAGGATATCGAACAGCGCGGTCACCGCGCGGCCGACCGGCAGGGGCAAGTACCAGGCCGAGATCGCGCTTCGCGGCGGGACGATCCTGGCCGACGAGCCGGTCGAGGTCGGCGGCCTGGGCGCCGGGCCGACGCCCTACGAATTGCTCTCCGCCGCGCTCGCCGCCTGCACGGCGATGACCCTCAGGCTCTACGCCGAGCGCAAGGGCTGGGCGCTGCCGCCGTTCAGCGTCGAGGCCGCCCACAGCATCGTCCCCGGCATCGCCGGCGGCGCGCCGCCGCGCGACCTGTTCACCCGCGTCATCCGCGTCGAGGGCGAGACCAGCGTCGAGGAGCAGGCGAAATTGATCGAGATCGCCGACAAATGCCCGGTCCACCGCACCTTGATGCGCGGCTTCGAGATCGTCACCGAGATCGGCGCCGACGCGGGCCACGCCTCGGGCGAACCCGACAGCCAGCACGAACGCGACATGGAGGTCGCCTGCGCGGATTGAGGGTTCGAATGGGGAGCGGACGCGGTGATGCCGACGGAGCGCTCATTTGGGCCGGCCCCAATGTTGCGCAAACGAAACTTGCGGGTCCGCGCTTCGTTTAGACTGTGACCCCTATCCCCCAGGGCCCCCCTCCACAGGAGAAGTAAGATGCGCACAATGATCCTTGCCGCCTGCGTGGCGGCGAGCGCCGTGCCGTTCGCGATCGCCGCGCCGGCCGCCGCCCAGGGCCGCCAGGAACAGGCGGCGCAGCGCGATTGCGCACACGATCTGCGCAATGCCGACAGCCGCCGGGAATATAATCGCGAGGCCCGCGACTGCCGCCACGACATCCGCCAGGCCCGCAACCGCGACTGGCGGACCTACAACCGCTACGATTACAACCGCTACGAACCCAACGCCGGCGCCTATTATGCCGACGATTACTACCGCGACGGCCGCTATTATCGCGAGCGTCGCTTGAGCAGCAACGACCGCGTCTATGCCGGCCGCGACGGCCGCTATTATTGCCGCCGCAGCGACGGCACGACAGGCCTGATCGTCGGCGACAACCAAGGCGCGCTGATGGGCCAGTCGCTCGATGGCGGCCGGTCGAGCCTGCTCGGCATCCTGCTCGGTGCGGCGGTCGGCGGTTCGGTCGATCGTGATCGCTATCGCGGCGATCTGCGCTGCCGCTAGGCATTGGCTGATGGAAGAAGAGGCGTCCCGGCGTCGGGGCGCCCCTTTTTTCGTCCACCGCCGTGACCCTAAACCCGGCATGAACAGCGGGTTATGTTGCGTTCACGAAACCTCTGCGGCGGACCTTCGTTCATCGCCCGACCCCCTCGACATTGGGGGCCTTCCAGGAGTGACAATAATGAGAACGATGATTCTAGCCGCCGCTATGGCCGCCACTACGGCGCCCATCGCCTTCGCGGCCCCGGCCCAGGCCCAGGGCTATTATGCCCCGACCCAGGGCTCCAATGAGCGGCGCGAAGCGCGCGAGTGCAACCGCGAGTTGCGCAATGCCGATACCCGCCGCGAATATCGCCGCGAGCGCCGCGAATGCGAGCGCGAGCTGGCCCAGGCCCGCAACCGCGACTGGCGCACCTATAACCGCTACGATTACAATCGCCCCCCGTCGGGCGGCGCTTATTATGCTGACGATTATTACCGGGACGGCCGCTATTATCGCGAGCGCCGGCTGAGCGCCAACGATCGGATCTATGCGGGCCGTGACGGTCGCTATTATTGCCGCCGCAGCGACGGCACGACCGGCCTGATTATCGGCGCCGGCGTCGGCGCGCTGATCGGCCATTCGCTCGACGGCGGTCGTTCGAGCCTGCTCGGTACCCTGATCGGTGCTGGCGCGGGCGGGGCGATCGGCCGCGAGATCGACCGGAGCAGCAGCAACCGCCGCGATCTGCGCTGCCGCTAAGCCACCGCTTTGCTTTGCGAGGAAGGGCGCCCCCGGTCGGGGCGCCCTTTTTTGTGCACTACATGCGCGGACCGAGCCCCGGCTGCACACTGCTCTGGATGATGTGCCAGCGCCTCTGCTCGGCGCTGGATCCGGGGACGTCGTTCACCCGCCTGAGGGTGATCGTGCCGCGCTCCTGGAAGGTGCCGCCGCCGGCCCGGCGTCCGTAGACCGAGACCGGCACCTCGACATAGGAGGATCCGGCTGCGCCTTCCATCGCGCCCGGGGCGCCGATTTGGCCGTGATATTCGGAATAGGCGGCGAAGGCGGCGTTGAACCGGCCGGGGCTCCGGCCGCTGTCGGCGCCGCCGCCGCCCCACAAAGCGCGCGCCTCGGCGCGGCGGCCCGATTCGAGCAAAGCGAAATAGGACTGGACGACGTCGGCCGCGCCCTGTGTGCTGGCCGCTTCATGGGGCGCCTCCGAAACTGGCGTCCTGTCGTCGGGCAGACCCTCGGGCGAACCCGGCTCGGCCGGCGTGGCGGGGGACGGCATGGGCGCGGCCTCGGGTGTCGCGGCGGAAGCCTGCACATTGGCGACGTCGTTGCTGGCGGGATCCTGCCCGGCCGAGCAGCCCGCGGCAACGAACACGAGGGGAAGGACGAGGCGG
>DATDAU010000046.1:0-4235 GCA_036525215.1 Allosphingosinicella sp.
GTTGGCCTGGCTGAAGGTCGAGCGCAGCGAGGGGAGGTCGTTCAGCGCGTCGCCGACGTTGACGTCGCCCTGGGCGGTCAGGTCTTCGGCGGTGACCGAGGTGATCGGCACGTTGGATTCGAGGTTCGGCCGACGAATGCGTGAGCCGGTCACGAGGATGTTGCTGCCCGACGATTCGGGCTCGGCAGCGGCGTCGGTGCAGGTGCCGGCGTCGCGCTGTTCCTGCGTGCACTGGGTGCCGTCGGCATTTTGCGCATAAGCCGGCGTGGCAAAGCCCGCGGCGGCGAGAGCGGCGACCGAAACGGTGGCCAGGATCCTGTGGTCGAAACGGCGCATTCTTTACCCCCTATCTTGGAACAATTTCGCTGGGTCCGCGCCCTCAGCCGGGCGAAACGGCATGAGGCGTGAAGGTGCGAGCCCGGCACATGTGGTAGTGCGGATCGTACCTTTACGTCGGGAAACGGAGGCGACAACCGAAAAATAGTACGTTTCATACGTCATCCGCTGGCTGTTGCCGGATTGTCACACTCGCCCATGGTCGGTCCGCGCCCGTGCCGAAGAGGCTCCACGGATTAGACATTCCGAGCCGCGCGGATTAGATAATAAGGTGAACTCTGGAGCGGCGAGCTCCAGGAGCAAATGACCACCACGCGAGGGGGCTGGCGTGACGCAGAGTGGACGGGTCATCCTGACCGATAATGAAGCTATGCTGCTGGCGCTGGTCGCCAGGGCGGAGCCGATCACGGCTTACCAGATCGCCAAGGCCTATGACCTGTCGCCGGTCAGCAATTTCAACACCAGCAAGGGCAAGATCTATCCCATCATCAAGCGGCTGAAGGCGCGGGGGCTGCTGCTTGCCCAGGGCATCGCCGACGACGGCCGCGGGACCGAGCGGCTGACCTGCACCGATGCCGGCCGCGACGAGATCCGCAAGTGGGTGATGAAGATCGGCTCCGGCGACCTCCTGCTCGAGGATCCGCTGCGCACCAAAGTTCAATCCTTCGATCTTCTGTCGCCGGATCAGCGCGTTGAATGGGTACTGCGCGCGAAGGAAGAGCTGCTGGCGAAGATGAAGGAGCTGGAGGATTATCGCGAACGGGTCACCGCGCCCTTTCACGAGCTGGTACATGAAAATGCGGTGGCTTCGATCCGCGTGCGCCTCACCTGGCTGGACCTGGTCTTCTTCGAAGTGACCAACGCGCGGCAGATGGATCGCGTCCCGCCCGCCTGATCGGGGTCGAATTCGACCCGCCTCAATAAAGCGCTGGCGGTTTCCTGATTTCCTTGCGCCGCACGCTCTTTTGCTTCTCCGAGGGCGCGAAGGGCGCGTCCAGCGATGGAAAGACGTCGCTGTCGATTATCGGCCGCGAACCGTCCGCCGGCCGGGACCTGCTCCACTCGGGCCGATCCATCATCGATCCCATTCCACGTCCTTTCGCCTGCGCAACCAGCCCGCCGCTAAAGCCGGGCGGCAAGCCGCGCCACGGGGGCCGCGATGACCGTCTCCGTGGCGCGACGAACGTCCCACCTGTGTCAAAGTGTGGCGCGCGCGGGCTTGAGCCCGAAGATCGACCGCGCCTAAGGGTGTACAGGCAGTCGGATCAGCATGTGAATTTGAACCCATCCCGGAGCGAATCTCCCCTGAGCGACGACGGCGCCCATGCGCGCGACACCGCGCGCTGGCGCTCCACCCTCATCCTTATCGGCGCCTTCTGGGCCTTCGCGGCCCTGATGCTTTCGATCCGCGCTCTGATCATCGACTCCCTGCCGCTGTCGATTCTCGGCCCCCGCCGCCTGGTTACGGCCTTGCTTGGAGCGCTTCTCTGTCTCGGCATGTCGCGGGTGCTCGAGGCGCTGCGCAACCGTTCCTTTCCGGAACGCGTCGTCTGGGGCGTCGCCGGCGCCTTCCTGATGTCGATCACGCTGACTCTGCTGACCCAGATCCTCAATCGCGTGCTCCTGCCCCTGCCGGGCTGGGGTCCGATCATATTCGAGGAGGCGGCCCAGTGGGTTCTCGTCTGGCTCGGCTATTTCCTCGCCTGGACCGGTACCCACCTGGCGCTCATCTACCATTGGGAAAGCCAGGACCATCAGCGCCGCGCGGCCCTGCTCACCGAAATGGCGCGCGAGGCGCAGATCGCCGCACTTCGCTACCAGCTCAACCCCCACTTCCTGTTCAACACCCTCAATTCCATCTCGTCGCTGGTGATGGAGCATCAGAATGAAGAGGCCGAGGCGATGCTGCTCAACCTCGCGACCTTCGTCCGTTCGACCCTTACCGACGAGCCGGGGGGAACGGTTTCTCTGCGAGAGGAAATCGGGCTCCAGCGGCTCTACCTCGACATCGAGCAGGCCCGCTTCGGCGATCGGCTCAAGGTCGAGATCGATCTCCCCGAGAATCTGGCGGACACGCGGCTGCCGGCGCTGATCCTTCAGCCGCTGATCGAGAATGCGATTCGCCACGGCGTGAGCAACTGCGAAGACCAGCTCCGGGTCAGGATCGCCGCCTCGACCAACGGTCCCTTCATCGAGGTCGCGGTCGAGGATGACGGCAAGGCGGCGCCGACGCGTCGCAACGTCAAGAAGGTCGGCGGTGCGAAGGGCGGTCTCGGACTGAAGAATGTGGGCGAGCGTCTTCGCGCCCATTATGGCGAGCAGGGCTCGCTGAACGCGGCGCCGATCACCGACGGCGGCTTCCGCGCCGTCCTCGCCTTTCCCCGCGCGGGGTGATGGTGACCGGCCTTCGCGCTCTCCTTGTCGACGACGAGCCGCTGGCGATCCGCCGCCTGGCGCGCTCGCTGGCCGACGTCGACGGGGTCGATGTGATCGGCGAGACGACCAGCGCGCGCGAGGCGGTCGCCATGATCGGTAGCGAATGCCCCGACATCGTCTTCCTCGATATCGCCATGCCGGGCCTCGACGGGTTCGAGGTGATCGAGCAGAGCGCGCCGGCGGAGGCGCCGGCCGTGGTTTTCGTCACTGCCTATGACGCGCACGCCGTCCACGCCTTCGACGTCGATGCCGCGGACTATCTTCTCAAGCCCTACTCCCAACCGCGGCTCGAGGAAGCGGTGGCGCGGGCGCGGCTGTGGCTGTCGGCGCGCGCCGCCCGCGAGTCGCAGGACGAGCTCGACAGCCTCTGGGTCCACCGCCACCGCGAATTCGTCCGGGTGCCGGTGGAGGAGATCGACTGGATCGAAGGGCATGGCGATTATGCCCGAATCCATGGCCGCCAGTTCGTCGGGCTGGCGCGAACGACGCTGACCGCCCTCGAGGCCAAGCTCGATCCCCGGCGATTCATCCGAGCCCATCGTTCGGCGATCTGTCGCAAGGCGGCGATCGTCAGCCTGCGGCGCCGATCGACCGGCGCCATGACCGTGCTCCTCGCCAATGGCGACGAAGCGCCGGTGGGCCGCCGCTACGTTCCAGGACTGCGCGCCCTGCTGAGATTGGTCGACGCCTAGCAACCCTGCTGGCCGCGGGGAGGGAGCAGTGCCGCGCCGGCCGGCGCGCGCCTTGACGCTGCCTGTCGTCTCACATAGTACGGTTCGTACTATCATCGAGGCGAACTATGTATCATCGCGCGCACTCCGAATATTCGACCGAGATCGATCTCAACCTGCTGGTCAGCCGATCCGCGGTCTCGGCGCCTTCGACGCGAAGGCGCCCGGACGGCCCGGCGATTCCCCCGCACGGCGCGGATCTGCTGGCCCGGCTGGCGCCGCGTGAACGGGAAATTGCGTCGATCGTCTATGCGAACGGAATGCTCAGCGCCGAGGAAGCGCGCCGCCACCTGGTAAAGCCGCTCAGCAACTCGGCGATCCGCTCGATGCTGACCAGGCTCGAGGCGAAGGGAGTGCTGCGCAAGCGCAAGGTCGGCAACCGCTATCTGTTCGGCCCGGCGGTGGCCGGTCAGAAGCTCCGCGAGGAAGCGCTGCGCCGCCTCTGCGACGATTATTTCGGTGGCTCGCCGCTCGACGCGGCGCTGGCGCTGGTCGCCATGGCGGATGAGCGGGATGCTCTGCCGCGCAGACGGCGGGGAGAAGGGGCGGGGGCGACGCCCGACCGCCTGGTGGGTTAGGCGCCACTTTCCACAAAAAAGGGGCCGCCCGAAGGCGGCCCCGATGTTTGTGCGGATCGATCTCCTAGAAGTCGACCTGCGCGCCCATGTAGAAGTAGCGGCCGATCGGATCGAACGGATCGCCACCGCCGGTTCCGAAGATGCCGAGCGGCGG
>DATDAU010000047.1:0-16652 GCA_036525215.1 Allosphingosinicella sp.
GTCGCAACCCTCCTCGGCTGGAGCGCCGCCATCGCCGCCGCTTTGGGCGTGATCGCGGGCGGCGTGATCTCGGACTACTGGCGGCGCCACGACCCAAGGGGACGTATCTTCGTCAACATGCTGGCGGTGATCCTCCCCTTCCCCGCCGTCTGGATCATGTACACGACCCACGATCTCTCCACCTTCTACATGGCGAGCCCGATGGCGCAGCTGTTCGGATCGATGTGGGTGGGCGCCGCGGTCGCAACACTCCAGGACCTGGTCCTGCCGCGGATGCGCGGGACGGCGGGCGCGACCTATGTGCTCGGCACAACCATGGTCGGCCTGGCGCTCGGCCCCTATTTCGTCGGCAAGATGGCGGACGTGTTGCAGAGCCTCAGCGCCGGCGTCTTCTGCCTCTACGCGGTCCCGCCCTTCACCCTCACCGCGCTCTGGCTCGGCTCGCGAAGGATCGCAGAGCTCGAGGCCAGCAAGGTCGAGCGGGCCCGGTCCGCCGGTGAGCCGGTCTAGATCAGACGCTGAAGCTCCTTAGTGGGCCGCAGGCGAGGCGGGCACCGCTGTTGCCGCTCGGATCGGTGCGCTCGTCGTCGGCGGCGGCGTGAAGCACCACCGAAGCACCGTCCGCGTCCATCAGGCTGTTCAGCGTGCGGTTGATGGTGAAGCGCAACGCGCCACGGCCACTGGGGCCGACTTCGATATTGGGCAGGTCGCCGAGATGATGCCCCGCCGGGTTGAGCCGGCCGTGATGGCGGGCCGTCGGATTCCAGTGCGGACCGGCGCTTTCGAACCCCGGTCCCGAGCAGCGTCCAACATCGTGGATATGAACGCCGTAGCGGCCGGGCGCGGCCCTGGCCAGATTGACGATGACGAAGATCTCGTTGCCCCGCGGCTGGATCCGCACCTCGCCTATCCGCTCGCCGTTCGCCTTGACGAGGTCCGCTGCGGCTCCGGTCAGCACCCTCGGACCTTGTGCGGCGGCCGCCGCGCCGGCGACCAGAGCAAGGATGGCAACGGGGATCGTCCTCGACATCGGATGCACCTCCCTGTTGGCCTCGTAAACGAAACAGTGCCGGAACGGTTGCCTAGCGCGGCGCGCGGCCGATGCCGTGCCACTCGAGGCCGTCGCCTTCGACCTCCTCGGGCGGATAGATGTTGCGCAGATCGACCAGCACCGGCGCCCGCATCGACGCCGCGAGGCGCTTGAGATCGAGCGCCCGCAAGGCGTCCCATTCGGTGACCAGGACGACGGCGTCGGCGCCCTCGGCGGCCTCATAGGGGCTGGCGCACAGGGTGACGTTGGGCATGAGCGGGCGCGCCTGCTCCATGCTTTCGGGATCGTAGCCGCGCACGGTCACGCCGGCATCCTCGAGCGCCTGAACGATGCTGATCGAGGGCGCGTCGCGCATGTCGTCGGTATTGGGCTTGAAGGCGAGGCCAAGCAAGGCGACGGTCTTGCCGCGCGGTGCGGCGCCGAGCGCGCGGATCACCTTGCGGCCCATGGCGCGCTTGCGGGCATCGTTCACCTTCACCACCGCTTCGACGATGCGCAGCGGCGCGTGATAATCCTCCGCCGTCTTCAAGAGCGCCAGCGTGTCTTTGGGGAAGCAAGACCCGCCATAGCCGGGGCCGGCATGGAGGAACTTGGCCCCAATCCGGCCGTCGAGCCCGATGCCGCGGGCGACGTCCTGGACCTCGGCGCCGACCTGCTCGCACAAATCGGAGATTTCGTTGATGAAGGTGATCTTGGTCGCGAGGAACGCGTTGGCCGCATATTTGATCAGCTCGGCCGTCCGCCGCGAGGTGATCAGCAGAGGCGCCTTGTTGAGATAGAGCGGCCGATAGATTTCGCGCATGATCTCGGCGGCGCGCTCGTCCTCGGCGCCGATCACGATCCGGTCGGGATGCTTGAAATCCTCGATCGCGGCGCCTTCTCGAAGGAATTCCGGGTTCGACACCACCCAGACGCTCGCGTCGGGGGCGACTTCGCGCAGGATCCGCTCGACCTCGTCGCCGGTGCCGACCGGAACCGTCGACTTGGTGACCACAACCGTCGGGCCCTTGAGCACTCCGCCGATTTCCCGAGCGGCGCCATAGACATAGGAGAGATCGGCATGGCCGTCGCCGCGACGCGAAGGGGTGCCGACGGCGATGAAGATCGCCTCCGCATCGGCGACCGCGGCGACAAGATCCGTTGTGAAGGCCAGCCGCCCGCCGGCGACATTGCGCGCGACCAGCTGGTCGAGACCGGGCTCGAAGATCGGCATCATGCCTTTCTCGAGCGCATCGATCTTGGCCTCGTCCTTGTCGACGCAGATCACGTCATGGCCGAAGTCCGAGAAGCAGGCGCCGGAGACCAGGCCGACATAGCCGGTTCCGATGATCGCGATCCGCATTGCAATTCCCTAGGTGGCGTAAGTGAGGGCCGCGTTATCAAAGGCGCCGGGCGCCGAACAGGGTGTTTGAAGGCCCGCCGCAGCCGGACGCGCCTCTCCCCAAAGAAAAAGGGAGCCGGCCCGAAGACCGGCTCCCATATTTTCGGCACTCCTGCCGCCGAAGCGGCAGGCGACTTCCTTAGAAGCCGGAGCCCGGACCGAAGGTGATTTCCACGCGCCGGTTCTGCGGCTCGCGGACACCATCGGCAGTCTGGACCAGCAGACGGCTTTCGCCGAACGCTTCGGTCGTGATCGACCCGTCCGGAACGCCACGGCCGGCGAGGTACGAGCGGACGTTGTTGGCGCGCCGCTGCGACAGGCCAACGTTGTAGTCCGCCGGACCCGAAGCGTCGGCGTGTCCGGCAAGGACGACCGAAGCCTGGCCGGTCTGCGAGTAGGCCGCAGCCGCATTGTCCAGGATCGCCGCTGCCTGCGGGGTGATTTCATCCTTGTCCCAATCGAAGAACACGATGAACGGCCCGACTGCCACCGGCGGAGGCGGAGGCGGCGGAGGCGGAGGCGGAGGCGGAGGCGGCGGAGGCGGCGGAGGCGGCGGCGGCGGCGGCGGGTTGCCGAAGTTGAAGGTGATGCCGCCGAGCAAGCTGTGCGACCGGAACCGCGATTCCGATTCGAAGCCGCGGAAGTCCACGGTCCGAATGTTGTCCGCATTGAAGAAGCGATAGCGGACGGTGATGTCGATCGAGTCCGTGACCGCCTGGCGAAGACCGGCAACGATCTGCCACGCGAAGCGCGTGTCGGAATCGTCGATGATCGCCGCCTGGTTGGAGAAGGCGCGGATGTTGTTGTAGTCCACCCGGGCTACGCCGACACCGCCACCGACGAAACCGGAGACGCCATCGTCGTCACCGAAATCGAGCATGCCGTTGACCATGAAGCTGAGCGCGCTGGTGCGCCCACCGCCGGCCGGGAAGATATCGGGCGTGGTGGCAAGGCCTACGGGACGGCAAAGGTTTGGATTGCCGGGTGCGCAGATCGACGATTCGATATCGTCCGCATCGGCGCGCTTATAGGCGACCTCGGCCTCGATCCGGAACGCGCCGAGATCGTAACCGACGAACAGCGCTGCGTCGTAGCCGTAGTCATGATTGACAGCGATCTGAGCGCCAGAAGCGCTTGGGATCGTCGGTGCAAGACCGAAATCAAACTGAACGTCCTCGACGATCATCCCACCGAAATCGCCACCGACATACCAGGCGCCGTTGCGCGCAAGTGCCGGAGTCGCGAGCACGGTTGAGGACAGCGCCACAACAATGGCGAGCTTCCGCATAAATCTTCCCCTTTCTTCTGCGTCCCAATCGGGAACGACGTGAACCTCTTACGGTAAGCGGAGTTTCCACGCAAGCACGCTTAGCCCCTCACCTGTTGCTGAAAAGCCGCAGCGCATCATCAAGATGAACCACATCCAGCCAGGCTGACGCAGAAACGACGGCTGTGCCGATAGGTTGCGCCGGCGCGCGCAACTTTCGCAATCGGCCCGGCCCTGTGACTTTAATGTCGCAGGCCACGGCGGCCCCGGAACAAGCGGCGGTCGACATTTATCGTTTCGGTTGAAGCACTTGCTTGAACCGATCGGCGTACAACCGAACGAGATTCAGAAAGTGCCGACGGTGCGATCTTCGCCGATCGGGCGCTCGGCGACGAATGTTCGGGCGCGCGACCCCGAACCGGCGGGCATCCGGCGCGGCGGCGGCGGCGGTCGCGCGAATCGCCGTGGGCCGGGCCGAATCGGGCGGCCCGGGGACCTGTGGGATTCTACAGGAAAAAAGGCGCTTCCCTTTTGCCCTGAGGCGTAGCAAACTCTTCCTACTCAAGCAGTTGGATGGAGTGGAAACGGCCATGGTTTCATCTGTTCTTGTTCTTCTGCTGGCGGTTTCGGCGACGCAGACGGATACGACGCGAACCTCCCGCGAAGCCTATACGCGCTGCCTGCGCGCCTTCATGACCCGCAGCGTCGCGAGCCAAATGGCGGTCGATGCGTTCAATACCGCGCTGGCGACGGCGTGCGCCGCCGAAAAAACCGCGTTCCACAACGCCGTAGTCCAGCGCGAGAACGCGTCCCGCGCGACCCGGGCAACGGCGGAGCGAACGGCGACCGAGGCGGTCGACGAGGCGACGACCAATTTCCGCGAGCTCTACGCGGACGCGATGACCCCGCAATAAGCGGGTCCTTCGATACACGGCTTCGCCGAGCTCAGCCGTTACTCAGGATGAGCGGTCTTAGATAACCCGCTCGTGCTGAGCAGGCATTGAGCGAAGTTGACATGAGCAGGTGGCGAGATCTTCAGGGTCTCGCGAGCGGTCCGAGGATTCGGATCGAGACGATCCGGTCGACGATCACCAGATTTTGGGCGCCATTGAGGTGGCCGTAGCCGTTGCCCGGGCCCCGCGCCCGGCGGCCGTCGAACTCGATCGAGACCGCCACCGCCATATGGCTCCGCATCTTGTCGAGCTCGGCGCGGAAGGCCGCGTCGGGCCATCGGCCGTCGGCGAAGGTCAGCCAGGTCCGGTGCCGTTCGGGATCGTCCACCGCCGGCGCAGCGGTGGCGTTGGGGACGTAGGAGGATTGCTCGAAGCCCGTCACCCACACGCCGTGCATCCGTTCGGCCGGCAGGAAATCGACGCAATGTTCGTAATCCATCGCGCCGTCGCAGCGGTCGCCCCCCGGCGGCGCCGGCGGCGGGGGCGGCGAGACCGGTCCGACCGGCGGCAGCGGCGGCTTGCCGTCCCGGCCGTCGCCCACCTGGTTGCCGTTGCCCGGCGCGCAGGCGGCGAGCGCCGCCGCGGCCAGGATTGAAGCGGGGATCCGCATTCCGCCTTCCTCCTCTTCCGGATTGCCTAGGTAAGATTCGAATCGCCGGCTCGGCAACAGACTTGTGTCCGACGCGCGTCCAACAAGGCCGAATCGGTTAGCCCCGGTCCCGGAACCTTACCGATTCGGTGACGGCGCCGGACAATGGCGATTGAGCGGCGCGGCGGCATAATGCCATTCCATCGACTGCAGCCGCCCGTCGGCCATGCCCTCGATCCGCCCGGTCAGCCGATCGCCGCTGCGTCGGTAGATGATCCGCTGCGGAAAATCGTGCCCCGGATTCTCGAACACGACTTCGCCGGGACCACCCCGGACGAGGCGGAAGGCGGTGTCCGAGGAGGCGCCGCGCGGGCGCGAGATGAAGCTCAGGATTTCGGGCGCATCGGCGGTGGTCTCGATCCGCGTCTGCTCCCAGGAGAAAGCCTGGCGGCCGAAGGTGATGCCATAACCCATCATTACCCCGCCGCGGCGGGTGCTCCAGGTTTCCGAGACTTCGACTCCGTTCTCGCAGGAGAGCCAATAGCCCGCCATCCAGCCGAGATCCGGCTGGCCCGGCGGCGTCGCGGGCGCCTGGGAGACCAGGGCCGCCGCCATCAACAGGGTCGCCATCCGCCCCTCCCCTTTCGCCCTAGACGTACATGATCACGCCGAACCCAAGCACGATGATGGCCAGAAATGACCAGGTCACCAGGGTCAGCCGCTTTTCGATGAAGGCCTGCACCGGTTCGCCGAACCGCTTCAGCAAGGCGGCGATCACGAAGAATCGGGCGCCGCGGGTGATCGTCGCGCACAGCACGAAGAGCGGGAAGTTGAACGCCGCGAAACCGCTGGCGATCGTCACCAGCTTGAAGGGAATCGGCGTCAGGCCCTTCAAGAGGACGATGGCGACGCCATAATGGGCGAACCATGCACGGAAATCCTCGATGCCGTGCTGCATCCCGTAAAGATGGATCAGCCACTGGCCGACGCTGTCGTAGAGAAAATAGCCGATGGCGTAGCCAAGCATGCCGCCCAGCACCGACGAGACGGTGCAGACGGTGGCGATCAGCCAGGCCTGGTCGCGCCGCGCCAGGATCATCGGCACCACCATCACGTCGGGCGGAATCGGGAAGAAGGAGGATTCGGCGAACGACACGGCGGCCATGGTCCGCATCGCATTGCGATGGCCGGCCGCCCTCAACATCCAATCGTACAATCTGCGAAACATTAGGCGCCCCGGCGGTGTCTGGTCGGCGGGGCATAGCGGCGCGCGCGGTGCGCCGCCAGTGGCGTTGCCGACCGCGTGACAACATAATAGGTTCGGCCCGGGTGGGACGATGCAGGCGAACGACGCGCTACGACAGATCATCGCCGAGATGGAGGCGCTGCAGCGCGGCGCCCTCTCCCCCGATTTCTATTATCAATGGGTCCAGCCGTCGCCTCTGGTCGATGGCACCTTCATCAACGGCTATTGCGCCTATACCGAGGCGATGGAGCGGCTGTGGACCCTGTTCGCCACCGCCGGCTGCGATTTCCGGCCGGCCGACTACACCGCCTGGCTCGACCGGCAGGAATCGCCCTACGATCCGGAGCGGATCGCCGAGATGGGCCGCCCGGACCTGGCCATGCTTCTGCTCGCCATCCACCGCGGCGAACGCTTCTGCGACGGCCAGTGGCCGGCGATGCTCGGTCAGGGAGTCTTCCTGGCGATCGCACGAAGGATGCTCGCCCTCATGGCGTGACGGTGGGCGTGGTGTTGACCGCGCCGCGAAGCTCGGCCTCGCCATCCTCGTCCGCCAGGACCGTTTCGTCGACCGGTAGAGCCGTGCCGATCCAGATCGGGTCGACGACATGATCGCGGCGCTGGTTGGCGGTGTTGGGGTGGATCAGGATCGACAGGCCTTTGTGGTTGAGCATCAGCCAGGGCACCAGGCCGGCGAAAAGGTCGGGCGCGAAGGCGATCTGGAACATCGCCAGAGCGTGCGGGCCGACCGGCCGATCCCACCAGGTGCCGAGCTGCACGGCAAAGCGGTCGCCCACTTCCTCGCGCAACAGTCGAGCGGACGCTTCGCTCGCCTCGCCGGGCACGAAATAGACATGGGCGTGATAGGAGGCGATCTCGCCGATCGAGCGGGTCATGGCTCCGGGCCTCAGGCGGTCCGCGCCAGGAAGGCGACTTCCTTCTCGATCATCGGTGCGAAGCTCGGCCGGGCGAGGATGCGCTCGACATAGGCCTTCACTTTCGGGTGGCGGGCGGGATCGACGACGACGTTGACGTGGGCGAGGTTGGCGAAGGGGCCCGCCACGGCGATGTCGGCGAGAGTCAGCCGGTCCTCGACCAGGAAGCCGCTCTCGGGAATCACCGTCTCGAGATAGTCGAGCAAGGGCGGCAGCTCCTCGCATTCGGCCTTGCTGGCGACCGCCTCGTCGCCGGGCTGGCCGAGGAATCGCGGCGCGACGATGCGGTTGAAGAACATCTTGCCGCCGCAGGCGAAGAGGATGGTGTCGGCGAATTCCTCGAACCAGATGGTCCGCGCCCGCGCCTTGGGGTCGGTCGGAATCAGATTCGGTTCGGGCTTCACCGCCTCGAGATAGGTGATGATCGCGGTCGAATCGGAGATCGCGAAATCGCCGTCGCGAAAGCCGGGCATCTTGCCGAACGGGCTCGCCTCGAGAAATTCGGGATCCTTGTTGCCGAGCCCGGTCGGCTTCAGCTCGAGCTCGATCCCCTTCTCGGCGGCGAAGGCGAGAACCTTGCGGACGAACGGCGACAAGGACGATCCATAGACGATCATGGCGGCGACTCCCGAAGTAGGTTTCTAAATGCAACCCACTCTACGCGCTTCGACGCAGACTGGCAATCCAGCGACTCCGAGATGCGGACTCAAGCGATGGCTTCTGCCTCGCGGCGGAAGGGTGGGCGCTTCAGATAGGTGAGGTAGCGCCACAGCCACTCGACCGGGCCGAAGCGGAAATGCCTGAGCCAGATCGGGCTCGCCACCAGCTGCACCGCCCAGATCGCGAAGACGACATAATAAAGCTGGTGACGCTCGAAGGCGCCGAACCAGCGCAGCAGGATGAAGAGGATCAGGGCGACCAGGCTGTGGGTCAGATAATTGGTCACCGCCATCCGGCCGACGGCGGCGAGCGAGCGCCGCAGCCAGGAGAAGATGCCGGAGCGGGCGAAGAGCAGCAGGCCGCCGAGATGGCCCATCGCCATGGCCAGCCGGCCGAGATCGTAGCTGATGCTGACCTGGGCGAAGGAAATGGCGCTGAACCCGTGGTCGACGATCCAGCGCGTCTCGAGGGCGTTGACGGTGAGGCCGATCCCGTAGCCGAGGACCAGCATGGCGACATAGAGCCGGGTCGGCCGCTCCAGGGTCAGCACGCCGAGCCGGAACAGGGCCATGCCGATCAGCATCATGCTGAAAACGTCGAAGAACCAGCGGTAAAGACCGCGGCTCTGAGCCCAGGCATTGTGGGGAGCGATGGTCCAGAAGGCGGACCAATAACCGCCGCGAATGCCTTCGACCAACTCCTTCTGGTCGCGCGGCGTCTCCTTGTAATTGCCGCGTTCGTCTTCCCAGGCGGTGATGGCCGACTGCTGCGCCCGGGTCAGCCGGGCGCCGTGGCCGCGCGCCTCGACTGCCGCCTGGTAGGGCGCATATTTGCCGATCGTGTCGAGCGCGTCGTGGGCGTTCCAGGCGGCGTTGGCCAGCAGCGTGGCGCCGCCGATGACCAGCAGGGCGCGCGCCGGCATCTTGCGGAAGGCGAAGACGAACAAGGCGGTGATTCCGTAGGCATAGAGGATGTCGCCCTCCCACAGCAGGAACCAGGCGTTGACCATGCCGAAGCCGACCAGCCACAAATTGCGCCGCGCATAGATGTCGCCGACGTCGGTCCGTCCCGCCGCCTCCAGCCGCGAGGTGAAGAGGATGACGCTGGCCCCAAAGAGCATCGAGAAGAGCGCCCGCTGAGTCCCCTCGAAGCCGATCTCGGTGATCATCCAGGCGACAAGGTTGATGCCGGAGGCGCCGCCCGCATTCATTGGATTGGTGTAGGCGTGGGGCAGGCCGAAGCCGGTGACGTTCATCAGCAGGATGCCGAACAGGGCGACGCCTCGAATGAAGTCCAGCGTCTCGATCCGCTTCGCCGCCGGCGCCGCGCTCGGGCCGGTCGTTTCAAGCGGAATGTCGAATTCGGTGGATGCAATCGTAGCCATGATCGAGCCCCCTAAACACGTTGTCGCGCCATTGCTTCCTCGGGGCAAGGAACGATTCGGACGATGGGAGTGGGTGCGATCGCCTGCGGCGATTTGAACCGTAACGATTCCCGGCTTATGCTGAACCCAATCCGGCCGAATCCGGGAATCGGGACGAACCCGTTTCCCGCATATTGCAACGTGCGCTGCCGTGACGGTCCGCCCGCCGGCATCGCCTTCGCGAGGGAGGATCATCGACATGCCCGTTTTCCCCGGCACCCCAGGCGACGACTTCATCATCGGCTCCCCGGGCGACGACCAGATTTTCGGCTTTGCCGGCAACGATTCGCTGTTCGGCGACGACGGCAACGACGTGATCGACGGCGACATCGGCGACGATGCGCTGCGCGGCCAGGACGGCAACGACCAGTTGTTTGGCGGCGGCAACGACGATTTCCTGAACGGCGGGCTGGGCGACGATCTGATCGACGGCGGATCGGGCTTCGACCGCGCCGCCTACTCGACCGGCGCGATCGCCGGCGTGACCGTCGACCTGAACATCCAGGGCGTGGCCCAGAATACCGGTTCGCAGGGCATGGATACGTTGGTGTCGATCGAGCACGTCTCGGGCACCCGCTTCAACGACATTCTTACCGGCGACGGCGGCGACAACTGGATCTGGGGCGGCTCCGACGGATCGGGCGTCACCGGCAACGACATTTTGTCGGGCGGCGGTGGCAATGACGTGATCGAAGTCGGCACCGGCAACCATATGCTCGACGGCGGCACTGGCACCGACGCGCTCAACCTGTTCGGAAATGAGAGCGACATCACCGCCGCCGGCGTCACCGTCTCACTTCTGCTCCAGGGCGCGGCACAGGACACCGAACAGGGGATGATGACCCTTACCGGGTTCGAGAATCTCTCCGGCTCGATACAGGCCGACAATCTGACCGGCGACGGCAACGACAATGTTCTTGCCGGCGACATCGGCAATGACCTCCTCGTCGGCGGCGGCGGCGAAGATACGCTCTACGGAGACGGCCGCATCCTGCTCGATCCCTACAATCTGGGCGGCTCCGACTCGATCGCGACCACCCCCGACATCTCGATCGTTCCCGGCGCCGGCGCGCCGGGCGACGACGTGCTGGAGGGCGGCGGCGGCAACGACACGCTCGACGGCGGCGGCGGGCTGGACACAGCGAGCTATGAATCCGCTGCGGCCGCGGTCTTCGTCAGCCTGGCCGGCGGCTTCGCGCAGGGCGGCGCCGACGACGATACGTTGCTCAACATGGAGAATGTCCTCGGCTCAGCCTTCGACGATTCGATCCTCGGCGACAATAACGACAATGTGCTGCAGGGCGGCGACGGCCACGACTTCATCCGCGCCAGCGGCGGCAACGATACGCTCGAGGGCGACGACGGCGACGACTTCCTGCAGGGCTCGCTCGGCGACGATCTGATCGACGGCGGCAACGGCCTCGACCGCGCGGCTTACAGCACCGGCGCGATAGCCGGCGTCACCGTCGACCTGCGCATTATCGGCGTCGCGCAGAATACCGGATCGCAGGGCTTCGACACCTTGACCTCGATCGAGCACGTCTCCGGCACCCGCTTCAACGACGTGCTGACCGGCAATGGCGGCGACAACTGGATCTGGGGCGGCTCCGACACGTCGGGCGTCACCGGCAACGACATATTGGACGGCCAGGGCGGCGACGATTTGATCGAAGTCGGCACCGGCAACCACATATTGAGCGGCGGCACCGGCGCCGACACGTTGTCGCTCTACGGCAACGAGACCGACATCACCGCCGCCGGCGTCACCGTGTCGCTGCTGCTGCAGGGCGGCGCGCAGGCCACCGAGCAGGGATCGATGACCCTCACCGGCTTCGAGAATCTGTCGGGCTCGATCTACGCCGACAGCCTGACCGGCGACAACAACGGCAATCTCCTCGCCGGCGACCGCGGCGACGATTTTCTCTCCGGCGGCAAGGGCAACGACGTCCTCTATGGCGACGGCAGGGTGATGGTCGACAGCCACGGCACCGGCACGTCGGGACCGATCGTCACCATTGAGGATACCGCCGCCGCCTTCGCCGAAGCCTCGGGCAACGACACGCTCGACGGCGGCAAGGGAGACGACATGCTGTTCGGCGGCGGCGGCGACGACATCCTGACCGGCGGCCAGGGAGATGACACATTCGTCTTCGCCCCGAATTCGGGCGATGACCGGATCACCGATTTCGGCAATCACGACACGATCCTCTTCCAGGGGGTGGCGGGGGTCGACGATTTCTCGGACCTGACGCTGACCCGGATCGGCAGCGACACGTTGATCACGTGGGGAGACGGCAATTCGATCCTGGTCGAAGGGGTGCGGCCGAGTCATTTGCACGCCTCGGACTTCATGTTCGGCTGAGGGCCTATCGGCAGCGCGCGCCGCTCCCAGCCAGGGAGGCCGCGCTTGCCGATTCGGCGAGAATATGAGAAAGAGGGCGAACCGCTTCGGTTAGAGGAGTTCGCGATGATCACGCGTATCCGCGCCGTCCGCCGTGCCCGGAAGCTCACCTTGCAGGACGTCGCCGACCGTTGCGACCCGCCGACCACGCCGCAGACGATCGGCCGGCTCGAAACCGGCGCCCGCACCGTCTCGGTCGCCTGGCTCAACCGCATTGCCGGCGCGCTCGGCGTCGAGGCGGCCGACCTGGTCGACACGCCCGGGCGCGAAGGCATCCCGATCGCCGCCACGCTCGACCATGAGGGCGCCCATGCGCCGCGCCGCGACGGCGTCGCGGTGGCGCCGGCGGCGGCGGCGGGCCTGGTCGCGGTGACGGTGCAGGCGAGCAACGGCGATTTCCGCAGCGGCGACGAAATCTGGCTGCGTCGGCTGGAGCCCGAAGATTACGCCACCGCGCTCAACCGCGACCTGCTCGTGCCCCGCCCCAATGGCCGCTTCCTGTTCGGCCGGCTGATCGGCCGCGAGGACGGCAAGCTCCATCTCCTCCCCCACGGCGCCGGCCAGCGCCAGACGGTGGTCACCGACCCGCCCTGGGCGGCGGTGGCGGTGAAGCTGATCCGGGGGCTGTAGCTTATTGTGCCCCGGCCTACGCTGGGCAACCAGATCTAAAGGTGCCTCGTCTCTTCCGGCTCGTTCCACCAATTGTCGTGGCGGCCGTCCATGTAGCGGACCGGGGCGGCGATCAGGTCGGCTGGGTCGAGATCGTCGAGGGTGGCGACGCTCACCGAGACATAGTCGCCGCCGATCTCCTTGATATGGCCGTGGCCGTAGACGCTGGTTCCGCAATTCCTGCAGAAGCGGTTGTGCGCCTGCATCGTGCCGAACTGATAGTCGCCGAGGACTTCCTCGCCGGTGAGCAGGCGAAAATCCTCCGGCTTCTTCCCCGCGCTCCAGTAGCGCTTCTTCCAGCAGATCGAGCAGTTGCACTTGCCGGTGCCGTCGTCGAGGTCGATGTCCGCCTCGTAGGTCACCGCGCCGCAATGGCACGAGCCGTGATAGGTCTTTTTGGGCATGAAGTGGCCCTCCTTCGTCGAGGGTGGACGGGCGGAGTGCGGTAAAGTTCCCGGTGTCTTGGCAGCTGATGGGGTGCGAGCGGATGATCGACCCGTCTGTTGCCCGGACACGCCATCCCAGGATGATTGGGCCGCCCTGTCCCCCGGACAGGGCTGAGCGGCTATGCCGCTCGCCTTGAGACGGCACGTCAGCCCCCCCGGCCTGACTGTGGCTTGCGGGGCAAGCCGCACCGCCTCAACATGGTGGGCGCTGACGGGCTCGAACCGCCGACCCTCTCGGTGTAAACGAGATGCTCTACCAACTGAGCTAAGCGCCCGATCGCGCCCCACTGCCATCGCCGGGCCGGCCGGGCAAGCCCGGGCTCAGGCGAAAGTGTCGGCGCGCTTCGCCTCGTCGGGCGCGAGGTCGCGCGCGGCGGTCGCAATCGCGCCGCCGAACAGGCCGATGGTGAGCCCGGTGGTGACGACCGCGCCGCCGAGGATAGCGATCATGCGAGGGCCGAAGGTGAGCAAATTCGCTGCCTCCTGACTGACAGCTGCCTGCATTGCCTCTTGATTGTCGCCGGCAGAAGCGAGCGCGGAGAAGAAGGGCGCCACCACGACGCCGAGCAGGATGGACGCCAGGAGCATGTAGACGAGCATGATCACGAAATAGGCGCCAAACAGGGTCCAGAAGCGGCCTTTGGTCAGCCGCCAGGCGTCGGCGAAAACGAAAGTGCCCCGAAGGAAGGTGAGCGGAAAGGCGAGCGAGACGCGCACCTCGAAATAGGTGATCGCGCCCATCAGGGCGAGGAAGCAGAGGAGGAAGACCGCGACAACGGCGCCGGGCGACCCCAGGGCAAAGGCGAGGATGGCCCCGAACAGGATCAACACCAGCGACGCCACGAAGCTGCCGATATAGATGCAGACCATGACAAAGAAGCCGAGCGCGATCATCCGCAGCTCGTCGCCGCCGACGCGAAGATAGAAGAAGCCGCGCTCCGCCGGCCGAAGCACCGCCCGCTGGGCCGCCGTGAACAGGACCATGATCAAGACGAAGATGCCGATCTCGGCGAGAAAGACGAGGCCTCCCGCCGCCTGCAGACGCGCCATGAACGGCTGCAGGGCCTCGGGATCCATCGGCGCGCCGGGGCCCTTGGCCATTTGCTGGCTGATCATTTCGCCATAGACCTGGAGGACGGGCCGCATCGCGAAAAAGAGGGATGCGATCGCCGCCGTATAAAGCAGCCCCCAGACCAGCACCGCCAGCGGGTTGCGGCGGACGAGGCCGAAGGCGCCCGCAAGGATCGAACCGACGCTCAACATGAATATGCCCCCCGGCGCCGGAACTCAGTGACCCAGCGCCTTGACGATTTCCTCGACCATCTTCTTGGCGTCGGCGAGGAGCATCATCGTATTGTCGCGGTAGAAGAGCTCGTTGTCGACGCCGGCATAGCCGACGCCGCCCATCGAGCGCTTCACGAACAGGACGGTCTTGGCCTTCTCCACGTCGAGCACCGGCATGCCGTAGATGGGTGACGTCTTGTCGGTCTTGGCCGCGGGGTTGGTGACGTCGTTGGCGCCGATCACGAAGGCGACGTCGGCGCGGCTGAACTCGGCGTTGATGTCCTCGAGCTCGAACACCTCGTCATAGGGCACGTTCGCCTCGGCCAGCAGCACGTTCATGTGGCCCGGCATGCGGCCCGCCACCGGGTGGATGGCATATTTGACCTCGACGCCCTCGGCCTTCAGCATATCGGCCATTTCGCGAACCGCGTGCTGGGCCTGGGCGACGGCCATGCCGTAGCCGGGAGCGATCACGACCAGCTCCGCCTGCTTCATCAGGAAGGCGGCGTCCTCGGCCGAGCCGCGCTTCCACGGCCGGTCGATCGCCGTCGCCGCGCCGCCGGCCACGGCGTCGCCGCCGAAGCCGCCGGCGATGACCGAGATGAAGCTGCGGTTCATTGCCCGGCACATAATGTAGGAAAGGATCGCGCCCGAGCTGCCGACCAGAGCGCCGGTGATGATCATCGCGCTGTTGTGCAGGGTGAAGCCCATCGCCGCCGCGGCCCAGCCCGAATAGCTGTTGAGCATCGACACCACGACCGGCATGTCGGCGCCGCCGATCGGGATGATCAGGAGGAAGCCGATAGCGAAGCTGAGGCCGGTGACGGTCCAGAAGATCCAGGGCGACTGATCCTGGGTGAAATAGGCGATCAGGCCGAGGATCGCGGCAAGCGTGCCGAGATTGATGAAGTGGCGCATCGGCAACATGATCGGCTTGCCCGACATGTTGCCGTTCAATTTGAGGAAGGCGATCACCGAACCCGAGAAGGTGATCGCGCCGATGGCGACGCCGAGGCCCATTTCGACCCGGCTGCTGAGGTGAATCGCTCCGTCCGGCTCGGCGATGCCGAAGGCGAGCGGATTGAGGAAGGCGGCGGCGCCAACCGCGACCGCGGCCATGCCGACCAGGGAGTGGAAGGCCGCGACCAGCTGCGGCATCGCCGTCATCGCGATCCGCCGCGCGGTGACCACGCCGATCACCGCGCCGATCGCGATCGCGCCGAGGATCTCGGCGGCCAGGGTGGCGTCGATATTGGCGAGCAGATTGGGCAAGGGCGGCCCGGAGAGCGGGCGGTAGTGGATGAGGGTGGTGAGGACGGCGAGCGTCATCCCGAACATGCCGAAGCGGTTGCCGCGCTGCGAAGAGGTCGGGCTCGAGAGGCCGCGCAGCGCGAGGATGAAGCAGATTCCCGCCACCAGATAGGCAAGCAGCACCCAGGAGGGCGTGTGGGCAGCTTCGGACATCAGCGCCGCTCCTTCTTCTTGTACATGGCGAGCATTCGCGCGGTCACTGCGAAGCCTCCGAAGATATTGATCGAGGCCATCACCACCGCGGCGAGGCCGAGCCATTTCGCGCCCGGCGCGCCGGCGGCCGAGGCGGCGATCAGTGCCCCGACGATGATCACCGACGAGATGGCGTTGGTCACCGACATGAGCGGCGTGTGCAGTGCCGGCGTCACCGACCAGACGACGAAATAGCCGACGAAGCAGGACAGGACGAAAATCGACAAGATGGTGATGAAGTCCATCAGCCTCCCCTTTCCGGCATCAGGCCGAGCCGGTTCTCGAGCAGCCGCAGAAGCCGCGCATATTGTTCCTGCCAGCGAAAATCGGGCACGTCGGTGCACGCGATGCGCGGCGTGTAGGGCATCGGCAAATTGGCGACGGCCTCGGCGCCATATTTGAGAGCCATCGCCCGATCGACCCAGGCCTGGCGGGCGCTGAACTCGCGCGCCCAGGCGGCCGAGGCATGGTCCGGGCTGACATGGTGGCACAATATGTCCTGCTCGACCGACTTGGCCGCATAGACGCGCATCGCGCCATAGACCGAGAGATCGGGGGCGCGGCTCCAGCCGGCGCCGGTCGTCGACCAGCTGGCGCAGCCGGCGAGCACAAGGATCGCGGCGAAAGCGGCGAAGCCGCGCGGCAGGACGGCGCCGGTCATGGCCGGAAAGCCGCGACGCGGCCAGCGAAGGCGTCGAGCGCGCCGCCATAGGCCGCCAATGCGGCGCGATAGGGCGCTTCGCCGCGGGCGCAGGGCGGACGCTCGTCATAGGGACGGACGGCGGCGAAATCGTTCTCGCCGAGCCAGATCGCCTGGTCGGCGCCCTTTCGAAGGGCGAACTGGCGC
>DATDAU010000048.1:0-4609 GCA_036525215.1 Allosphingosinicella sp.
CCGAAGCCGCCGCCGAGATTGACCAGAGGCGGCGCGGCCCCGGCCGCTTCGGCCAGCTCCGCTGCCAGCGCCAGGGTCGCGGCCTGGGCCTCGATCAAGGCATCGGCGTCGAGCGCCTGCGAGCCGGCGAAGATGTGAAAACCGCGCCAATCCGCCTTGGCGTCAAGAATGTAGCGGACCAGGGCCGGCACCCGGGCGGCGTCGACCCCGAAGGGCTTGGCCCCGCCGCCCATGCGCATGCCCGAGCCCTTGATTTCGAAGTCGGGATTGACCCTAACTGCGAGACGCGGACGAAGGCCGAGCCGGGCGCCGATGGCGACGGCGCGTTCGGCCTCGCCCTCGGATTCGCAGTTGAGCGTGACCCCGGCCCGGATCGCCGCCTCGAGGTCGGCGTCGCGCTTGCCCGGGCCGGCGAAGCTGATGTCGGCGGGATCGGCGCCGGCCGCGATCGCGAAGCCAAGCTCGCCGCCCGAGGCGATGTCCAGACCGTCGACCCTTTTCGCGACATGGCTTAGGATCGGCCGATACGAGTTTGCTTTTATTGCATAATGGAGATGGACGGACGGGAACGCCGCGCGGAAGCGGGCGATCCTGGCGGTGACCAGGTCGAGGTCGTAGACGAACAGGGGCGTGTCGCCGGCCTCGGCGACGAGCGCGTCGGCCCGCCGGCCGCCGATGAGCAGCATCCCATCGTCGTCGGCCGCATAACCGGCCGGTATCGCTCCCATCGGCTTGCTCATGCCATCAGCTCGTCTTTCAGGGCCACCCGATCGAGCTTGCCGTTCGGGCTTCTCGGCAGCTCCTCGCGCCAGATGATCGGCCCAGGCTGCATGAAATTGGGTAAGGCGCGTTTGAGGAAGGCGCGCAAGGCCTCTTCCTCGCCGCGGCGGTCGGGTCGGACGATCAGGGCGATCCCCTCTCCCAGCCGCGGATCGGGGAAGCCGAGCGCCACCGCTTCGGTCGCCAGCCCTGACGCCAAGGCGGCTTCCTCGACCTCGGTCGGGCTCACCCGATTGCCCGAGGTCTTGATCATCCCGTCCTCGCGGCCGACGAAATAGAGCAGCCCCTCTTCGTCGCGCCGCACCCGATCGCCCGACCACACAGCCATGCCGCCATAAGCGGACGAGGAAGGCGCCGGCTTGAACCGCTCGGCGGTGCGTGCGGGGTCCTGCCAATAGCCCTTGGCGACCAGGGGGCCGGCATGGACCAGTTCGCCTTCGTCGGCTTCCGCCCCGTCGGCGCCGACCACCATGATCTCGGCGAAGGGGATGGCGGCGCCCATCGAATCGGGATGGTTGTCGAGCAGGGCCGGCTCGAGATAGGTCGAGCGGAAGGCCTCGGTGAGGCCGTACATCGAATAGATGTCGGCGGCGGGAAAGACCTCGCGCATCCGCCGCACCACCGAGGGCGCGAGCTTGCCGCCGCTGTTGGTGAGGCGGCGCAGCGACAGGGCGGCCTCGGCCGGCCAGGGCGCTTCGATCAGTTGAACCCACAAGGGAGGAACGCCAGCTAACGTACTGATTTGATATCGTTCTATTGCTCGAATTACGTCCTTAGCGGCGAGGTAATCGAGCGGGACGACCGAGGCGCCCGCAGCCCAGGTCGAGAAGAGCTGGTTCTGGCCATAATCGAAGGCGAAAGGAAGGACGGCGAGCACCCGGTCGTCCGGGGCCAGCCGCAGGTAGGACGCGACGCTGACCGCCCCCAGCCACATATTGGCGTGGCTCAGCATCACCCCCTTGGGCCGCCCGGTCGAACCCGACGTGTAGAGCAAGGCGGCAAGATCGTCGGGATCGCGGGACGAAGGGCCCAAAGTGTCGAAATGATCAAAGAATGCCGCACTTTCATGCTCTTCAAGCGCAACGCAGTCACTCGGCAGATCGCCCGCCTCCAGCGTCGCCAGACGCGCGGCGCCGCTGATCAGCAGGCGAGCGCCGCTGTCGCCGAGGATGTGGCCCACCTGCATCCGCTTGAGCAAAGGGTTGACCGGCACGTGGATCAGGCCGGCGCGCGCACAGGCGAGCGGCAGGACACTTGTCATCCTGGTCTTGGGGAGCCAGCTCGCCACCCGGTCACCGGGCTCGAGCCCCCTCACCCGCAGCGCCGCGGCCAGCGTGCCGACCGCCTTCTCCAGCCCGGCGAAATCGAGCGCGCCCTCGCGGGTCAGCAAGGCCGGCGCGTCCGGCGCGCCCCGCAGAGTCAGATGGTCGAGCGGCAAGGGAGTGGGATCGAGGCTTTGCAACTTCATTCCTGCTTAAATGACGTCATGATAGGGCGGGCGCGAGGGGGCATAAAGTGTGACGGTTAACATAGCGCTGTTCGAAGATCTGGACGCCGTGGCCGAGGATGCCGCGGGCGCGCTCGACCGCTGCGCGCAGCCGAGCCTGTTCAGCCGCCTCGACTGGTTCCGTCTGCTCAGCGAACATTGCCCGCCCGAAGGCAGGCTGCTGATAGCGCGGGCGCGCGACGGCGACCGCGCCGCCTGGCTGTTCCTGGCGGTGACCGGCCGGACGGCGCGGGCCTATGGGGCCTGGTATTCGCTTCGCTTCGATGCCGTCGGCGACCGCGACGCCGATCTGCTGACCGCCATCGCGGCCCGCCTGCGCCAAGAGAAGATCGCCGAGGTGGCGCTGTCGCCGGTCGAGGATCCAATTCCCCTGCTCACCGGCTTCGGCATGGCCGGCTGGAGTGGCCGGATGGCCGAGAAGACCGGCAATTGGCGGGTGGTGACCGAGGGCGAGGATTTCGAGGCCTATTGGGCGAAAAGGCCGAGCCAGCTGCGCAACACCGCCAAGCGCCGCGCCAGGGCGGCGGGGCTCGACGTCATGATATACGACACCTTCGACGAGCATGCCTGGGACGATTATGAAGCGGTCTATCGGGCGAGCTGGAAGCCCGAGGAAGGCAGCTTCGCCTTTCTCGAGGCGCTGGCGCGTCAGGAGGGCGCGGCCGGGACCCTGCGTCTTGGCGTCGCCCGCAAGGACGGCCGTCCGGTCGCGGTGCAGCTATGGCTGGTCGAGAACGGCGAAGCATGCATCCACAAGCTTGCTTATGCCGAGGATGCGAAGGAGATGTCGCCGGGCACGATCCTGGGCATGGCGATGTTCCGCCACGTCCTCGACCAGGATCGGGTGCGGGTGATCGACTATGGCACCGGTGACGACGGCTACAAGAAGGCGTGGATGGAGGATCGCCACGTGCTGTTCCAGCTGGTCTTCCACGATCCGAGAAGCCTGCGCGGCCTGATTGGCGCCGCCAAGGCGCGCGCCTCGGCGCTTGTCGCTCGCCTGCGGAGCCGTTAGGTCCGCCTTTTCCGGCAAGGAAGAAGGGGTTTTATGGCGACCGCGCCCGACGATGCCCGCGAGATCGAGAATACGCTGCGGGCGGTGCTGGCCGACGTCCTCGGCCTCGACCCCGCCAAGGTGGCCCGATTCGACGAATCGACGCCCCTGTTCGGCGCCCTGCCCGAATTCGATTCGATGGCGGTGGCCGGCCTGTTGACCGAGCTGGAAGAGCGGCTCGGCATCCTCATCGAGGACCATGAGGTCGACGCCGACATGATGGAAAGCTTCGGCGCCCTGCTCGGCTTCGCCAGGAACAAGGCGCTCAGGTGAAAGGCGCCGGCCTCGCGTTTGAGCGATTCAAGAGTGAAGGTCGGCAGGAATGGCTGATGCGGCTGGGTCGGCCGCAAGGGAAGGCCATTTTGTTCGTGCCGCCCCTTTTCGAGGAAATGAACCGGACGCGGGCGCTGATCGCCGCGGTGATGCGCCGGCTGGCGACGATGGGTCACAATTGCTGGCTCCCCGACCTTAGCGGTTCCGGCGAAAGCGAGCGTGACCTCGGCAAGGTTCAGTGGGACGATTGGCGTCATGACGTCATTTCCGCCGCCGCTCATGTCACCGGGAAGGCCGGAAAGCCGCTGATCGCCAGTCTGCGCGGGGGCGCTTTGGTCGACGACGGCGCGATCGCCCGGGGCTGGTGGCGGCTGGCGCCGGTGGACGGAGCGGCCTTGGCCCGTGACTTGGCGCGCTCGGGCCTCGCCGGCGGCGTGGAATGGGCGGGCTATGCGCCCTCCCCCGCCTTGCGGACCGCGCTCGAGGCGGCAAAGCCGGCTTTGGTCGCGCCGCTCCGTACTGTCCGGCTGGCGACCGACCCCCAGGCTGCCGACGTCAAGATGGAAGGCCCGGCCTTATGGCGCCGGTCGGAGCCGGGAACTTCGCCCGAGCTCGCCGACGCCATCGCCGACGACATCAAGAAATGGAGCCTGACATGCGCCGGCTCCTGACCTTCGCCTGCGAAGGCGCGGACCTCGCCGCCAGCCTCGACGAGGCCTCAGGCGAGACCGGCCTGATCCTGGTCACCGGCGGCAGCCAGACCCGCGTCGGCTCACATAGAATGTACGAAAGACTCGGGAAGGCGCTTGCGGAGAAAGGTTTTACCAGCCTGCGCTTCGACCGGCGCGGGGTCGGCGACAGCGCCGGCGATGATCCCGGCTTTCGCGGCAGCGGCCCTGACGTGGCCGCGGCCGGCAAGGCATTGCGGCGCGAATGCAAGCAGGTGAAGCGCGTCTTCGGCTTCGGCCTTTGCGACGGCGCTACCGCACTGGCAC
>DATDAU010000049.1:0-32586 GCA_036525215.1 Allosphingosinicella sp.
CGTCGAGCGCGGAAATGTCGAGCTTGGCGAAAATCTGGGTGATCTCGTTCATGAAGGCGATGTTGATGTCGCGCTGGGCGTTCTCGATCACCTTGGCGGCCTCGGCGGTCTTGATCGACCGCGCCTTGAACGTGCCGCCGCTGGTCACCTTTCCATAGACCATGGCGATCCGATCGGCGACCGCCTCGTTCTCGCCCGAGACGACCTTGACGATGCGCTCGACCGTATGTTCGCGATCCCCCGGATTGATCCGCTCCGGCGAGTAAGCGAGGAAGAAATCCCGGCCGCGGACCAGGCCCGAGACCTTCTCAATCAGCGGCCCGCACACCTCCTCGGTGACGCCCGGATAGACGGTGCTCTCGAAGACGACGATCGGCGTCCTGGCGCCGTCGAGCAAGGCGGCTACCGACTCGGTCGCACGCAGCAACGGCCCGAGATCGGGCCGATTCGCGCTGTCGACCGGCGTCGGCGCGGTGACGATGTAGATGTCGGCACCGCGCGTCGTCTGGGCGTCGCCGGTGATGGTCAGGGCCGATCCGGCCAGCCGGTCGGCGGCGATCTCGCCGGTCCGGTCATGGCCACGCCGCAGCTCCTCGATCCGGCCATGATCGATGTCGTAACCGATCGTTTCGAAATGCTCGGCGAGCGCGACCGCCAGTGGCAGGCCGACATAGCCGAGGCCGACGACGACGGTCTTTGGATCGGCGGAGAAATTCATCGCCCGTCCCTACAAGAGGCGGATGAAGGAGCAAAGCCCGCGCCGCTCCCGGCGCGGGACAGGCTGTGCTCCGGACAAAAAAATAGCGGCCCGAGGACCGCTATCTTTCGAGTTTGAAGTCCCGATCAGGGGCTGGACGGACGATCGCCACCGCCGCCGGTGAGGGCGAGGATGCCGAGGATGACCGCTACGACCGCGACCAGCGGAATGATGAAGCCGCCCCGGAGTTCATTGGTCTGCTCGGTGCTCGCGCCGCTGCGCGCCGCTACCGAAAGCGCCGCCGCTGAGCCCTGCTGCGCCATAACCGGTGTGCTGGCCATGGAGACCGCGAGAATCGCGGCAATAGATGCCTTTTTCAAACTCATCATGAACTCCCTGTTGAGCTGTTCGGTTGTGGCAGTGCCACAGTGGTACAATGTTGACAACCCCCAAATTCGTTTCGAGCTCGACCCAATCCCTCAGGTGTTGCCCATTTGCAAGGCCTGTGATCTGCGTGCTTCACCTTGTCCGCACAATCGGCCTAAACGTCCTGCACGACGTCGGTTACCAATGGGTTACGCCGCGCTGCTCATTGCCGCTCGGCAGGAAGAAATGGATGTTCAAGCGCTTACATCGCCCGTTTCCAATGCTGTTGGCCATGGCCGCAGCGGTCCTTCCGGTCCCGGTCGCTGGCCAGGCGCCGGTTCCGGCGCGGCAGGCGGCATTGCAGGACCTGAGGTCGCTCGACCAGCGCGTCGAAACCGCCGGATATCGCCTCGCCGTGGCCAATCTCGACCTTTGCCGCGATCATGTCTGGCTTCCCGGATTCGCCGTTCACGATCTGTCGCAATATGGCGCCGAATTCCGCCCCGCCGCGATCCGCGCCTTCGGCCTTGACGCGGGCCCAGCGATCCTGGCGCTGGCCGCGGGCGGGCCGGCGGAGCGCGCCGGGCTGCGCCTCGACGATATCTTGCTCGCCGTCGACGGCCGCCCGCCGCCGCAGGGCCCGATCGGGCGCGACCGCTCGTTCGAGCGGATGGAACAGATTCTTGCCATGCTCGACACCGCCTTCGCCGACGGCCGCGCCGATCTTCACATCCGCCGCGCCGGCGCGATCCAGGATGTAGCGGTGCCGGCGGTGCAGGGCTGCGCCACCCGCTTCCAGGTCGTGCCGGGCGGCGGCCTCAACGCCAGCGCCGACGGCCGCTATGTCCAGGTGACCAGCGCGATCGCTACCTACGTCGCGGACGATGGCGAGCTCGCCGCGGTCCTCGCCCACGAATTCGCGCATAATGTCCTGGGCCACCGCGCGCGGCTCGATGCCGCCCGGGTGCAAAGGGGCTTTCTCGGTAATTTCGGCCGCAACGCCACGCGCATCCGGGAAACCGAGGTCGAGGCGGACCGGCTCAGCGTCTATCTTCTCGAACGCGCCGGCTACGATCCCCAGGCTGCGGTCCGTTTCTGGACCCGCTTCGGTCCCCGCGGCCTCAATTTCCTGGGCAGCCCGACTCATCCCAATTGGCGGCGGCGGATCGCCTCCTTCGAAGCCGAGATCGCCCTGATCCGCGCGGCGCGCGCCGCGGGGCGAATGCCGATGCCTGCCTTTCTGTCAGCGGCGGCGCCGGCCGCCGCCGCGCCCTGAATTCAGGTCGACAGGAACCAGCGCTCGTCCTTCTCGAGTCCGATCGCGGTCAGCCGATGGCTGGCGAAGGCGCCCGTGTCGATGCCGATCCGGTTGGGCTTGAGATCGACATCCTCGGTGATGCTGTGGCCGTGGACCACCATCCGGCCGAAACTGTCCCGGTGGTTCAGGAAATCGTCGCGGATCCAGCACAGGTCACTGGTCTTCTGGTCCTCGAGGGCGATGCCGGGCCTGAGGCCTGCATGGACGAACAGATAGTCGCCGACCTCGATCCAGTTCTCGAAGGCCCCGAGGAAGTCGACATGGTCCTGGGGAATTCGCGCGCTTACCACGGCGGAAAGCTCGTCATAGTCGAGCGTCCGATATTCCTCGTCGGTAAGGCCGTAGCTCATCAGCGTTTCCTTGCCGCCGATGCGAATCAGGAAGCGCAGCGCCCGCACGTCGCCGGCGGCCGCGCGCAACAGCACCTCCTCGTGATTGCCCATCAGGAAACGGACCGGCTGGCCGGCTCGGTGCATGGCGAGCAGGCGCTCGACGACCCCTTTCGAATCGGGGCCGCGATCCACCAGGTCGCCGAGGAAGATCAGCTCGCTCCTCGCGGTGCCCCGTTCGCGGTCATCGGCGTCGATCATGGCGAGCAGTCGGTCGAGCAGGTCCAGCCGCCCGTGAATGTCGCCGACGGCATAGACGCGCCGACCGGCCGGGATGGAACAGGCCGCGGGTTGCCGCCGCGCGACGAAGTTGAACAGGGCTTTGACTGGCATCTCTCTGAGTGCTGAATGAAACCGGGTAAGCGCGGTGCAGATAGGCCCGCCGCGAAGCAACTTCAATCTCGGTCGTCCTGCCGCCCGCCTCTTGATCCGACCGAACGGTCGGATTATTCGCGCGGTCGTAAATTGGCGGGTTGGGAAGTTTCTTGAACGACGAGTGGATTTTGGCGGCGGCGATCTGCGCCGTTCCGTTTCTGATTTTCGGAGCTCTCGAGCTGGTGGCGTGGATACGCCGCCGGCGCCTGGCGGCCATCGCCCGGCGGCCCAAAGCGGTCGTCCGGGACCGGACCGCCGGTCATCAGTACAGGCCCTAGACCAGGGGTGATGCGGGCCCACTTCTGGCGGAGCTTGGGTCTCCTTTTCCTGTTTCTGCTGGCTATACCTTCTTCAGCCGCCGCGGCGGTGGAGATCGCCTTCTATTCGCGCGAACTGGGCGGCAACAATTTCCCCCACGCCTTCGTCATCCTCCACGGCACGGTCGACGCTACCGGCGAAGCGGTCGACACCAGCCTTGGCTTCACCGCCCATGCGGTCACGCCCGGCATCTTGTGGGGGTCGGTGCGGGGCGAAGTGCTGGTCGAAGGCGAGCGCCAGATCGCCCGCAGCGACCGCCAATTCGCGCTGACCCTGTCCGATGAACGCTATCGGGCGGTGATGGCGGTGGTCGATCGCTGGCGCAACATGGCCCAGCCCTCCTACAACCTCAATCGGCGCAACTGCGTCCATTTCGTCGCCGAACTGGCGGTAGCGGCCGGCCTTCGAGTCGAGCAGCTGCCGCGGCTGATGAAGAAGCCGCGATCATTTCTGCTTCATTTGCGCAGCCTTAACCCGGGACTCGCGCCCGGCTGAGGCGCCGAATTCCTGATTGGCGGTGGTCGGCATTCTGCTATGCTCGGCCTCGCGGTGGAAGGAAGGGTGGGGCCTGATGGGTAAGCGTTCGCCTAGGCAACGGTCCCCGCGCGCCCCGGCATCCGTCCTCAGGTGCGGCCTGCTCGCCGGCGCAGCCTTGATTGCTTTCCCCGCTTTTGCCCAGCTTCCGCCGACCGCGCCGACCCGTGAGGAGATCGAGCGGGTCGTGCCCGAGCGGACCGCGCCGGCGCCGGCGCGGCTGAGCGTCGAAGGCGACATCGAACGGGCGCCCTGCGCGCTCGACCGCCCCGAATATGCCGATATCCGCCTGACCCTGACCGACGCCGTTTTCGACGACCTCAAGGGCCTTCCCGCCGAGGCGCTGCGGCCGGCCTTTGCTGACGAGCTCGGCCGGGACAATCCGATCGCCATCGTCTGCGCGATTCGCGACCGCGCCGCCGCCATCCTGCGCGAGGCCGGCTATATAGCCGCAGTCGAGGTGCCCGAGCAGCGGATCACAGGCGGAATCATTCATTTCCGGGTAGTGATGGCGCGGCTGGTCGGGCTGCGCGTGCGCGGCGACGCCGGCCATAACGAAGGCCAGATCGCCCGCTATCTCCAGCCGCTGACCGAGCGCGAGGTGTTCAACCGCTACGAGGCGGAACGGGCGCTGCTGCTGGCCGGCGACATGCCGGGCTACAATGTCCGGCTCGCCCTGCGGTCGGCCGGCCAGGCGCGCGGCGAGGTGATCGGCGAAGTGCTGGTCTCGCACACGCCGGTCCTCGTCGACGCCACCGTCCAGAATCTCGGCTCGCGCGAGCTCGGGCGCTGGGGCATGCTGCTGCGCGCCCAGTTCTTCGGGCTGACCGGCCTCGGCGACCGCACCACGCTCGCCGCCTTCACCACCGCCGATACGTCGGAACAGCAGACCCTGCTGGTCGCCCACGATTTCCGTCTGGGCGGCAGCGGCCTCGCCATCGGCGGACAGCTCACTTATTCTTGGGCGCGGCCCGATCTCGGTGATCCGCTGATCGACATCGATTCGCGCACCTTGTTCGCCACCTTGGAGGCCAATTATCCGCTGGTCCGCCGGCAGTCGCGCACCGTGCGAGCCGCCGCTGGCATGGACATCATCGATCAGGACGTCGATTTCGGCGGCGCGCCCCTCAGCCGCGACCATCTGCGCGTCGGCTTCGCGCGACTGACCGCGGATCTGCTCGGGCTGGTGGCGGGCGATCCGCGTTACACGCCGGCCGAGCCGCGCTGGCGGCTCAGCGCCGCGGCCGAGCTTCGCCAGGGTTTCGACCTGCTCGGCGCGAGCGAGGGCTGCGGACCCCTTCTCGCCGCCTGCTTCGCGCCGGGCGCGGTGCCGCCGACCCGGTTCGAAGGCAATCCCACCGCCACGGTCGTCCGCGGCAATGTCCTCGCCGAATTCCGGCCGATGCCGATGATCGCCTTCGCGCTCAGCGCCCGCGGCCAGTACAGCGCCCACCCCCTGTTCAGCTTCGAGGAATTCTCGGCCGGCAATTACAGCGAGGGCCGGGGCTATGATCCGGGCGCGCTGCTCGGCGACAGCGGCATCGGGCTCCAGGCCGAACTTCGCTTCGGCAGCCCCTATCCGCGCGGCCCGGACGAGTTCCGGGCCGAGGCCTTCCTCTTCTTCGACCAGGCCTGGGTATGGAACCAGGACCAGATATTGAACTTCGGGCGTCAGGAATTGAGCTCGCTGGGCGGCGGCGTCCGCGCCGCTTTTGGCGACCGCTTCCGGCTCGAGATCCTGGTCGCGGCGCCGCTCGACGCCCTCGCCGGCCAGCCCAACGCCGGCAATCCGCGCCTGCTGATCAATTTCACCACCCGCCTGTGGCCATGGAGGTCGAGATGACCGCCCCACGATCCATATCTGTTCGCCGCCTGCTGTTGGTCGGAAGCGCTCTCTCCGCGCTCGCCGTCGCCGGGCCCGGCGGCAAGGCGCGCGCCCAGGCGTTCGACGCCACCCCGACGACGGTGACCGGCATCGTCATGTACGACCGCGGCACGCCCGGCGTCGAGACGATCACCGTCACCACCAACAATGCGATCATCCTGTGGACGCCGCCCCCAAGTCCGCTCGACCCCTACGTCTTCCTTCCGGCGGGCAATGTCGCGACCTTCCAGAACGCCGATAACCTCAACTTCGCGGTGCTCAACCGGATTGCCTTCTCCAACGGCCCATCCCGCTTCGACGGCACCGTGATCAGCCAGTTGATCGACGGCCTCGGCACCGCCACCCGCGGTGGCACGATCCTGTTTCAGAGCCCGGGCGGGATCATCATCGGATCCTCCGCCCGCTTCGACGTCGGCAACCTTGTGCTGACCACGCTCGATGTCGCGACCAACGCCGCCGGCGATTTCTTCGACCCCAGCGGCCTCCTCAGTCTCAACAACGGCGGCGGCTTCCCCAATGCCCTGATCCAGGTCGAGCCGGGCGCGCAGATCCTCGCCCCCGTCCAGGGCAGCTATGTGATCATGGCCGCGCCGCGGATCGACCAGGGTGGGCTGGTCCGGGTCAACGGCTCGGTCGGATATATCGCTGCCTCGAGCGTTGACCTGCGGGTCAATGCAGGCCTGTTCGACATCTTCGTCAACGTCGGCACCGACAACGCCACCCCGATCCTCCATGGCGGCACCACCGGCGGCCCGGCGAGCACCGGCGCCGGCGATGTCCACCGCATCTACATGGTGGCGACGCCGTCCAACCAGGCGATCACCGCCAGCCTCCTCGGCACGATCGGCTATGACGCCGCCGTGTCGGCGACGGTCGAGAACGGCCAGATCGTGCTTTCGGGCGGTTATCAGGTCGCCGGCGGCGACGTCCTCACCGATCCGCCGCCGGCAGGGACCCCCGCGGCCAACTTCCAGATCGCACAGGGCCAGGTCACCTCCGACCTGTTCGGCTTCGCCACCGGCGACATGCTCGCAGGCGGTGCGCCGGCTCCACTCGACTTCGCCCAGGACGTCACCCTGTTCGGCGCCGTCCAGGCCGGACTCGCCGCGGCGGCCGGACAGACTGTGACGGTCGGCGGCAACGCCACGATCCTGTCTCCCGGTGGCCAGGCACGGATCGCCGCGGCCCCCGGGGGCTTCGTCGCCCTCGCCGGAAATGTGCTGGTCGACGCGTCGGTGACCGGCAGCGCCAATCTGATCGGCGACGGCAGCGACGAAACCGGCGGCCTCGCCGAGATCAGCGCCGACGGCGCCACCATCACCATCGCCGGCAATGCCGATGTCCGCGCCACCGGCACCGGCGGATCGGCCCCCGACGAGATCGGCGCGGTCGGGCGCGGCGGCAACGGCATTGGCGGTTTCGCGACCGTGGCGGCTCAGAATGACGGCTCGGTCGCGATCGGCGGCAATCTGGCGATGGACGCCACGGGCACGGGCGGCTTCACCCCCGGCCAGGACGGCAACTTCCTGCCGGTCAACGGCGGCAACGGCAGCGGCGGCGCCGTCCAGATCCTGGGCGGCCAGGACAGCGATGTCACAATCGCCGGGTCGACCAGCCTAGTCTCGAACGGCGCCGGCGGCCGCAGCGGGGCGACAAATGGCGGCACCGGCACCGGCGGCAACGTCTCGATCCGGGCGACCGGCGGAGCCGCGACGCTGACCGGCCCGACCGCGATCGCCGCGGCCGGCACCGGCGGCCAGGGGCAGAATGGCGGCTTCGGCCAGGGCGGCAACCTGTTCATCGGCGCATTCCGCGGCAGCGTCACTCTTTCCGGCGCCGTCACCGCCAACCTCGCCGGCACCGGCGGCGTCGGCCTTCTCGGCGGCCAGGGCGGCACCGGGGTCGGCGGCAATCTCCTCGTCCTCGCCGACGCCGACGCCGGATCGGTCACCGCCCCGTCGCTCGACGCCAACGCCGACGGCAATGGCGGCGCGGGCGGCGACAATGCCGGCAACGGCGGCCGGGGCGGCGACGGCCAGGGCGGCAACGCCACATTGATCACCACCACCGATTTCGCGCCGCCCGTGCCCGGCCCCGGAATCCGCATCGGCACGCTCAACATGACGGCGAACGGCCGGGGCGGGACCGGCGGAGCCTCGGCCAATGCGGCCGGCGGCGCCGGCGGCAACGGCACCGGCGGCGGCGCCGGGATTCGCGCCGATCTGGGGCCAGTCACGATCACCGCGACCGCGACCCTTGCCGCCAGCGGCTTCGGCGGCGCCGGCGGCAATCCGGCGGGCGCGCCCGGCACGGGCGGCGGCGGCAGTCTCACGCTGTTCGCTGCCGGGCCGGGCGGCCTGCTGTCGGCGCCGGTCCTCACCGGGACGGCGGGCGGTTTCGGACCCGCCGCGACCGGGAACATCGCCGGCGCCTGGAACGCCCTCTTCAATGGCGGTGCGATGAACTTCACGACGTTGAGCCTGCTGGCGCCGGTCGCGGGCACCGCCGCCGCCGGACCGGTTTCGACCATCGACCTCAATGGCGGTGCGCTCAATATCACCGGCGCCGGCACCTTCTCGACGCAAGGCGACATTTTGCTCACTGCCGCGGGAGCCGGACTGCTGACCGGCGGTACCCTCACCTTCGCATCCAATCGGTTCGAGGCGAGCCACAGCGGCCGGCCCGCCAATTCCGATACGATCGCCGCCTCCAGCCTGGCGATCCAGTCCGCGACCGATTTCGTCGCCAATGCCGGGACGTCGCTGCGCGCGACCAATGCCATCAACGTCGTCGCAGGCGGCAATTCGATCGTTTCCGGATCGATGGCCGCGTCGAACGTGACCATTCAGTCGACCGGGAATTTCACCACCAATGCCGGATCGTCGGTCACCGCGACCAATGCGGTCAGCGTCACGGCGGGTGGCGCGGCGAGCGTTTCCGGGGCGGTCTCCGGGCCCAATGTCACCATACAGTCGAATGGGAATTTCGCCGCCAATGCCGGTTCGTCGATCAGCGCGACCAATGCCGTCAGCCTCGCGGCGGGGGGCGCGGCGAGCGTTTCGGGGGCGGTCTCCGGGTCCAGCGTCAGCATTCAGTCAACCGGGAACTTCGCTGCCAATGCCAGTTCCTCGGTCAGCGCGACCAACGCCGTCAATGTCACGGCGGGCGGTGCGGCGAGCGTTTCCGGATCGGTGTCCGCACCGAATGTGACGATCCAGGCGGGTGGGAATTTCGCCGCCAATGCCGGTTCGTCGATCGCCGCGACTACCGGCATCAATCTCACGGCGGGAGGGAGCGCGATCTTTGCCGCGCTGGTCGTGGCGCCCGCGATCACGGTCCGCTCCAGCGACATCGACATCGGCGCCGGCGGGTTCTTGGGCAATGCGAACACCCAGACGGTCAACCTGGTCGCGGCGCCGCCCGCCGGCCTGCCCTTCGCCCAGGTGGTGATCGGCGGCACGGCTCAGGGCCCGGGCTATACCTTGACCAATGCCGAGGCGAACCGGATCCGCGCCGCGACGCTGAACATCCAGACCGCAGCGACCGGAACGCTGCCGGGAAGGCCGCCCGACCTGCTGCTGCGGGACCTGGCGCTGACCGGGTCGGGCGGGGGTGTCAACATCCTGCAGATCACCGTCGGGGGCGGCACGTTCGGAGCCGACGGCATCGCCCAGGTCGAGGGCAATGTGCTGCTCGCCAATGCAGCCGCCGGCGACGGCATCTTCCTGACCGCCGCCCAGCGGATCCAGATCGTCAACCCGCAGGGCAGCATCCGGGTGCGGGACGCGACCGGCCTGCCGGGTGGAACGCTGACCCTGACCTCGAACAACATCTGGTCGGCGAGCCAGGCCCTGATCGGCCAGTTGCTGGTCGACGCGAACTTCGCGGGCCGCAATGACGCCCTGCTGGCGAATGCGGGCCCCGATGCGCCGCGCGGCTATATCGAGGCGGCCGACGTGACCCTCGCCGCGCGCGACACCTTGCTGGTCCAGAACAGCGGCACGGCGACCGATTTCGCCGGCATCACCGTCGTCCAGAACACCCTCACCATCAATCCCACAGGCGGTCCGCTCGACGTCTATGCCTTTGGCCGGCGGATCAATCCCGACGGCACCTATGTCACGAACAAGGACTTCTTCGGCGAAGTGGTGTTCGGCGGACCCGGCGTGGTCCTGTCGACCATCTACCAGCCCGACGCGGCCTTCAACAATTGCCCGATCGTCGGCGCCTTGTGCCGGATTCCCGACAATCCGCTGCCGGGCGGGCCCGATCCGTTCATCGGGCCGACCGGCGGATCGGACGCGATTGTGCTGCCGCCGCCGCCCGCCGACGACCTGGTCGACACCAGTTTCTCCAACGATCCCCTGATCGAGGAGCCGGTGACCAGCGGCAGCGAGAACATCCTCTGGGACTGCCGCGACGAGAATCGCGACGGCAAATGCGATGGCCGAAATGAATAGCAGCCGCCGAACCTTCGCCGGGGCGCTCGCCCTGCTCGCCGCTACCCTGGGCGCGGGGGCGACCGGGGCGCAACCCATCAGCCAACGCGACAGCTTCCGGCTGGGCAATGCCAGCAACGTCATGTGCACCGCCCAGTCCCAGCTCAGCGGGCCGGGCCTCACCGACATGTTCGACCGCGGCTATGTGATCGTCTGCCGCGACGCCGCCGCGCCGGTCGGCCGGCTCTACGCGCTGCGTGACCGCGGCGACGATCCGGCGGCGCGGCTGGCGGCCCTGAGAGGCGGCCGCGTGATCTGCGAGGCCGCCGCGCCGGCCGAGATCGAAAATCTCGGCCAGGCCGAGACTCTGGCCTGCCGCCTCAACAATGCCGACCTCGCCTATCGCGTCTATCTGCGCCGCGCCCGGGGCGCGCTCTACGTCGCCGAGGGCCTTGCCGGCTATGACAGCGCGCTTCGCCTCGGCCTCGCCAGCCTAGTCGCCGATCGCGAAGTGCCCGGCGAGGTGTCGATCGCAACCACTGGCGCCGGCGATCCCGCCGCCTTCGCTCGGGTCCAGGCCGGCGCGCTCGATCCCCAGCGGGCGCTGGCCGAAGCCTATCGCCGCAACAATGCCGGTGCCTATGCCGAGTCCGCCGAATTTTTCGCCGCCTTGACCGGCGGCGAGGGCTCCAACGCCAACCAGGCCGAGGCCTATGTCAACGCGGCGCTGCAGAAGTCGAATCTCGGCCGCTATGCCGAGGCCGACGCGCTGTTCGGGCTCGCCGAGGAGCTGGCCGGCGCCGACCCGGTGACCGCGCGGCGCATGCGCAATTACCGGGCGATGCACCTGTTGAACCAGGGCCGGGACCGCCAGGCCCTGGCCGAGCTCGACCGGCCGATGCCGCCGATCGCGGCCGGCGGCGGGGTCCGCGACCTGGTCATCGACCGGCCGACCTCGCGCCGGCTAAGCGCCGAATCGCCGGGCGCCAACCGGCTGCGCGGCGAGGAAGGGCTGACCGACGAGGACAAGGCCCAGATTCTCGACGGCCAGGCGCTCGACCTGCGCGGCACCCTGCTCCGGCTCCAGCATCGCGACGCCGAGGCGGTCGCGCCGTTCAATCAGGCGCTCGACCAGCTGATCGCCATTCGCGGCGGTCGGATCGCCGCCACTGTCTGGCTGCGCGCCCAGATCCATGGCGAGCTCGGCGCCGTCGCCGAGACGCGCAGCGACCGGGCCGAGGCCGAGCGCCAGTATCGCGCCGGCGTCACCCTGCTCGAAAGCGACTATCCGGGCTCGACCGCTCTGCTCACCGCCAAGGGGCGACTGGCCGGCTATTACGTCCGCGCCGGGCAGGACGATCAGGCTTTGGTCCTCTTCCGCGAGATCGTCGCAGCGAGCCGCGACAGCGGCGGCGACAGCTCGCCGGGCGTTCGCCGCTCGCTCGAACCCTATTTCGAACTACTCGCCGCGCGCGGCGAGGATCCCCGCTCCGCCGCCGCACTGTTTGACGCCAGCCAGGTGCTGGTCCGGCCCGGCGTCGCCCAGACCCAGGCGATTCTTGCCCGCGAGCTTTCCGGCGGCAGCGACGAGGCGGCGCGGATTTTCCGCCAGTCGGTCACCCTGACCCGCGACATCGAGAGCGGGCGGGTCGAGCTGTCGCGGCTGGAGGCAGCGCCGCCGACCGCCGCCGCCAGTGCCCGCATCGCCGAGCTTCGCACCCTGCTCGGCCAGTGGCAGCAGGACCAGGTCGCGACCCAGGCCCGGCTCGCCGCCTTCCCGCGCTACCGGGCGGTTTCGAGCGGCGCACTCGGCCTGGCCGATCTCCAGGCCCAGCTCAGGCCCGGCGAGGCCTATTACAAGATGGTCGTCGCCGGCGAGCATGCCTATGCGATTCTGATCACCCCCGGCGGCGCCCGCGCCTTCCGGATCGGCGCATCGGCCGCCGAGCTGGAACGCCAGGTCGACCGGCTGCGCGCGACGATTTCGGTGGTCCGCGACAACCAGCAGCTCACCTATCCGTTCGACGTCGAAATGGCCTTCCGGCTCTACGGCGAATTGTTCGGCCCGGTCGCGGCGCAGATGGCGGACGTCACCCATCTCATCTTCGAGCCCGACGGGGCGATGCTGAGGCTGCCGCCCAATTTGCTGGTCACCGACCATGCCGGTATCGATGCCTATCGGGTGCGGGCGGCGCGCGGCGGCGACGACGAGTTCGATTTCAGGGGACTGGCATGGCTGGGCCGCGAGCGCGACATCAGCACCGCGGTTTCGGCCCGTGCCTTCCGCGACGTCCGCCAGGCGCCGCCGTCGCGCGCCCGCGCCGAATATCTCGGCTTCGCCCAGAACGAGGCGGTGCCCGGCTATTACATCCCCGGCCCCAATATCCGCGGCGGAGGCGTCGGGCAGGCCGGCTGCACCTGGTCGCTCGCCGCCTGGAACCGGCCGATCTCGTCCAGGGAGCTGGTCGCGGCCAGCCAGGCGATCGGCGGCGGCCCGGGCGCGAGCCAGATCGTCACCGGCGCGGCGTTCAGCGACACGGCGATCATGCGCCGGACCGACCTCGCCGATTACCGGATCCTCCATTTCGCCACCCACGGCCTGGTCGCACCGCCGGCGCTGGAATGCCCAGCGCGGCCGTCGCTGTTGACCAGCTTCGGCGGCGAAGGATCGGACGGGCTCTTGAGCTTCGGCGAGATTTTCGACCTCCGGCTCGACGCCGATCTGGTCATCCTCTCCGCCTGCGACACCGCCGCCGGATCGAGCGCGACGGCGAACCAGGAAGCGGGCCTCAGCAGCGGCGGCGATTTCGGCTTCGACGGGCTGGTCCGCGCCTTCGTCGGCGCCGGCGGGCGGATGGTGATCGCGAGCCACTGGCCGGTCCCCGACGATTATTCGGCGACCGAAAATCTGATCAGCGGCCTGTTCCGGGCGCCGTCCGGCACCGGCACCGCCACGGCCCTGCGCGCCGCCCAGCACGCCTTGATGGACGCGCCCAACACCTCGCATCCCTATTACTGGTCGGGCTTCGCCGTGATCGGCGACGGCGCCGCCCCCGTCATTCGGCCGACCCGGAGTGCCTCGGCCGATTGAACCTTACCCGTAATGGTTCGTTCGAAGAGGCTGATATCTCTGGCGGATCGACGGGGGTTTATTGCACGAGGCTCGGATCATTGCCGCCGCGATTGCAGGGGTTGCCCTCACGGCGCCGATGACGGCGCGCGCGCAAAATGCTCCGCCGCCCGCCGAACCGCCCGCGTCGTCACAGGAATCCGGGCGAATCGACGATGGACCGATCGTTCCAGATTCGCAGTTCGAGGAGGCGCTGCCACCGCTTGATCCGGCCCTGAACGAACCGCTCGAGCCGCTGCCGCCGGTGGACGCGACGGCGCAGCCGCTGACACCGTTCCCGCCGGTCCCCGGCCCGGTCGAGGACACGCCTTTGGGCGACCCGGCCCTGGCCGAGCCCTTGCCGCCGCTCGCCGGCTTCGACGTCCAGCCCGTCGCCGAGGGCGCGGCCGCCGACAGCGAGGAGCCGCCGCCGGTCCACTACACTTTGGTCGTAGAGGGACTGGGTGAGATCGGGCTCGAAGGCCGGTTCCGCGACCTTTCGGCGCTCGACGACGCCGAGGGGGACGCGGTCAACGGCGCGATGGTCGCCGCCCGCGCCGAGGAGGACAAGGCCCTGGCCATCCGCCTGCTGCGGTCCGAAGGCTATTATGACGCGGCCGCCACCTCGGCGATCGAGATCTTGCCCGATCAGCCGGGGCGGCTGAGGGTCACCATCACGGCGGCCCCGGGCAACCGCTACACTTTCGGCGCGATCGCCATCGCCGGTCCCGACACAATGCCGCCGGGGATGGCGCGAGAAGCCCTGGCCCTGACCAGCGGCAACCCGATCCGCGCCGCCGACGTCGAGGCGGCGGAGGCCAATGTCCTGCTCCACCTGCCGCAGCGCGGCTATCCCTTCCCCGAGCTCGGCCTTCGCGACATCGTCCTCGATCCCGAAACCCTCCTTGGCGACTATTCTCTCCCCCTGAATCCCGGGCCGCGCGCGACCTTCGGCGGCTTCACCACCGAGGGCAATCTCGCCTTCGACGCAGAGCACGTCGGCGTGCTCGCCCGCTTCCGCCGCGGCGACCTCTACGACCGGCGCAAGGTCGACGACCTCAGGGAGGCGATGGTGTCGACGCGGCTCTTCCGCACCGTCTCGGCCGAGCCGGTGCTGACCGGCGAAGTCGCGCCGGACGGCACCCAATATGTCAATATCCTGGTCCGCCAGGAGGCCGGCCCGGCTCGCACGCTCGACGCCAATATCGGCTACAGCACCGGCGAGGGGCTGCGCGTCGAAGGCGCGTGGGAGCATCGCAACCTGTTCCCGCCGGAAGGGGCGCTGCGGGTCGCGGCCATCGGCGGCACCCAGGAACAGTCGGCCAGCCTCCGCTTCCGCCGCAGCAACTGGGGCAAGCGCGACCGCGCCTTGCTGTTCCAGCTCGAGGCGGGCCGCCACGATTATCCGGCCTATGAGGGCTATACGGCGCGGCTCTACGGTCTGGTCACCCGCGAATCGACGCCAATCTGGCAGAAGGTCTGGACCTATTCCTACGGCGCCGAAATCCTCGCCACCAACGAGAGCCGGCCGGGCACGCCGCAGATCGCGCTCGGCGACCCCTTCTTCATCGGCGGCCTGGTCGGCCAGCTCGGCTACGACCGGTCGGACAGCCTGCTCGATCCGAGCCGCGGTTTTCGCCTGTCGGCGCGGCTCAACCCCGAGGCTTCGCTGCGCGACGGCGCCGATTTCTACCTTCGCAGCCTGATCGACGGCAGCGTCTATTATCCGGTGAGCGAGAATATCGTGATCGCCGGCCGGATCCGCTTCGGCTCGATCTTCGGCATCCCGCGCGACCAGATCGCGCCGTCTCGGCGGCTGTTCGCGGGCGGCGGCGGCTCGGTGCGCGGCTTCGGCTTCCAGGAGCTGGGGCCGCGCGACATCAACAACGTCCCGATCGGTGGACGCAGCCTCAACGAATTCGCGATCGAAGGCCGCTACCGCTTCGGCAATTACGGCGTGGTCGCCTTCGTCGACGCCGGCCAGGTTTATGAAAGCGAATATCCGACCTTTTCCAACATGCGCTTTGGAGTGGGCGTCGGCGGGCGGGTCTATACCAGCTTCGGCCCGGTCCGCCTCGACGTCGCCACGCCGATCGGCCGCCGCGAGGGCGAGGCCCTGGTCACCGTCTACGTCTCGATCGGGCAGGCCTTCTGATGGCCGATGAGATCGTCGTCGTCCGCCGCCACCCGGCCAGGATCGTCGCCAAATGGGCCGGCATCCTGCTCCTCGCGCTCGTCGCCCTGCTCGGTGCCTTCCTCCTCTGGCTCAACAGCGATCCCGGCCGGCGATACCTCGTCAGCCAGATCAACGCCTTCGAGACAGTGTCGGGGCTCAAGGTCCATGTCGGGCGGATCGAGGGCTCGGTGTTCAGCTCAGTGCGGCTGCACGACCTTTCGCTCGCCGATCCGCAGGGCACCTTCCTCCGCGCGCCGCTGGCCGAGATCGACTATCGGCCCTTCGCCTATTTCCGCAACCATATCGACATCCGCTCGCTCAATATTCCCGAGGCGCGGCTCAGCCGCCTGCCGCAGCTGCGTCCCGGCGATCCCGATGCGCCGCTGCTCCCCGACCTCGACGTCGACATCGGCAGGTTCAGCGTCGGCCGGCTGCTGATCGAACCGGCGGTGACCGGGCGGCGGCATCTGATGTCGCTGGCCGGCAGCGTCAACATCGCCGACGGTCGGGCGCGGATGGCGCTCGACGCCGGCACGCTCCGCGCTCCCGGCCTCGCCGGCGGCGACCGGCTGCTGCTGCGGCTCGACGCCGTGCCCGCCGAGAACCGGCTCGGCATCGGCCTGCTCGCGCGCGGGCCAGGCGACGGCTTGCTCGCCGGCCTGATCGGCACCGACCGGCCGGTCGCGGCTCTGGTCGACGGCCAGGGCAATTGGGCCAGCTGGCAGGGCCGGGCGCGCGCGACCCTGGGCGGCCAGGGCCTCGCCAATCTCGTCCTGGCCGGCCGCGACGGCACGTTTACCGCCCAGGGCCCGCTGCGGCCGGACCTGTTCCTGGAAGGGCCGGTGCAACGCCTCGCCGCGCCCAACATCCTGCTCGACCTCAGGACCACGTTCGACCGGCGCCGCGCCGACATTCGCCTGCGTCTCAATAGCCGCGCGCTGGCCGCCGCCGCCGAAGGGCGGATCGACCTCGGCAGCAACCGCTACGAGGGGCTCAGGGTGGCCGCCCGGCTGATCGAGCCGGGCGCGATTGCCCCCGACCTTCGCGGCCGCGACCTGCAGCTGGCGCTGATCCTCAACGGTCCGTTCGCGACCCCGGCAATCGCCTATGATTTGCGCGCCGCCAGCCTCACCTTCGCCGGCACCACCCTCGAGGGCCTGCGCGCCGTCGGCGCCGCCCGGGTCCAGGCGTCGGACATCATCATTCCGGTCTCGGCCCACGCCGACCGCATCCTGGGCTTCGACCTGGTCGCCGGCGGCAGCCTCGCCAACGTCACCCTGAACGGCGAGATGGGGGTCACCGGGACGAGGCTGGTCTCCGACAACATGATCCTGCGCTCGGACCGGGTCGACGCCCGGCTCGCGCTCGCCTTCGACATCGGCCGCGGCCGCTACCTCGCCGCGCTGCAGGGACGGGTGAACAATTATCTCGTCAACGGCGTCGGCCTGTTCGACGTCACCACCAATCTCGACATGACCAGCGGCCCGAACGGCTTCGGCCTGACCGGAAGGGTCGCGGCGCGCACGAAGCGGATCGACAATGCGACGATCCGTGACCTGCTCGGCGGCGTCGGCACGGTCACCGCCCGGATCGCTGTGGAGCCGGGCGGCCTGGTCCGCGTCCGGGACATCCGCATCGCCGCCCCGGCTTTGCGCGTCTCCTCGGGCGAGGGCATCTACCGGCCAAACGGCGCCATCGACCTCAGGGTCAACGGCGTCAGCCGGGCCTATGGGCCGGTCATGGTCCGCGTCACCGGCACCGCCTCGGCGCCACAAATCGCGCTGGTGGCGGCGAACCCCGGATTCGGCATCGGCCTTCGCGACGTCCGCGCCACCGTCCGCGCCACCGCGCAGGGCTGGGCCGTCCAGGCGGCCGGCCAGTCCGCCTACGGGCCGTTCACCGCCGACGTCGTCATCCTCTCCAGTCGCGGCCCGCTGACCATCGCCGTCAACCGATTGACCTTCGCCGGCATCGACTTCCGGGGCCGGCTGGTGCGGACCGCCGCCGGTCCGTTCGCCGGCACGCTCACCCTTTCCGGCCAGGGGCTGACCGGCACCGTCCGCCTCGCCGCCGCCGGCCGCTGGCAGCGGATCGACGTCGCCGCCAACGCCAACGGCGCGCGCACGCCGGGCGCGGTGCCGATCATCATCCAGCGCGCGATCATCCGGGCGACCGCGATCCTGACTCCGCAGCCGAGCATCACTGCCGACGCCCAGCTTGCCGGCCTCACCAGCGGCGATTTCTTCGTGTCGCGGGCGCGGGTGCGGATCGACTATCGCGGCGGCAGCGGCCGCGCCCAGGCCTTCGCCGAGGGCCGCAGGTCGGTGCCCTTCCGCGTCGCGCTCAACGCCGCGCTCCAGCCCAACCTGATCCGGGCGGCGATGCAGGGCCAGATCAACAACATCCCCTTCCGCTTCGCCCAGCCCGCCCTGATCAGCCGCGAGCCCGGCGGCTGGCGCCTCGCCCCGGTGACGGTGGCGCTGCAGCGCGGCCAGATCCGACTCGCCGGCCGCTACGGCGACGGCCTGATCATCCAGTCGCGGCTCGACAGCTTCGACCTTTCGATGCTCAACGCCTTCTCGCCCGGCCTCGGCCTCGGCGGCCAGGCGACGGGGAGCCTCGATTTCGCCCAGCCTTCGGGCGACAGCTTCCCGCGCGCCGAGGCCCGGCTCGCCATCGCGAATTTCACCCGCACCGGCATCGCGGTGCGCTCGTCGCCGGTGAACATCGCGCTGGCCGGGAGCCTCAGGCCCGAAGGCGGCGCGGCGGCGGCGATCGTCCGCCGTGGCGAGGCGATCGTGGGCCGCATCCAGGTTCGCCTCCAGCCGTTAGGTCCGGCGGCGGGATCGTGGACGACGCGTCTGCTCGCCGCGCCGCTCGCCGGCGGCATCCGTTATAACGGGCCGGCCGACGTGCCGATGTCCTTCCTCAATCTGCCCGGCCACTCACTGGCCGGCCCGATCGGCCTCGCCGCCGATTTCAGCGGCCGGGTGCAGGCGCCGCTCTTCGCCGGCGTGATCCGCGCCAACAATCTCACTTATGTTAACGAGACCTACGGGACGCGGATCACCAACCTTGCCATCAACGGCCGCTTCGACGCCTCGCGGCTGGAGCTGGTCAGCCTCTCCGGCCGCGCCGGCCGGGGCACCGTCACCGGCCATGGCAGCATCGGCCTCGCCTCGGCTGCCGGCTTCCCGATCAACGTCGCGCTCGAGTTCCAGAACGCCCAGCTGGCGCGGAGCGACGATCTTAGCGCCACCGCCACCGGCACGCTGGCGATTGTCAACGACCGCAGCGGGGCAAGGATCAGCGGCACGCTCGACCTCGGCGAGGTCCGCTACGAGATGGTCCGCCAGGCCTCGGCCGAAATACCGCAGCTGGCCGGCGTCCGCCGCCGCGGCGAGCCGCTGCGGCCGCCCAACCAACAGAATGCCGACGCCGGCGTGCCGAGCATCTGGCGGCTCGACCTACGCCTCAACGCCAACAACCGCGTCTTCGTGTCCGGCATGGGCCTCGAATCGGAATGGCGGGCGGATCTGAGGGTGCAGGGCACGACGGCGACGCCGGAGCTCGTCGGCGACATCGATCTTATCCGCGGCACCTTGGGCCTGGCCGGCCGCCGCTTCCGCCTCGACAGTGGCCATATCGCCTTCGACGGGTCGCGGCCGGCCAACCCGCGCATCGACCTGGCGGCGACCGCCGACATCGACGACGTCCAGGTCACGATCAACGTCAGCGGCAGAAGCTACAACCCGCAGATCGCCTTTTCCTCGTCGCCGGGCCTGCCCCAGGACGAGATCGTCTCGCGCATCCTGTTCGGAAGCTCGGTGACCCAGATTTCGGCTCTTCAGGCCGTCCAGCTCGCAGCCTCGCTGAACTCGCTTCGGGGCAGCGGCGGCGGGCTCAATCCGCTCGGCCGGCTCCGCTCCGCCACTGGCATCGACCGGCTGCGCCTGATCGACGCCGACAGCGCCACCGGCCGCGGCACCGCCGTCGCCGCCGGCATCTACCTGTCCGACGACATCTATGTGGAGATCGTCACCGACGCCAAGGGCTTCACCGCGACCCAGATCGAAATCTCTCTGTCGCGGACCCTGAGCCTGCTCTCCCAGTTCAGCACCAGCGCCGGTCAGAGCAACAGCGTCAGCCTGCGGTATCACCGCGATTATTGAGGGCGGCCCTAATCCATCACTGCATGGCCGTCGGCGCCGGCCGGGCGCGCTTTCCTGAGCAGGAGCAGCAACGGAATGGCGAGCAGCGACAGGATCATCATCAGCCGGAAGTCGTCGATATAGGCGATCATCAGCGCCTGGCGGTTGATCTCGGCGTCCATCATCGCCAGCAGTGTCTGGGTCACTGGTGGCGCGCCTTCGGCGATCGCCGGTGGGATCGGCGGCAGCGAATAAGGCGTGATGTGCGCCGCCAGGTCGGAATGGCTGACCTGGAGGTTGCGGGCGAGCATGACCGTCATGATCGAGATGCCGATCGAGCCGCCGACGCTGCGCGACAGGTTGAACAGGGCGGCCGCGGTCGTCCGGTATTGCGCGGCGAGCGTGCCGAAGGCGACGGTGTTGAGCGGCACGAAGATCAGGCCCAGCGCCAGGCCCTGGACGAAGCCGCTGATCACGATCGGGGTCCGGTCCATGTCCAGCGAGAAGCCCGACATCTGCCACAGCGACAGCGCCATCAGGCTCATGCCGGTGAGGACCAGAAGGCGGGCGTCGACCTTGCCGACCAGCTGGCCGGCGATCATCATCGACGCAAGCGTGCCGATGCCGCGCGGCGCGGTGAGGAAGCCCGACTGGAGCACCGAATAGCCGAGCAGGGACTGGAGCAGGGGCGGCAGCAAGGCGAGGCCGGCGAACATCATCAGGCCCATCACCGCCATGAACAGGAGGCCGGTGGCGAAATTGCGGTCGGCGAACATGCCGCGTTCGAAAATCGGGTTGCGGGCGGTCGCCATGTGGATACCAAACATCCAGGCGGCGGCGATGGCGAGACCCGCTTCGATGAAAATCTCCCAGCTCGAGAACCAGTCGAGCTGCTCGCCGCGGTCGAGCATCAATTGCAGCGCGGCGAGGCCGAGCGCCAGCATCGCGAACCCGAAGATATCGAACTTGCGCTTGGTCTTGGGAATTTTCGGCATGCTTCGTGCCATGAACAGGGCGGCCAGCGCCCCGATCGGCAGGTTGATCAGGAACACCCAGCGCCAGTCGAAGCTTTCGGTCAGCCAGCCGCCGAGCACCGGGCCAAGGATCGGGCCGACCATCACGCCGGCGCCGAACAAGGACATGGCGCGGCCGTGCTTCTCGCGGGGATTGATGTCGAACAGGGTCGCCTGGGCGAGCGGCACGATGAAGGCGCCGGCGACGCCCTGTACGGCGCGGAAGATCACCATCTCGGTGAGGTTCTGGGCGATTGCGCAGAGCAGGGAAGCCACGGTGAAGACGATCACCGCCCAGATGAAGAGCGGTTTTCGCCCGACCCGGTCGGCGAGCCAGCCGGTGATCGGAATGGCGATGGCCGAGGCGACGATATAGGAGGTCAGTACCCAGGAGATCTGCTCGGGCGTCGCGCTCAGGCTCGCCCGCATCTGGGGCAGAGCGACGTTGGCGATGGTGGTGTCGAGCACCTGCATCAGCATGCCCAGGATCACGCCGATCGTGACCAGGACATGCCGTGTCGGGCTCAGCGCGATATGCTGCGCGGCGGGCGCGGCGGATGCCATCGGCCTAGTGCCTGGCGGTCAGCTGCGCCGGCCGCTCATTGGTGTCGACGGTGATTTCGGCGGAGAGGCCGGCGATCATCGGCCGCCCGGGATTGCCGTCGATGGCGATCCGCACCGGCACGCGCTGCCTGACCTTCACCCAGTTGCCGCTCGCATTCTGCGCCGGCAGGACCGAGAATTGCGAGCCGGTGCCGGCGCCGATGCTGGCGACATGGCCGCTGATGTGGGTGCCGGGATAGGCGTCGATCCGGATTTCGGCGGGCTGGCCGACATACATGTTGGCGAGGTCGGTTTCCTTGTAATTGGCCTCGACATAGGTGGTGTTGCTGCGGACCAGGGTTACCACCGGCACGCCGATCACGACCGCCGCGCCGATCTGCAGCCGGTCGGTCTGGCTGACGACGCCGTCAGCTGGGGCGCGCACCTCGGTGCGGCTGAGGTTCAACAGGGCCTGCTCGCGCGCCACCTGCGCCGCCTGCAGGGCCGGCTGGTCGGCTGGGCCGCCGCCGCTCATCGCCGATCCCGCATTGGCGGCGTCGGCGCGGGCATTGGCGAGGCGCTGGCGCGCTTCTTCGACGTCGTGCTGCTTCTCGCTGTAGGTCGCGCGGGTGGTGAAGCCGCGTGAGAGCAACTCGGCATAACGCTGGAACTCGCCCTCGGCGTAGCGCAGATTGGCCTCGGCGCCGCGCACGTCGGCGCCGGTGCCGGCATAGCGGGTCTCGAGCTGGTTGACCTGGACCGAGGCCGCGGCGATTTGCGCCTCGGCCTGGGCCAGAGCGATGCGAAACGGCCGAGGATCGATGCGGAACAGCAAATCGCCGCGATGAACCTGCTGGTTCTCGCGGACCAAGACCTGGGCGATGACGCCGTTCACTTCGGGCGCGACCGAGACCATGTCCTGCTGGACATAGGCATTGTCGGTCGAAACATAGCGGCCGGAGGTCAGCCAGTAATAGCCGCCGACCGCGAGCAGCAACAGCGGCACCGACAGCATCAGGATCAGCCGCCAGGGCGTTCCCTTGCGCGCGGGCGCGGGCGCGGGCGCGTCCTCCGGGGCCGGCGTGGCGACCGCGGCGACAGGCGCGCCGGCCGACTTGGTCTGATTGTGCACTTTGGGATCCGCCTCGCTCATGACGCTTTCGCCCGGGATTCATGCTCCAGGAGGTTTTCCCGCACCCGCGCGAGAACACGCGATGCGGTGTCGCGCTCTGCCCCGTCGACGCCCTCCAGCATGTCGGCGTTGAAGATGTCGGCGAGCCCATGGAGCTCGTCGATCAGCGGCCGTGCCTTTTCGGTCAGGTGGATGCGCCAGGCGCGCCGGTCGGCCTCGTCGCGGCGGCGCTCGACCAGGCCGGCTTCCTCGAGCCGGTCGACCATGCGGCACAGGGTGATCGGCTCGACGTCGAGTGCCTCGGCCAGCTCGACCTGGCGGGCGCCGTCCTCGTGGCTGAGGCGGGCGAGCACGCGCCACTGGGCGCGGGTCGTGCCGAGCACGGCGGCGCGTCGGTCGAAGGCCCGACGGATGGTCCGCGCGGTCTCGACGATCTCATAGGCGAAATTTTCCATGACCGATTTATAATGAAGATGCTTATTAATTTCAAGTCAGGACTTATCTGCCGGTGGCGGCGCGCGGCTCTCCCTCCTAAGAGAGGGGAAATGAGGGGCAGGGACAAAACATGAGCGACCGGGAATTTGCGGACTTCGCCCGCGCGCTGGCCGACGCCGCGCGACTCGTGACCTTGCCCGCCGCGGTCCTGTCCCAGGTACCCGAGGACAAGAATGCGGGCGGCGTCTTCGATCCCGTCACCGCCGCCGACCGTGGCGCCGAGCGCGCGATTCGAGAACTGATCGAGGCGAACTATCCCGATCACGGCATTGCCGGCGAGGAATATGGCTCGGTGCGCGTCGACGCCGATCTTCTGTGGAGCCTCGATCCGATCGACGGCACCCGCTCCTTCATCTGCGGCCTGCCGAGCTGGACCACCCTGATCGCCCTGCTGCGCGGCGGCGCGCCGGTCATCGGGCTGATCGACGCGCCGATGGTCGACGAGATCTATCTCGGCCATGACAACGGCTCGCGGCTGATCCGGGGCAGGCGCGAGACCCGGCTCAAGGCCAGCGCCTGCACCCGGCTCGGCGAAGCCCGGCTGGCGACGACCGACCCCTATCTGTTCGAAGGCGCCGAGGCGGAAGGGTTCGAGCGGCTGCACCGAGCGGCCCGAGTCGCCCGCTACGGCCAGGATGCTTATGCCTATGCCCGGCTCGCCGCCGGCGGCATCGACCTGGTCGCCGAAAATTCCCTCAAGCCGCACGACTACAACGCCCTCATCCCCGTCGTCCGCGGCGCCGGGGGGGTGATCGGCAACTGGCGCGGCCAGGACGATTTCAGCGCTGGCCAGGTGCTGGCGGCGGCGACGCCGGAATTGTTCGAGGAAGCGGTGCGGGTGCTTTCCGCCTAGGCGTGCCGCTCCTCGAGCTTCTTCGCCACATCCTCCCAGCCGAACCCCCGCGCCTCCATCAGCACCGTCAAATGATAGACCAGGTCCGCGGTCTCCTCGACGCAGGCGGCGGTGTCCCGCGTCGCGCCGGCCAAAGCCAGCTCGACGCCTTCCTCGCCGACTTTCTGGGCGATTCGCAGCGGCCCTTCGCGGAGCAGGCGGGCGGTGTAGCTCGTCCCGGGATCGGCGCCGGCGCGGTCGCGGACAATGCGGGCGAGCTTGCCCAACCAGCCGCTCCCGCGGGGGCCATCGGCGGTGAAGCAGCTGTCGGTGCCGAGATGGCAGGTCGGCCCCGCCGGTTCGGCGACGATCAGCAGGGCGTCGTCGTCGCAATCGGCGAAGACGGCCTCGACCGCCAGATAATTGCCCGACGACTCGCCCTTCTGCCACAGCCGCCCCTTCGAGCGGCTGTGGAAGGTGGCGCGGCCGTCGGCGAGGGTGCGCTCCAGCGCCTCGGCCGACATATAGCCGAGCATCAGCAGCTGGTGCGTGGCGGCGTCCTGGACGACGGCCGGAATCAGTCCGCCCATCTTGTCCCAGGCAAGGCCGGCCGCATGGGCGCCCGTCAGCGGCGCATTTCGATCCCGCATGAGCCGAGATACTCCTTCAATTGGGGGATGGGGATCAGCCGGTCGTGGAAGACGGTGGCGGCGAGCGCGCCACTCACCCCCGCTTCTTCGAAGATTTCTCGGAAATGCTCGGGCGCGCCGGCGCCGCCCGAGGCGATAACGGGAACGGTGACCGCCTCGGTCACGGCTTTCGAATGGGCGACGTCATAGCCGGTGCCGACGCCGTCGCGGCGCATGCAGTTGAGCACGATCTCGCCGGCCCCGAGGGCGGCGGTCTCGCGCACCCAGTCGAGCGTCCTCAGACCAGTGTCGCGCGTGGCCTCGACCTTGCCGGTATATTGCTTGACGAAATAGTCGCCGTCGCGCGCGAAGCTGTCGACTCCGAGGACCACGCACTGGCTGCCGAAGGCGGCTGCGAGCTCTCCGATCAGGTCCGGCCGTGCGATGGCGGGGCTGTTGACCGAAATCTTGTCCGCGCCGGCGTCGAGGCAGCGCGCGGCCTGGTCGCGGTCGGCGATTCCGCCGGCCACCGCGAAGGGGATATCGATCACCCGCGCCACCCGCTGGATCCAGGCCGGGTCGACGCTTCGGTCCTCGGTACTGGCGGTGATGTCGTAGAAGACCAGCTCGTCAGCGCCCTCGTCACGGTAGCGGAGCGCGAAATCGACGATGTCGCCGACGTCGCGGTGGTCGCGGAAGCGCACGCCCTTGACGACCCGGCCGTCGCGAACGTCGAGGCAGGGGATGATCCTACGCGCCGGCAATCTGGATCGCCTCCGCGAGGTCGAGGCGTTGCTCCCACAAGGCCTTGCCGACGATCACGCCGGCAGTGGGAAGGGCGCGCAGGTCGTCGAGCGACGCGACGCCGCCCGACGCCTGGATCGCCACGCCGGGCAGCCGGTTTACCGCCTCGCCGAGCAGGTCGAAGTTCGGCCCGCTCATCATGCCGTCGCGGCCGATGTCGGTGATCAACATGTGCGCCGCCTCGGGATAGAGGGCGGCGACGTCCCACAGGCTCATCCCCGACGTCTCCGCCCAGCCGGCGGACGCGACCACCGGCACGCCCGCGACCAGATTGACGTCGAGCGCGAGCGTGATCCGATCGGCCCCGAAATCGGCGAGGAAGCGGCGGACGAGGTCGGGATTCTGCACCGCCAGGCTGCCGATCACCACCCGGCCGACGCCGGCCTCGAACATCGCCGCGAGCTGGTCCGCCTCGCGAAAGCCGCCGGCGACCTGCAGCTTCAGCGGCGCCTCGCGGGCCAGGGAAGCGATCAAATCGTGCTGGCGCGGGCTGCGCTCGCGGGCGCCGTCCAGGTCGACGATATGCGCCCAGGTCGCCCCGGCGGCTGCGAACCCCGCCAAAGCGTCGGCGGGTTCGACCAGATATGGCGTCACGGCGTCGAAGCGCCCCTGCGACAGCCGCACGCAGCGGCCACCGAGCAGGTCCATGGCGGGATAGACGATCATGACGCCATGAAACTCTGAAGGAAACGCGCGCCGACCTCGCCCGACCGCTCCGGATGGAATTGCGCGCCGGTCACATTGCCTCGGCGCACCGCCGCCGGCACCGGCCGGCTGTGCTCGGCGCGGGCGATGGTGCAGGGCCCGTCGTCGCAGGCGAAGCTGTGCGCGAAATAGACATAGTCGCCCTCGGCCAGCCCGGCCCCTTCGCCGCTGACGCCAAGACGACTCCAGCCCATATGGGGGACGGGCAGGCCGGGCGCCGGATCGAGCCTGCGCACCTTGCCCGGCAGGATGCCGAGGCATGGGGCCTCGTCTTCTTCCGATCCCTCGAACAGCAATTGCATGCCGAGGCAGATGCCGAGCAGCGGTCGGGGGAACTCGCGCAAGGTGTCGGCGATGCCGAGCCGGCCGATCGCCGCCATCGCCTGCCCCGCGGCGCCGACCCCGGGCAGGATCAGGCGCTCGGCGGCTTCGATCTCGGCCGGATCGGCGCTCAGCAAAGGCGCCGCGCCGAGCCGCTCGAACGCGATCCGGATCGAGCCGATATTGCCGTAGCCGAGATCGACGATGACCAGGGTCACAGCACGCCCTTGGTGCTCGGCAGCGCGTCGCCGTGGGTCGCGATGGCCTGGCGGAGCGCGCGGCCGAAAGCCTTGAAGCAGGCCTCGGTCTTGTGGTGGTCGTTGTCGCCGGTGACGCGGACATGGATCGCCGCGCCCAGCGTGTCGGCGATCGATCGGAAGATGTGGGGCGTCATCTGGGTCGGATAGGCGCCGATGTGGCTGGCCTCGAATTCCCCCTCGAATTTGGCGAACGGGCGGCCGGAAAGGTCGATCAGGACATGCGCCTCGGTCTCGTCCATCGGCAGTGAGAAGCCGAAACGGCCGATGCCGCGCCGGTCGGCGAGCGCGCCCGACAGGGCCAGCGCGAAGGCGATGGCGCAATCCTCGAGGCTGTGATGGGCGTCGATGTCGAGATCGCCCTCGCAGGCGAGGGTCAGGGCGAAGCCGCCGTGGGCGGCGACCTGGTCGAGCATGTGGTCGTAGAAGGGGATGCCGGTGTCGATTCGGCGCGGACCCTCGCGGTCGAGGTCGACCGCCACTGCGATTCTGGTTTCCTTCGTGTCGCGGACCAGCTCGGCCCGGCGCGCCGGCGCACTGGCGGGGGCCACCCCGAAGGCGGCCAAGGCGGCCTCGTTCTCGGCCTCGGTGCCGATCGACAGGCGGACCCCGCCCGGCGCGGCATTTGGGCGGAAGCGAACGCGAATGCCGAGTGCGCGAAGCCGGGTGGAAAGCGCCTCCGCGTCTTCCACTTCGAGGAAGAGGAAATTGCCGCCCCCCGAGCGGACCGTGCGGACGATCGGCGACGAACTCAGCGCGGTGGCGATCCCCTCGCGGTCCGCCTTGATCCGGGCGATCCGCTCCTCGTGGACCGGCCGCCGCGACGGTGAGAGCGCCGCCATCGCCGCCGCGATGCTTGGGCTCGGTATCGGGTAAGGCGGAAGCGCGCGGGCGATCAGGCCGATCAGTTCCTCGTTGCCGATCGCGCAGCCGACCCGGGCGCCGGCCAGGCCATAGGCCTTCGAAAGGGTGCGCAGCACGACCAGATTTTCCCGGCGCGCGGCCTCCGCGGCGAGGCTCTCCACCTCGGAAAATTCGATGTAAGCCTCGTCGAGGACGACGATCGTCTCCGGCAAGGCGTCGGCTACGCGGATTATGTCTTCGGGCGACACCGGATTGCCGGTGGGATTGTTGGGCGAGCAGAGGAAGGCAAGCTTGAGGTTGGGCTCGCTCCGAACCGCGGCGACGAAGGTGTCGGGATCGAGGTCGAATTCCTCGTTGAGGTTCGCCTCGACGATCCGCGCGCCCTGGAGCCGGGCGAACTGGGCGTAGGCCGAGAAGGTCGGTTGGCAGATCGAAACCGCATCCTCGCCGCCCCGGCAGAAGCTGCGGATCAAGATATCGATCGCATCGTCGGCGCCGCGGGTGACGATCAGATTGGCGGGGGCGACGCCGTAGAGCGCGGCCATGGTCCGCCGCAGATCCGCCGGTTGGGGCTCGGGGTAGCGGTTGACCCGCGTCGCCAGCCCGCCCTCAACCAGAGGCGGATAGGCATTCTCGTTGGCGTCGAGCTTGATCGCTTCGGCGGCGAAATCGCCGTCGGCGGTGGCGGAGATGTCCGCCGGCGGCATGGCCAGGATTTCGGGGCGGGCGAGGCGGACGGCGAGCGAGGTCACAGGGCCACCTCCAGCCGCGCGTCGGCGGCCCGGGCATGGGCTTCGAGTCCCTCGAGCCGGGCGAGCGCGGCGGCGGGCGCGGCGAGGGCACGCGCGGCTTCGGGCGTCACGGTCTGGACGCTGATCGCCTTCAGGAAGGAATGGACTGAGACGCCGCTCCAGGCGCGGGCGGCGCCGTCGGTCGGCAGGACGTGGCTCGACCCGGCGAGATAGTCGCCGAACGTTTCGGCGGCATGGTGGCCGGCGAAGACCGCGCCGGCGTTTCGGATCCGGCCGATCACGGGCTCGGGATCGTCCACCGCAAGAGACAGATGCTCGGGCGCGTATGAATTGGCCACCTCGATCGCCTCACCGAGCCCGTCGACCAGGATGATGCGGGCGAAGCCAAGCGACGCTTCGGCGATGGCGCGGCGGGGCAGGCTCGCGGCTTGATCGGCCAGAGCCGCTGCGACCTTATCCGCGAGGTCCGCCGATGGAGTCACCAGCAGCACTTGGGCCGAGGGATCGTGCTCCGCCTGGCTGAGGAGGTCCGCCGCCACAATCGCCGGATCGGCGCCGTCCTCGGCGATCACCATCAACTCGCTCGGTCCGGCCGGCATGTCGATGGCCGGCCCGCCGGGGAGCGAAGAAAGGTACGACTTGGCCTCGGCGACCCAGGCATTGCCCGGCCCGCAAATCTTGGCGACCCGGGGAATATCGCCCGCACCGCAGCCAAGCGCCGCGATCGCCTGGGCGCCGCCCACGGTCCAGATCGCCTCGATGCCGCACAGTTCGGCGGCGAGCGCGATCAGCGGATCGAGACTGCCGTCAGGCCCGGGCGGCGTGACCGCGACGATCTTCGCCACGCCGGCGGCGCGGGCGGGGATGGCGAGCATCAATAGGGTCGAGAAGAGGGGGGTCCTGCCGCCTGGTATGTAGAGGCCAACCCGGTCGATCGCGCGCCAGACCTTGCGGACCGTGACGCCCTTCATGGTCTCGACCCGATGTTCGGCGGGAAGGCTGTCGCGGTGAAAGGCAGTGATGTTGGCGAAAGCGAGATCGAGCGCGGCGCGCTCGGCCGCAGACAGGGTCCGTCGCGCTTCTTCGGCCGGCCCGGCGACCGGCACCAGCCGTGGCGCGGCGCCATCGAGCCGCTCGGCGTGGGCGACGACAGCCTCCCAGCCACGCGCGCGGACATCCTCGACGATCGCGCGGACGCCCGTCTGCAGCGCCGGATCGGCGCGGCCTTCCGGGCGCGCGAGCACGGCGGCGCGGGCCGCTTCGCCGAGCTGGTTCCAGACGACGCGCTTCACATCATCATCTTTTCGATGGGCATGACCAGGATCGCCGAAGCGCCGGCCGCCTTCAATTTCTGCAGCGTCTCCCAGAAGACCGATTCCTGGCATACGGCGTGGACCGCGAAATGGCCCGGGCGGCCGTGGAGCGGAAGAATCGTCGGGGCCTCGGCGCCGGGCAGCAAGGCGGTGATCGCCTTCAGCGACTCCGAGGCCGCGTTGAGCATGATATATTTGGATTCCTTGGTCGCCAGCACGCCTTCGATCCGGCGCAGCAACTGCTCCGACCATTCGGCCTTCTCGTCACTCAGCGCCTTGCGGGTGCGGATCAGCAGCGCCTCGCTCTCGAGCACGGTCTCGACCACGCGCAGACCGTTGGCTTCGAGGGTCGCGCCGGTCGAGACCAGGTCGCAGACGAAGCCGGCGATTTGCAGGCGCGGCGCCAACTCGACCGCGCCGTTCATCTCGACCACTGTGGCGTCGACGCCCTTTTCGTCGAGGAAGCGGCGGAGCAGGCGCGGATAGGAGGTGGCGATCCGCGCGCCGGCCAGCGATTGCGGGCCGTCGTAGGCGGTCTGATCGGGCGCGGCGATTCGGAGGCCGCAGCGGCCGAAGCCCAGTTCGGCGACCACCTCGATCCGCTCCGCACCTTGCTGGCCGAGTGCGAATTCCGCGAGGACGTTGCGGCCGACAATGCCATATTCGCAGACGCCGTCGCTGACGAAGGTCGGTATGTCGTCGTCGCGCACGAACATCAGGTCGATCGGGAAATTCTCGACGCGGGCGGCAAGATCGTTCTTGCCGTGCTGGATCCTCAGGCCGGCGTCGCGCAGCAGCTCGCGGCTGGTGTCCGAGAGCCTGCCGGATTTCTGGATGGCGAGGTGAAGGCGCGCGGCCGGCTCGATCATCGCCTCTGCTCCCGGAGGCGGTCGAACGCCAGCCGATAGCCGCGGAACGGCATTTCCCTCAGGAAGCGGGCGACCCTGGTGACCGTGGTCGTCGATGCGCCCGCCTCGTCGGCGATCTCGCGATAGGTGAGCCGGTCGCCGTCGAGCAAGGCGGCGACCTGCCAGCGCTCGACGAAGGATCGGATTTCCGACGGCGTGCACAGATCGGAAAGGAAGGCCTCGACCTCGCCGCGGCTGCGCAGGGTCAGGAAAGCGTCGAACAATTCGTCGCGATAGCGCGCGCGGTCGGGCGGCGGGGCCTGGTCGAGCTCGGTCATGGGTCGTTCCGCTGTGTTAACACGATGGAACAAGTGAACTAGGCGGATTTGTGGAGATTCGCAAGCGCTACGATAATTCCGTCCAATTTAAACGGTTTGGAGGAACACCTCGATCTCGGCGGGAGTCACGCTGTCATCGAGAAAGGCGTGGCCGATCCCGCGCGTCAGGACCAGCACCAAGCGGCCGTCCCGCGCCTTCTTGTCGTGCAACATGTGGGCTGCGAGCGCCGCGCCGTCGGCGGCGATTCCGGCGTCCGCGAGGCCGGTGGGCAGGCCGGCGGCGCGGAGATGATCGGCCACTCGCTCGGCGTCAGACTCGGCGCACAGCCCGCGCACGGCGGAGAGGCGGAAGGCGAGGACCATGCCGATCGCCACCGCTTCCCCGTGCAGCAGCCGGTCGCCGAAGCCCGTCTCGGCCTCGAGCGCATGGGCGAAGCTGTGTCCGAGGTTGAGCAGGGCGCGGCGGCCGCTGGTCTCGCGCTCGTCCTCGGCGACGATCCTTGCCTTGGCGGCGACGCTGGTCGCGATCGATTGGCTGCGCGCGACGGCCTCGCCGGCGAGCAGGGCGGCGCCATTGGCTTCGCACCAGGTGAAGAAGTCGGCGTCGCCGAGCAGGCCGTATTTGACCACTTCGGCATAGCCGGCGCGAAGCTCGCGGGGCGGAAGCGTGTCCAGGCATTTGGGGTCGATCAGCACCAGAGCGGGCTGGTGGAAGGCGCCGACCAGATTCTTGCCGGCGGCCGTGTTGATCCCCGTCTTGCCGCCGACCGAGGAATCGACCTGGGCGAGCAGGGTCGTCGGCATCTGGACGAAGGGGCAGCCGCGCTTGAGGATGGCGGCGGCGAAGCCCGCCAGATCGCCGATCACGCCGCCGCCGAAAGCGACAATCGGCTCGCCGCGTTCGACGCCGAGCACGAGCAGGCGATCGGCCAGATCGGCGAGGACCGGCCAGCTCTTGCTCGCCTCGCCGGGTGGCACGACGATCGGCTCCACCTTCAGATCGCCCAGCCCGGCGCGAAGACGCGGTCCTTGCGCCGCCCACACATTCTCGTCGCTGACCACGATCAGCCGGCCGCCCCGCGCCAGCGGCTCCAGCGCCGCGCCGGCCCGTTCGAGCAGGCCGTTCTCGATGAGGATGTCGTAGCTCCGCTCCGCCAGAGCGACGCGGACTTTGCTCATCGCGGGCCGCCGCACTGGGCGCGGTGAAGCAGTTTCTGGTCGGCGAGGACCAGGGCGACCATTGCCTCGACCACCGGCGCCCCCCTGATGCCGACACAGGGGTCGTGGCGCCCTTTGGTCGCGATGTCGGTCTCCTCGCCTTCGGTGTCGACGGTGCGCATCGGCGTCAGGATCGAGGAGGTCGGCTTGAAGGCGACCCGCACCACGACCGGCTGGCCGGTGGCGATCCCGCCGGAGACGCCGCCCGCATGGTTGGAGAGGAAGATCGGCGAACCGTCCGCGCCGCGGCGCATCTCGTCGCCATTCTCGGCGCCGGTCAGGCGGGCGGCGGCGAAGCCGTCTCCGATTTCGACGCCCTTCACCGCGTTGATCGACATGCAGGCCGCGGCCAGCTCGGCGTCGAGCTTGGCGTAGATCGGCGCCCCCCAGCCGGCCGGAACGCCGGTGGCGACGCATTCGACGATCGCGCCGAGTGAGCTTCCCGCCTTGCGCGCCTCGTCGACCAGCCGCTCCCAGCGCGCAGCGGCGCCGGAATCGGGGCAGAAGAAGGGATTGCGGTCGATCTCTCGATCGTCATGCGCGGCCGGGTCGACGGCATCGCCGCCGAGCTCGACTACATAGGCGCAGATCGTCACCTCGGGGATGACCAGCCGCGCCACCGCGCCGGCGGCGACCCGCGCCGCCGTCTCGCGCGCCGAGGCGCGTTCAAGGATGGGGCGGGCCTCGTCCCAGCCGTACTTCTGCATCCCGGCCAGGTCGGCGTGGCCAGGCCGGGGCCGGGTGAGCGCGGCGTTGCGGGCCAGG
>DATDAU010000050.1:0-38608 GCA_036525215.1 Allosphingosinicella sp.
GCACCCAGGGCAATCCCAACAAGATGCGCTGCGAGGGCGGCGACCTGCCGCACATCCAGTACCAGCTCGACGATCCCGGCGAATATGTCGACGAGCATATCACCGTGATCGGCTCGGGCGACGCCGGCATCGAAAATGCGCTCGGCCTTGCCGCCGATCCGGCCCAGGCCAATACCGTCACCATCCTCAACCGCAGCCCCGAATTCGCCCGCGCCAAGCAGGCCAATGTCGATTTGCTGATGGAGGCCAAGGCCGCCGGGCGGATGAACATCTTCTGCGAGACCACCCCGCTCAAGGTCGTCCCCGGATTCCTCTATCTCGAGACCCGCGACGGCGAGGTGAAGCTGAAATGCGACCGCGTCATCGCCCGCATGGGCTCGTCGCCGCCACGCAAGTTCGTCGAGGAATGCGGCATCCAGTTCACCAGCGAGGACCGCGACGCCTATCCCTCGCTGTCGCCGCAGTTCGAGACCTCGGTGAAGGGGATCTACGTGATCGGCGCGCTCGCCGGCTATCCCCTGATCAAGCATTGCATGAACCAGGGCTATGACGTCATCGAGTTCATCAACGGCAATACCGAGCTCAAGCCCGCCGACGAGCCGATCCTGGAGAAGAAATTCTCGGTCCTGCCCGGCCAGCGCACGGTCACCGAATGGCTCGCCTTCCTGCGCCGGCGGGTAACGATCCTGAACGAATTGTCGATGCTGCAGATGCGCGAGTTCATGCTCGATTCCGAGCCCCTCGCCTGCCGCGCCGACGATCGAATCTTCGAACGCAACGATCCCGGCGCGTCGCTGTTCGCGGTCGCCGACGGCTCGCTGCTGGTCGAGATCGATCCCGACGATCCCTCGAAGACGGTACCGATCCCGCGCGGCTCGATCGTCGGCGAGGTCGGGCTGATCTCGGGCCGCAAGCGCGGCTCGGGGGTGCGCGCCGGCGAGGGCGCGATTGTCATCGAGATTCCACGCAACGCCGCGCTGAAGCTGATGGCGACCAACAACGCGGCCAAGCGCGAGATCACCCGCATCGCCACCGAGCGCATGCTGCTCGGCATGTTCCCCGGCGCCTCGCCTGACGATCTCAAGGAGGTGCTCGCCAGCGCCGAGATCCAGGAGATCAAGGCCGGCCAGACCATCATCAACGAAGGCGACGAGGGCTTCGACGTCTTCGTCATCCGCCAGGGCTCGATGGTGGTGGAGAAGGCGATCGGCGGCAAGCCGGTCTTCCTCTCCTACCTTCCCGCCGGCTCCTATGTCGGCGAGATGGCGCTGATCGACAAAGGGCGGCGGACGGCGACGGTGCGGGCGGCGATCAAGTCCGAGGTGATCAAGCTGGACGGCGAGGCGGTGCGGCAATTGCTCGCCGGCAAGCCCGAGATCCTCGCCCGCTTCAAGTCCGAAATGTCGTCGCGCCAGGAGCTCACCGCCTTCGTCGAAGCGCGCAAGGACGGGTTCGGCGGGGTCGTCGACATGTACTCCTCGGTCGCCGGCTTCCTCGTCTCGGAAGGCATCGGCGAGGCGACCGACGTTCTTCTGATCGACGAGAAGCTCTGCGTCGGCTGCGACAATTGCGAGAAGGCCTGCGCCGACAGCCACGAGGGCCTGTCGCGGCTCAACCGCGAGGCGGGGCGCACCTTCGCCCACCTCCACGTCCCGACCAGCTGCCGCCATTGCGAGCATCCGCACTGCATGGCCGATTGTCCGCCCAACGCGATCAACCGCGGGCCCGACGGCGAGGTCTATATCAACGACACCTGCATCGGGTGCGGCAATTGCCAGCGCAATTGTCCGTACGGCGTGATCCGCATGGCCAAACCCCCGCCGAAAAAGCCGAATCTTTTCGCCTGGCTGTTTTTCGGCAAGGGTCCGGGGCCCGGCGAACCCGATCATAAATGGACCGATGGAAAAGTTAGCTCGGAAACGCCGAAAAAAGCGATTAAGTGCGATATGTGTTCTGGTATCGAAGGCGGTCCGGCCTGCGTTCGCGCATGCCCGACAGGCGCCGCGATCCGGGTGTCACCGGAGGAGTTCCTTAGTGTAACAAGGATGGGACAGGGGGGCTGAGCAAGCGTGGCTAGCAGGGGGATTGAAAGAACGGAGCTCGGAGAGTCGACGGCTCACGAGAGCTTCCTGAGGTATCGCCGCTATCGCTGGTTCAAGATCGGCCTCGTCCTCTCGTTGCTCTCCATCCTCGTCTACCTCCTGGTCGACGTCCAGCCGCGGCACAATGGCGGCTCCTGGCTCGGCTATCTCTGGGGCACGATCGGCGCCCTTCTGATCGTATGGCTATCCCTGCTCGGCATCCGCAAGCGGGCGATGACCCGCGGCCGCTGGTCGCTGAAGGGCTGGACCTCGGCCCACGTCTATCTCGGCCTCGCCCTGATCGTGTTCGGCACGCTCCACGCCGGCTTCCAGTTCGGCTGGAACGTCCACACCCTCGCCTGGGTGCTGATGATGCTGGTCATCCTCTCGGGCGTCTACGGCATCACCGTCTATTCGATGCTGCCCCAGGGCCTTTCCGACAGCCGCTCGGAGATGACCGGCCCCCAGATGATCGAGGCGGTCAACAGCTTCGACAAGCAGATCCAGATTTCGGCCCAGCCGCTGTCCGACGAGGATTCGGCGATCGTGGTCGGCTCGCTGGGCGAGGATCCGTTCGGCGGCAGCGCCTGGCGGCGCCTTTCCGGCTCCTATCCCCGGTGCGGCAACCTCGCCGCCCTTCGCCACATGCGCCAGCGGCTGAACGAGACCAGCGGCAAGGAGGAGAAGGCGATCGACCAGGTCGTCCAGCTCCTCGAGAAGAAGGCGGCGGCGCTGCAGCGGCTGCGCGGCTACATAAGGCGGCGGGCCCTGCTCGAAGTGTGGCTGTTCGTCCACGTGCCTTTGACCTTCGTGCTTATCGCCGCGCTTCTCGCGCATATCATCAGCGTCTTCTTCTACTGGTAGGGGGGAGTAGGGATGGCGTTCCTGCTGAGGAATATCTCGCGCAGCGCTGAAGGGCGCGAAATCGTCCGCACGTCGAAGATCAACGACGATCTGTTGAAGATCGGCCGCGATCCCGATTGTGACATCCGCCTCAACGATCTCGCGGTCGCGCTCCACCACGCCACCCTGGAGCAGGTCTCCGCGACCCGCGTCGGCGTTTCGGCCGAGGCCGGCAACACGGTCGAGGTCGACGGCGCCACCACCAACGGCGCCCAGATCGATCTCGCCACCGGCGGCACGATCAAGGTCGGGCCCTTCCTGCTGCGCGTCCTCGCCCAGGAGATCGGCTCCGACGACGTCGCCATCGACGTGGCGCGCGCCGATACCGAGGTCGCCGAAGACAAGTTCGACACACGCCGCTTCGCCCTTCAGACGGTGATGCCGGGCAAGCGCGTCCTCGCCTGGTCGCTCGGCATTGCCGTCCTCGCCATCTTCCTCGCCTGGCCGATTTTCTCCTTCTACCAGCAGTCCGGCCGCCGCGACGCCACCGCCCAGGGCTATCATGCCGATCAATTGTGGAATGCCGGGCCTCTGTCCGAGGCCCACGCCTCGCTGACCTCCAATTGCCAGGCCTGCCACGTCCGGCCGTTCGAATCGGTCCGCGACACGTCGTGCAAGGCCTGCCACGTCACCGTCCACGACCATGCCGATTCGGCGCGGCTGCTGCGCGCCCGCGCCGACCTCGGGGCCTTCCGGCGGCTGCGCATCCAGATCGGCGAGATGTTCGGCCGCGACGCCGGCCGCTGCGTCGATTGCCATACCGAGCATCAGGGCCCGCAACGCATGGCGCCGACGCCCCAGCAATTCTGCGCCGATTGCCACACCGACCTGCGAAGCCGCCTGCCCGACACCCGCCTGGGCGGCGCGTCGAACTTCGAAACCGCCCATCCCGAATTCGCGCCGGCGGTGCTCGTCCAGTGGAACGGCGACCAGCCGCAGGTCCAGAGGGTGGCGCTGAACCGCCGTCCGTTGGAGACCAGCAATCTCAAATTCCCGCACGCCTTGCACCTGCAGCGGCTGGGTGGGGCGGCGCAGATGGGCCGGACGCTCGCCCAGCGCAACGGCTACGGCCAGCAGCTCGAATGTGCCGATTGCCACGTGCCGACGCCCGATGGCGCCCGCTTCCAGCCGATAACCATGCAGGAAAATTGCGCGGCCTGTCACAGCCTCGCCTTCGACCAGATCGGCGGCACCATCCGTACCCTGCGCCACGGCGATCCATCCCAGGTGATCGCCGACATCCAGTCGCTCTACCGCGCCGGCGGTCCGCCGCGGCCGCCCGAATTGAGCGCCGGCGCCCGCGCCCGGCCGGGCGATGTCAACCAGATCCGCGCCGCCATCCAGTTCGCCCGCGCTCGCGCTGGCCTCGCCGGCCGATCCGACGCGGCGGTGCGCGGCGCGTTCGGCCAGGGCGGCGCCTGCTTCGATTGCCACAATGTCGTCAATCCGGGCCCGGGCTCGCTCGCCTACCGAATTCAGCCGGTCGCCTTCCCGCCGCGCTATCTGAACCACGGCTGGTTCGATCACCGCGCCCATCTCGTCGTCCAGCGGCCGGGCGGGGTGCGCCAGACCGGCAGCCAGGCCTGCGCCAGCTGCCACACCGGGGCGGCGACCTCGAACAGCTCGAGCGACGTGATGCTGCCCGATCTCGCCAGTTGCCGGACCTGCCATGGCGGCGAGCGGACGCGCCTGCCGGTGCCGTCGACCTGCGCGATGTGCCACGATTATCACATCAACCAGGGCACGCCGACGCAGCTGCTGCGGCTTCGGGCGCGGGGGCATCGCTGGGAATCGACCACGGTTCCAGTGCAGCCGAGCGTGGTGGGGGCCACATCTACACCGACCGGAGGGGCGCCGGCGGGAGCTGCCGGCCGCTAGCGGTGCTCATCGCCCAGATCACGGACGTTCATCTCGGTTTCGATCCGGGGAACCCCGAGGAAATGAACCGCAAGCGGCTCGACCGCGTGCTGAAGTCCCTCGTCGCCCACCGCCCTCTGCCCGATTTGTTGCTGGCTACCGGCGATCTCGTCGAGAACGGCAACGACGTGCCGTCCTACAAGGCGTTCAGGGACGCGATCGAGGGCCTGCCATTCCCGGTCCATGTCGCGGTCGGCAATCATGACAGCCGACAGGCCCTGCTCGCCGTTTTCCCCGATACCCCGGTCGTCGACGGCTCCGTCCAATATGCGATCGAAGGCTTTCCGGTCCGCATCCTGGTGCTCGACACGATGGAGCATGGCCGCCACGGCGGCGGCTTCGACGAGACCAAGGCGGCGTGGCTTAGCGCTCGGCTGGCAGAGGCGCCGGGCAAACCGACTCTCCTCGTCCTCCACCATCCGCCGATCGAGACCGGTCTCAGCTGGATGACCGAGAATCCCAGGGCGGCGTGGGTGAAAAGGCTGGAGGCGATCGTCGAGCCGCTCGACAATATCGTCGGCCTGGTCAGCGGCCATCTCCACCGCCCGGTGGTGACCCGCTGGGCCGGGACGACCCTGGCGGTCTGCCCGTCAACCGCACCCCTGGTCGCGCTCGATCTCGAGCCGATTTCATCCGATCAGCCCGACGAGCGGGCCATGGTCGTCACCGACCGGCCCTATTACGCGCTGCACTGGTGGAACGGGCGTGAGCTGATCACCCATTTCAACACTGCCGAGCACCACCAGATCCTCGCCCGCTTCAACCCACGCCGCTCGGCTCTGATCCGCATGCTCGAGCGGGAACGGGAGCAGGACGGGATCTAGCCCGCTGGAGGTTCCGGTGGCTTATCGGCGCGAGCGGGCCTAGGCTGGCGGCGATGAAATTGCACGGCAGCGTCGAAGACAATCTCAACGCGGCGGTGCGCAGCGCCCGGCGGCTGCGCGGCCAGCCGATCTATCCCGACACTCTGTGCTATTGGGGTGAATTGCTCGACCATGCCCGCCGCGACCGGCCTTCCGAATATCCGGGGGAGAATCAGCTCGTCGGGCGGCTGATCATCGAGCTCGAGGCGGAGATGGCCGGCCGCGACGACGAACCCGGGCTCTGTTCAAAGTCCGTCGCAGGCTGATCCTGAGCGATTTCAATTTCGGATGTATCGTCCGACGACTCGGAAATCGCGGCAAATCCCGGACGGAACTCAGGCGTGAACGATCGATACGATCGTACCGGGATTGGCGGGGGCGACCCTGACTGCGGCACCGAACTGCCTTGCCAGAGCTTCGACGATGCCGGTGCCGAGGCCAGGCTTCGGGGCGCCCGCGTCGGTGGGAATACCGATCCCGGTGTCGCGTACCGACAGGATCCAGCCTCTTCCCTTTGCATGATAGTCGACCGCGATCGTGCCCTTGCGATGGTGCGGAAAGGCGTGCTTGAGGGCGTTGATCACCAGTTCGGTGACGATCAGGCCCAGGCTGACCGAGACATTTGCCCGGGCCCTGCTGTCGTCCACCTCCACGCTGAGCGAAAGCTGGTCGCGATCGCGGATCATCGACGCGCCGATGCTGGCGCAAAGATCGGTGAAATAGGCGCGCAGGGCGACGTCGCCCATTTGCGAGGCCGCCAGTTGCCGCTGCATGGTGGCGATCGACATGACCCGGTTGCGGGCGTCGCGCAAATGGCCCCGCGCCTGTTCGGAGCGGACCTTGCGCGCGCTCTGCATCAGCACGCTGGCGATGATCTGCAGGCTGTTGGCGATCCGGTGCTCCAGCTCCTGCAGCAATATGTCCTTTTCGCGCAGCAGATCGTCCTTCAGCTTGTCGCTGATCCGCGCGTCGGTGACGTCGGCAACCGACAGGATAAGACGGATATTGGCTGCGTCGGCATAATCGAGTTTGCGGGCATTGATCACGAGCCTGCGGCTGACCTGGCCGTCGCGGACCAGGTCCATTTCAAAGCCTTCGACCCCGTCCCGTCCGGCCGCGGCGGCCCTGAGCAGGGACAGGAGTTGACCATCGTTCCATTCGCGCGCGCCGAGTTCGCCCAGGTTGCGCCCGGCCACAAAAGCGGGATCGATGCGGAACGTGTCGCAGAAAGTCGCGCTCGCCGCGACGATGACCAGCCTGCTGTCGAGCAGCAGGATCGGCGCATTGGAGGATGCGATCAAGGCCAGAGCGAGGCCGTCTGCGGCCTCGGCAAGCACCGATGTGCGGCTATCCATGTCCTGATCCTTGGTCGGCTGCGCGCGGAAGGCAGCCCGACCGCATCATAACATAGATCATTGCGGAAGGTTATCTATGTGTGATGCGGCTCATGGGTGAAGGCCGCGGGATCCGGGGAAAGGGCGCCCGGCAAGCCGGACGCCCTTCCTGCCCCCTGCCGAAGCCGGCAGGGCCTAGCCCCCGATGTCGAACATCGCCATGATCACGCCGGTCGCGCGGTCGACCTGATAGACCCGGTCGGCGTCATAGCGGTAATAGGATTCGTCGCTGTCGCGATAGCGGGCGCGATATTCCATCGGCAGCGCGACCTGGCGGCTCGAAACATGCTGGCCGACGCGCAGATCGCCGGTGAAGCGGTCGCCGCGATGGGCTGGGCCGGCACGGTCATTCTCGCCATAGCCGGGCTTGCCGTCGGGGCCGTCATTCTGGCTGTATCGCCCGTCACGACCGCGTCCGTCACGGCTGGCGGCCATGATGTTCATGCTGATGGTACGGCTGCGTTCACGCAGTGCGCTGCGCTCGCGGCCACTGAATCCGCCGCGGCTGTACTGGCGCTCCAGCGTGGTCAGCTGGTTCAGCTGCACGCGCAGTGGCGTCGCCTCGCGGCGCGAAATTGCGCCGCTGCGGACGCCGGCGTCGAAGCGCATCTGCAGCTCGCGGCCGTTCGACCGGTCGCCGTACCAGCTCTGCGCCGCGGCGGGCGCCGCGAGGGACAGGGCCGAAAGCGCCGTCATGGTCATCAAAAAGGTCTTCATCTTATGCTCCTCGATCCCCTGGCGCGCGGGGAATGGTTGCGCCTTGTCTGGCTATTGAAGAAAGATAAACGCGAGTAAGAACAACCAAATTCGGGCAGCCAATACGAAAAGACCGGCGCCCTGGTCGGTAAAAAACTCACGACAATTTTGGATTGTTTTTGGGTTATTCAGATGGAGAACGTATTATTCTATAACATTGTTCCGTCCGGGAAATATTTGCGGCTCTAGTGCAGCGCTCGAATCAGGCGGCCGATCGCCCACAGGAGCAGGCCTGCGGCCAGCAATACGCCTGTCGCCGCCTGGTACATGATCCAGTCGATCGTCGGCTGCGCCGATGACCAGAGTCCGTGCGGATAGGGGATGCCGAGATCGGTGAACAATTGCGCGGTGGAGTAGAGGGTCCAGAACCCCTCGTCGTACCGCTTCCAGGCCTGTGACCCGGCAAGCCCTGCGCTGGCGGCCACCGACAGAAGGCCAAGGCCGATGATGGTCTTGCTCAGCCACTGCCGCTCCGAAGGGAGGGTGTTTCTGCCCATATCGTCACGTGTAGCACGAACCGGGGGGCTCAGTCCGGTTCGCTGAGACCAGGGATGCCTTTCGACACCCTATTCGAAATCCCGCGCCTTGTTGCCCATCAGGAAGCGCGGGCCGGGGCCGGCGCGGGCGGCGCGGTCGCCGGGATTGTAGAGGGCGCAACGTTCGAGCGACAGGCAGCCGCAGCCGATGCAGCCGTCGAGCAGGTCGCGGGTCCGCTCGAGCATCGCGATCCGGGCGTCGAGCCGGCCGCGCACCCGAACGGTGATCTTGTGCCAGTCCTCCTGGGTCGGCGCCCGGCCCTGCGGCAGGATCGCCAGCTCGGCCTCGATTTCGGCCACGGTCAGGCCGAGCCGCTGGGCGATCAGCGCGAAGGAGAGGCGGCGGATGTCGGAGCGCAGGAAGCGGCGCTGGTTGCCCCCGGTGCGCACCGCGCTGACCAGCCCGCGCGCCTCGTAGAAGCGGATGGCGGAGACCGAGAGGCCCGTTCGCCGCGCCAGGTCGCCGATCGAAAGCAAAGCGGATCCGGCCATTTCAAACCCTTTGAGAAAAAGAAGCTTGATCTCAACTTAGCTTGAGGTTGTACGACTCGCAAATCGGGCCGCCTCCCGGGGCGCCGAAGCACAAGGAAACGCCATGTCCGCTCCCCGTATCGAGCACGTCAACGTCACCGTCAGCGATCCCGCCCGCGCCGCCGATCTGATGAAATCCGTCTTCGGCTGGCACGAGCGCTGGCGCGGCCCCGCCCGCAACGGCGGCGAGACCATCCATGTCGGATCGGACGACCATTACCTCGCGCTCTACACCGACCACAATATCGCCTACGCGCCGGACGTCTTCGCCAAGGGCCGCCCGCTCAACCATGTCGGTGTGCTGGTCGACGATCTCGACGCCACCGAGGAGAAAGTGATCGCCGCCGGCTTCACCCCCTTCTCCCACGGCGACTACGAACCCGGCCGCCGCTTCTACTTCCTCGACCCTGACGGCATCGAATATGAAGTGGTGAGCTACCGATGAGGTGGTTCAAGACCTCTTTCGCCAATCCCACCTTCGCGGGAATCCAGCTTCTTTCCTGGCTTCGCTTCCTGGCCTGAGAATCGCCTAATTCGGCCGAGCCCGATCCAGCAGATCGTCGGTCACGTCCATGGTGAAGATCGGGTCGGCGTCGGCCGGGACCTCGGCGATGGCGTCGAGGAAGGCGGCGCGGGTCTCGGGATCGTCATAAACCATCCGCTGCTCGAACGCGGTGCGCCAGGTCGCCTCATCGGGCCATTCGGCATAGCCGACGAACCGGCCGTCGGCGTCGCGGTGAAGCCGCGATCCGTAGCTGCCATATTTCTCCCGGATCAGCTCGGTGCCGCGGCGCCAGGCCCGGCGGAACTGCTCTTCCTTGCCGGGATGGACCCGCCACCAATAGACCGCGACGAACATGCCGACCTCCGTCGAAAGCCGACATTATCCCAGCATGCAACGGTCACCGCAATGAATGCGGCGCTTCCGCCCCGGACGTGAATTCTTCACCCTTGGCAGATTTATGCTGCACTGCACAAAAGCCATGTTATGTTGCAGTGCAGCATGAGACGGGCTCCCCATGCGCGAACGCTTTCATGGAGCCGATGGATGAGGTGCACGAAGGAAAGGAAAAGGAGATGGGTACGGGGCCAGGGCCTGCCAACGGTGCAGCGACCTTGAACGAAATGGGCGAATTCGGCGGCTTCGCCAAGGGCACGCAGCGCTATATCCGGCGCTCGCTCGACGTTGGCCTTGGCCGCAACGATGGCATCCGCCGCTGGGCCCGCGACGCCTCCGAAATGGCCGCGATCAAGGCCCAGGCCTGCACCTACCAGCGCCTTCCCGAGCTCCGCCGCCTTATCCCCGACGGCGATGCAATCGACGCGACCGAGCGGCTGCTGACGCCGCTGGTGTCGATGACCGTGTTTGACCTCGCTTCGGGCCGGCTGCCCTGCTTTGCCTCCTACCGCTTTCTCTACGAGCGGCTGCTCGGCGCGGCGGTGCGGCCCTGGCTTCCCGCCGCCTTCTGCGCCGCGGCGGCGCTTCCGCAGGTTCACCCGAAGTCGCGTGAAACCCTGTTGCAGACGATCAGCCACGCGGCGGTCACCGCCGCCGGCTGGTCGATCCGCGAGCCCAGCTTCTTTCCCGAGTGGGTGGACAAGGTCGAACCGGCCTTCGCCGCCTAACCCACCCGCTGGAAGGCGATCGCCCGCGTCGCCGGGTCGGCCTCGGTCAGCCGGACGCGGAGCTCGTCGCCGGGCTCCGTTCTGTGCGCCGTCACCCGGGCGACGACCGGCAGCGCCTTGAGCTGGATCCGCGCGCCGCGCTGGTCGACGTCGGTGACGATGGCGCCGAAGACATGGCCTTGCTGGCCGTCCAGCATCACCGCCTCGGCGAGGTCGACGACGGCGCGGTCGATCTGGTTTCCCTTGGCGTCCGCCCGCGCCATCACCTCGGGCAGGCGGGTGAAGGCGTCGCCGACTGCCTCGGGCACGGCCTCGCAATTGGCGATCGCCAAAGCGGCGCGAACCACGTAGCGGTCGGCGAGGCGGCGCAAGGGGGCGGTGGCGTGGGCATAGGTCGCGGCCATTGCTTCGTGCCAGGGAATGACGCCCTCGCGATAGGGCACGTAGGAAGCGCCCTGGCCGGCGCGTCGGATCGCGAGCATGAAGGCGCCCTCTTTCGGGTCGCCCGGATCGAGCGTCTTTTCGAACTGCTCGAGCGTCGCTTCGGCCGGCCAGACGAGGCCGAAGGCCCGCGCGGTGTGGCGTAGCCGCCTGATCGCGCCATCGTCGGGCCGGGCCATCACCCGGAACAGGCCGGTCCGCTGCGCCAGCAGCGCGTCGGCGACCGCGAGGTTGGTGGCGAGCGAGAGCGCCGCGTTGCGCTTCTCCGACGCCAGCAGGGGCCGGAAATGGAGCTCGAAGCCGCCGCCGTCCACGCCCGAGACTTCCTGCTCCGGCGGATCGACCCGCGCCGCCCCGCGCCGGTTCTCCGCCGCCTCGATCCGCGCCGCCAGCTCGACGAAGCCCTCCGGCAGGTCTTCGTCCCGGACATTCTCGTATGCGAGCTTGGCCCTGCTCCGGACAATCGCCCGCTCGGCCCCGTCGAGCCTGACGGCGCCGTCGCCGGCGACGCGCACGGTGAAGACGATTGCGGGCCTTGGGCCGTCGGGCAGCAGGCTCGCCGCGCCTTCGCTCAATACCCGCGGATAGAGGCCGGCCTTGCCGTCGGGCAGATAGAGGGTCGCGCCGCGCCGCCATGCCTCGGCGTCGATCGCGCCGCCTTCGTCGACGAACCAGGCGACGTCGGCAATGGCGTAATGGAGAATGAGGTCGCCGCCGCTCCGCTCGATCGCGAAGGCCTGGTCGAGATCGGTCGAAGGCGCGGGGTCGAGCGTGACGAAGGGGAGGGCGGTGCGGTCGGCATGGTCGCCGGGCGCACGCCTGGCCGCGGTTTCGGCGGCGGCGGTCACCTCCGGCGGGAAGCCCTCCGGCACCTGATATTGAGCGCGGATCGCGGCGAGGCCGCGGGCGAGGGCGTTGCCGGGATCGGCGATGGCTTTCATCGCCCGACTGATACAGCAAGCGGCGAATTTGGCGATTCCTGCCGCGTCGGCGGTGCGCCCCCCGTGACTCCCCTCCCTTTGCCATGCCCTGGAAATCCAGGACCCGACACTTGAAAGGGAGGGGTTGGGGGTGGGTTACGCACGGTGATCCGTCGATCAAAACCCACCCCGGGTCCCTCCCTCGACTGGGCGAGTGCTTGCCGATTGCTTCGGCGCAAAGGGCGGGGAGAGCTGGTTTCCGGTCTCGTGCGGCTGGCGTCCCGCGCCGGGACTTTACCTAATCTATGTAGATTTCTTTTTCCTGTCGGACAGCTGTCATTCATGAGAGTCCGCTGATATATTGGTCCGTTGAGTACAGCCTTTCGCGTCGTCGGGTCGGCGTTGGTCTGTATCTGGGGTCCCTGCTGATGCGGCGACTGATTCGTGACGGCCTCATCCTCTTGGGTGCGGCGGTTGGTTATTATGGCTGTGCCGTGATCGGGACGCTGCTCAGTGTTCCGCCTTCCGGATTCGCGGTCATCTGGCCGGCAACGGCCTTTCTGATCTCGCTGCTGCTGATCCTGCCGCCGCGGCAATGGTGGCTGGTCGTCGCAGGCGTAGTCCCGACGCATTTCTTTCTGGCCGCGACCTTCCAGCCCGAAGCTCCGCTGATCGTCGTCCTGACCCAGATCGCCGGCAATTGCGCGCTCGCCGCCGCGACCGTCGCCGCCCTGCGCGCGACGATCGGCTCGCGTCACCTGTTCGACAGCTTCGCCTCGGTCCTCAAGTTCATCCTGGTCGCGGGGCTCGCCGTTCCGGCTTTGGTCAACGCTTTGGCCATCGCCGTTCACCTGGCGACCGGCTGGACCGACGGCTTCTGGCTCGCCTGGCGGCAATGGATGATCGCCGGCATCTTCCCGACGGTCACGCTGCCGCCGCTGCTGGTCCTGGCCTGGGAGGGACGGCTGACCGGTGAGCGATCCGGCGCGGCGCGCGCGGGTCTCGAGCTGGCCATGCTCGCCGCCCTGCTCTTCGGCCTCAGCTATGTCGCCTTCGGGAATAGGCTGGACACGGCCCACTGGCCGGCCTTGTTCCTGGCGCCTTTCCCCTTCCTGCTCTGGGCGGCGGTTCGCCTCGGCGTCGGCGGCACCGCCTTCGCGCTGATCGTCCTCGCGGTCGCCACCGTCGCCCGGGCGCTCGGCCATCAGGGGCCGTTCGCAGCCCAGTCGTCGGCCGACGATGTGCTTTCTCTCCAGGCCTTCCTGGCCACCAGCTCGATCCCGTTGATCCTGCTCGCCGCCCTGGTCGACGAGCGCCGGCGCGCGGCGGAGCTGCGCCGCCAGTCCGAGGCGCGGCTCCAGGTCGCCGCCTCGTCCACCGACACCGGCCTGTGGCAGTGGGACGAGCAGGCGCAATATCTCTGGCTGACCGGCAATTGCCGGGCGATGTTCGGCCTGTCCGATGACACCGGTTTCACGCCCTTTTCCTTCCTCGACGCGGCCCATCCCGACGACCGGACGGCGCTCGCCGCCGCCATCGAGGCCGCCTTGATGGGTGGAGACGCGCAGGCGCCGGTGGAGTTTCGCCTGTGCAGCGACGGCGAGACGCGCTGGTTCGTCCTCTATACTTGCACCGACCTCGACGATGCCGGCAAGCCGGCCCGCGTCAGCGGCGTGTTCCGCGACGTCTCCGACCGGGTCGAGGCGCAGCTCGAGGCCGACGATCTGCGCCAGCGCCTTTTGTGCATGCAGGACGACGAACGCCGGCGCATCGCCGAGGAGCTGCACGATTCGACCGCCCAGCATCTCGTCGCCGCCAATCTCAATCTCTTCCATGTGAAGGCGAAGGTCGCGCCGGAGCTGCAGCCCCTGGTCGACGAGGTCCTGCAGTCGGTCCGCGAGGCCGCGACCGAGATCCGCACCTTCTCCTATCTCCTGCACCCGCCGCAGCTTGGCAATGAGGGCCTGTCGCGGGTGCTGCGCCATTATGTGCCGGGCTTCGAGCGCCGCACCGGCGTGCGCACCTCGCTCCGGGTTTCGCCGGTCGCCAACCAGCTGCCGCCCGATCATCAGCATGCAATGCTCAGGATCGTCCAGGAAAGCCTGGGCAACGTCCACCGCCATGCTCGGGCGACCCGGGTTTCGGTCTGCGTGCGCTGCATCGCCGGCAACGTCCACCTGGTGGTGCGCGACGACGGCGAAGGGATCGGGTCCGAGGCGGGAGAGCGTCTGGGCGAGCGCCTGCGCCTCGGCGTCGGCATCCCCGCGATGACCGCGCGCGTGCGCCAGATGGGCGGGCGGATCGACGTCAACAACCGCTTCACGGGCACCACCATCCACGTCGCCGTCCCGCTCCACGCCGTCCTCGACGAAGAAGAGGTCGAGCCGGTCGACGGCCCGCCCTTGGACCGGTTCGGCTAGGGCGCTCTCTCCTTCCGATTGTGGAAAGAATCTGGGGCGGAATTTTCCACAGTGACGCCAAGAAAGGCGCAGGCGCCCGGCCTAGTCTTCTTGTCGGCCGGGGACGCTTGGGGGGCAATCATCCTTGAAATCGATTCCGTTGGAAAGTCGGCGCGCGACCTCGCGCGCTTGAGCGACAATGGATCGGGCCTGCCGGCCTATGTTCGGCGGGCGGGAAAGCTGATATCCCCCAATTGCCGATCCGGCTTCGATTGGGGCAAGGAGCGAAGGGCGGGAAGTTCCGCTTTGGCTCGGCGCCGTTTTGCGTGAGGGAGATAGATTGATGACCAGCGATCCCAAGAAGCCGAACGAGGAAATGCCGGACGATTCGTCCGATCCGAACAAGGACGGCGGCAAGGAAGGCGGCGAGAATTTCGGCAATATCGAACCCGACGATACCGGGGGCGACTCGTTCGGGAATATCAAGCCGGATTGATCCAAACCGCCCGGGATTGCCCGCACGGGGCCTGTAATCCGCTGATCCGGTTGGACTGCCCTTTGGGTCCCGGGCACGGCTACGGGCCGGTCCCGGACGGCTTTCCCGAGCGACTGCGCGCCGCGGCCTCGCGCTGCAGCGTCACCCGTCTGGCGGACATCACCGGGCTCGACCGGATCGGCCTGCCTGTCTGGCAGGCGGTGCGGCCCGCCGGCCGCTCGCTCAGCGTCCATCAGGGCAAGGGCGCGACGCCGAAGGCGGCCAGGATCTCCGCCTTGTGCGAGGCGATCGAAACTGCCTGCGCGGAGATGGTTGCCGCCGACGGCCCCTATTGCAGCTTCGCCGACCTTCCCGATGACGCGCGGGCGCCCGACATCGCGGATTATTGCCGGGTGCGCACCGCCGTTCCCGAGCACTCCGAGCCGATCCATTGGTGCGCCGCCACCAACCTCCTGACCGGCGCGCGCCACTATCTGCCGCACGATCTGGTCTCGCTCGATTACACGCGGGCCCTTCCCAGCCGCTTCGAGCGGATCAGCAGCGGCCTGGGCGCCGGCGCGAACGAAGCCCAGGCCCTGAACACCTCCCTGCTGGAGATCGTCGAGCGCGACGCGATCGGTTCATGGCAGCGCCGGGACCCCGCCGCGCGCGCGGCCACTTCGCTCCGCCTCGACACCATCCAATTCGAATGGTTCGCGGCGTGGCGCGGCCGCTTCGCCGCGCTCGGCGTCGCGCTCGAGGTCTTCCAGGCGCCCTCGATCGTCGGCGTCCCGGTCTTCCTCTGCGCGATCGCGGGCGCCGAGGAATTCGGACCGGCCTGGCGCCGTTACTGGGGCAGCGCCGCGCATGGCGACCCCGAAATCGCCTTGTTCCGGGCGCTCGCCGAGGCGATCCAGTCGCGGCTCACCCTCATCGCCGGCGTCCGCGACGACATCCTGCCTTCTTCCTACAGGAAGGACCGCCCAAAGCCGGCGGCCGCGCCGGCCGGCCGCGTGGATTGGAGCGGGATCGAGTCCGTGCCCGCTTCGACGGAAGCCATCGCCGAAAATCTGGCGGCTTTGGGCTATCCCAGGATCGTGGCGAAGCGGCTCGACGACGGCCTCGACGGCGTCTTCGTCACCCGGGTCTTCGTCCCCGGCCTGGGCTCGCTGACCCGCAGTCGCGGGGCGCCCCGATGACGATCCTCGCCTTCGCCGGGCCCTCGCTCACCGGCGCCGACCGCTTGTCCTTCCCGCATATCGACTGGCGGCCGCCGGCCGAGGCGGGAGACCTGCTGCGCCTGCCGCGCGGGGCCGGGACAATCTGCCTGATCGACGGCTATTTCGATCATCGCCCCGCCGTCCGCCACAAGGAAATCCTGCTCTTGCTGTCCGAAGGAATCCGCATCTTCGGCGCGAGCAGCATCGGCGCCCTCCGCGCGGCCGAGATGCAGGCGTTCGGCATGGCCGGCGTCGGCGCGATCTTCGCCGCTTATGCCCGGGGCACCATCGCCGGCGACGACGAGGTTGCCCTGATCCACGCCGGCTCCGACCGGGATTGGCGCCCCTTGTCGGTCCCGATGGTCGACGTCCGCGCCTCGCTCTGCAGCGCCCGCCGCCAGGGCGTCGTCACCCGCGGCGAAGCGCGCGCCCTGCTCGAAGCGGCGGCCGCCATTCATTATGTCGACCGGGACTGGGCATCGGTTTGCGCCGCCGTCGAGCGCGGCGCCGAGCGCCATGCATTCGAGCGCTGGCTCGAAACCGGCGCCGTCTCGCAAAAGCGCGACGACGCTCTGGCCTGCCTTCGCGCCGCGATCGAAGACGCGGAGCCGCCGCCCGCCCGCCCGGCCCTCGTCCGCACCTGCTTCCTCGACGCGCTGGAACGGGAATGCGGCGGCCCTAAGCCCGGATAGCCGCCTCGAGCAGCGCGCCGAGCCAGTCCCGCCGCGCGGCGCTGTGGAACGGATTGTGATAGAGGGCCCATTGCTTCAGCCCCTCGCCGTCGGGCGCATCGGGCCCGACCCAGCGCCGCGTCATCGCATCGCGCCAGTGGCCGAAGCGTTCCGCAACATCGTCCGACCCGGCGCCGGCGGCGGCGAGCAGCGCGTAGAGCTCGCTCATGATCGCGGGCTCGGTCCGGGCGCTGTCGTCGGGATGGTGGCGGCGGACCAGCGCCAGCTGCCCGGCCGCGGCGGCGAATTCGCCGCGCAGCAGGTGCAGGAACCCCTGCTCCTCGTTCGGCGCCTCGGTGGCGAAGGGGGTCAGCTTGCGGCACCGCTCGAGCAGTTCAGCGGCGTCGTCGAGGTCGTCCAGATACATGAAGGCCTTGGCCACCTCCACCAGCCGCGCCTGGTTGTAGGGGTTGAGGTGGATCGCCTCCTTGAAATGGTCGCGCGCCAGCGCCGTCTCGCCCGCCCACAGGTGCGACCAGCCCTTGACGATGTGGAGGTGCGATTCGCTGGGGTCGATGGCGAAGGCCCGGTGGGCCAGGGCATAAGCGCGCTTTCGTTCGCTCGACCCCGTCGAGCCCAGGCCCGAATAGCAATAGTCGGTATTGTAGAGGCGGGTGAGCGGCGGATAGGCCGGCGCGAAATTGGGATGCGCCTCGATCAGCTGCTCCCAGGCCGCGGCGATCTCCCGCGCCTCGTCGAAACTGTCCTGGCCGCGCATCCTGAGCTTGATCAGCAGATAGCGGTCGTAGACGTCGACCGGGCCGGCGGAGAGGTGGGAGAGGAGGTCGTCGTGCAGCCGCGGCAGCGCCACCGCCGCCACCCGCCGGGCGATGTCCTCCACGCTCTGCATGCGGTTGGCCGCGCCCAGCGACATCTGCTCGGCCCAGATGATCGATCCGGTGGCGAAGCGGGTGATGCGCGCGAACGCCCTGATGTCGTCGCCGTCGCGGATCAGCCGCACGCTCAGCCGATATTCGCGCTCGCCGTGCGCGTCGGCCCGGGCATCGGCGCCGCCGGCGTCGGAGACGAGCCGGATGTCGCGGAACCGCGACAGCGCGATGATCACTTCCTCGTGGAGGATCGCGCCGAGGTGGGGATCGCTGCCTGAGATCGCCGAATCGTCGAACGGCGGCGCCACCAGCAGGGGCGCTTCGCTGATCCGCCGGCCGTCGGGGTCGTAAGGCCGCGGCGCTGGCGACCGCACGGTGCGCGGCTTCGCCTCCTGGTGGGTCACCGGCGGCAGCAGGCGATAGCCGCGGCCGTAGACGCTCTCGATATAAAGCGAGCCGACCGAAGGGTCGCCGAGCGCCCGGCGCAATTCCTTGATCACTGAGGTCAGCGCCGATTCCGAGACGATCATCCCGTCCCACACGCTCTCGAACAAAGCGTCCTTGGTCAGCAGCTTGCCGTCCTGCCCGGCGAGCATCAGCAGCACCTGATAGGCCTTGCGCCCCAGCTTGACCGGACCCTCGGGGCCGATCAGCCTTTCGTCCGCCCGGACGAGGACGAAATCGCCGAAGGCCAGATCCAGGGCCTGTTCCTGGTCCGTCATTGTCCCCTCTGGCGGCATCAAGCTACTCTCCGGCCATTTCAGCGATTCAGCAGTCCCCACCCGCCCTCTAGCACAAGAGCGGCGCCGATGTCCGGAATCTGGAAAGATTCTGGCACCTCGTCTTTCCAGCGACTCCTCAGGATGGCGGGCCCGGTCCCACCTATTCAGGCTCCAAGGCCGGCGACCAAGCCGCCAGGGAGTGTTTCATGTTCGAGCGCCTGACGGGAATTGCCCACGCGGTCCGCTATGCCGACGCTTTCGGCCGGCGGCCGGCTTCTCCCCGATTGCGCGCCGTAAAGGACGTTTGCGTGACCAAGCCCAATCGCGTCTCCCCCCTGCCGGCCGGTCAGCCGGGCAGTCCCCTCTGTGCCGGCCTTTTCGGCGATCCCGGTGGGGTGGAGCAAGGCGATCCGGCGTCGGAGTCGGCCATGACTCCGGCGCCGGATCGTTCGGCCTCTTATGTCGCCGAGCCCAATGCGATCCGCTTTCCCGCCCGCATCGAAACGCCGCGCCTCACCCTCAGGCGGCCGGTCGCCGGCGATTTCGCCACCCTGCGCTCGATGGCCAGCGATCCCACCATGTTCCGCTATTCGGCCCGCCAGGCGATGATCGCCGAGGAAAGCTGGGGCCTGCTGCTCCGCCACATCGGCCATTGGGACATTGCCGGCTACGGCGTCTACACCGTTCTCGAGCGCGAGACCGGCCGCTTCGTCGGCCAGGTCGGCGCTTCCTCGTTCCAGCGCGATCTGGGCGAGGAATTCGATCCCCATCCCGAAATGACCTGGACCATCGCCTCGGCCCATCGCGGCCAGGGCTATGCGACGGAGGCGGCGGCCGCCTTCCTGGACGTGCTCGATCATCAGGAGGCCTGCCACCGCAGCGTCTGCCTGATCCACATCGACAACCAGGCCTCGCTCCGCGTCGCCAACAAGCTCGGCTTCCGCTTCTACCGGAGGCACGATTACCGCGATTATCCGGCGGGACTCTTCTGCCGGTAACCGCGCGGCCCCCGGGGGGCACGCAGAACAGAACATATCCCGGGCCGGACGATGTTCGGACGGCGTAGACCCCCTGCGCCGACGGACTTGAATGGAGGAAGACCATGTTGAACCCAGCCAAGCGCGCCGTGCGCAAGGATTTCGTGATCAAGGACCTCGCCATCAGCGTCGGTGGCGGCGGCGGCGGCGTGTTCATGCCCGCGGAAGACGGCAAGACCCTGCCCTGGTGGCTGTCGCCGATCGCGGCCGTGACCGACTACCGGCACCTGATCGAGGCGGTGCGCGTCACCGTCATCGACGCCGCCAAGACGAAGAACTTCGACGAGGTCGGCCGTGCATTCGTGGCGGGCGGCGCGGGCGGCAGCCCGGCGATCCGCGCCGCCATCCAGGATATCGGCACGGCGGTCGTCGCCAGCGCCGCCTATTCCGCGCTCAGCGGCGGCGGCGGATCGGTGGGCATGCCCGACCCCAATTGCGGTGGCACGTCGCTTGAGACGATCCCGCCGACCCTTACCCCGGTGGTCGCCGTCGGCCGCGAGATCCATCGCGTGACCGAACTGCCGCGGCTTCGCAAGCAGCTGGCCGAGGCGGTCGCCTATACCGACCGCGCGGCCGCGGCGAGTGCTCCGACGGGCGCCGAAGTGGCCGGCGTGCGCGCCGAGCTCGAAGGCGCGCTGAAGTCCCTCGGACGGTAACGGACGGAGACTGACTATGAGCGGCCGTCTTGCGCAACTGTCCTTGCGGGGCCTGCGCATGGCGGCCGCCGGTCTTCCTGCCGACCAGGAAAGCGTCGCCCGCTGGCTCTACCATTTCGGTACCCACCCCGCCGGGCCCGCGCTCGAACGCGACTTCGGCATGGACGACGAGCCGATGGCGGTGCTCGGCCTCACCCGCGGCGGGCCCGCGAGGGCCCGGATCGAGCGCCATTTCGACGCCTCGACCCACAAGGGCTGGATCTCCTTCGCCCGCGCCGGCGCCCCGGCCCTGACGGCGCCCGCCTGCAAGCTCTACGTCAGCCCGCGGCCCGAGGCCCTGGCCTCGGCCTTCCCGATCGTGGCCGATGTCTTTGCCGGCGCCCGGATACGCTCGTTCAAGGTCGGCCGCGGCCTTCAGGGCCTGCTTCGTCCCGACAAGATCGTCGCCTATTTCGACGACCGCGCCCATCTCGACGAGACCGCGCGCCACCTCGCCCGGCGTCTGCGCCATTGTTCGCCCCAGGGCGTGCCCTTCACCGAGGATGCCGGCGGCGACGGCCTGCTTTCGGCCGGCGTCGATCCGCCCGACCCCGGCGAGGGCGCGAGCTGGCGGGCCTGGATTACCCGCAAGCTCGCGAAGGGCCTGATCGTCACCCGAAGGATCGACCGCGTCGGCGCCGCCCTCGATTCGATCCGCGCCGCCGGCGTCGACCCCGAGACCTGGGCTCTCCTTCCCGAGCGAGGCACGGACGGCTGGTTCCAGTCCCCGGTCCCCAGTCCCCAGTCCCCGGCAACCGCGGAGGCTTTCCAGTGAACGCCCCGGCAACCTCGGCAGCGGCCGATGACGACCTCATCGCCACCCTCTTCCATCTCCCGCCCGACGCCAAATGCCTGCCGGTCGCCGATCTCGCCGCGCGCCTGCGCGACAGGATCGGGCCAGTCGAGGCCGGCCAGTCGGTGATCACCCGGCCGGGCCATCGCCTCGTCGCCCGCCTGGTCCCGGCGCCGCTCGCCGCTTTGGTCGGCGAGTTTCGCGAGCCGAGCCTGATCGCCGACGCGGTGCTGCGCTACAGCCGCGCGCGGGGCGAGGAGCCGCTCGAAATCCTCGACGACGCGTTCGACGCGCTCGCCACTCTGATCGAGGGCCGGATGCTGGTCCCCGCCGACGCCGACGGGACCGGGGCGCCCTCGCCGGAGCCGAGCCTCGGCGCCGGCCAGGATTTCGCCGGCTACGAGATATTGAGTCTGGTCCGCTCGCTCGACGATACCGAGCTCTACAAGGCGCGGGATCCCGACGGGCGCACGGCGGCGCTGAAGATCGCCCGCGACGACCGGCTGGAGACCGCCGCCATTCTCGTCCATGAGGCGGCAATCCTCGATCATCTCGGCGGGCGCGACAGCCCGGCTTATTACGGACAAGGCGTCGAGGGGGGACGGGCCTGGGTCGCCATGCGGTGGTGCGACGGCATCCCGATCGCATCGGCGGCCCAGCAGTCCCGCGCCTCGCGCGACCCCGCGAGCCTTCACCGCCTGGTCTGGAAACTGTTCCTCGCTTATTCCCGCCTGCACCGCGCCGGCGTGCTCCACGGCGACATCCACCCAGGCAACATCTTGCTTGGCGACGACGGCCGGGTGCTCATCCTCGATTTCGGCGCCGCCGTCCGCCTCGGACAGGCCGTCAACCCGCCCCGCGGCGGCATCCCCCATTTCCACGATCCCGCCATGGCCCGGGCGATGCTCGACCTCAAGATGCCGCCGCCGGCGACCTTCGCGTCCGAGCAATATGCCCTGTGCGTCCTCGCCTATCTCCTGGTCACTGGCCTCTTCCCGATGCCCGGCTCCGCCGTCCAGGAAGACCTGCTCCGCCAGATCGCCGAGCGCCCCCCCTTGCCCTTCGCCGAACGCGGCATCCCCGCCTGGCCCGCCGCCGAAGCGGTCCTCACCCGCGGCCTCGCCAAGGATCCCGCGAAACGCTTCCACTCGATCGCCGGCCTCGCCCGAGCCTGGACCGCCGCCGCCCCCTGGCGTGTGCGCCAGCCCCGCCGCGGGAGACCCTCGAACGGCGATCGCGCGCTAAACCGCCTGATCGAAGACCTCCGCACTCTTACTCCCTCTCCCCGACGGGGAGAGGGCTGGGGTGAGGGGGTTCTGAGTCCGAAATTACCCGTGGGAGCCCGAGCTGCGCTTCCCAACCAACCCCTCCACAACGCCTGGCTCGCCCTGCGCGCCGGCATCATCCTCGAAGACCCCGAAATCCTCGCCGCGGCCGCGATCCTGGTCGGCCGGGCGGGGACGGGCTGGGCCGCGCGGTCCCTGGCCGGACTAGTCGCGCGCGCCCGGTCCGACCCTTATGGCGAGACCAAGGCGATCAAGGCCTTCCTCGCGGAAGCAGAGAAACTGGGCCCGAAAGACCCCGAGCTTCTTCCCGCCCTCCTCGCCGCCGCCCGGATGCTCGACGGCATCGCCGGCCGCCGCGTCGACGGCGCTCCGCTCGCCCGCTGGGCCGCCGAACGGATCGACGCGGCGCTTGCGGCCCCCGTGAAGTCGGGGTCGCGGGAGGCGATGCTCAGCGCTTATGCCGCTCTGGCCTTGGGGCGGGCGCGGGCAATGCCCTGGCCGGAAGGCCTGGAACCCCGCCTCGACGCGCTGCGCGCGGCCAGGAAGGGCAATATCTGGCTATGGTCCGAAGCCAGTTTCGCCTTCGCCCGCCCCCTGTACCAGGCCATGACCCTCGCAATGCCGCTACCGGCGGACCCGGCGGCCCAGGGCTTCGCGCTGCTGCGGCTTCATCAGCTGACGGGCGGGATGCAATGGGTGGAGGCGGCCCGCAAGCTGGTCGCACCCGCGCCGGAGAGCCCCTTGATGGCGCTGCTGATGCTGGAACTGAAGGCGCCGGAGCGGGCGGTTCTGCCGTGGTTCGGGCTTGCAGAGTTGCTTGCCGATTGATCGGTGCAGTTAGACATTGCGGCCCCGGAAATTGCCGAGACTGAGTTTATGGCTTAAGCCAATTCTCAATTGCAATCCAAACAGGTGGACCTGTATCCTCAGGTCCGAGTCGAGCTATTTGAATTATCTGCTGCTTTTATGACAGCGTCCCACCGCTCGTTCTTGACGAATTCACCCCCCATGCGACTTACAATACGATCGGCAGCAGCAACGACCTTTTGATCATATGATTGCCGTTTGTCGCTATTCGCGGGCATGGTGGGGCTCCCCTTTCTTCGTTTTATGGGGGGATCGTAAACCTGACGGAGCCGGCACGCTATAGCAATTCGGGGGAGTGGTGTCCTTGTTCGACGAACGGAATCGCACGCGCAACGCGGATTTGGTCACCATAACGCACCCAGAATTGGTGATCGGCATAGCTGGCGCCATCGGAGTCGCGGTCGAGGCAATTTCCGACGAGATAGGTAGGGCGCTAGATGACCTCGGCTACTCCTCGCACCCCATTCGGGTGACGTCGGAAATGATGCGATATCCGGCGCCGAACGTCACTAAGGAAGCAGACGATTACGCCTCGCTGATGAATCATAAGATGAGCTACGCAAACAAGCTTTGCGAAGATTTTGGCGACCCTGCCACGCTGATGCGGATCGCGATTCAGGCCATCACATTGGTTCGCGACAAGGTGCTCAATGTCGAAGGTTCGGACCAGGTGCTACCGAAGACGGCATTCATCATCCGGCAACTCAAGCGCCCGAGCGAGGTTCGATTGCTTAGAAAGGTGTACGGGAAGCAGTTCGTTCTCGTGTCGGCCTATGGAAGCGAGGAACATCGACGCCTGGAGCTAACGCGAAAAATTCGAGAGAGCTTGCCGATCTCGACGCCTGAGCATGTCATCTCCCACGAAGCGGACAAGCTAATATCGAGAGATTTTGACGAAGGGACGTTCGACCATGGTCAGCACCTTCGCGATACCTTCCATCTAGCCGACGTATTTGTGGATGGCATCAGCCGCGACAGCATGCGGGCGGGGATCGAGCGCTTCTTCCAGGCGTTTTTTGGTCGCGCCGATATAGGGCCGTCCAAAACCGAGTATGGCATGTATGCCGCAAAGGCGGCATCCCTACGCTCCACAGATCTTTCACGACAAGTCGGTGCCGCCATTTTCTCGGAAGATGGTGAGATTGTTTCCCAAGGGTGCAATGAGGTGCCGAAGGCATTCGGCGGCACCTATTGGGACGGGGAGGAACCTGACCATCGGGATGTCCAGCTGGGATACGATCCAAACGACTACGTCAAAAAAGAGGTGATGAGGGACCTCCTTGAGCGCCTTACCAAGGCTAAATTGCTGTCCGTGGGGTCTCTGGGACAAAAATCGTCGGGCGAATTGGTTGAGATTTTTCTCGGTCGAAGCGCCACGTACAAAGATCGCAACTTTTACGGATGCTTGAGCTCCTCAAGCATAAACGATCTAACCGAATATGGCCGTGTCGTTCATGCAGAGATGTCTGCCATATGCGACGCCGCCAGGCTGGGGCGAAGGGTGAAAGGCGCCTTGCTCTTTGTCACCACATTTCCCTGCCACAACTGCACTAAACACATTCTCGCAGCAGGTATCTCGCGGGTGGTGTTCATGGAACCATATCCCAAGAGTAAGGCCAAGGAGCTGCATCGGGACGAAATTGAATTGGAGAAGGCGAGCGAATCTCGGGTTTCCTTCCTGCCGTTTCTCGGCATCTCGCCATATCGATATCGAGACATTTTCGAAAAGCGATCCCGCAAGAAAGATGGTCGTGCCGTTGTTTGGTACGAGGGTGAACCCAGGCCATTGCTGGAGGTGGCGGGACCGGCCTATCTCGACATAGAGGCGTTAGAAGTGATGAAGTTGGGCGGGTCTGTTCAGCAAAAACTCTTTTGATATCCTCCCGCGACTTAATTCGCGCAATTTCCTTCGTCCGACAGGGCAAGGATGCATTTTCCGCTTGGCTCCACCCAAGGGGCGTGAACGAACTGCTTGAAGGTGACGAGGTGCCGACGCTTGAATATGTCCCTATAGGAAGCGACGCCGAAGACTCCGATAATATTCTCGCCGCTTCGCACGGCGGCTGACCCCGCCTTGTCCAAAGCTTCATCAGCCAGAACACAGATTTCAGTCCCCTCGCCGGGTCCCAAAACGGTGGAGGAAACCGGACCGGCTGCGCGCTCAAAGGCAGTTCGATAGTTCTGCGCTTCTTCGCTCGAGATCGAATATGTGCGTGCGATAACGCGCAAATCATATGCGGGTGTCTGACCCACGTTTCTTAGGCAGCATGTGAAATGCGGCGTCCGACCTGCTCGGACACCGTCTACGGTGACGCACTTTGTGATGACGTAGGCTCGAAGCTGGCGCTTCGCGGTATCGTCCAAAAGTTCAGTGGATTTCTCAGCAGCCTTGGCCGCTTTGCTTGCCGCAAACGCGGACCAGGCTGTGGCGCCAAGGGTAAGGAAGAGGGCGAAAAAGGCTCCTATGTTCCACGACAGTGTGTCGCGTGCGATCTCGGCGGATTGTCTAGCTGCGTTAGCCGCTTCCCATTGCGCGCAAATTTCTGAGCCGTTTCGCTGCTCAGAATCCTCGCATCGCTGCGGCGCGACCTGCAACGAGTCTTGATTATTGGAGTGCCCAGGGGTCTGAAGGACCTGGGAGTTTGAACTTTCTTGAGCCGACGTGAGGGGTTGCGATCGAGGGTAGCCTAAGGCCGCGCCGCCGATCGCTAACGCAATTAGAGCAGCGATTGGTACGCGAATTGGTATTTTCATCTCGCCCCGGCCAACCGCGCATAGATCGCCGCGACGAACGCCGCCGTGGGCGTCGCCCGCAGCCCGTCGACGATCTCCTTCAGCGCCGGCGGCATCTGAGCATAGGTCGGCACCGGCGCCGAATAATGATCGGGCACCAGCATCGGCCCTGCCGCCGCCGCCAGGCCGAGATCGGCCAGGGTCAACCGCCCGCCGGCGAGAAACTCGCGGCCGTCGCCGACCTTGCGGTCGGTCTCGTCGAAGACCGCGCGGATCCGCGCCATCGCCTCGTCGACGTTCGGCTGCCTGAGCTTGAGCAGGCGTGTGAACATCGCGCGCAGGATCGGATAGCTCACCGGCAGCGTCCAGGCCTCCCAGCGCGGGACCGAGCGCGCGAACAGCTCGGACATCATCCGGCGCTCGGGCAGCAGATAATAATAGGAGACGACCGCCACGTCGGCGGCGAGCTTGCCGTTGTGGAGCGCCCAGTCGGCCTCGACCTCGGCCAGAACCTCCGGCTCGATGGGCAGCAGCCGGCGCGCCGGCGGGACCAGTGGATCGAAATGCTCGACGATCGCGCGCGGCCCGGTCAACTTCAGCCTCGGGCCGTGGAGCAGCGGCAACAGGCCGCTGCCGCCGTGGATCAGGGCCAGGATGGAGACCCAGCCGAACAAATGGTCGGTCTCTCGAAAGGCCTGCCCATAATGGCGCAGGACGAGCCGCGACGTCTCGCTGTCGATCATCGGCGCGAAGGTGAGCATGGTGAGCGGCGGGGACTCGATCGCGTCCTCGGCTGTGCGGCTCCCGAAATCGGCGGTCGATGCCATGAGCTTCGCTTTCCCCGTTCGAGTAAAGCTGGGTAATTCGCCCTAAATTCTCGGCGCTTAAATGCGACTCACCCGGTACGATGCGGGGTCATTGTATCTCATCATATCGAATGAGCGACAATGATCGCTCTCTGGTTTTTCTCCCTTTCTGGGGCTGGCCATTTCTCGCGGTCTAGTCGTCTTGCGCTCCAAACATCTTGCGGGCCGCGATCACGGAGGGTCCTGGTTTGCCTGGTGGTCTACTATTGAACACGCCATGGACAACGACATTTCGAAGGAACCGCGTGTCGCGTTGATTGCGGCACTTGGGGTTCCGCTTCAAAGCCACGCCAAAGAGCATCTTTTCGACCCATTCGATGAGCGGCTTGTTTGTTCCTCTGTCTCGGCTGAACCTGCCTTCAGGCGTTAATAGTGGCATGAGAAACATGATTGGTGCGCCTTTCCTCTCACCAATCACCGCGTCGTAATGTCTTCGTTTGTGAGGCTGGAACACCTCGCCGCGGAACCCACGCTCGGCTATCGTCATACCTACGTACCAGGGTTGAAACGTGTCCCCATATCGGAGGCCGAATGCATAGCATCCGATCGCCCGTTCGAGTTCAACTTCATCATAGTCGAAACTCGAACAAACATTGCGGACCTTTCCCCACATCGCCGGCTGTCGACTAGGCACGCAACCATTGTCGCGTGCGATCTCAAAAGGGCCGTACATGTCGAAATACATGCCAACGTTGCTCCTCGGATACGCTAGCCCGCAGGCGCACCCGCGCAAAGCCTGTCCCTCGACCGACGGCCCATAGAGAGCTGCGCGCAACGGGACTTGCAGCCATGACCTACTACACCCAAATGCGTGACGTCGGACTTTTGTCCGAAAGGCAGCGAGGAATTGTCCTCCGCCGATTTACCTTTTGGAGGAAATCAATGAGCAACGATCCCGTTCATCAGCTTTTTCAGCCGTGTCCCGCTCTTCAGACGGCGGCATTTGCCAAATTCATTAGCGCGAGCTCCGACAAGTTCGGAACTGGGAGCAGTCCGACAAGCGCGAAGATCTTCGCGACACTCCGCCTCAATGCGAGCGTTTGCGCCCTGCTGACGCACGTCGCCGTCAGCCCAGGCGTCCCCGCCGTTGTCGCAATCGAATCGATCCTAGCCGTCGTTGTCGGCGAGGAGGCCTTCGACGACGACATGAAGCAGTATACCGGCTGGCGGGTTCGCCAGATCATTGAGTTTCTTGGCGGAAGCTGGGTGCGGGCGGGCGTCCGGATCCGCGCCTCCCGATACAAGACAGGATCAACCTATACGCTGGGCGATCTCTCCACATTGCTGGCGGTCTAGACCGCAAAGGGCAGGCCGGCCCGGTGAGGAGCCGGCTCACCTGCGACTGCCACGACCTCACCAGCATCCACCACCGGCGCGAGCATATCGAACGATATTGCACCGGAAAGCCCATGGCGCCGACGCCTCCTTCATTGCCTAGGAGGAGCACAAAGGTCTCAGAGGTCACGAACACGTGCGCCGTCCAGCTTCTAGGCTTCACGCATTCCCAACCATTTTTCGGCTCCAGCAACAACTTGTCCGACAGCTTCTAAGCGAGCCTGCGGCACGGCTCCGGCCTTCAAAAAGGCCGAAATCGCCGGTAGAATCTCATCCAGCACTAATACCGGTGTTAGGTTTTCGGGGTTGAATTCATAGTACGTATGAGGCTCGGCGGTTGATCTGACGAATGAGCCGATGGCTAGCGTTATAGCTGCAGCCGATGATGCCGTAGCTAGCGAGCTCACTACCCAGTCATGCGGGACTTTATCGTCAGCAAAAGTTTGCCAGACCAAAAGAACTAAACCAAGATCGGGTACCTCGGATAATGATCCAGATTCTGCAACCTGCTTCACCCGCTCACAGAACGCAGCGCCAATGCCGCGTACTACGGTTTCATCAAATTTTTGCTCATTGTCCGTTCTGAAAACCAAACCATGGGGGCCACCTAGCAGCCCTGTGATGAAGGCCCCGAAACTTAATGAGGTCGAGGCATCGAGGATGATCTCACGAAGCAAGGACACAGAATCGGTAGGCCATTTAGAAATAATGATTCGAATAAGTTGTCTAATGCGCTCGTGATTGTCGATTGACGTCCACATGCCAAGAAGCGCCGCGGATTTAGCGGCAAGCGCATCTGCAGTCTGGAGCATAGATAACAGTAGTGCTTCATGCGGCCCATCACCTGCTTCTGCGATTTCACTAAGGACATCCAGCAGCTTGCCACTTGCGTCGGCCGTGTCGCCAACATCTTTGGCTAATGCTGCTTCAACCTGTGCACGGAGGAAACTGGCGTCACCAAGGCGAGCCGCTATCGTTCGTCGCTCGTCCATGGAGATCGCCGCTGAGACCGGGGAAAAACCGAAGAAAGCCGCAAAGCCATCCGGATCGCGGATACGTCGTCCGCTTAAAGGCTTTCCCGGACCATCCTCGCCCCATGTTCCCACAACCCGATTAATCGCTGGGAACAGGGAGGCTAGCAGCCTTTCTACCTGCTTCGCGTGAGCCGGCTCAATCGTATCCAAAATGGCTTTCGCCTGCGCCTCCTTGGATTCCTTTGAGTAGAACTCCCCTTGCCCCACAAGGAAGCTTCCGCTGTGGCGAATTGCTTCATAGGTCCTTCTCTCGAAGTGGCGCAGTAATTCGATCATTATCAGATCGGGCGGATAGACCTCTCCCCTCACGGCTGGCCAGGTGATCGACAGAGCATTCATAAATCGTACGATATCACGTGGCGAAAGGAGATAATGCCGATATGCTATCGCCCAAACACGAAACCAAAAGGTGTCTGCTTCTAATACGTCTCCACCAAGCGCTACGCCCAATCGGGTTTCTGTGAGGCGGCGAAGGCCTTCGTCCGAGGGGGGCGGTAAGTCTACTTCCACCTGAACAATTTTTTCTCGATAAGTCGGCGTTCGAGCGCCCTCTGGCGGCTCAATTTCGAATTCACTCTCTAATGCAGGGTCTACGATATTTCTATCGTAGACAAGTAGGTGAGTGACTTTTGGAAGGGTCCCGAATGTTTTTACTAATGTTAGAATTTGCCTAAGTTCTGTGGGTGTTAGGCGATCTAAGTCATCTATTACCAAGACTATTCTATGTGGTATTTTATGTAAAGATTCACTTACCTCGGCCAGCAAATCCTCGACCGATTTTTTTCTATCGGCGCCGACGCGCTCTGCTGCTTTCTTCACGCCGCTCCCGACGGCTCCTGAAAATGGAGCAGCACCTCCACCGGATGCTGCTACAAGCCCAACCGCCGCTGCAGCGCCCAGGAACTCGCTCCCGCCCCCGATTAGTTTGCGCACAAAATTAAGCGTGCTTGCAGACGCTGTCTTACCAAGGCTGCTGTCTAGAATCTGGCCTAGTTGTTTCAAGTATCCTGACGCAAGTGCATCCAAGCCTGCAAATAGCCATGGGTTGAAATAAGCGATCACCGTTTGGGTATTTTGCGGTTGCTCTGTTTCGGTTTCTCTGATGGCTTCAATAATTAAATTGACGGCGCTGGTTTTCCCCATTCCCCAACGTGCTTGAATGCCAACTACAAAGCCTTCTCCCGGTGCACGCCCCGTAATCCCTCGAGCAATCGATTCGGCAAATGGCCAATAGCCCAAGAGGTCTTGCTCACGAGTCTTGATCGGAGCGTCAGCGCCGAGGCTGTTGTCAATGTCAGAGGATGTTTCCTGGTTCTCCACCTCGCACAGAGAGCACAGAACGAGTCTTGTAGCCAAGCCTCTCTTTGGGGATTTGGAAAACCCCGTCTCTGGAGAATTACAAAAGGAGGTTGGGCCCTCTCAGCTTCGTTGGACCCGAGCCGAGAAGGTGACGTTGATGGTTTGCTAGTGGTGCACCCAGCACCGCGATTAGCGCATTCGGAGACATCAAATTGCGTTTCCCCGGGCAGCAGGATTGCTCTTACCTACCTGCTCCCCACCCAATCCTGCATCGTCCCACGGTCTGAGACCATGAACGGCCGCCCCTGGCTGTTGAGGAACAGGCGCTCCATCTCCTGCCGGTTGAACGGCCGCGAGCCCAGCCTGCCGAAGATGGCGATCTGCCCGCCGGTCTCGTCCACGCCTCGATCGCGATCCAGGCCCTTGGCCACCGCATAGGCCGCGGTCTGGGTCCGTGCCCAGGCGATCAGCTCGGGCACGGGCCGCGGCGAGAAGCCGTAGAAATTGGGCTGGCTCTCGGGGCTGGTCAGCTGCAGCACCTTCATCCCGTTCCGGCCGTCGGCGACATAGGCGAAGAGGCTGGCGTTGGTCGAGGCGACGACCACGTCCTGGGCGTCGTTCAGCCGGCCGTCGAATGTGTAGAAGACCGGCGCCGCCGGATGCTCGGGCCGGGTGATGTTGACGATCGCCAGGCCCTGCGCCCCCGCCGCGACATAGGCATAGGTGCGGGCGAGATAGACGCGGCGGGCGTCGGTGAAGTTCACGGTCCCGCTCGGCACGGCCACCGGCCGGTCGAGATGGGTGACGTCGAACAGCTTCAGGCCCTCGGCGTCGGTGACCCACAGATAGCGGAACTGGATCGCCGAGGCCCGCGCATCATTGAGCGGCATCGTCGTCACGTAGCGCGGGTGGAGCGGATCATCGAGGTCGACCACGACCAGTCCCGCCGTGGCGGTGATGTATGCCATGTGGCCCGCCAGCGTGATGTGCCGCGCGCCGGCCAGCACATTATTCTCGTTCCAGGTCTTCGCTCGTCGGAGGTTGTTGTTGAGCGGATTGCCGTCGGCCAGCGTATCGACGTTGACCAGGTACATGCCCTCCACCGCGTCGGTTACCACCGCATAATGGTAGATCGGGTGGAAGCGCTGCTCACGGTTGGCCTGGAGGAGGGTCGGCACGGTCGCGTCGTCGGCGGCGGGGCAGGGATTGAGCGGCTGGCCGGTCGGCGAGGTGCAGGCCATGGCTTCGTTCCGCGTCGGCGCGATCGGCTGGTTGGTCGGGATCGCCATGCAGGTCGCGTTCGGCGAGGAGACATGGACGTCCTGGCCGAGTGGCGAGACCGGCGCCGAGATGATCCGCTCGGAAAAGCCCTTGTTGCCGACGCTGGCGATGTCGTAGACGCGGAAGCCGCCGTCGCCGGTCGCCGCGAACATATATTCGCCGCGATTCTGCAGGCAGCCGACCCGGCCCGGCGCGCCCTGGACGATATTGTCGAACCGCTCGAGCGCGCGGGTCTCGCCGCTGAACCGGCGGTCGAAGGTCTGGCCGCGCGTCCAGTTGACCAGCTCGCGATTGTTGCGGTCGATGTGCATCCGGTAATAATCGGGATAGGCGAATCGCTGGAGATAGGAGCCGATCACCGCCTGCGGCTCATCCCATTCGGTCACGCGCACCGCCTCGAAGCCGTTGTCGAGCCCGACCCAGCTATAGGCGCCGATGAAATTGACGAAATTGGTGCCTTGCAGCAGCAGCTGCGCCATGATCGCATTATTGTCGTTATTCTCGGAAACGTGGCAGTCCGAGCAGGTCTTGGTCTCGGTCGTGCGCACCGTGTGCGGGAAGTGCGGCGCGAAGGCCTGGCTCGAGAAGCCGGCGGCCGAGATCGGCGCCTGCTGGATGTAGATCCGCTCGCGGTTCACGTTGGTCGACGACAATATCAGCGCCGAGGTCGAGCGGATCGGGGCGACGATGCTGCCCTTGCTGGTCATGTGCCGGCCGAGTTGGAACATGTCGTCGCGGGCGACCTGCGGGTTGTAGGTGGCGAAGCCGCGGGTCTCCTCGCCGCCCTCGAAATGGTGGACGGTCGTCCGGTTGTTGGCCTCGGCGGGCAAATGGCAGCCGCCGCAGCTCGTCGTCCAGCTGAGGTGGCAGGTGAAGCAGGCCATGCCGCTGTCGGGATGGGCGAGGTCGGCGTCGGGCACGCCCGATCCGAAAACATATTGGCCGGTCTCGGCGCCCGATCTCGCCATCAATTTGGCGCGGGCGGACCTTAGGTTGAAGCAGGGCCGGCCGCCGTCGGTGCCGGTCGGCTCGGCGCAGGCGGGCAGCGTGGGATCGACGCTGTCGCGGACCTGGCTCACCGCCCAGCTAAGGTTCGGGTCGATGATCGATCGCTGGACCAGCACCCGGCGTCCCGGCTGGCATGCGAGGGTCGGCACTTCCTGGTGGGCGACCTCGCAGTCCAGCCATTCGAAGCGCGGTCGTCCGTCCTCGTTGCGGATCGTGCCGAGGTCGCGGCCGTGGAGCGGCGCCGCCGGGCCGGAGGTGCGGAGGTTGGCGAACTCGCGGGCCGAACCGTGGCAGTCGCGGCAGCCGATCTCGACCGCGTTGGCGACCTCGCCATAGATGAAGCCGTTGCCGTGCGAATCCTGGGCGAAATGGCAGTCGGCGCATTGCAGGCCGCGCTCGGCGTGGATGTCCATCATGTGGACGGCGCGGCCGTTATTGGTGCCGACGGCGGGGAATTCGGGCTCGCCGGCGCGGCGGAAGGTCTCGGGGTCCCCCGGCGGGACGATCTGGCCATTGGCGTCGAGCAGATTGCCCTCGCGGTCGCGGCGATAGATGCCGCGGAAGTTCCAGCCATGGCCGTGATAGTCGGCGAACTGGGTATGGCGGGCCAGCGGGTTCACCCGGTCATAGACCTCGCGAAGGAAATCGACGTCGGCCCACAGGCCGCGCGGCGCCGCGCCCTCCGGATTGCGGTCCAGCACATGGTGGGTCTGGTCGGCGTCGGGATAGGCCTGGTGGCGGAATCTCTGCTCTTCCGCAGCGTTGCGCGCCGGCAGGCGGTTCTCCGGTCCCGGCCACATCAAGTCGGCGTCGGATTCGTAATCCCACATCGTGTAGCCGAGGTAGGAATTCAGGAAGATATTGGGCTGGTGCATGTGGCAGGTCATGCACTGGGCGGTCGGGATCGCCCGGCTGAAGACGTGGCGGATCGGGTGGCCGTGCTCGGCGACCGCGACATGGTTGCCGTCGGCCGGCGCCTCATGGCCTTCGCCCTCGCGGATCTCGCCGCCATGCTCGCCGCCTTCTTCCTCGACCCCGCCTTCCCGGTGCTGGCCCTGGCGCAGGCCGGAAATGGTCGGATCGACCGTCGCCGTCTGGCCGTCGCGGCCGAACTGCGAATAGGTCAGGCTATGCTGGGGCTGGCGGTCGTTGGCGTAGACCACGTGGCATCCCGAACAGCCCGAATGGCGATAGTCGCCGGGCTGATCGTTGGTGCCCATGAACCACATATAGGGGTCGTTCAAACGGGTCTTGTGGATGGTCAGGACCGGCAAAGCGACGCGAAGGCCGGTGCCGGGCCCGCGGTTGGACTGGCGGATGTCGGGCCGGCCCGGCTCCTCCAGCCGCTGGACGCTCCCGGTCGGGTTGGGCAGGCCCACTTCGGCGAACTGGGTGCCGAGGTTGCGGCCGCCCTGCTCGAACACCCGGAAGATGTCGGCCGGCGGCATGACGTGCCAGGTCGGCAGCGGATAGAGCGCCGCCAGCACGCCCCGGGCCCGCTGCTGCGGGGTGAGGCCGTTCGGGCCAAGCGGCGAGGTGATCAAGGCGGGCTCGCCCTCGCGGGTATAGGCCTCGCCGTTCACGTAATTCTTGAACGGCAATATCCCGTTATTATAGGCGGCGCCGCCCCACAGCATGGCGCCGGTGGACATCAGGCTCCGCTCCGCCGCCTCGATGATCTCGATATGGCAGGCGCCGCAGGCGTCGCGCGCGGCGCGGTAGTCGCCGGGGTTGGTGAAGCGCACGAACTCGGGCGCCTCGGTGTTGAGCAGGGCATAGGAACGCTGCGGGTTGGCCGAGGACGGGAAATGCCAGGCGCCGGGGAAGCGGGGCAGGACATGGGCGCGGTTCTGGGCGGCGGCATAGGCCGATCCGCCCTGCTCGGCGCCGGCCGGCCGGGTGATCCGGGGATTGCCGCCATGACAGTCGACGCAGCCCAGCACGACGGCGGGCGATCGGTGCATCGTATGGGCGTCGCTCTCGGTGTGGCACGACGCGCAGCCCGCGCTCTTGGCGTCGGCTTCGGCCGCTTCCTGGGTGCGCGGCGCCGGCGCGGCGCGGACCAGGCTATAGTCGCGGACCACCGGCCTTTCACTCTCCGACGCGCCCAGGTGCGACACGCCGAACATCGCCGCCGCCAGCATGGCGGCCCCGATCATCGCTGTGCGTCCAAGGCGGTCGAAGTTCATGCGGCGGGGCTCAATAGGTCAGGAGCGCGTTGAAAAGGATGGAATAATAGCGGTCGTCGCGGGGCACGTTGGTGAATAGATCGTTGAAGCCCTGGCCCGGCTGGAGCAGGGCGCCGGACAGGCGGAAGACGATGTTCTGGACGTTGGCCGGCCGGTAGATGATCGCGGCGCTGAGGTCCCAGCCGATGTCGCGGCGCACCGTGCCCTGCTGCCTGAGGCGCTGGATCACGGTCGTATTCTCCATCCACAGATGGTTGACGTTGGTCGACACGCGCAGCCGCGGGGTGATGTCGAAATCGGCGCCGACGCCGAGCAGCATCGTCCCCGGGTTGACGAAGTTGGACTGGCCCTGCTCCTTCGACGATCTGAGGTCGACGAGGACGCCGTTGCGGCTGTTCAGCGAGACCGCGCGGGCGCCGCCGGCGAAGGGTATGGTCTGGCGGATCCAGTAGCTGGTGTCGGCGCCGGCGAAGATCGGATTCTCGACGATCGAATCGAAGCCGCCCTCGACGCTGTCGAAGGGATCGTCGTCGCCGCTGGCGTAGAGGGCGGAGCCGCGCACCCGGATCCAGTTGAAGTCGAAGCTCGGCTCGAGCGCGGCGAACCAGCCGCGGATGCGGGCGTTGCGGCCGTTGAACACGTTTACCCGGTCCTGGCCGAACAGGGCATAGGTCTGGGCGGTGAGGTTCAGCCGGCCGATATGCCCGTCGACGCCATAGCCGATGTAGAAGGCGTCATAGCTGCGCGATCGGAGATTGCCGAACAGGGCCGGGCGAACCGGGAAGCCGTTGTCGTCGACCTCGACCTCGTCGCGCTCGCGGTTGATGTTCCAGGTCACGCTCAATTCGCTGGTCAGGCCGACGAACGGGAAATCCTGGCGGAACAGGTTGGCGTGGAGGATCCAGTCGTCGCGCGGCGTCTGGAAGATGTTGTTGAGGCCCGAATTGGTGTCCTTCTCCAGCCGCCATATGCCGATGACGTTGAACTGGAAGCGGTTGTTGTCGCGGTTGCCGAACAGGCGGACGCCCAGATTCTGGTCCTGGAACAGGAAGCCGCGGAAATCGAGCTGGAAGTCCTGGATGCCGATGCGGATCGATCGGAAATCGAACCGGTAGGAGGTCGGACCGAAATCATAGTCGAAGAACAGCTCCTGGACGCCCACCGCATAATCGAAGCGGTTGCTGCCCTGGGTGGGGCGGACGTCGAGCACGCGCCGCTCGGGCACGTCGACATAATTGGCCTGGACCGCGATCGTCGCCCGATATTCGATCAGGGCCGGCTCGAAGGTGGTCGATCCCTTGATCAGGGCGGCCGAGAAGATGAAGGTCTGGGCGTAGACCGTCGAATTGTCGCGGCCGAACACGTCGTTATTGTCGGGATTGCCGGTGGTCTGGACGCCGCCCGGGATCGGGAAGCTGCGCGGCTCGATAACCGTGTCGGAAATGGCGCTGGCGACGAAGAACCAGTTGGGCTCTCTAAGGCCCAGGAAGCGCGGCGTGGCGCACGGCCTGGTGCCGGCGGCGCGGCGGCGCGCCTGCTCCTCCTCGGTCGACAGGCAGAGCGGCCGGTCGCCCTTCAGCGTGTTCTGGTGATAGGGGTCCCACCAGCGCGTCCGCACCAGGCCCAGCGTCTCGGCGAGCCGCCAGCGGTCGGGGATGGCGACATGGTCGGCCGGGAAGGCCTCGGGCGGCGGCTGGCGGACGGCGCCCGGATTGACCTGGGTCACCGGGTCGGGAAGGTCGTGGCGGATGTCCGGCCGCTCGCGCCCGGGGATAAGACTTTCCTCCGACGGCGGCACCGGCATCTCGGTCGATTCCGGCTCCTCGGCGGGCGGCGTCGTCGCCGGCGGCGTGGCGGCCGGTTCGCCCGAGCTAGGCGGCGGGGTCTCCTGGACGGCGGCGGCCAGGACCGTCGCGGCGAGCGGCTCGGGCGCGGACGAGAGCGCGAATTCGGGCGACAGGCCGAAACTGGCCGACGTCGCGGCAGCGCCGGCGATCGCGCTTCCGGCGAGCGGCGGCGGCGCAGAGGAAAGCTCGAAGTCCGGCGACAGGCCGAAATTGGCCGAATTGGCGGCGGAAGCCATCAAGGTCAGGATTGCCGCCCCGGCCATCATTTACCCTGGCACACGTTCTGCTCGCTCGATCCGACGAACGGATTGAACGGGCACAGGACATAGCGAAGCCGGGTGCTGGTCGGGCCGACCGGGATGTCGATCCGGTCGGAACGGATCGCCGGATCGGCATGGCCGATCGTGGCGCCGGGCAGCTGGCCGGCGTTGTAGAGGCCCAGGAAGGCGATCATGTCGCTCTGGTCGGTGCCGTCGCCCGAGGCGGCGATCGCGCCGACCAGCCGGCCGCCGCGATAGATCGGCACGCCGCCGGCGAACAGGGTCAGGCCGTTGCGGATCCGGTTGAGGCCGTTCGGCGCCGGCGGGTTGAAGGTGCAGCCCACCGGAATGTCGGGGACGACCATGGCGGGGTCGAGGACGAAGCCGACATGGCTGATGATCTGGTCGGTGATCAGCCGCGACTGCAGGCCGGTCGAAAAGATGTTGAACCGCGAGAAGGGGATGGAGAGCGGGCCGGGCGGGCGGCCGACCTCGCCGTCCGGGAACCAGGGCCGCGCCAGATTGCCGACCGCGCGCAGCGAGAAAGCGGTGCCGCCGGTCAGCGCGGCCGGGTCGTTGAGGAAGCTCCGGAAGGCGGGGACGTAGCCGGCGACTCCGGGCGTCGGGTTGCCGGTGAGGTCCGCCGCCGCGAACGGGTTGGAGAAGAAGGCGGTGGTCCGCGCCTTTTGCGGCACCGCGTCGATCGCGTCGACCAGGGCGTCGGGGCCGCGGATCAGGCCCAGGATCACGCCATAGGTGTCGACCACCACGATCGTGTTCTGCGCCCTATTGTCGAGCGGGAAGCGAAGCTGCGCACGCGCCGCCCTTTGCACCAGGAAGGCCTGCTCCAGAAGGTTGCGCACCTCGGTCGCGGAGAGCGCGGTTCCCACGGTGGCGGCGTCGGTGCCGGCGATCACCGGATAGCGCTGGGTTCCGGCGCCGTTCGACAGCACCCAGGCTTCGGGGATGCCGGGGAATTCGGCGCCGGTGGCGGGGCGGATGCCCGAGGCCTCGCTGCCATAGGCGGTGCCGGGGATGATGGCGCCGGCGAAATAGCCGCGGACCGGGGTCAGCGCGCCGGCGACGCCGTTGATCGTGCCGAAGGCGGGGGCGCTCGCCGGGTTGCTTCGGAAGTCGGCGGTGGTCGCGTCGGAATAGCGAAGCAGGGTGCCGTCGACGCTGAACCGGTTGGCGCGGATCTCGGGGTTGGGCTCGAAGCCGGTGGTGGCGGCGAGCGCGATCGTCTCCTCGATGCTGCGGTCGTTGTCGGTATATTCGGTGTCGAAGCCGTAGACGCCGTCGCCGATCACGCCGATCGCGCCGACCACGACGCCGTTCTTGTAGAGCGGGAAGGCGCCGGGATCGGCGCCGACGCCGAGCGGCCCGCGATGGGTGCCGGCCATGGTCGGGAAACGCGAGGACACGTCCGAGCAGGGCAATTGGCTGAACTGGACCGAGAAGAGCGGGCCGCTTTCCAGGCCGCGCGTCGTCGCCGAGGGCGGGAAGGTCTCCTGGACGATGTCGTTGGCGGTGCGGCTGGAAAAGGCCGCGCCCATCGACGAGAAATAGGCGGCGGTCAGCGTCTTCGAGATGCCGCCGGCCAGCGCCGCCGGAGCGGGCAGCGCCAGATTCTGCAGGTCGGTCGAATTGCCGTCGGGCGCCGCCGGAGTCCTGAGTGTCAAATTGGTGCCGTTCATGACGAAGACGGCAAGGACGTTGCCGACCCGGTCGAT
>DATDAU010000051.1:0-75202 GCA_036525215.1 Allosphingosinicella sp.
TCTTGCCCAGCTCCACCCCGGCCTCCTCGAGCCCGAGCCCGGCGGTGTTGGGATCGCGGCCTACCGCCCACAGCAGCAGGTCGGCGTCGATCGGCGAGGACCCGGCCATGTGGATCCTCAAGGATCCGTCCTTGCGCTTCACGATCTTCTCGAACGGGGCGTTGAACTTGAAGTTGATTCCCTTGGTCAGCGAGATCTGGAGAAGCCGGTCGCGAATCTGCTCGTCATAATGGCGAAGGATCCGGTCGCCGCGGTTGACCAGGGTCACCTCGCAGGCGAATTCGTGGAGGATGCCGGCGAATTCGTTGGCGATATAGCCGCCGCCGGCGATCACCGCCCGCCGCGGCACCTTGTCGAGGTGAAACATCTCGTTGGAGGTCACGCCATACTCGGCGCCGGGCACGTCGGGCACCACCGGATGCGATCCGGTCGCGATCAGGATGGTGGCGGCGCTGACCTTGCTGCCGTCGGCCAGGGTCACCTCATTAGGTCCGGTCACCTTGGCGCGCTGGGCGAAGGTCTCGACCTCGTGGCGGTCGAGGATGTCGGTGTAGATCCCCTCCAGCCGCTCGACCTCGGCGAGGACGTTGTCGCGCAGGGTCGGCCAGTGGAAGCTGCTCTTGCCGACCTTCCAGCCGAAGCGCTGGGCGTCCTGCAGATCCTCGGCGAAATGGGCGCCGTAGACGAGCAGCTTCTTGGGCACGCAGCCGCGGATCACGCAGGTGCCTCCGATCTTGTACTCCTCGGCGATGGCGACCCGGGCGCCGTGTGCGGCCGAAACCCGCGCGGCGCGCACGCCGCCCGATCCGGCGCCGATCACGAACAGGTCATAATCAAAGGTCTCGGTCATCGATCAGGGCTCCAGCAAGATGAGAATGCCAGCAATGGTTGGGACGGGCTCAATCCGCGTCCGGGCCGAACGCACGGGCGATCAGGGCCTCGGTGGAGGGATCGAAGTCCGGCGCGTCGCCGCCGTCCAGCGCCCTGGCCATTTCCTTGCCGAGCTCGACGCCATACTGGTCGAACGGGTTGATCCCGAGCATGACCGCAGCGGCGAAGGTGCGGTGCTCGTGGAAGGCAAGCAATGCGCCAAGGCTCGCCGGGTCGAGCCGGTCGAGCAGGATCGTCGTCGACGGCCGGTCGCCCGGGTAGAGACGATGCGGATCGTCCGATGGCTTGCCGGCCATCAAAGCCGCGCCTTGGGCGAAGGCGTTGATCAGCAGCAGGCGGTGGTGCTCGTCCGCCTGCCGGTCGCCGCCCTCGGCCGCGGCGACGAATTCGACCGGCACCAGGTGGGTGCCCTGGTGGAGCAACTGGAACACGGCATGCTGGGCGTCGGTGCCGACACCGCCCCAGACGATCGGCGAGGTCGCGCGGGTGACGGGCTTGCCATCGATCGTCGCGCTCTTGCCGTTCGATTCCATCACCAGCTGCTGGAGGTAGGAAGGCAGCAACCGCAGCCTTTCGTCATAGGCGAAGACCGCCCGCGTCTCGGCGCCGAGCAGGTCGGCGTAGAGCAGGTCGGCGAAGGCGGCGAGGATCGGCGCATTGGCCTCAAGCGGGGCGAAGCGGAAATGGCGGTCCATCGCCGCCGCGCCTTCGAGCAGGCTTTCAAACGCGTCCCAGCCGAGGACGAGAGCGGCGGGAAAGCCAATTGAGGACCAGAGTGAATAACGGCCGCCAACGCTTTCTGAAAATGGCAATATCCGTGTCTCGTCGACGCCGAACTCCATCGCCTTTTCCGGGCTGGCGGTGAGCGCGATCACCCGGCCGAAGGGATCGTCGACACTGTCTTCCGCCATCCACTCGAGCGCCGCGCGGGCATTGAGCATGGTCTCGGTGGTGGTGAAGGTCTTGGAGGCGATCACGATCAGGGTGGCGTGCGGATCGAAGAGGGCGACCGCTTCCTCGAAGGCCAGGCCGTCGACGTTGGAGAGGATGGCGACGTCATAGCGCCCCTCGTCGCGCCCCAGCGCGTCGATCAGCAGCTCGGGTCCCAAAGCCGATCCGCCGATGCCGATGTGGATGACATGGCTGACCGGCCCGAAGGCGTCGGCCTCGATGGCGTCGATCAGCGCCCGCATCCGCGCGTGGAGGCCCGCGGCGCGGGCGACGCTCTCCGGCGCGCCCTGCCCCCGCTCGGCGCTATGCTCGGCGGCGCGGCCCTCGGTCGGGTTGACGATCTCGCCGGCGAACATCGCCTCGCGCCGCGCGGCGAGGCCGGTCTCCTCGGCCAGCGTCAGGAAACCCTCGACATGAGCGCGGCTCAAATGGGTCTTGGAGAAATCGTAGAGGTCGCCGCCAACCTCGATCGCCATCCGCGCCAACCGGTCCGGCTCGTCGGCGAACAGGTCGCGCAGTGTCGCGCGTTCGATCCGGCCAAGCCGGCTCCAGGCGTCTTCGCTCATCCGGCCCATCTAGGGCGGCGGCGCGCGAAAGCCTAGGGGCCCGAATTGCGCTTTGGCCTACCGCCGCCCCAAAATCGCCGCCCGCTCCGCCTCGGTGAGGTCGAGCGTGGCGAGGTCACTGTCGAGCAGGATCGGCCGTCCGCTCGGCGCCAGCAGGGCGAGCGCCCAGGGGTTGTCCGACGCGGCGCCGGCGGGCGGGTGGAGGAGCAGGGGCTCCTTGGGGTTGGCGAAGAACTGCATCAGTTCCTTGCCGCCCTCGGGCTTGCGGAAGAAGGCCTGGAGCCCGTTCTGCGTCCGCACGAACCGTTCCACCGGCACCGTCACCGGCTTCGGATCCTTGAGCGCATCGACGATCCCGCCCTTGTGGCCGAACAGCCAGATCAACAGCGCGATGAGCGGGATGAGCAGGACGAAGATCGGGCCGATCCAATTCTTCCAGGTCAGGTCGCGCTCGGCCTCGGGCTTCAGCATCACCCGGCTGGGATCGGCGGGATCGTAGAGCGCGGCGGGCGTGAAGATGGGCTGCCGTCCGCTCAGCCAGACGCTGGCGTGGCGCACGCTGCCGCCCTCCTCCTTCCGCAGCTCATAGTCGATGGCGAGGTTGCAGCCTTTGGGCTCGTTGCCGCTGATCTGGCGCCGGGAATAGCAGGTGCCCTCCGAATTCACGACCCGGGCTTCGACCCCGCTGTTGCGCAGGAATTCGCGCAATTGCTGGTCCTGCCACATCGTCCAGCCGAAATAGAGGCCGGGCAGGAACAGGAGCAGGATGATGATCAGGGCGTTGCGCCTCTTCCTGCCGGCGTCGGGGGCCTTGACCACCCCGATCGGCCGCCGGGGGAAGGCGTTGACGATGTCGGCATGACTCATGGGCCAAATTCCTCCACATCTTCGGGCCGCTATCGCGGCAGCGGCCCAGCTTAATCGTTGATATCGCTTTGAGTCGAGCCGCCGGGCCGCGAGGTGGCCAAGGTCAGGACAGTCGGCTATTTCGACCGTCTCGTCCTTCCAATGAAGGCATCTGATCATGAGGCATCTGAAGGGATTGCTCGCGGGGCTTTTGCTGGCGCTGATGCCGGCGCCGCTTGCCGCTCAGGTCGAGGCCGGCCATGTCAGCTTCGCCAATTCCGGCGCGCCCGCGGCGCAGGCGCCGTTCCTGCGCGGCTTGGCGCTGCTCCACAATTTCGAATATTCGTCGGCGGCCGAGGCGTTCCGCGAGGCGCAGGCGGCCGATCCAGGCTTTGTAATGGCCTTTTGGGGCGAGGCCATGACCTACAACCATCCGGTGTGGATGGAGCAGGATCAGGCCGCCGCCCGCACTGCCCTCGCCCGGCTAGCGCCAACAAGTGAGGCGCGGCGGGCGAGGGCCGCCACCCCGCGCGAGAGATCCTTTCTCGAGGCAGTGGAGATCCTCTACGGCGACGGCGCCAAGGAAGCGCGCGACCGGGCCTATTCGGATCGCATGCAGAGGCTCCACCAGGCCTTTCCGGACGACGTCGACGCCCGCGCCTTCTATGCGTTGTCGCTGCTGGGGCTTGCCCATGAGGGCCGGGATTACGCGCTCTACATGCGCGCGGCGGGACTGCTTGAGGAGATTTATCCCGAAAACAGGAGCCATCCCGGCGTCCTTCATTACCTCATCCACAGCTATGACGATCCCGCCCACGCACCGCTCGGCCTGCGCGCCGCCCGTCTTTACGGCGCGGTCGCGCCGGATGCCGGCCATGCCCTGCACATGACCAGCCACATCTTCCTCGCCGCCGGCATGTGGGACGAGGTCGTCTCCGCCAACCGCAACGCCATGGCGGTGGTCGACAGGCAGCGTTCGGCCGCCGGCCGCGCCCCTGTCGAATGCGGCCACTATGCCGAGTGGTTGACCTATGCCGAATATCAGCGCGGACGAAGCGGGGACGGCAACGCCCAGGTGGCGCTCTGCCGCCGGGACGCCCTGGCGGAGCTCGCGGCCGCGCCGGCGGGCAGCGCGATCGAGCGGGGACGGGGGCAAGCCGGCTCCTATGCAGGCATGGCGGTGCGCCGGCTGGTGGAGACCGGCGCCTGGGCCGGCGCGGAGGACTTGCCGCTTCCCGCCGACGCCTATCTCGGGGCCCGCTTCACTTTGGCTTATGGCGACCTGCTCGCGGCCGGCAGCGATGCGGCTCGCCTCCGCGCGGCGCGCGCGCGGCTGCGCGCCGCCCATGAAGCCTGGCTGGCCGCGATGGCGGGCCGCGAAGACCCGGCTTCGCGACGGCGAGGCGAGATCATCCTGTTGCAGGCCCAGGCTCTGGAGCAGCTCGCCTCGAACGAGACTGAGGCGGGGCTCGCGACCTTGCGAAGCGCCGCGCAGACCGAGCGCACGATCCCCGCGGAATATGGGCCGCCTCTGGTCGAGAAGCCGAGCTTCGAGCTGCTCGGCGACGTCCTCACCCGCCTCGGCCGCGCCAGCGAGGCGCGGCAGGCCTATGACGAGGCGCTCCGCCTCGCGCCCGGCCGCCGCCTCACGCTGCGGGCGTCAGGTTCGGCGGTCAACTGAAAGCGCGGTACGCTGCGACAATGGCGCCGAGGCGGGGCCCCGGCGCCATCGAAAGTCGAGTTGCCTAGCGCATCGGGTAGACCTGCATCACCATGCCGCTGCGAGCGTCGATCTCATAGATCGACCTGCCGTCCGACCGGTAATAGACGTCTTCACGGTCGCGGTAGCGGGCCCCATAGTCATAGGGAACGCGCCCGAGATTGGTTGGCGCCCGCTGGCCGATCAGCAAACCTACCAACTCTTCCACCGGTCCACCGCGGCCGTAATAGCCGCCTTGCTGGCCGTAAATGCCCTGCTGGCCGTAATAGCCGTCCTGCTGGCCGTAATAGCCGCCCTGCTGGTAACGGCCGTAGCGGTCCATGCTGCCGGCATGGGCGACCTGCAGATTCTGGTCGAGGATCTGGATGCGATTTTGCAGGTCGTCGCTTTCGAAGGCGGTGAACCCGCCATAGCGGTAGCGCTGCTCGAGCCTGTTCAGGTCGTTGATCTGCCGCCGCAGGGACGTGGCTTCACGCCGGTCGATCGTGCCCGCGCGTTCGCGCGAGTTGAGCCACCCACGCAGCCTCTGAATCCGCGCATCGAAGTTGGTCTCGTACCTGGAATAGCCCTGATTTGGGGCCGCATAGCGCCCGTAATTTTGGGCCGTTGCGGGTGCTGCCGCGGCAAATGCCGTCACCGCGGTCAACAGAAAGAGGGTCTTCTTCATCTTATGTACTCCTCGTCACGCCCACCACACCTGACCCACAGAACGCACAGGAAGCGGCAAATCTCCCTGACAGGACAGTTGTTTCGGGGTGGAAACGGGGCCGCAAGAACGCTCTTGGGTCCGCTTCCAGGCTCCCGCACCTTCACGCTCTATCAAAAGACCTGCGTGCTTGACCGCGCCCATGCGCCAAGCGAAAGCGTCGGCATGGACGACGCCGAACCGTTAGCCGCTCCCTCCGCGCCCGCGCCAGCCGCGTCCGAGCCCGCGAAGCCGGAGAAGAAGAAGGAAAGCTGGGGCGATACGCTGCGCTTCTTCCTCTACCTCTTCCTCGGCGCGGTGCTGCTACGCAGCTTCGTCATCGCGCCGTTCAGCATTCCGTCGGGCTCGATGCTGCCGAACCTGATGATCGGCGACTATCTGTTCATCTCGAAATGGCCCTACGGCTATTCGCGCTACTCCATTCCCTTCGCCCCCTTCGGCTTTCACGGCCGCATTCCCGCCGGCCTGCCCGCCCGCGGCGATGTCGTCGTCTTCCGCTATCCGGGCGGCGACGAGGATTGGGTGAAGCGGGTCATCGGACTGCCCGGCGACCGGATCGAGGTTCGCGGCGGCATCGTCATCCTCAACGGGCGGCCGCTGCCGCGCGAGCGGATCGCCGATTATGCGATGCCGATCACGCCCAACAGCCCCTGCCGCGGGGTTCCGAATTCGACCCGGCGGATGGAAGGAAATGTCTGCCTCTATCCGCACTATCGCGAGACCCTGCCGGACGGGCGCAGCTATACGATCATCGACCAGACCGACAGCGGCGACGGCGACAATTACCTGCCGATCACCGTCCCGGCCGACCGGCTGTTCGTGATGGGCGACAATCGCGACGACAGCGAGGACAGCCGCTTCGACACGTCGGTCCAGGGCGTCGGCCTGCTCCCCGTCGACAATGTCCTGGGCAGGGCGCTGGTCGGCTTCTGGTCGACCGACGGCTCGGCGAGTTGGGTCAAGCCCTGGACCTGGTTCACCGCCGCCCGCTGGAGCCGCGTCGGCGAAACCTGGTGATGGTCACGACCACATGAGCGAACTGGAAGACTGGCTCGAAGCGAAGGTCGGCCACCGGCCGGCGGACGTCGCCCTGTTCGAGCGCGCCCTCACCCACAGCAGCACCAGCTCCGGCCCGGGCGACGGCAATTACGAAAGGCTCGAATTCCTCGGCGACCGGGTGCTCGGCGTGGTCATCGCCGACTGGCTCTACGGCATCTTCCCCGGCGAGCCAGAGGGCCAGCTGTCCAAGCGGCTCAACGTCCTGGTCTCGCGCTCGACCTGCGCCGATGTTGCCCGCCAGATCGGGCTGGCCGAGCATATGCGGCTCGGCAAGCAGGCCCGCGACGACGGCGCCTTCCAGAGCGACAATGTCCTCGGCGACATGGTCGAATCGCTGATCGGCGCGCTCTGGCTCGACGGCGGGCTGGACGCGGCGCGGGGCTTCGTGCGTGCCGCCTGGGCCGAACGGGTCGCGGTCGGCGACAGCGTGCCGCGCCACCCCAAGTCTGCGCTCCAGGAATGGGCGGCGGCCAACGACCGCAAGCCGCCGCACTATGAGCTGGTCGCCCGTTCGGGGCCGCACCACGCGCCGACCTTCGAGGTGAAGGTCTCGATCAAGGGCGTCGGCGAGGCCAGCGCCGAAGGCACGTCCAAGCAGGAAGCCGAGACCGAGGCTGCATTGGCCCTGCTGGAGCAATTGTCATGACTACCCGCTTCGGATCCGTCGCCGTGGTCGGCGCCCCCAATGCCGGCAAGTCGACCCTGGTCAACGCCCTGGTCGGCCAGAAGGTCGCGATCGTCACCGCCAAGGCGCAGACCACCCGCACGCGGCTGATGGGCATCGCCATCCTTGGGCAAACCCAGATCCTGCTCACCGACACGCCGGGTATTTTCGAGCCGAAACGCCGGCTCGACCGGGCGATGGTCGCCGCCGCCTGGGGCAGCGCCCAGGACGCCGACGTGATCGCTTTGGTGGTCGACGCCGCGACTGGCATCAACCGAACCGTTTCCGCTCTCCTCGACAGGTTGAAGGATCGCCCCGAACCCAAGGTGCTGATCCTCAACAAGGTCGACCTGGTGAAGAAGGAAAAATTGCTCGCCCTGATCACGCAGGCGGGTGAGCGCGCGACCTTCGAGGACATCTACATGGTCTCCGCCGCGACCGGCGACGGCGTACCGGAGCTGAAGGCCGCGCTCGCCGCCCGGCTTCCGGAAGGACCTTGGCATTTCCCCGAGGACCAGGTGTCCGACGTCACCGACCGGATGATGGCGGCGGAGGTGACGCGCGAGCAGATCTTCCACCAGCTGCACGCCGAACTTCCCCAGGCGAGCGCGGTCGAGACCGAGAAATATGAGGAGCGCAAGGACGGATCGGTCGCCATCCACCAGCAGATCCTGGTCGGCCGCGACAGCCAGAAGGCGATCGTCCTCGGCAAAGGCGGGGCCCGGATCAAGGAGATCGGCGCCGCCGCCCGCGCTGAAATCTCCCGCCTGCTCGGCCGCAAGGTCCACCTCTTCCTCCACGTCAAGGTCAACCCGAAATGGGAGGAGGACCGCGGCCTCTACCGCGACATCGGCCTGGACTGGGTGGAGTGAAGGCGTGAACGATCCCGTCAGAGCCGTCGTCGTCGACAATCGGGATCCGAGCGGCAAGGGCCGGGTAAAGGTCGACTCTCCGGCGATGGGGACGGGGTGGCGATCGGGTTGGGCGCCGGTCATGCAGCCTTGCGGGTCGAGCAGGGCGGTGATCCCCAGCAAAGGCGAGCAGGTTCTCCTGACTTTCGAAGGCGGCGATCCCGCCCATCCGATCGTATTGGGGCGCATCGGCTAGTATTTTCCGTCTTTTTTCGGCACTTTGCGCGTAACCTTTGAGGGGGAAGCCATGGGTGCGATTCATTTGCTGTCCGGCCTGCTGCTCGGGGCCGGCGCGCAAGGCGGCGACGATCTCAATGTGCTTGGTACCCATTTCTTCGTCGAGGATCTCCGCGACCGATCGATCCGCGAATCGACCCGGGTTCCGCTCCGCCCGATCACCACCTGCTATCGCTGGCGGATCGACGTGCCGCCCGAGGACCGGACCATCGCCGTCCGTGAAGTGTTCCGACTGCCCCAGGCCGCGCCCGAATGGGGAATCCAGCAGAGCCCGGAACGGGAGTTTACCGCCGTCTCGCAGGATCGGGTCTCGGCCGTCACCGAATTCCAGGCGCCGCTGGCACAAGGCTCGTTTGGCCACGGCTGGTGCGTCGCGCAGGGCGATCCCGCCGGCACCCACGTCATGCGCATCTATGTCGGCGAGAGGCTCGTCCACAGCTTCGAGTTCCAGGTCGAACCGGATACCAGCTAGGATCGGGCGCCCAGCATCTCCTCGACCCAGGCCGGCACCAGTTCGCCCGCCGGCCCGGTCCGGCTTTCGTGGAAATGGTAGGCGCCGAGGCTCGGCTCGAGGTTCATCTCCAGGGTCCGCGCGCCGACATAGTTCGCGGTCTGGACGAAGCCGGCAGCGGGATAGACCGCGCCCGACGTTCCGATCGAGACGAACAGATCGGCGTCCATCAGCGCACTGTCGATCCGCTCCATTTCATAGGGCATCTCGCCGAACCAGACGATGTCGGGCCGCACTTCGCCCGCCGCGCCGCATTCGGGGCACATGGCGGCGCCGCCCATTTCCCCCGCCCAGGCCATCCGCGCCTCGCAGGCGCGGCACCAGCCGGAGTTCAGCTCGCCGTGCATGTGGAGCAGCCTTTTCGCTCCGGCCCGCTCGTGCAGGTCGTCGACATTCTGGGTGACGATCAGCAATTCGCCAGGCCATTCGGCGTCCAGCCGCGCCAGCGCCCGGTGCGCCGCATTGGGCTCGACCGTCGCCAGATTGGCCCGCCGCGCGTCGTAGAAGCGGTGGACGAGCACCGGATCGCGCGCGAACGCTTCGGGCGTCGCCACGTCCTCGACGCGATGGCCCTCCCACAACCCGTCCGGCCCGCGAAAGGTGGCGAGCCCGCTCTCCGCCGAAATGCCCGCGCCGGTGAGGATGACGATGTTGTTTATCCCGCGCATCGCCCGGTCTTAGCCGAGCACGGGAAGGTACGGAAAGTGTGGAAAGGCGGCAATCGCGCAGGAGTCACGCCCGGACGTTAACCTGAAACAGAAGTCGCTCCTCTAGAGGCGTCTCCGACAGGGGAGACACGGTCATGAAGTTCGTTTTGCTCAATTCGCTCGGAGGCAATTACCTGGTGGTCGCTGAGAATATCGCGTGGCTGCGCACGCATGAGAACGGCCAGACCAAGGTCGGGGTCGTCGGCGGCGGATCGCTCATCGTCTCCGGAAGCATCGAAGAGACTTCCGCCGCGATTCTGGCGGGGTAGCTTAGTCAGCCATGCGATGGAGCGCGCAGAGCTTGTTGCCCGCCGGATCGCGCAGATAGGCTAGGTAGAGCTTGCCGATCTGGCCTTCGCGCACGCCCGGCGGGTCCTCGCACGCCGTACCGCCGTTCGCGGTCCCGGCCGCATGCCAGGCGTCGGCGTCGGCCGGCGAATTGGCGGCGAATCCGATCGTCGCCCCGTTTGCGCACGAGGCCGGCTCGCCGTTGATCGGTTTGGTGACGATAAAGATGCCGGTGGGCGTCATGTAGAAGGCGCGCCCCTTGTCGTCGATCCTGCCGGGCGGGATGCCCAATGCGCCAAAAGTGGCGTCGTAGAAGGTCTTGGAAGCCGCGACATCGTCGGCGCCGACCATGATGTGACTGAACATGATTATCGTCTCCCGGATGGTTCACGTCGCCGACGCCGTGACACGATGGTGCAAGGTCCGCAATGGCCACGTTTGCCGGCCATGCTTTCGGGTGGCTCGAACGCCCATCCTCGTAGAAACAACAGATGGGCAATTGTCTCCCTGCTCATCATGATCGGGTAGACCGCGACGCTGTTTCCAGGCGTATGCGGACAATGGGGCAGCTTGAAGTTTGGACGCATGCCGGGACGGCCGTCCGCGAAGGCGGGCGGCCGCGGTATTGAGGGACGGGGCGCGAACAGGAAGACATGTCGATCGTCGACAATATCCAGGGCGGGAAATCGGAGGGCGCGAAGGAACGCGCGCACCGCTCAAACCTGTTCCTCGCGGCGACCTTCGATGTCGGCGGCGCCTCGAATCCGGTTCGGATCAGGAACCTGTCCGAGACCGGGGCCCTGCTCGAAGGCGCCGCTTTGCCCGCGGTCGGAACCTTGCTGATCCTGAAGCGGCAAGAAGTGGAGATGGTGGCAAAGGTCGCCTGGCTGTCTCCGCCCCGCTGCGGCGTCGCGTTCGAAGAGGAGATCAGAGTCGGCGAATGGGTGTCGGGCAAGCGCGGGACGACGGATTTCGAGCCGCCGCGGTTCGAGGAACGCCGGGTCGCGGACCGCCGTGCCGCGTCGAACGCGGGCGCCCCCGACTCTGCGTCCCGCGCGTCCGACATCGATGCCCGCCTGGCCGAGGAGCTGGGCTATGTCCGGCGCCTGCTGGACCTGCTCAGCGACGAACTCGCGGAAGAGCCCGTCTACGTCCAGCGCCACGCCAAGGCGTTGCAGCGCTTCGATCTCGCCGGCCAGATTCTGGGCCACCTCGCCGCCATTCTCCAGGCCGAGGACCGCGAGGCGGCGATCCGGGAAATCGGCCTCGAGGAATTGAAGGCGCGCCTGCTGCGCAAGGCCCTGTTCGACCGAAATTGAACGGGCCGCGGGCCGGCGCTCTCGTTTCCTCGCCGTAACATTGTCGACTCGCCGCTGCCGCCAGCTTAAGCAGGCGTACGGGCGCTTGACCGGGGGGGTCGTGACGCGCGCCCGTATGGGGGTGCGATGGCGACCATCACCGCGGCGCCGGCGTGGAGCCGCAGCCTGATCCTGCTCGTCGCCCTGGCGATCCTGCTCAACTATATCGATCGGGGAACGCTCGGCGTCGCCGGCCCGCTGATCAAAGCCGAGCTCGGCCTCTCCGCGACCCAGTTCGGCCTCGCTGTCTCCGCCTTCTTCTGGGTCTATGCGCCGATCCAGCTTCTGGTCGGATGGCTGTGCGATCGCCTGTGCGTCTACCGCCTGTACGGCGCCGGCGTCGCCCTGTGGGCGCTCGCCACCCTGCTCACCGGCTTCATTGGCGGTCTTTTCTCGCTGGTCCTGCTTCGCCTGCTCCTCGGCCTCGGTGAAAGCATCGCCTTCCCCGGCAGCTCGAAGATCATCGCCCGCCACGTCCCGGCGGCGCGCCGCGGCTTCGCCAACAGCTGCGTTTCCGCCGGCATCGCGCTGGGCCCGGCGGTCGGCACCCTGGCCGGCGGACTGATCATGATCTCGTTCGGCTGGCGCGCCATGTTCATTGTCTTCGGGCTAATCACCCTCTTGTGGCTGGCACCCTGGCATCTCGTATCGGCGCCGTTGCGCCGGGACAGCCGGGCCACCCGCGAGGCGCCCTTCCCGCCCCACCTCCTGCTCGGAAAGCGCGCCCTGTGGGGCATGAGCCTCGGTCATTTCTGCGCCAATTATTCGCTCTATTTCGTGCTCGCCTGGCTGCCCCTCTACCTGGTCCAGTCGCGCGGCTATTCGATCGCCGACATGACCATGCTCGCCACTATCGTTTACGTCGCCCAGGCGGCGAGCGCCTTCTTCTTCGGCTGGCTGTCGGACCATCTCGTCGCCGGCGGCCGCGAGGAAGGGCCGATCCGCCGCGCCCTGCTCGCCGCCAGCTTCGTCGCGACCGCGATGGCGGTCATCGGCATCGCCACCGCCTCGACCCTCCCGGCGCTGATCGCCTGGCTCGTCCTTGCCGGCATCTGCTTCGGCATCGGTTCGCTGAACCTCTATGCCGTCTCCCAGATGTTCGCCGGCCCGCGCGCGGTCGGAACCTGGGTCGGCATCCAGAATTGCATGGGCAATCTCGCCGGCATCACCGGGCCGATCATCACCGGCATCATCGTCGATCGAACCGGCAGCTATATCTACGCTTTCATCGTCGTCGCCGGCATCGCCCTGGTCGGCGCGGTGAACTGGATGATGCTGCCCCGGATCGAGCAGGTCGCGCTGGATTGACCCGCGCGATCTCGCCTTGCCGCCCCCTTGCGCTTATGCTGGCGCGATGATCTTCCGGCAGCTATTCGAGCCCGAATCCTCGACCTATACCTATCTGCTCGCCTGCCCGGACAGCCGCGCCGCCCTGCTGATCGATCCGGTGCTCGAAACGGTAGAAAGGGACCTGGCGGCGCTCGCCGGGCTCGGTCTCCACCTCGCCTTCACCGTCGACACCCATATCCACGCGGATCACGTCACCTCGGCCGACCGGCTGCGCTCGCTGACCGGCTGCAAGGTCGCCTTCCCGGCCGCGTCGGGCGTCACCGGCGCCGACCTGCATCTGTCCGAAGTCGAGCCGCTCGCGCTTGGCGCGCTCACGCTTCGCGCCCTCCACACGCCGGGCCACACTTCGGATCACCATGCCTATCTGGCCGATGCCGGCCCGGTGACCCGCCTGTTCAGTGGCGACGCTTTGCTGATCGACGGCTGCGGCCGCACCGATTTCCAGGGCGGCGACCCTGCCACTTTGTTCGCCACCATTCACGACAAGTTCTTCACCCTCGCCGACGACGTGCTGGTCTACCCGGCCCACGATTATCAGGGCCGCCGAGTGAGCAGCATCGCCCAGGAACGGACCCGCAACCCCCGGCTCGGCGGCGGCCGCACGCTCGACGAATTCGTCGCGATCATGGCCGACCTCGATCTGCCCCATCCCAGGAAGATCGACGTCTCGGTGCCCGCCAATCGAAATTGTGGCGCTTTTGCAGCAGGCTGAGCTAGAATGGCGGAACCCGGCACGTCCCGGGTCTGTTAAGGCGTAACCTAATTGGAGTGACCAACATGCGATCCAGGATTTTCGCGCTCGCGCTTGCCGCCCTTCCCGCTTTGGCCTTGTCCGCCGCCAGTCCGGCCATGGCCCAGAGCCGGGCCGACGAAGACCGCTTCCGGGCGGCCTCGCAGCGGTTCGACAATGAAATCGCCGCCTATCAGCGGGAACGCGACCGCTATATCGCCGCGCGTGCCCGCGGCCCCTATGGCGGCTCTTACGGCGCGCCGCCGCGTGGCTATGGCGACGATCCCTATGCGACCGATTATGACGCAGCCCGCTACTATCGCAACGATCCACGCTACCGGGAGCGCGTGCTGACCGCCGAGGACCAGGTCTATCGCGGCTCGGACGGCCAATATTACTGCCGGCGCAATGACGGCACCACCGGCCTGATCGTCGGTGCCGGCGCCGGCGCCCTGCTCGGCAACGCCATCGACGGCGGCCGCAGCCGCACCGCCGGCACCCTGGTCGGCGGCGCGCTCGGCGCCATCCTCGGCCGGACGATCGAGCAGAGCCAGGACGTTCGCTGCCGCTAGAAGACTGAAGACGTGAAGCCGGCCGGAGGCAATTCCGGCCGGCTCACACCCCGCAGTCGATCCTGACCGAGGCGACATGCGCCCGGCCCCGGCGGTCGATGAAAGTCAGCCGCGCCCGGCGCCCGTCGCTTTCGTCCGCCCGCGCCACCTCCGCACCCAGGTCGATGATCAGTCGCCCCTGCGGCGAACGGTAAACCTCCCGGTCCCCCTGGTCCCGTCCGACCGGCATGAAGCGGATCAGCCGCCCGCCGAGGCGCATCGCCGGCCCGGTTTCCTCCGTGCTATATTCGGCCAGGGTCGCATCCCGCCGATTGCTGATCGAGCACAAAGGACCGCCATTGCCCGTCGGATCGCCCGCCCTCAACGGCTGAAAGAAGGGATTGTCCGCGGCCGGGCGCCAGCCGCTGTCGTAAAAGCAGAATCCCCACGCGCCCCGCTCCGGGCAGGCGCGCGGCTGCGGCCCGATCGGGATCGGCCGCATCCGCAATGCCTCGGCATCGGTCTGGGCAATGGCCGGCGCCGCGGCAGTGGCCGCCAGCACGGCGAAGGCGAGCAATCTTGTGATCGACATGTTCACTCCTTTTGCGCCGACAATATTCGCATCAGCGGATTGGGCTCAGCTTCGGCGATTCTGCGCAAGGTGTTGCGGTCGCGATGGTCGAAGGGCTCGTCCCGGCCGCGCACGATCAGGGTCGTGTCGGCGATATAGGACCAGGTGCCGTCGTCGTGGAAATCCACCTCGATCCGATAGGCGTCGGTGCGAAAGGCGTGCTCGAGGAAGGCGGTGGAGCAGATGCCGCTTTCGGTGTCGCCGCGGCGCGCCTCCAGCACCAGCTTCGCCGCGTTCGGCGCGGCATGGCCCGACGCCAGCGCCACCTGGCCGCGCGGGATGGCAAGGCTCTGCAGCACCAGTCCGGTGGCCGGCTCCCACAGCCAATAGCCGGTCTGGTCGTGGAAGGTGGTGTCCTCCTCGGGCGTGTTGATGTGGATATGATAGCGCAGGCCGTAGAAAAGCTGCGGTCCATTGGGTTGCGGGTCGATCGGGACCATTTCGATCCGCTCGCGAAAGACCCTCTGCTCGGGACCGTCCGCCTTGGGGTTGAGATCGACCCCCTCCATCCCTTCCCACGTCCCGGCGAGCCGACGCAGCGGCCCGAGATTGGCGAGCGTGTCCGGATCGATCTCCTCGGGCTCGGTGAAGATGTCTTCGGGAAAATCGGTCATGCCGGCGTCCTGCCTGGTTCGATCGCATTTGACCCGGTTCGGCACGCCGGCACAAGGGCGGCCGGGCATTCGGTGCCCGTTCATCTGAAGGTCTGCTAGTCTCCCCCCGATTTTCGGATTCGGGGAGGGAGAATCGCATGGGCTCGCTGCGCAAATTCGCACTGATCGCACTTCTGTGTCTGGTCGACATGGGGGGTGCGAACCTGCCCTCGGCCGCGCAGGCCCAGACCGCGGCGGCGCAGCCCGGCCTCGCCGGCTTCGAATCGGAGCAGCAATTGCGCGCCTTCCTGCGCGGCCTGGCGCAGGAGCGGCAGGAGGCGATGGACGCCGCCGGACCGCCGCCACCGCCGCCGCCGCCCCCACCTTCCGCGTCACCGCAGGTGACCGGCTCACGGCTGGGGGCGACGGCGCAGCCGCTCAGCATCACCAACAACCAGGTCCAGGGCGTCGACGAGGGCGACATCGTCAAGCTCAGCGGCGACATCCTCGTCATCCTGCGGCGCGGACGGCTGTTCACGGTGTCACTGGCGGGCGGCGCCATGCGCCCGGTGTCGATGATCAACGCCTTCCCGCCCGGCGTCGACGGCCGCGGCGACTGGTATGACGAGATGCTCGTCGCCGGCGGACGGGTGATCGTCGTCGGCTATTCCTATGCGCGCCACGGCACCCAGGTGAACCGCTTCCGTCTCGACGAGGCCGGCCGGCTCACCTTCGAGGACAGCTATCAGCTGCGCTCCAACGATTATTATTCGTCGCGCAATTATGCGACCCGGCTGATCGGCAATCGCCTGATCCTCTATTCGCCGCTCGCCATCCGCTTCGACGGCGATCCCATGGAATCGCTCCCCGGCCTCGCCCGCTGGCGCGAGGGATCCCAGGCGCAGTTCCGGCCGATCGCTTCGTGGCGGCGCGTCTACGTTCCGCGAGTCCTGATGGAACGCAAGAATGCGCGCCTCAACACGCTCCACAGCGTCACCAGCTGCGACCTCTCGGCGCCGGTTCTCGATTGCGATTCGACGGTGGTGGTCGGGCACACGTCGCGAACCTTCTTCGTCTCGAGCAATGCCGTCTATATCTGGACGGGCTACATCTTCGGTGACGGGCCGCGGACCGGCTCCTTCCTCTACCGAATGCCGCTCGACGGCAGCCGCCCCTCCGCCGTCCAGGCGCGCGGCATGCCGATCGACCAATTCTCCTTCCTCGCCGACGCCAGGCGCGGCGCGCTGCAGGTGGTCGTCCGCGCGGACGGCGGCGGCGATGCCATGTGGCGGCCGGAAGTGACCAGCGGCGACGTCGCTTTGCTCACCATCCCGACCTCGGCGTTCGGCGACGGCGCGCGCGAGGTGCCGCTCGACCGCTATCTGGTCCTGCCGAAACCCGGCGGCCAGCCGTGGAATATCCAGAACCGCTTCGTCGGCGACCATCTGGTCTATGCCGGCGGCAGCACCGGCCGCGCCGACCAGGTCAATGTCGTCTCGCTGGCCAGCCGCCGCACGGCGACACTCCAGATCCAGCACGGCGTCGACCGGATCGATTCGATCGGTCCGGACGCGATCGTCATCGGCGCCGGCGAGCATGCTTTGGGATTCACCGCGATCGAACTCGACGACAACGTCCCCGCCGACAGCGCGGGCGCGCGGGTGGGCAACGCCTTCCTCCTCGCCGACGCGCGCGAAGGCGAGAGCCGCAGCCACGCCTTCTTCTTCCACGCCGACGGCACGTCCGCGGACGGCGGTTCGGGCATCCTCGGCCTTCCCGTCGCCCGCCTGTTGCAGCGGCGGGGCGAACGCCCGGTCAATTCGGCCGCCCTGCTGTTCCTCAACCGCGCCGACGGCCGCCTGTCCCATGCCGGCGAGCTGGCGGCCTCGACCGGCGAGGGCGGCCAGGCCGCCGACGCCTGCCAGGCCTCGTGCGTCGACTGGTATGGCAATGCCCGCCCGATCTTCATCGGCGACCGCCTGTTCGGCCTGCTGGGCTACGAGTTGGTTGAAGGCACGCGCGAGCGCGGCAATGTCCGCGAAATCGGCCGCACCAGCTTCGCGCCAGGCCTTGGGAGGAACGAATGAACATCTATTTGAGGCTGGCCGCGCAAGTGGCGTTCTTCGCGTCCGTCTTCGTCGCGGCGCAGCCGGAGATCCGATTTCTCGTCTCGCCTCACCCCGAGGATGCCGCGCTCTGGGTCGCAACCGTTATTGCTCTATTCTGCGCCGTCGCACTGCGGCTTTTCCTGCATCGCTCGGACCTGGCGTCCCGCTCCGACACAGGGAAGGCGCGGAGCTAGCAGGAGCGACCACCGACGCCCCCGCGTTGACCGCTTCGAAAGGCACCCCTAGGCTCGCCACACCAGGGAGGGGCCGCGATGTCGAGCATTCCAACGTCGTGCGCCCCGCTTCCGCCCGAGGCCGCCGCTTCCGGCTTCCGCGACCAGCCGCGCGGCCTCTGGTTCCTTGCTTTCACCGAAGCGTGGGAGCGTTTCTCCTATTACGGCATGACCGCTCTGGTCGTCCTCTACATGGTCGACCAATTGCTGCTCCCCGGCCATGTCGAGCTTGTCGTCGGCTTCCCCGCTTTCCGGGCCGCGGTCGAAAGCGTCACCGGGCCGCTCTCGGCCCAGGCGCTCGCTTCGCAGACCTTCGGACTCTATTCGGGTCTGGTCTATTTCACCCCGGTGTTCGGCGGCATGATCGCCGACCGCTGGCTCGGGGCCAGGCGAACCGTTGTGTTGGGCGCGATCCTGCTCAGCGCAGGCCATCTGGCGATGGCGTTCGACGCCAGCTTCCTGATCGCCCTCCTTTTGCTCGTCCTCGGCACCGGCTGCCTCAAGGGCAATATCTCGGCCCAGGTCGGCACACTCTACGACCTTAGCGATGTTGCCGGCCGCACCCGCGGCTTCACCATCTTCTCGATGGGGATCAACGTCGGCGCCACCGTCGGGCCGCTCGCCTGCGGGGCGCTGGCTCAGGCCTATGGCTGGCATGTCGGCTTCGGCGCGGCGGCGCTGCTCATGTGGATCGGCCTCGTCACCTATCTGGTCGGCCTTCGCCACCTGCCGCCCGATCCGCCGCGCCGGGGCCATGTCGATCGCCGCAGCCTCGACGGCGCGGAGAAGCGCACTGTGATCCTGCTGGTCGGCGTCATTTGCCTCGGCATCTTCCAGACAATGGCTTATTATCAATGCTTCAACGTCGGGCTGGTCTGGATCCAGGGCCATGTCGACGTGCATACGCCCCTCGGCACGGTCCCCACGCCCTGGTTCAACTCGATCGACGCCTTCGTCAGCATCATCGCCGTGCCGCCGGTCATCGCGCTGTGGCGCCGCCAGGCGGCGAAGGGGCGCGAGCCGACCGACGTCTCCAAGATCGGCATCGGCGCCGCAATGGCCGCCGCCTCCAGCCTGCTGCTCGTTCTCGGCTCCTGGCTGTCCGGCGGCCAGCCGGTCAGCGCGCTCTGGCCGCTCGCCGCCTTCGCCGGCATGGGCCTCGCCTTCCTCTATTACTGGCCGCCCATCCTCGCCCTGATCTCGCGCACCGCGCCGGCCCCGGTGAACGGAACGATGATGGGTGTCGCCTTCCTCAACCTGTTCGTCGGCAACGTCCTGATGGGCTATGTCGGCACCTTCTACGAGCAGCTCGGGCCGACCCAGTTCTGGCTGCTCAACACGGCGATCGCGCTCACCGGCGCCTTGTTCGTCCTGATCGTCGGCCGGCCCCTAACACGGGCACTGGGCTGACCCGCGCCTCAGGTGCGCGGCCCCCGGTTTCGGTGGGCCGGAACACATAGGCTGAGGCGAGCCGTGCACCGCCACTTTCGGAAATATTGCTGTTCTCCACGCCGGCCACGTTCTAACATGGGTTAGAGGCGGAGTAGTCGAGTCCCTCCGGTGTCCGGCCAGGCCGGACGATGCCTGACCCTGCGGCGAAACGACCGGCGGCAATGCACCCCAACTGGCGCGCGACCCGACACGATCATTCGGGCGGAGAAAAGCCATGTCCGACTACGCCTCCGAATTCTCCATTCGCCGCCTCTGGATCATCCTCGGCGCGAGCATGGCGATCATGTTCGGCACCCTGCTCTATTTCGGCGTCCAGATTTACCACACCAAGCCGCCTCTGCCGAGCGCGGTGCGCGCGGCGTCGGGGCAGGTCATCTACACCGCCGAGGACATCCAGCGCGGCCAGGCCGTCTGGCAATCGACCGGAGGCATGCAGCAGGGCTCGATCTGGGGCCATGGCGGCTATGTCGCCCCCGACTGGAGCGCGGACTGGCTGCACCGCGAGGCCATAGCGCTGCGCACCGGCCTCGCCGCCGCGGACGGCCATGCTGCGTTCGAAACGCTGGCCGAGCCCGAGCAGGCGCGGGTCGGCGCAATGCTGCGCCGCGAAATGCGGACCAACGGCTATGATCCGCAAAGCGCCGTCATCACCGTCAGCGATCAGCGCGCGGCGGCGATCGCCGCGACCGCCGTCCATTACGAGAATCTGTTCACCAACCGCACGCCCGCGGACCAGCATTTGCGCGAACTCTACGCCATGCCCCAGAACGCCGTGCTGACGGCCGACGAGGCGCATGCGCTGGGCGCCTTCTTCTTCTGGACGTCATGGGCGACCGCGGCCGAGCGCCCCGGCGAGACCATCTCCTATACCAGCAACTGGCCGCACGAGCCGCTGGTCGGCAACGCACCGACCGGGGCGATCTTCCTGTGGACCTTCATCTCCATCTTCGCCTTGCTCGGCGCCATTGGCGGCCTGGTCTGGTATTATGCGCGCGAGTTCGACATCTGGCGTCGCGACCTCGAGCCGATCGAAGGCGTCTCCCAGACCGATCTCCTCGGCGGCATCACGGCCACGCCGTCGATGCGTGCCACCGCCAAATATTTCTTCGTCGTCACCGCCATGTTCGTCGGCCAAGTGCTGTTCGGCATTGTCACCGCCCATTATGCGGTTGAGGGCCAGGGCCTGTACGGCCTGCCGATGGCCGAATATTTCCCCTACGCGCTCACCCGCACCTGGCACACCCAGCTGGCGGTGCTGTGGATCGCCACCGCCTGGCTGGCGACCGGGCTCTACGTCGCGCCCTTGCTGGGTGGACGCGAGCCGAAATTCCAGCGCTTCGGCGTCAATTTCCTGTTCTTCAGCCTGCTCATCATCGTCGTCGGCTCCTTCGCCGGCGAATATGCGGCGATCAACCGCCACATCACCGGCGGCACGTTCAATTTCTGGTTCGGCCACCAGGGGTACGAATATCTCGACCTCGGCCGCTTCTGGCAGTTCTACCTGTTCATCGGTCTCCTCCTGTGGGTCGTGCTGGTGCTGCGCGGCCTCTGGCCAGCGATGCAGGAGAAAGGCGGGCGATCGCTCGTCTACCTCGTCGTGATCTCGACAATTGCCATCGGATTGCTGTTCGGGACCGGGCTCTTCTACGGCGAGCACGCCCATATTTCGGTCATGGAATATTGGCGCTGGTGGGTCGTCCACCTTTGGGTCGAAGGCATTTTCGAAGTGTTCGCGACCGCGATCGTCTCGGCACTGTTCGTCAAGATGGGCCTGGTGCGCATAACGGTGGCGGCGACGTCGGTGATGCTCGCGACCATCATCTTCCTCGGCGGCGGCGTGCTCGGCACCTTCCATCACCTCTATTTTTCCGGCACGCCAACCGCGGTGATCGCGCTCGGCGCGGTCTTCTCGGCGCTCGAGGTCGTGCCGCTGATGGTGGTCGGCTTCGAAGCCTATAACCGGTCAAAGGTCGAGCATCGGCACGAATGGCAGAAGGTCTATTACTGGCCCTTCTCCTTTTTCGGGAGCGTGCTCGTCTGGAACATGGTCGGCGCGGGCATGTTCGGATTCTTCATCAATCCGCCGCTGGCGCTCTATTATATGCAGGGCCTGAACACGACCGCAACCCACGCCCATGCCGCGTTGTTCGGCGTCTACGGCATGCTCGGAATCGGCCTGGTCCTGTTCTGCATGCGCGGCCTCTCCGACCCGGCGCGGTGGAGCAACGGCCTCTTGAGGACGAGCTTCTGGTGCCTCAATATCGGGCTGGCGATGATGGTCTTCATGTCGCTCTTCCCGCAGGGCCTGTACCAGACCTACCAGAGCTTCACCCACGATTACGCCTTCGCGCGCAGCGCCGAGGTCATCCACTCCCCGATCATGCAGGCCCTGGTCTGGGCGCGGGTTCCGGGCGATCTGGTCTTCTCCGTCGGTGTCGCCGCCTTCGCGCTCTTCATGATCCGCGCGCTGTTCGCTCGCCGCACGCCCGAAGTCCCGATTGCGGATGCGGCGGTTGCGGCCGCATGACGTGACCGTCGAGACTCGCGGCGAGCGGATGCTCGCGCTCCGGCGTGCGCGGATAGCTGCGTCGCCGCCATTCCTTCGCGGCGGGTTCAGACCCTTCTTCTTCCTCGGCGCAGCCTGGGCGGCGGTGGCGCTCACGCTCTGGATGGTGGCGCTCAACGACGGGATTCAGCCTCCTTCCGCCTTCGACGCTCTGACCTGGCATCGGCACGAAATGCTGTTCGGCTTTGTCGGTGCGATCGTCGCCGGCTTCCTGTTGACGGCGATTCCCAACTGGACCGGCCGGCTGCCGATCGCGGGATGGCCGCTCGCCGCGCTCGCCGCTTTGTGGGCGTCCGCACGGCTGGCGGTTCTGTTCTCCGCTTCGGCCGGCATCGCCGTCGCCGCGATTCTCGATGTCGGCTTCTTCTTCGTCCTCGCCGCTCTGGCCGGTCGCGAAGTCCTCGCCGCGAAGAACCGCAATCTGCCGGTGGTGGTCATGGTGCTGCTGATCGGCGTCGCCGACGCGCTCGACCATGCTGGCGCGGCCGCACTGTTGCCGGATGCCGACATCGGTATCCGCGCCGTGATCGCGATCGTCGTCATGATGATCTCGCTGATCGGCGGCCGCCTGGTTCCTTCGTTCACCCGCAACTGGCTGATGAAACAGGGGCTCAAACAGAATTTGCCGGGCCAGCCGACGCGCTTCGACCTGACGGTGCTCGCGGCCAGCGCGACCGCCTTGCTCGCCTGGACGGCGGCGCCCGATTGGCCGTGGACCGGATGGTTGCTGATCGGCGCCGGCTGCGCTCAGGCACTCAGACTCGCGCGCTGGGGCGGAATGCGGTCGGTCCGCGAGCCGATCGTCCTGATCCTTCACGTCGGCTATTCCTGGGTGCCGATCGGCCTGCTCCTACTCGGCGGTTCGATCCTTTCGCCCTCGATCCCGCGATCCGCCGCGATCCACGCTTTGACTGGCGGCGCGATGGCGACGATGATCCTGGCCGTGATGACGCGGGCGATCTTGGGTCACACCGGCCGCGAACTGAAGGCTGGCGCCGGCACGGTCGTCCTCTACGCCCTGGTCACGCTGGGCGCGCTGCTCAGGGTCGGTACCCCGCTCGGGCTTCTCCAACCCGCGATCGGCATGATGATCGCGGCCATCGCCTGGGCCGGCGCGTTCCTTCTGTTCCTTGCCGTCTATGGTCCGATATTGTTCAGGCCGCGGCTCGGAGAAGATTAACCGCAATTTCCCGGACGCGCGGATTCGACAGTCGATGCGGACAACCGTCTCTTAAACTGTCGGCGTTATGACGCGCCTCATGCAGGCCGAGATCGCCGCAACGCCGAGCGCCACCCTGCCGAGCCTGTCCTGGGCCGTCGCGGTGCGCCTGGTGCTGCCCGTGATCGTCCTCGTCACTCTGATCGCCGAGCTGGCGCTGGCCGAGCGCAAATATGCCCTGTTCGGCGGCGGCTTCGGTCAGTCCCAGACCCTGGACACGACGCTGGAGCTCGGCGCCTTCGCCGTCGGCCTTCTGCTCTGCCACGGCCTCCTCTTCTATCTGCTCTATCGTCTGACGCGGCGGTTCCATGGCCGGCGGGCGTCGAGCCCGCTGATGCCGTTCAACTTCGCCTTCTTCGTCGGCGGCGGCGCGCTTGCAGTGCTGATCGCCAAATATCAGGCGTTGGCCTTCTTCAGCGACACGATGAGCTTCCAGATCGTGCGCAACCTCGGCGGCGGCAGCCTGACCGACGCCCTGCTCTATTCGCTGAGCGAAGGCGGACTGATCCTGATTGGCGCGGGCGGCGCCGTCGCCGTCTACGGCGCCCTGTTCCTCTGGCTCAGGCGGCGCTGGCGCGAGGCCCCGCCCTTTGCCGACAGGCCGCGCCTCGGCGGCCGGCAATTGCTGCTGGTGCTCGCTGCCACTCCCTTCATCCTGTTCGGCGTCAACCGGGTCGACGATGCCCGCGCCGCCCTGAGCCGGTTCAACAGCGTCATCGCCGCCACGGCCCTGCTCGACACCGCCACCGACTTCGACCGCGACGGCTATAGCTTCTTCTCCTTTCCGATCGACCGCCAGCCGTTCGACGCCGCGCGGCATCCCTTCGCGCTCGACATTCCGGGCGACGGCATCGACCAGGACGGGCTCGGGGGTGATTTCACCTTCTCAGGGGCGCCGGCCCCGCAGCCGGCGCCGGTCATCGCCGGCCGCCGCCCCAACGTCGTCCTGATCGTGCTGGAAAGCACCCGCGCCGATTCGATCGGCCGGCGCGTCGACGGTCGGCCGGTTATGCCGGTGCTCGAGGCGATGGCCGCGCGCGGCAGCGCCGCCCGCCGCGCCTACAGCCATGTCGGCTTCACCACCTTCTCGCTCCAGTCGCTGTTCACCGGCGCGCTCGCCCCGGTCGACGACCGCCGCTCACTGGTCCGCGACTTCCTGGCCAACGGCTACGATGTCGGCGTCTTTTCCGGCCAGGCCGAGGATTTCGGCGGCACCGCCGATCTGGTGGGGATGCGGCGCGGATCGATCTTCGTCGACGGCAACAGGCTGCGCGACGAGCGCGCCTTCAGCTTCGCCGCTCTTGGCTCGGTCAATATCGACGGTCGAATCCTGCTGCGCGAATTCGATCGCCGGCTCGGCGATCCCCGCGCCTGGCAGCGCCCCCGCTTTCTCTATTTCAACCTCCAATCGGCGCATTTTCCCTATTCCGGGCCGCAAATGGCCCGGATCCTGCCGGGCGCGCCGATTCCGCGCGGCGAGATCAGCGCCGCCAACCGCGATTGGGTCGCGCGCACCTACTGGAACGCCATCGCCTATGACGATTGGCTGATCGGCCAGCTGATCGGCCGGCTGCGCCGCCTGGGAGCGCTCGACAACAGCATCCTGGTCGTCACCGCCGACCATGGCGAGAGCCTGTTCGACGACGGCTTTCTCGGCCACGGCCACATGCTCAACGACCAGCAGATGCGGATTCCGTTCATCGTCAGCGCGCCGGGCGTCGCCATTCCGAGCGTCATCGGCCTCGCCGACATGCGCGCGATCATTCTCAACGCCGCCGGCGCCCGCCTGCCCGCGCCGGCCGGCCGACCGGTCTTCCAATATCTCGGGAGCCTCGAGCGGCCAGGATCGATCGGCACGGTTGACGCGGCGGGCCGCCGGATCAGCTTCAACTTCTTCCAGGAAACGGTCTGGACCAGCGAAAGCGGCCGCTGGGTCCGCTACGCCGATCTTCCCGCCGGCAGCGCGGAGCGCCGCGCGGCCGACGGGCTGATCGGCGAATGGGCGCGCCAGCGCTGGCTCCGCCACCTCGAGGGCGGCGCGCAGGGCTGACGCGCCCTTCGGAACCTAATTGTTCGGTGCCGGGGTATCGACCTTGATGTCGGCCTTGATGTCCTGGCTGCCGTTGAGCAGGCCCTGCCCGAACATCAGATAGAGGCCCACCAGCAAGGCGACGACCAATACCACCGCGATCAGCGCCATCGCGCCGCCGCCGCCGCCGTCACCGCTCGTCACGATCACTTCTTTTTCGTCGGCCATCGAAACTCTCCTGATTGATTGTCCGCGACCAAACGCGGACCCTGCTTAACCTGTTCCATTGCGCGCGCTTGCGATGCTGTGCCGCCTCGCCCATGAAGCGCGGGAAGGAGAGGCTGACGACATGACCTCAATCGGAATATTGGGCGTGCGCGGCAGGATGGGACAGGCGGTCGCCGGGGCCATTGAGGAAGTGGGCTTCACCGTCGCCGGCGGCGTCGACCGCGACGGCTATTTCGTCGGCGATCATCGGGACGCGATGGCGCTGGCCGAGGCGTGCGACGTGCTGGTGGATTTCAGCGCGCCCGATGCCATCGCCGGCCATCTCGACGCCGCGGTCGCCGCGGGCACGCCGATCGTGATCGGCACCACCGGCATCACCAACGACCATCACGACGCGATCGACGAGGCGGCGGAAAGCGTGGCCGTGGTCCAGGCCTTCAACATGTCGCTCGGCGTCAACCTCCTCGCCGCTCTGGTCGAGCAGGCGGCGCGGCGGCTCGGGCCCGAATGGGACATCGAGATCGTCGAGATGCACCACCGCCACAAGCTCGACACGCCGTCGGGAACGGCTTTGCTGCTCGGCGCCTCGGCCAATGTCGGGCGCGGCGCGACCCGCTTCGACGAGAAGAACCGCTACGACCGGATGCAGGACGGTCCCCATCAGCGCGAGGAGGGTGGCATCTATTACGCGTCGTTGCGCGGCGGATCGGTGTCCGGCGACCATGTCGTGGTCTTCGCGTCCGAGGGCGAGCGGCTCGAGCTCGGCCACCGCGCCGAGGCAAGGTCGATCTTCGCCAAGGGCGCGGTCAAGGCGGCGGCCTGGCTCGCCGACAAGCCGGCCGGCCGCTACACCATGGCCGACGTGCTGGGCTTCGAATGAGCGATTTCGAATGAGCGAGGCGGCGCCGGTGGGGCAGTTCGGGCTGGTCCGGCGGCTCGGGGCGTTCGACGCGACCATGCTGGTCATGGGCGGCATCATCGGCTCGGGCATCTTCGTCAACCCGGCCGAGGTCGCGCGCCAGGTCGGCACGCCGGCGCTGATCGTCGGCGTCTGGCTGATCGGCGGGCTGATCGCGGTGGCCGGCGCCTTCGTCTATGCCGAGCTTGCATCCCGGCGGCCGGAAGTGGGCGGCCAATATGCCTATCTGCGCGACGCCTGGGGACCGATGCCCGCCTTTCTCTACGGCTGGTCGCTGCTGCTGGTGATCCAGTCGGGCGGCATGGCCGCAGTCGCGATCATCTTCGCCGACCATTTCCTCGAGCTCACAAACTGGCCGATCCCCGCCGGCGCGGTCGCGGCCGGCGCCATCGCCCTGCTGACCGCGATCAACTGCCTCGGCGTCCGCGCCGGATCGAACGTGCAGAGCGGCCTGATGGTGCTCAAGATCCTTGTGATCGCCGCCCTGGTCCTTGCTGGCCTGGTTTTCGCCGGACCGGCGGCCACGCCGGCTGCTGCTCCCCTGCCCGCGATGACCGGCCTCGCCGCGATCGGCGCCGCTCTGACTCCGGTCATGTTCGCTTATGGCGGCTGGCAGACGGCGAGCTTCGTCGCCGGCGAGATGCGCGATCCCCGGCGCGACCTCGCCCGCGGCATGCTGTTCGGCGTGCTTGGCGTCGTCCTACTCTACACCAGCGTCGCCTTCACCTGCCTCTATGTTCTCGGTCCCGCCGCACTGGCGGCAACCCACACGCCCGCCACCGCCGTCATGCGGCTTGCGCTTGGCGACACCGGCGCGACCCTGATCGCGCTCGGCATCGCCATTTCGGCATTGGGCTTCCTCAGCCAGGGCATGCTGACCACCCCGCGCGTCTATTTCGCGATGGCGGAAGACGGGCTGTTCTTCCGAAGCGTCGCCAGGGTCAGCGCCGAAAGCCGCGTTCCGGTCGTTGCCATCCTCCTTCAGGGCGCCGCCGCCATCGTCATCGCCTTGTCCGGGACCTTCGGCCAGATCCTCTCCTACGTCGTCTCGGTCGACTTCATCTGGTTCGGCCTTACCGGCGCCGCCTTGTTCGTCTTCCGCCGCCGCAATCCGGTTGCCGACGGTTTCGCCGCGCCCGGCCACCCGCTCACCACCGGCCTGTTCGTCGCCGCCTGCGCGACGATCGTGGCGGCGACCCTCTACAACAACCCGATCAACAGCGCCGTCGGCTTCGCCATCCTGCTCGCGGGGATTCCCGCCTGCCTCTACTGGCAGCTCAAATGCGGCAACGGCGCACGATGAGCCGGGTTCTCGCTTCCGAATATATGCACTGGGCGAAGACCCAATCGCCCGCCCGCTTCAACCTGGCGTCGAGCGAGGTGCCGCATTTCCGGCTCGACCGGTTCGACATCTCGCTCGCCGAGCTCGAGGTGGATGGCGCCAGCCGCTACCGCTACCCGGACCTGCGCGAACGGATCGCCCGCAAAAACGGAGTCGCGCCCGAGCGAGTGGTGATGGCCGACGGCACGTCGATGGCCAACATGCTGGCCATGGCCGCGCTGATCGCGCCGGGCGACGAGGTGCTGATCGAGCATCCCGCCTATGAGCCGATGGTCGCCACCGCCCAATTCCACGGCGCCGAGGTGCGCCGCTTCACCCGCCGGGGTCCGGCCTTCGCGCTCGACCCCGAAGTTGTCGAGGCGGCGCTCACCGATCGCACCCGCCTGATCGTCCTCACCAACCTCCATAACCCGACCGGCAACCTCGCCGACGAAGCCACAATGCACGCGGTCGGCGCTTTGGCCGAGCGGGTCGGCGCCCGCGTCCTGATCGACGAGGTCTATCTCGACGCCGCCGTCCCGCCCGAGGCCGGCGCGGCCCATCTCGGCGACGTCTTCGTCACCACGTCGAGCCTCACCAAGGTCCACGGCCTCAGCGGGCTGCGCTGCGGCTGGATCCTCGCCGAGCCCGAGCTCGCCGAACGGATGTGGCGGCTGAACGAATTGTTCGGCGTCGCCCAGGGCCATGCCGACGAGCGCCTGTCCTGCATCGCCCTCGACCGCCTTGACGAGGTCGACGCGGGCAACGCGGCCCTGCTCGCCACCAACCGCGACCTCGCCAACGGCTTCTTCGCCGGGTGCGACGATCTGGAAGTCGCGCCGATGGTCAACGGCATCACCGCCTTCCCGCGCCTGCTGCGCGGCAAGGTCGACGACCTCCACTTCCTGCTGCGCGATCAATATGACACGGCGATCGTCCCCGGCCGCTTCTTCGGCCTGGCCGACCATTTCCGGATCGGCGTTGGGGGACCGACCGAGATGATCGAGGCGGCTCTGGAGCGGCTCGGCGCGGGTTTGGACGCGCTGACATGAAGAAAGCGGACGTCGCCGAATTCTACCGCCGCCTGTCGGAGCGGACGCCCGATCCGGTGACCGAATTGGAATCGATCAACACCTACACCTTGCTGGTCGCAGTGGTCCTTTCCGCCCAGGCCACCGACGCCGGGGTCAACCGCGCGACCCGCGACCTGTTCGCGAAGGTGACGACGCCGCAGCAAATGCTCGACCTCGGCGAGGCGGGGCTGAAAGAGCACATCAAGACGATCGGCCTGTTCAACATGAAGGCGAAGAACGTCATCGCCCTCTCGCGCGCTCTGGTCGACCAATATGGCGGCGAGGTTCCGGCCGACCGCGACGCGCTCCAGACCCTGCCCGGCGTCGGCCGCAAGACCGCCAATGTGGTGATGAACGTCGCCTTCGGGGCCGAGACCTTCGCGGTCGACACCCATGTCTTCCGGATCGGCAACCGCACCGGCCTCGCCCCCGGCAAGACGGTCGACAAGGTCGAGGCGGTGCTCGACCGGGTGACGCCGGCGCCCTACCGGCGCACCGCCCACCATCTGCTGATCCTGCATGGCCGCTATGTCTGCAAGGCGCGCCGGCCCGAATGCTGGCGCTGCGTGGTCCGCGACCTGTGCCGCTTCAAGCCCAAGACGCCGGCGCCCGGCGACGCGCCGCCCGGGGTCAAACCGCGAAAAGCCTGATCCTTGTCTGCGTTTTTGGTCAGAGCCTGAATCGGCTGGGGACTTTCACGGATAACCCGCATCAAGAAACTGTAACATTGCTGTTGCACTATGGACGCGGGGATTCCTTGCCTGGCAGGATGCGCGATGGCGCTAGAAGTCGAACTCAAATTCGACGTGGAGCCGGGCCACGAGGCCCTTTTGCGCGCGGTGCCGGCCTTGTCCGGGCCGTCCGAGACGGCGGCGCACGAAAGCCTCTATTTCGACACCAAAGACGGGGCGCTGCGCCGCGCTGGCTTCTCGCTGAGGGTGCGCCGCACTGCCGAGCGCTGCGTGCAGACGATCAAGCGCAGCCGCGGCAGCGCAGCCGGCCTCTTCGTCCGCCAGGAATGGGAGGCCGACGTCGCCGGTTTCGCGCTCGATCCAGCCCTGCTCAAATCGGGCGCGCTCAAGCGGCTGGTCGAATCGATGCCGCCCGACCTTCTGGTACCGCTGATCCGCTCCGATTTCGGTCGCACCGCCTGGCAGGTCCGCCACCGCGGCAGCCTGATCGAGGTCGTCTTCGACGAAGGCAAGGTGAGGAGCGGCCGGATGGAGGCACCGATCAGCGAGATCGAGCTGGAGTTGAAGGACGGCAAGCCGCGCGCCTTGTTCGAACTGGCCGAGGAGATCGGCCGCTCGGTGCCGCTTCGCCTTGGCGCGCTGAGCAAGTCCGAACGCGGCTATGCCCTCGCCGAACGCGCGCTGGGCCGCGCGGCCAAAGCCGAGCCGATCGATCTAGCCCCACCCCTCACCGAGGGCGAAGCCTTCCGAATCGTCGCCCAGTCCTGCCTGCGCCACTATCGGCTGAACGAAGCAGTGCTGCTCGCGCCCGCCGCGCCCGCGGTCTCCGCCACCAGCCGCGACCCCGATGCGCTCCACCAGGCGCGGATCGCGCTGCGCCGCCTGCGTTCGGCGCTGTCGCTGTTCCGGCCGACGGTGCGGGGCAAGGATTATGGCCCGATCCGCGACGAGATCGGCTGGCTGGCGGGCCAGTTCGGCGAGGCCCGCAATCTCGACGTGCTGCTCGCCGGCCAGGCCGGCCGCGTCGCTTCCGAGGACGACGAGCTGTTGACCGAGCGCCTCCTGAAGGCGCGGGCCAAGGCCTATGACCGGGTCGACGCCGCACTCCATTCGGAACGCGTCCGGGCGCTGATGCTGCGCCTCACCTTGTGGATCGAGATCGGCCCGTGGCGGTTCCGCGACCGCGCCGACCACGACCTCGCGCCGCTCGCCATTCAGCAGTTCGACCGACAGTGGCGCCGGATCCGCCGCAACGGCCACAAGCTCGGTAAGCTCGATCCCCAGACCCGCCACTCGCTGCGCCTGGACGTGAAGAAGCTGCGCTACACCGCCGAATTCCTCGCCGGCCTGTCCGCGAAGAAGCCGAAGGCGGCGCAGCGCGACCGCTTCATCGCCGCGCTTCGCGATCTCCAGGAACGGCTCGGCGACCTCAACGACGAGGAAGCCGCCGAAGCGATGACGGCAAGGCTCGCCCCGGGCCTGCGGGGCAGCGCCGACCGGATCCGGCGCCGCGCCGTCGCCGGCGAGAGCATCGCCGCCGCCGAGGAAGCGCTGGCGCGGGCGGCGGTGGACGCCGGCTACTGGAACTGATCGGGGACCCGGGATAGCAGGACGGCGTCTTCGGCCGATTTCCCGCCGGCTCTCACCATCACCCGCGCAAACGGGCGTAGACGGAATGCTGGATCAGTAAACCGGCACCTTCTTGCATGCCTATGCGAGAGGCGCCGCCAGTCCAATTTCTAACGGGCAGCGCTACGCTCAGCGCCTTGGTGACTGGCCAGCGCTTCGCCGGCAAGTTGCTCGGTCGACACCTGCCGGCCGCCAATTGTTTCCACGATGAAGTGATTGTTCGACACCAGCGCCCGACGCCAGGCCGAAAGCGCCTCGCCCTGCCGACCCGTCGCCCAATAGACCTGGCCGAGATTGATCAAACGGGCCGGATCGTCGGCGTTGAGGTGGCGGTCGGTGAGCAGTTGCTCCGCGCGGGCCCAGTCTGCCCGTTCGATGGCAGCGACGGCGAGCGAGCCGCGGGCATAACCGGTTTCGACCGTCGGCGCCGGCGCGGCGATGGCGGCAGTGGAAGCGCATGTAACTGCAAGCGCGAGTAAAAATGCTTTTGACATCGGCCATCCCCGTTACGATGACCGGCGTTTTACGCTTATGTTACGATTTGCACAAGTCTCAATGATGGTTAGGTTACTGTTTTATTACAGTTTTATGACAGTCGACGAGAGATGCAACGTCGATGATGCGGAACGAGCACCGGCAAACCTCGCCCGGCGGGACGGCCCCTGAGGTCGAACGCGATTTCGACCTGGAGCCGGGTCGGGAAGCCGTTCTGCTACGGGAGCTGGTCGGGACGGCGGGACAGCCGCACGGCGTCCTCGGCCGAAATCTCGCCCACCTTCACCATTGCCCGTGCGGCGCCGGCCAGATCGGGGCCGCCGCGAAAGGCCTGGCCGGCGATGATCGCGGCGTCGCCGCGCTCGATCAGCGGACGCATCGGCGGATCGACGGCAATCGCCTCGAACAGGCCGAATCGGCTCACATAGCCGCTGCCCCCGCAGATCGCGCAGCCGACCGGGACATGGACGACCATGCCGGGATCGAAGCCAAGCCGGGCCGAGGCGTCGCGGCTCGCCTGAACGGGCTTACGACAGCGGTGGCAGAGGCGGCGCGCCAGCCGCTGGGCGAAGGCCGCGCGCAGCGCCGCGGCGACCTGGAAGGGATCGGCGCTGAGCGCCCTCAGCCGCACGATCGCGCCGACCGCGTCGCAGGCCCGCATCGCGGCGACGACGAAACGCCCGGAGGAAGCCGCGCCTAGCGCGCGCCGGGCGTTTTCGGGATCGTCGATCCCGTCGAACGTCAAGGCGTCGCCGTCCGGACGCAGGCGCCGCGCGGCCTCGAGCGTCGTCGTCCGCCCCGAACCCTCGGCGCCGACGATCAGCAGCAGCCCGTCGCGGGCGGCCAGCGTGTCCCGGAACAGCGACGCCGCCGCAGGGCTCAGGCCGAGCGCCGCAAGCTCCTCCGCGATCGGGTCACGCCGAGCCGGATTCCTGGCAGGGTCGAGGGCGATATCCACGCCCACCTAGTTATTCGGCGCGCATGACGGTTCGGTGGCGCTTTTGTGACGGCGGGTTCGTCAGAAATGGGCGGTCACGCTGATGCTGAACGTCTGCCCCATTTCGTAGCTGTTGATGTCGATCCGGTTGGTGCCCGATTGCTGGAATTCCTCATAATCGGTGCCGAGCAGATTGCGCGCCTCGAACTTGAACTCCAGCGGCGTGCCGATGAAATCCACTTCCTGGCGCAGCACGAAGTCGAGCCGGATGCCGGGATGCTCGACGATGTCGGGCTGGCGGAGCAGGCCCTGGATCGGGCCGCGGTTGGTCACCCGGTCGCTGGCATAGCTGACCAGGAAGGTCGCCTGCGACAGGCTGTCGGTATCCTCGATGCCGATCTGGAGGTTGGCGAGATGGTCCGACTGGCCGGTCAGCGGGGCGCCGTCCTGGAACAGGAGGTTGGCCGGCACCGGCTGGAGATCGGGGCCGATGATCGTGCCCGAGCCGGCGCTGATCCGCGACCTGGTGTAGGTGTAGTTGGCGACGAAGAGCAGCCGCCGGGTCGAGAAGAAATGGCCGCCGAGCCCGGAGAGCGGCAGGAAGGCCTGGGCCTCGAATTCGGCGCCGTACAGCTCGGCGCTTGGCGCGTTGGCGAAGCCCGTCCTGAGCTGCCCGCCGCCGGCGAAGAAGGCCGCCGCCTCGATCGGATTGTCGATCTTCTTGTAGAAGCCGGCCAGGGTCAGCCGCTGGTCGCGCGCGAAATACCATTCGTAGCGCGCTTCCAGGTTGGTCAGTCGGCTGTCGGTGAGGAAGGGGTTGCCGGTGAACTCACGGTCGGATTCGAAATCCTGGTAGATCTGCGGTGCCAGCTCGCGGAACTGGGGCCGGGCAATCGTCTTCGACGCGTGCAGGCGTAGCTGCATGTCGGGCATGAAGCTCCAGGTGATCGTCGCCGCCGGCAGCCAGTAGGAATTGGAGAGCATGGTCGGGGCGAGCAGGCCGCCGACCGGCTGGACCCGCTGGTCGGCGTCCTCGTAGCGCACGCCGAACGTGCCGCGCAGCGTATCGGTGAAGCTCACTTCCGCCTGGGCATAGCCGGCATTGACCTCGAGGCTGGCGTCGTAGGAGGCGGTGCCCTCGGCGCCCGAAACGTCGCGAAGCTGAATATTGTAGGTGTAGACGTTGAAGTCCGAGAGCAGGAAATCGGGCCGTTCCTGCGCCACCGGCAGCGGAAGCGCGCCGTCCGGCCGGAAATACTGGAATTGGAAGCGCGACGATCTGCGCTCCGTCCGGGTGTAGGCGTAGCCGGCCGACAAGGTGATCGGGATGCCGACGTCGAGCCGGTAGCCGAGATCGGCGGTGCCGGCATAGACGTCCTCGCTGAGGTCGCTGAAGGCGATGCTGGCGAACTGGCCGCCCGACGCCAGGTTGTTCACATAGTCGTCGACGTCGCCGGCGCCGTGGGTCGCCGGGTTGCCGTCGCCCAGATAGGCGTAGCCGATGCTCCGCTCATAGGGCGATTCGCGCTGGGTGTTGGCGTAGGTGCCCCTGAGGTCCAGGCTGAAGTCGCCGAAGTGGAATTCGCCGACCAATTGGGTGTCGAACAGCTGGCGTTCGAACCAGTAGGTATTCTGCTCGATCAGCGAGGCCGGCAAATTGGGATCCTGGTCGGAAACGTTGCGGTTGAAACCGGCCGCGAGCCGACCCTGCTTCAGCGTGTCGCGGATGTAGAGGTTGGTCCAGCGGATCCGGTTGCGGCCGAATTCGGCGCCGATGCCGACCAGGCCGTTGACGATGATCCGATTGTCGGTGGTGACCGTCCGGAAGTTGGTCTGCGGCGTTCCGCCAAGGGCGGGATCGAGCGACGTCTGCTGGAGCGCGTCGCGCGAGCGCCAGCTGTTGTCATAGCCGAAGCTGGCGATCACGCCGATCCGGCCGCCGCGAATCTCCGTCGAGGTGCCGCCGGTGATCTCGCCGTCGAAATTGGCCGGCGTGTCGCCCATCCGCTGAAGCAGGGTGGTCGGCGCATTGACCAGGCTGGCCGCGAAATCGCGGCGCTCGGCGTCGGAGGTCGCCGCGAAGGTGCCACCGACGACGGCGTTGCGAAGCGCCGTCGGAAAGTCGCGGGTGCCGTCGTCGAAGCCCAGGGGATCGAGGTCGCTGCCATAATAGGAATAGCCAAGCTGGAAGCTGGTCTCGACGTCGACGCCGACGCCGGCATTGACGTCGAGGAAGGATTCGCGCGGCACCGCCGGGGTGGTGAGGTTGATCACGCCGCCGCCGAATTCGCCTGGATAATTGGCCGAATAGCTCTTCTGGACGAGCGAGCTGGCGATCACGCCGGTCGGGAAGATGTCGAGCGGCACCACCCGGCGCAGCGGCTCGGGACTGGGCAAAGGCAGGCCGTTCATCAGCGCAAGCGAATAGCGATCGCCGAGGCCGCGGACGAAGACGAAGCCGTTGCCGACCACCGAAAGGCCAGTGACGCGCTGCAGCGCGCCGGCGATATTGCCCTCGCCGGTCCGCGCGATGTCCTCGCTCGAAAGCACCGAGATCACCTCGGGGGTCGCGCGGATGCTGTTGCGGCTGCGCACGCCGCGAATGACGATGTCCTGCGAGCCCGCGCTCGATCCCGGCGCGGAGACTTCGATATTCTGCTCAGGCGGCGCCGGCGGCGTGGTGTCCTGCTCGGTCTGCTCGGGCGGAGTCGGTGCCTCCGGCGCGGGCTCGGCCGGCGGCTGGACCGGCGCCGGCGGCGGCGGGGCCGACTGGGCCATGGCCATGGCCGGCGTCAGCAAGGCCGTGGAGAAGAGCAGACCCCCGGCTGTTTTGAGCTTCTTCATTCGGTCTTCCCCCGGCTTCCAATATGCGGGGGGGCGGCAGCCGAAGGCCGCCGCCCCTGTTCATGTGCGGCGGCGGCGATCAGCCCGGGATGGCGGTGCAGAGCCCGCTCGTCCCGCCGAAATTCGCGTAGGACGAATTGCAGGTCCAGCCGGCGTACCAGGTGTCGGCGGCGTTCTGGACGGCGCCGATATAGGTGACCGCGGTCAGCCGGTTGGGCGCAGCGGCGTTGACCGTGATGAACGAGTCGGCGTTGAACGGCGTCGGATCGGTCGGCGCCACCGCCGCCTCGTTCGGACCGTTGATGAACACGCTGGTCAGCGACGGTACGAAGGCGGAGTTGTTGTTGTTCGTGCCCGAGCCGAAGATGGTCTGGAGCGTCGCCACCGCGACGTTGCCGTCATTCGTGAAAGCGGTCGGGCAGGCGAGCTGGACCGAGCGGAAGACCGGTGGTCCGAGGTCCTGCAGCGGCGTATCGGCGGCGCGGGTGGTAGTGCCGGCGGTCTCGTCGATGTCGAGGCAGTTGACTGCCCCGATCACGATCGAGTTGAGCAGCGCGTAATCGGTGCCGCCGCGCAGCAGCATCGCATTGCCGCCCTGGACGTTGCTCTTGCCGACGAAGGTGGCATTCGAGACGCGGGTATATTGGCGCGGCAGCGCATCCTCGTTGCCGTTCGAGTCGGCCTCGGGGCCGATCGCGTCGCCGTTCGACGAGTCGCGGTGGACTGAGATGACGAACTGGATGGTGCCGCGATAGCCGAGGTCGGTATCGAGGCCGTCGTCGTCGGCGCCGGTCTCGATGAAATATTTGAGGTTCGTGCGGCCGCCGAAGAATTCGAGGCCGTCGTCCGAGCTGTTGTGGCTCTGGATATGGTCGATCGTGGTGTTCGATCCGACGCCGCCGGCGGTCAGCGACTGGAGCTCATTGCCCGGCGCGATGGCGAAGCCCGAATAGCGGATCTGGATATATTGGAGGATGCCGGAATTGTCGTTGGGCTGGTTGCCGCCGTAGAGCGAGCTGGTCGTGCCCTCGATCACCTGCTGGCACGTCGCCGACCCGCCGGGAACGGCGGTGTTGCAGTCGCTGATCGGCGCGCGGCCGAGCAGGATGACGCCGCCCCACAGGCCCTGGCTCGAATCGGTGGCAGTGCCGGCGATGTTGGCGCGGGCGGTGAAAATGATCGGCGAGGTCGGCGTGCCGATGGCGTTGAGCCGCGACCCGCGATTGACCACCAGATAGTCGCTGCCGGCGGACCCGAACAGGATCGTGCCGGGCTGGATGGTGAGCGTGACCGGCTGGCAGCCGGCGAGGTTCGCTGTGGGATCGCCGCCGCAATCGGTGCCGACGTTGACCGGGCCCGACATCGAATAAGCGACGCCCGGCAAATTCTGGACGACGGTGTCGACGGTGAAGCGCGACGGCAGCTCGCACGAGCGCTTGGTGGCGATCACGCCGCGGTCGATCGTTCCGGTCGGGCAACCCGCGGCCGGCGTTCCCGGGGGCGTCGGAGTCGGCGTCGGGGTGGGAGTCGGCGTCGGGGTCGGCACGACGATGATATTGCCTTCGCCCGGCGAGGCGACGTCGGTCGGCCCGCAGGCGGCGAGCGGAATGAGCGTGGTGACGAGTAGCAGCGCGCGAACGTTGAGCATGGCGAGGGTCCCCTTTGAAATCTGCGGGCGACTCGCCGGGGCGGCCGTCCTGCCGAGTCAGCTAGGGGTTGTGGATGATGCTTTTGTTACAGATGAGACAAGAAAATGTAGCTAAATCAATGTAATAAAGCTGACATCTCAGCTACGCTGTTTCGTCATGGCGCAGTCACATTGAGGGGGGTTCGCCGGGAAACGAAGCCCACGGGACCCTAAGTTGACAAGATTTACACCTCCCGCGCGCGAGGGTGCCCGAGCGCGCGGCAAGTTGGCCGGCCGGCGCGATCGCGGGCACGCGCCGGCATCTCCCCTCCTGGGGGAGCGAAAGTTCACTTGTCAAAGAGCCGTTGGGCTGAAGTGGGAATCGCTCGGCAAGTGCCGTGGGCGATTCTCTTCGGTGTCGCACCTTATACACGATTACAATAATTTTGTCAAGATATTTGTGGAGGGCCCCACCCCTCTTCCTGAGAACCGGCGGAGTCGGCCAACTCCATTATTGCGGCCGGCCCGGCAGGCTCAGCCGCATCCTCCGGCCGCCGCGCTCCACCTCGAAGACGGTCTGCTCCGAATTGGCGATCTGCCAGGCGAGCTCGAGCATCCGCTCCTCGTCGAGATGGCCGCCATTCACCCCGAGGATGACGTCGCCCGGCTGGATTCCGGCGCGGGCCAGGGCCGGCATGTCAGCGCCGGGACGAACGGTGAAACCGTCCACCCGGCCGCCGACCCGGCGCGGCGCCAGGCCCAGGCGGTAGCGCAGGGTCTCGTCGCGCTCCGACAACGACGACGACGACGAGGCGGGCGCGGGGGGCGCGGCGGGCGCTACGGCAGCCTGGGCGGCGCCGTCGAAGCCGAGGTGCACCTCCCCGCCATCCGAATCGAATATCGCCGCGTGCTGCTCGATCCGCTTCAGCGTCAACCCGGGCAGCGCCTCGCGCCCGATCGGGATCAGCCGCTGGCTGCCGTCGGGGAAACCGAGCACGGCGCCGCTGGCGAGCAGGCCGTAGAGCCGGAGGGTGGCGATGTCGCCGGGCGGCTGCACCGGCACGACGGACTCGGGCGTCGGCGCTGCCACCACCGGCGGCGGCGTCGACGGCGCAACCGGTTCTACCTCTGGCAGCGGCTCCGGGCTGCCGCGCAACAAGATATAGAGCAGCAGCAGGATGATCAGCAGGCCGCCGCCGAGAACCAGCCCTCTACGAGTCTCAGCCGCCATCGTCGTCGAGGGCGTAGCCGGCCGAGCGGACGGTACGGATCAGTTCGGGCTTGCCGTCGATATTGAGCGCCTGCCTGAGGCGGCGGATGTGGACGTCGACGGTCCGCAATTCGATGTCCTTGTCTCGGCCCCACACCGAATCGAGCAGCCGTTCGCGGGCGAAGACCCGGCGGGGATGTTCGAGGAAATGGCGCAGCAGCCGATATTCGGTGGGGCCAAGTGGGATGGTTCGGCCGTCGCGCTTCACCTTGTGGCTGACGATGTCCATTTCGAGGTCGGCGAAGCCCAGCCGCTCGCCGGCCAGCGCCGGCCGCACCCGGCGCAGCACCGCCTTGACCCGAGCGACCAGCTCCGACGGCGAGAAGGGCTTGGTGACATAGTCGTCGGCGCCGGTTTCCAGGCCGCGTACCCGGTCGGCTTCCTCGCCGCGGCCGGTGAGCATGATGATCGGCACGTTGGCGGTCTCCGGCGCGCGGCGAAGGCGGCGGCAAACCTCGATCCCGGAAATGCCCTCGATCATCCAGTCCAGCAGGATGATGTCGGGCGGCGATTCGAGGGCGCGCAGCATCGCCTCCTCGCCGTCGGGCGTATGCTCGACGTCGAAATCCTCGCGTTCGAAATGCCATTTCAGCAGGTCGGTGAGCGCGGGGTCGTCCTCGACCAGCAGCAGGCGGCCCCTGACCATGTTCATGCCGCCCACCCCGGCGCTGCGTCCCAGGTCGCCATTCGCCCGGCCCGCCCGATCGCGGCGAAGCGGACCATGTCGGCGATGGCGACGGCATGGTCGCCGATCCGCTCGAGTTTCTGCGAGACCAGGAGAAGGTGGGCGACCATCGGGATGGAACTGGTGTCCTCGGCCATATGATCGACAAGCGCGCTGAACAGCGCCGCCTGGTGGCGGTCGACCGAATCGTCCATGCCGGCGACCCGGTCGGCGGCGTCTGGATTGCGGGTGGCGAAGGCGTCGAGTGCGCTCTTCACCATCGCCAGCACGGCGCCGCTCATCCCCTCGATGCTGTGCAGATGCGGGACGGCGCGGCAATCGCCGGTCGCCGCGGCGCGAAGCGCGATATTGGCGGCGCAATCGCCCATCCGGGCGATGATGCCGGCGATCTTGAACGCGGCCAGCACGTCGCGCAGATCGTCCGCCAGCGGCGAGCGCAGCGCGATCAGGTGGACGGCCTCCTTCTCGATCCGCGCCGCCAGCGCATCGATTCTGCCGTCGCTGTCCAGCACGGTCCGCGCCCGCGGCCGGTCGCAGTGGACCAGGGCGCCGACTGCCTCGCCGATCGCCTCCTCGACGCGCCCGCCCATTTCGCAGACGAGCGCGCGCAATTGTTCGAGCTCGTCGTCGAACACGCTGAGCGTATGTGGCGCAGCCGGCAATGCTCTCTCCCAGCGCCCGTGATCGGGCCTGGCCCAGCGCTAAAGCGGCTTCGCGGAGGTTCGGAGACAGGCGCGTGACACTTTCATGACCGCGACTGCTTCCTTTCAGTCCACCTTTCGGTCCTTCTTCGCCGGGAAATCCTCGATCGGCCGCAGCACGGAGAATTTCTCCTTCCTCGGTCCGCTTTTGAGCGGGGGGAAATCCATCACCGTCTCGGGCAGGCTGGTGTCGGGGATTCGGTCGAGCAGGTCCCGGACCAGGGTCAGGCGGCCGCGCTTCTGGTCGTTGAAGTCGACCAGGGTCCAGGGCGCGTGGTCGCTGTGGGTCGCCGTCAGCATCGCCTCGCGCGCCTTGGTGTAGTCGGCATATTTCTCGCGGGCGGCGAGGTCGATCGGCGACAATTTCCAGCGCTTCAGAGGGTCGTGTCGCCGTTCCTCGAACCGTTCCTCCTGCTTCGCCTGGTCGCAGGTCAGCCAATATTTGAAGAGGAGGATGCCGTCGTCGACCAATTGCTTTTCGAAGACCGGCGCCTGGTCGAGGAAAGCGTGGACCTGCGCGGGCGTGCAGAAGCCCATCACCCGCTCGACGCCGGCGCGATTGTACCAGCTGCGGTCGAACAGGACGATCTCGCCGGCGGCGGGAAGATGCGCGGCGTAACGCTGGAAATACCATTGGCCGGCTTCGCGCTCGCTCGGCTTGGCCAGCGCCACCACCCGGCAGGAACGCGGATTCAGCAGGTCGGCGATGGCGTTGATCGCCCCGCCCTTCCCCGCCGTGTCCCGGCCTTCGAACAGGACGACGATGCGCTTGCCCTTGGCCTGGACCCAATGAGCAAGGCAGACCAGCTCTTCCTGCATTGGCGCCATCAGCGCCTCGAATTCCTTGCGCTTGAGCTTGCCCATGACGCTCTCCTTCGGGCGCGAGCCTAATGCGGCGCCGTCGTCAAAGCGCAACAAAAATGGACAAGAGCGGACGCATGGAACTGATCTGCTACACCTATGACGGCTGGGAGCCGCGCATCCGCCCCGCCTCGCCGAAGCGCGACTGGATGGAGGGGACTCCCGAGCGCTTTGCCTATCGCTGCCTGCCGCTCGCCATCGCCAATGCCCATGGCTGGGAGATCCTCAGCCCGTGCGGCTTCGAGGCGCGCTGGACCGGCGGGCCGGGCCTCGACGCGGTCGAGATCCGCCTCGACCCCGGCGCCGTGCCGCGACAAGCGCCGGTTTCGCTGTTCGGCCAGGGCACCCTCACCTTCCACGTCGAAGGGCTGCTGCGCACGCCCCCCGGATGGAATTTGTGGGTCGGCGGTTCGCCCAACGCCGCCAAGGACGGCATCGCGCCGCTGGGCGGCGTGATCGAGACCGACTGGTCGCCCTACACCTTCACCATGAATTGGCGCTTCACCCGCAAGGACCATTGGGTGCGCTTCGAGGAGAACGAGCCCTTCTGCTTCTTCTTCCCGATCGAGCGCGGCGGGCCCGCCCGGTTCGAGCCGGTCATAAGGCCGGTCGAGGAGGAAGAGGGGTTGAAGGAGGCGTTCGACGCCTGGAGCAAATCCCGCGACGATTTCCAGCGCTGGGTGACCGAGACCCAGCCGAGCGCGCCGGCCGAAAAATGGCAGAAGCTTTATTATCGCGGGATAAGGCCGGACGGCGGCGACGGTCCGGCCGACCATGAGGCCAAGCTGCGGCTGGAGCCCTTCCGCCTGCCCGACGGAAACGCGATGGCGCCGGCGGAATGCCCGGTGCGGAAGGCGGCTGCGGCGGAGGGCCCTTCGCCAGCGCAAGTGTCGGACGCCGGGCTGCGCATGGCGCTTCAGCGGCTCGATTTCGGGTCCGGCCCCAAGCCGAAAGCGTAGGCCGGCGCGCTCTACCTTTTCTTCGACAGCCCGTTGAGCGCCACCGCGGCCTCGATCAGCGCCTTGAACGCGGCCGCGTCGACCTCTTCCCCTTCATGAATGTCGATCGCCCGGCGTGTGTTTCCCTCCAGGCTGGAATTGAACAGGTCCGACGGGTCGGGGAGGCTGGCGCCCTTGGCGAAGGTGAGCTTCACGGCCTTTTTGTAGGATTCGCCGGTGCAGACGATACCGTGGTGCGACCAGACCGGGGTGCCCATCCACTTCCATTCCTCGACCATGTCGGGATCGGCCTCCAGGATAAGCGCGCGCATCCGCGCCAGGGTCTCCCCGCGCCAGTCCCCGAGCTCGCTGATCCTTTGGTCGATGAGCCGCGAGGCGGCCTCGCCTTCGGCCTTGACGTTCGACGCCGCGGAGCTTCTGCCGACCATGGCCCTCACTCCTGTCCGACGGCGCGCCGCCCGCCGCGCCACCGGGCGACATAGGGCAGCGCGAAGAGATAAAGGCCGCTGAGCATCAGCAGGGCCAGCGGCAACAGCGGCAGATAATAGACCCATTGGGCGGGCGTCATGCCCATGCCCAGGGTGACGAAGATGGCGGCGACGATCGTTGTGAAGATGATCGACAGCCAGCGGTGAATCCGCCTTATCCACATGCTCCAGTTCATCATGACCTCCTGTTCGAAGACGCGATTGAATGTCACTCAGTCCGGCCGCGCCAGGACCTCCGCCAACTTGCCGAGGAATTGCTGCCAGCCGTAACGGGCGCCGCCGAAAGCCTGCTTCTGGTCCGGCCGGAAACCGGCCTGCTCCATGCGCAGATGACTGCCGGTGGCGGTCGGGGTGAGGGTGAAGGTCACCACCGACTTCAATGCGTAAGCCGGATCGTCATGTTCATGGTCCCAGGTGTAGGACAGCGACTGGTGCGGCTCGACCTCGAGCACCCGGCAGTCCAGCACCCCGCCCCAGTCGCCGCGAAGCTTGAATTCGTGGCCGACGACCGGCGCGAAGTCGCTCTTCATCAGCCATTCCTCGATGAGGTGGGGCTGGGTCAGCGCCCGCCAGAGCTTTTCCGGCGGATGGGGAAAGTCGCGCTCGACGACGACGGAGCGGGTTTCAGTCGCGGTGCCGGTCATTGATCCATCCTCTTGAGCAGATCCTCGAGCCGGCCGAGCCGGTCGTTCCAGAAGGCGGTATAGTGGCGCATCCAGTCGTAGAGCGGCGCCACCCCCTCGGGTTCAACGCCGTAGAAGGTCTCGCGCCCGTCCCGGCGGCCGCGCACCAGTCCGGCGCGGGCGAGCTGGCCGAGATGCTTGGAGATTGCGGGCTGCGACACGCCCGAGCCGTGGGTGAGCGCGTGGACATTGGCCTCGCCGCCGCTTGCAAGCCGCTCGAAAATGGCCCGCCGCGTCGGGTCGGCGAGCGCGCGGAACATGGCGTCGGTCGCCGCGCCGGTCATCCGAGCCGCTCCGCGATCAAGTCGAAACTGGCTTCGATTCCGAACATGGGCTATTCATAACCATATGGTTATTTATGTGTCAAGCGGGCCGGGAAATTGTTTTGAGCGCAAGGCGCGGAGTTTGCGCGAGCCCCGCGCGGTCCATGGTCCGGACACATCGTCAATGAGGAGCATGAGATGACCGACCAGCAACGGCCCTTCGCGGGCGAAACCATGACCTACGCCTTCGCCGAGACCGGCATCGGCACGATCCTGGCCGCGGCCGGCGATCGCGGCGTCACCGCCTTGCTGATCGGCAGCGACCGGACCCGGTTGCGCCGCGAGCTCGGCGAGATCCTGGCCAGCGCCGACCTTCGCGAGGACGGGCCGGCGATGGCCGAGACCCTAAAGGCTGTGACCCGGCTCGCCGCCAATCCGGCCGACCTCGTCACCTTCGCGCTCGACCTGCGCGGCTCGCGGATCGAGCAGGCGGTGTGGGACGCGCTGCGCCGCATCCCGGCCGGCGCGACGATCGGCTATGGCGCGCTCGCCAGGACCCTGCCCGTCCCCGCCACCGCGCAGGAGGTGGGCGCCGCCTGCGCCGCCAACCGCGTCGCCATCGCCGTGCCCTGCCACCGCGTGGTCAAGGCCGACGGCGGCATTTCCGGCTATCGCTGGGGCGTCGCCCGCAAGCGCCGGCTGCTCGAGCTGGAGGCCGCAGCGTGACGGCAATCGCCGAACGAATGACGGGGATCGACTGGCCGGTCGTCGCCGCCGGTCTCGACGCGCGGGGCTGGGCGATCCTGCCCGCCCTGCTCGACGGCGGCGAATGCGACACCACGGCCGCGCTTTACGGGCCGGGGCCCGTCTTCCGCAGCCATGTGGTGATGGCGCGGCACGGCTTCGGCAAGGGTGAGTATCGCTATTTCGCCTACCCCCTGCCCCCGCTCGTCCAGCAACTGCGCGTCGCGCTCTACCCGCGGCTCGCGCCGATCGCCAATCGCTGGCACGAGCGGATGGGCATGGATGCGCGCTTTCCGGCCGATCACGAAGCCTTCCTGGAACGCTGCCACGCGGCCGGCCAGACCAGGCCGACGCCCTTGCTGCTCAGCTACGGCGCCGGCGATTACAATTGCCTCCATCAGGATCTCTACGGCGACCATGTCTTCCCTCTCCAGGCCGCGATCCTGCTCTCCGCGCCGGGCGCGGATTTCAGCGGCGGCGAGTTCGTCCTCAGCGAGCAGCGCCCGCGCATGCAGTCGCGTCCCCATGTCGTGCCGCTGGCCAAGGGCGACGCGGTGGTCTTCGCGGTCAACAGCCGGCCGCAGCGCGGGACGAAAGGCGATTATCGGGTGAAGCTTCGGCATGGGGTGAGCGAGGTTAGGGGCGGCCAGAGGCGGACGCTCGGCATCATTTTTCACGACGCCTTGTGAGGGTCGCCGGAGCTCTTTTGCGCGACCGAAGATGGCGTTGGCAATGGGCCTTGATCTGGATCAATAAGTCAATCTTTCCAATGCGATGGCAAGGAACCGACTCCGAACGATCGGCGTTTTGCTCCCGTCTCATCCCCCGATGGGAAACCGCAAGAGGAGATCCGAAGATGGCTGACAACAATCAACGTCAACAACAGGGTGATCAGGGCGGCCGGCAGGACCAGCAGGGCGGCGGCCAGCAGCAGCAAGGCGGTCAGTCCGGCGGTCAGCAGGGCGGCCAGGGCGGCACCGATCGCCAGCAGCAGCAGGACGACGACACCAACCGCACCGACCGTCAGCAGGGCGGCCAGGCCGGCGGCGGCCAGCAGGAGCAGCAGGACGATCGTTCCGACCGCCAGCAGGGCGGCATGGATCGCAAGGGCGAATAGCCCCGGTCGAGCGCCAACAAGAGCGGCCGCCCCTTCGCGGGGGCGGCCGTTTTTATGTTTGCGGTCCATCTCTTACGCCGGCTTGTGAGACGGAGGACGGCCAGGGCGGCCTGGCCGTCGACGTCGGACGGGTTCGCGCGGCTCTATGCCGCGCGCCCCGCCGGCCGGCGCGCGCCCTCTCAAGTCACAACCGGCCAATCGCGTTCCGCGATTTCCGGCTTGTGACATGGGAGCTTCGCGCGTGGCGCACCCGACAGGATTCGAACCTGTGGCCTCTGCCTTCGGAGGGCAGCGCTCTATCCAGCTGAGCTACGGGTGCCGGCCGCGAAGCGCGCGCTTAGCAAAGGGCGGCGACAGGGGCCAGCCCCATTCGAGCCTCGGGCCACCGGGTGCATCGACAACGGGATGGCCCTGCTTCCCTGCCCGCCTCGCGTCGTTACGCGGGCGGCTTCTCGCGATACCGCATTTCTTCCGGCCGGCCCCCGTGTTAGCCGTGCGCGGCCAGGAGGATGAAATGGCGAGCGTGAAGTTGCGGGGCATCGGCAAGGCCTTCGGGTCGACGGCCGTGCTCAGGGATGTCGACCTTGCGGTCGAAGACGGAGAATTCGTCGTCCTGGTCGGACCGTCGGGCTGCGGCAAATCGACCCTGCTGCGGGTGGTGGCCGGCCTCGAAGAGGTAGACGACGGCGATATCCTGATCGACGGGACCCGGGTCAACGACCTCGCCCCCGCCAAGCGCGGCATCGCCATGGTTTTCCAGTCCTACGCGCTCTACCCGCACATGACGGTGCGCCAGAACATGGCGTTCGGCCTGCGTCTGGCCGGCAAGGACAAAGCCACGATCGCAGCCGCCGTCGACAAGGCGGCGGCGCTGCTCGACATCACCCACCTGCTCGATCGCCGGCCCAAAATGCTTTCAGGCGGCCAGCGCCAGCGTGTCGCCATCGGTCGCGCCATCGTGCGCGAACCGACCGTCTTCCTGTTCGACGAACCGCTGTCAAACCTCGACGCGGAGCTTCGCGTCCGCATGCGCTACGAATTCGCCAAGCTGCACCAGAGGTTGAAGACGACCACCCTCTACGTCACCCACGACCAGGTGGAAGCAATGACGCTCGCCGATCGCATCGCCATCATCGACCAGGGCCGGGTGGTGCAGTTCGGCCCGGCCGAGGAACTCTACCAGCACCCCTGCTCGATGTTCGTCGCCGGATTCATCGGATCGCCGCGCATGAATTTCTTCGAAGGCGTCGTGCAGACGGCGAACCCGTCCGGCGCCGCGCTGCGCCTGCGCGGCGGTCAGGAACTCGGTGCCGCGGTCAACGCCGCCGGCGCCGCGCCAGGCGCGCCGGCCACTTTGGGCGTGCGGCCGGAACATCTGCGCCTCGCCGGCCAGGGAATCGCCGCGAGTGTGACGTTGATCGAGTCGCTGGGCAGCATCCGCTTCGCATATCTGGCCAGCGACGTGAGCGACGATCCCGTCATCCTCCAGCTGTCACCCAACGACCGGCTCAAGGAAGGCGAGCCAATATTCCTTGCCGCGGAGCCTGCCGATTGCCACCTTTTCGACGGCGAAGGACGGGCATTTGCCCGCCTCGCCGCAGGTCCCGGTTCGATCGCCGCCTGACCGACGGGCGCTGACGGGCAACGCCCTGCCCGTCTCTCTTTGAAACCGGTTACAATCTGTCTTGCCAATCCCTGCGCGCCTGCTAATGACGCGTCATGTAACCGTTTACATAAGACGGTGCAGGGACCAGGAGTGGCAAGGATGGAGGCCTCGAAGGGCTTAGCCGTCGGCGTGGCGGAAATCGGCATCGGATGAAGAACGCGACGATCCGCGATGTCGCCAAAGCGGCGGACGTCTCGGTGGCGACGGTTTCGCGCGTCCTCAACAGCAGCGAGGCGGTAACCGAATCGACTCGCACCCGGGTCGAAGCAGCCGCGGCCAGCCTCGATTATGTTCCCCACAGCGCCGCCCGTTCCCTGTCGACCCGGCGCACCGACACGATCGGCGTGATCCTTCCCGACCTTCACGGCGAATTCTTTTCCGAGCTGATCCGCGGCATCGACGTCGCCACCCGCACGCGCGGCCTGCATCTGCTCCTGTCCCATTCGCACGGCGATCCGGTGGAGGCGGCGACGGTGTTGCGCGCGATGCGCAGCCGGGTCGATGCGATGGTCGTCATGTCGCTTTACGCCGACGAAGAGGTGCTGTCGGCGGCGTTGGGCGGGAGCACGCCGCTGGTCATGCTGGGGGGCGGCGCCTCCGGCGGCCATCCCCGCTTCGCGATCGACAATCATGCCGGCGCTTTCGCGATGACCGAGCATCTGGTCGCGGCCGGGCACGGCCGGATCGCGTTCATCGCCGGGCCCGCCGGCAACATGGAAGCGGCGCAGCGGCTCGCCGGCTATCGCGACGCGCTGGCGGCGCACGGCCAGACCGGCGAGCAGGTGGTAGAGGGCGATTTCGGCGAGGAATCGGGCCGTCTCGCCGCCGCCGCGTTGCTCGCCGGGTCGATGCCCGACGCCATTTTCGCCGCCAACGACATGATGGCGATCGGCTGCCTCCAGGCCCTCCGCGAAGCGGGGATACGGGTGCCCGACGACATCGCGCTCGCCGGATTCGACGACATTCCCATCGCCCGCTTCGTCGATCCTCCGCTGACCACGGTCGGCGTTCCCATTGCCGAGCTCGGCCGCCAAGCGGTCGAATGCTGCGTCGGCATCCTTGCGACAGGTGAGCCCGGCACGAGCCGCACCTTCACGCCCGAACTCGTCGTCCGCGCATCGACCGGCGGCGCCGTCTCAGCCCGGCCGAAAGGCCGAAACTCCAGAGGGGAAGTAACATGACGTCTTCAGGATCGTTCAGGACGGCGCGTCGCGCGCTTTCGGCCGCCTTGCTCGCGACCAGCCTGCTGGCAGGCACGCCCGCTTTCGCGCAGCTCACCACCGCGACGATCCGGGGAAGCGTCACCGCCAGCGCCGCCCCCGCGCCCGGCGCCACGGTGAGCGCCCGCAACGTCGACACCGGCTCGACCGCCAACGCCACGGCGGGCCCGGACGGGTCGTACGTCCTTTCCGGCCTGCGTCCCGGCACCTACGACATCAGCTTCACGCCGGCCGGCGGCGGCACCGCAGTCACCCAGCGGGTCATCGTCTCGGTCGGCCAGACGGCGACGCTCGACGCCGACACCGCGACGCCCGCGGAAACCGCGGCCGCGGCGCCGGGTGCGGAAGAGGGCGACATATTGGTGACCGGCGTCCGGCTGGGCGAGACGCGCACGTCGGAAATCGCCACCAACGTCACCGACGACCAGATCCGCGACCTGCCCCAGAACAACCGCAACTTCCTCAATTTCGCCGCGCTCGCGCCGGGCGTCCGTGTGCTCCAGACCGAGTTTCGCCAGACCTTCGGCGGCGCCGGCGTCGGCGTGAACAGCGACGGCGACAGCTTCGGCGGGCCGCAGGTCAACGTCTTCATCGACGGCGTCAGCCTCAGGAGCAACGTCAACCAGGGTGGCATCGTCGGCCAGGACGTCAGCCGCGGCAATCCCTTCTCGCAGCTGGCGGTCGCGGAATTCCGCGTCCTAACGTCCAACTTCAAGGCCGAATATGAGGATGCCGGCACCTCGATCATCACGGCCATCACCCGTTCGGGCACCAACCAGTTCCACGGGGAGCTGTTCGGAACCTATCAGGACGATGGCATGATCTCGCGCGACGCCATCGTCAGGCGCGACAATCTCACCGAACCGGATCTCACCCGCTATCAATATGGCGCGGCCATCGGCGGCCCGATCGTCCGCGACCGGCTGTTCTTCTTCATCAGCTATGAAGCCAACATCCAGGATCGGGCGGCCAATGTCGTTCCAGGCGGAAGCCCGGCCGATCAGGCGCTGCTGCCGTTCAATGTGAACGATTACGCCGGCAGCTTCGCGAGCCCGTTCCGCGAGCATCTCGGTTTCGGCAAATTGACCTGGCAGATCGCCGACAACCAGCTGCTGGAGCTCAGCGGCAGCCTCAGGATCGAATCGGACCTTCGCGACTTTGGCGGCCAGGCGTCGCGCGACCGCGGCACCAATGTCGACAACGACGTCTATACCGGTCGCCTTTCCTATACCTATACGGGCGGCACCTTCCTCAACGAAGCGTCGCTCGACTATCTGAACTCTGACCTGCGGTTCGGTGCCGCCGGCGGAGCCGGCTTCGGCCAGATCTATCAGGGCATCATCCAGATCGGCGGCCGCGCCGATTTCCAGATCGTGCAGCAGGAAGGCCTCACCTTCCGCAACAATCTGAGCCTCACCAACATCGACTGGCACGGCCGCCACCTCGTCAAGATGGGGGTCCGACTGTCACGCCAAAGCTATCGCGTCGGCGGCACCGGCCCGAATGCCAATCCGCAATTCGAGTTCGTCCGCGACAATCGCGGCACCCCGACGACCGCCGACGATCTCGACTTCACCTTCCCGGCCAATGTGCGCTTCGGCGGCGGCGATCCGAACGTGGAGGCGAACACCACCCAGGTCGGCCTGTTCATCCAGGACGATTGGGAAGTGAACGAACATCTGACGATCAATGCCGGGCTGCGCTGGGACTTCGATTCCAACAGCAAGAACAACAGCTTCGTAACGTCGCCTGCGGCCGCGGCCGCGCTTCGAGCGCTGGGGGCGGATCCGAGAATCCAGCCAAGCTTCTTCGACGTCGAGGATTATATCTCCACCGGCAACAACCGCGACGCCGACTATGATAATTTCGCGCCGCGCATCGGCTTTTCCTATGACATTCACGGCGATCAGCGGACGGTCATCTTCGGTGGCTATGGCCGCTATTACGACCGGACCCTGTTCCGAAGCGCCGCGGAGGAGACCCTGCTTACTCAATATCGTTCGGGCGAGCTTCTTTTCTCGCGCGACGGACTGCCGCGCGATGGCCGGCCGACCATCCTGTGGAATCCGAATTATCTGACCGAGGCAGGCTTTGCCGCGCTGCTCGCCGGCCTTGCCGCCGATCCGACGTCGCCGGGCACGTCCGAGCTTCGGGCCATCCCCAATGACCTCAAGACGCCATATACCGACCAGTTCAGCATCGGTCTCAGACAGCGCTTCGGCGCCTTCCGGACTTCGATCAGCTATTCCTACATCCTTGGGAACGACCAGATCGGTTATGCGCCGCTCAACCGCACGGTGGCGGTCAATGCCGGCGGCTTTTACGATTTCATCCCGCTGATCAACGGCTTCAGCAACGCCGTCGCCGCCTTCAACACCCGCGCCACGCGGTATCACGCGGTCTATGTGTCGGTCGACAAGCCCTATACCGAGGCGTCGGGCTGGGGCGTCGGCCTCGCTTACACCTACGCCCATTCGCGCGAGCGGGGCTATTCGTTCAATTTCGATTTCCCCAATATCAGCGCCGACCCGTTCGTCCCCAATGCCGGCGACGAGCGCCACCGCGTGGTGATCAACGGCATCGTCGACCTGCCGTGGGACTTCAAGCTCTCCGGTCTCCTGACCTGGAGCTCGGGCCTGCCGTTCAACGTCATCGACGCCTCGGCGGGCTTCCAGCCGGCCAATATCAAGATCGGCTATTTCAACCATCTGCCGGACTTCTTCCAGGTCGATCTCAGGCTGCAGAAGTCCATCAGGCTGTTCAGCGGCAGCGAGCTCGTCCTGTCGGCGGAGGTCTTCAACCTCTTCAACCACGCCAATTATGGCGGGGCCGACGGCTTCACCTGCTGCGGCGGAAACCCGAACTTCGGGCGGCCCAATTCGCTCGCCGGGCCGCCGCGCAGCTTCCAGTTCGGAGCGGCGATCCGCTTCTGAGCCCTTGCGCCGGAGCCGAAGCGCGGCTCCGGCGCCTTGAATGCCGGCCCGGGCAGGTAAAGAGTGACGCCGTGACGACCCGCCGCGATTTCATGAGACTGGGGGCGCTCGGCCTCGGCGCCGGCCTGGCCTGGCCGGCGCTCGCCGCCGGGCGCCGCCGCGACGACGTTTTTCTCGACGACCTCCAGCGCCGCACCTTCCGGTTCTTCTGGGAAACCACGAACCCGGAAAACGGGTTGGCGCGGGACCGTTTCCCGACTCCCTCCTTCGCCAGCATGGCCGCGGTCGGCTTCGCGCTCACCGCCTATCCGATCGGCGTCGAGCGGCGGTTCGTCGGCCGCGCCGCCGCCGCCGCGCGCGTCGTCGCCACCCTGCGCTTCCTGGAGGAAGCGCCGCAGGGCGACGCGCCGCACGGCATGACCGGCCACAAGGGCTTCTTCTACCATTTCGTCGACATGGCGCGCGGCGCGCGCTTCGAAACCACCGAGCTGTCGACGGTCGACACCGCCTTGCTGATCGCCGGCATGCTCTTCTGCCAGAGCTATTTCGACCGGCCCGAAGAGCGCGAGATCCGCGAGCGGGCGGATCGCATCTACGCCCGGGTCGACTGGAGATGGACCCAAGCACGGCCGGACGTCGTTGCCCTGGGCTGGAATCCGGAGAGCGGATTCCTACCCTATGACTGGCGCGCCTATAGCGAGGCGATGCTGGTCTACATTCTCGCGATCGGCGCGCCGGACAACGCTCTGGGGCCGGCCAGCTGGACCGCCTGGTCGGCCTCGCTCGGCGAACATTGGGGACGCGAATGGGGCCAGGATTTCGTCCGCTTCCCGCCCATGTTCGGCCACCAGTACAGCCATCTCTGGGTCGATTTCCGCGGGATCCGGGACGATTTCATGCGCGGGAAGGGCCTGGATTATTTCGAGAACAGCCGCCGCGCGACGCTCGCCCAATATGCCTATGCGCGGGCCAACCCGATGGGCTGGCGCGGCTACGGACCGCGGCTCTGGGGGCTCACCGCCTGCGACGGGCCCGCCGACATCGTCCTTCACGAAAGCGGGCGCCGGCGCCAGTTCCGCACCTATGCCGCCCGCGGCCCGGGCCAGTTCGACGACGGCACGGTCGCGCCGACCGCGGTCGGCGGCTCGATGCCCTTCGCGCCCGAAATCTGCCTTCCCGCGCTGAAGGCCATGCGCAGCGACCATGGCGCCAATCTCTACGGCACCTACGGCTTTCTCGATTCGCTCAATCCCAGCTTCGCTAACGCCGCCATCAGGGTCCATCACGGCCGGATCCTGCCCGGGCGCAGCTGGTACGACAGCGATTATCTCGGCATCGATCAGGGCCCGATCCTGGCGATGATCGAGAACTACCGGAGCGGCCTGGTCTGGCGGGTGATGCGCTCCAATCCCCATATCCGCCGCGGCCTCGAACGGGCCGGCTTCACCGGCGGCTGGCTCGGCCGATGAGGTACGGCGCGCGCATCTTCCTTGCCGGCCTGCTGGCCCTGCTCGCCGCGTGCGGCAATGGCGACAGGCGCGAGGTCGTCCGCTTTTGGGCGATGGGCCGCGAAGGCGAAGTCGTCGCCCAGCTCATTCCGGAATTCGAGCGGCTGAACCCCGGAATCCGGGTCGAGGTGCAGCAAATCCCGTTCATCTCGGCCCATGAGAAATTGCTGACCGCCTTCGCCGGCGATTCCACCCCCGACGTCGCCCAATTGGGATCGAGCTGGGTGGCCGAGATGGTCGCGCTCGGGGCAATCGAGCCGCTCGACGCGAGGCTCGCAGCGTCGCCCGGAATCGATCTTCGCGACTATTTCGACGGTCCGCTACGCGGCAATGTCGTCAACGGAAGGACCTGGGGCATTCCCTGGTATGCGGACACCAGATTGCTTTTCTATCGAAGCGACCTGTTGCGCGCGGCCGGCTATTCCACGCCGCCGACCGATTGGGTCGGCTGGCTGGCGGCGATGCGCGCGATCAAGGCGCGCGCCGGCCCGGGCAATTATGCGGCGTTGCTGCCGATCAACGAATATGAGCCTTTGCTCGCGCTCGCGCTGCAACAGAGCGAGCCGCTGCTGCGCGACGACGGCCGCTATGGGAACTTCCGATCCCCGGGCTTCACCCGCGCCTCCGAATTCTATTTCGGCCTTTTCCGCGAAGGGCTGGCGCCGCGGCTCAGCAACACGCAGATCTCCAACGTCCACGACGAATTCGCCCGTGGCCGGTTCGTCTTCTACATCAGCGGTCCGTGGCAGATCGGCGAGTTTCGCCGACGGCTGCCGCCCGAGCGGCAGGGAGACTGGATGACGGCGCCTTTGCCCGGGCCGAACGGGCCTGGCGGATCGATCGCCGGCGGCGCCAGCCTGGTGCTGTTCGCGCGCTCGGCCCGCAAGGATGCCGCCTGGCGCCTGGTCGAATATCTGTCGCGGCCGGACATTCAATTGCGCTTCTTCGAGGCAAGCGGCGACCTTCCGGCGCGACGCAGCGTTTGGCGCGCGCCCGCGCTTGCCAATGATCGATACGCCGCAGCTTTTCGCGACCAGCTCGAGCGGGCCGTGCCGCCGCCCGCGGTTCCGGAATGGGAGCGGATCGCACAGCAAATGCGGATCGTCGGCGAACGCGCCGTCGCCGGCCAGATCACGCCCGACGAATTCCGGACGACGCTGGATGCCGACGCCGACCGGATCCTGGAGCGCCGCCGCTGGATGCTGGCCCGTGCCGAGGCAAGGCGATGAGGCGGGGCTCGCGCGCCGGATGGCTCTTTGCAGGGCCGGCCCTGGCCATGCTTGGCACCTTCTTCTTTGTGCCGGTGCTGCTCGCCTTCGCGCTCAGCCTCACCGATTTCGATCTCTATTCGCTGGCCGATCCCGGTACGACGCGCTTCGTCGGCTTCGCCAATTATTCCGAGCTGGTCCGGACGCCGCTTTTCTGGAAGGCGCTCGCCAACACCTTCTATTTCGTTCTCGTCGGGGTGCCGCTTTCGATCGGCCTGTCGCTGGGCGCCGCGATGCTGCTCAACGGCGCGATCGGCCGGCTGACAGGCCTGTTCCGCACCGCCTTGTTCGCGCCCGTCGTCACCACCCTGGTCGCCGTCGCCGTGATCTGGCGCTATCTCCTGCACACCCGCTACGGGATGATCAATTACGGGCTCGAGCTGATCGGCGTCGGTCCGGTCGACTGGCTTGGCGAACCCCGTTCGGCCATGCCGGCGATCATCCTGTTCGCGGTGTGGAAGAATTTCGGCTACAACATGGTGATCCTGCTGGCCGGCCTGCAGGTCATCCCCAACGATCTCTACGAAGCGGCGCGAATCGACGGCGCCAGCGCCTGGCAGCGCTTCATCCACGTCACCCTGCCCGCGCTCGGACCGATGCTGCTGCTGGTCGGGGTGCTCACCATGGCGGGCTATTTCCAGCTCTTCGCCGAACCCTATGTGATGACCCAGGGCGGCCCAACCGAAAGCACCGTCAGTGTTCTCTATTTCATGTACGATCAGGGCTTCAAGTGGTGGAATCTCGGCTTCGCTTCGGCGGTCGCATTCGCCCTGTTTCTGATCATGATCCTGTTCACCGCCATCCAGTACCGGATCGCCAAAAGCCGAGGGATGGTCTGATGCGCCCATCCCTCGCCGGCCAGTTGCTGCGCATGACAGCGCTGGTCCTGCTCGCCGGCTTCGCCTTGTTTCCCTTGGTGTGGATGGTCTCGGTCTCGTTGATGGCGCCGGGCGAGGCGAGCCGGTTCCCGCCGCCGCTGTTTCCCGTGGCGCCGGGCCTCGGAGCCTATCGCGCCTTGTTCGCGACCACCGGCATCGCCCATTACTTCCTGAACAGCGTCATTGTCGCGACGCTGGCCACGTTGCTGTCGCTCGTCTTCAACACCGCCGCCGGCTACGCCTTCGCCAAGCTGCGCTTTCGGGGCCGGGACCGGTTCTTCCAGCTCCTGCTCGCCGCGCTCGTCATCCCGTCGCAGGTGACGATGCTGCCCTTGTTCCTGATGCTGAAGGAACTGGGCCTAATCAACAGCTTCGCCGGCGTGCTGGTGCCGCTGGTGACCAGCATTTTCGGCATCTTCCTGGTCCGCCAATATGCCCTGTCGATCCCCGACGAACTGCTGGAAGCGGCACGGGTGGACGGCGCGGGCGAGGGACGAATCTTCGTCCAGATCGTGGTGCCTGTGCTGACCCCCATCCTGATCACCCTCGCCTTGTTCACCTTCCTGGCCGCGTGGAACGACTTCATGTGGCCCTTGATCGTGCTCAGCGACCAGGATCGTTACACACTGCCGGTGGCGCTCGCCGCTTTGTCTCGCGAGCATGTTCAGGACAATGAGATGATGATGGCGGGTTCGGTTCTGACCATCCTCCCCGTGCTGGTCCTCTTCCTCGTCCTCCAGCGTTATTATCTGCAGGGCCTGCTCGCCGGGAGCGTCAAGGGATGAGGCTTTGGGCAGGCGTTTTGCCCTTCCTGTTCTCGCTCCTGCTCGCGCCGTCCGCGGCGGCGGCGCAGCAGGCGAGGCTGCTCGACGATTTCAGCCAGCCGGCGAACTGGCGGGCTACGGCCTCGGACGGAGTCACCGCTTCCGCGGCGCCGTTCGAGGGCGGGCTGGCGCTGGATTATGATTTCAGCCGTGGCTCAGGCTATGCGGTCCTCCGCCGCGCGCTGCCGCTCGACCTGCCGGAGAATTTCGAGCTTCGCTTCCGCGTCCGCGGCGAGGGACCGGCCAACAATCTCGAAGTCAAGCTGGTCGACGCCTCCGGTGCCAACGTCTGGTGGCGCCGCGAGCCTGATTGGGTTGCGCCGGACGGCTGGACTATCGTGCGGATTCGCCGCCGCCAGATCGAATTCGCCTGGGGCCCGACCGAGGACCGCACGCTGCGGAATATCGCCGCGATCGAATTCGTCGTCTCGGCAGGATCGGGCGGCGGCCGCGGCCGGGTCGCGGTCGACGACCTCATTCTTGTCCCGCTGCCGATTCCGCCGGCCGTCCCGCCGCGCCCGATCGCCCGTTCCCGGGACGGCGATGCCGCGGCGGCGGTGGACGGCGACCCAGCGACTGCCTGGACGGCTCACGCCGGCGCTTTCATCGACCTCGATCTGGGCTACGTGCGCGAGTTCGGCGGGCTGGTCCTGCGCTGGGCTCAGGACAGGCACGCGACCACCTATGTGGTCGCCACGTCGGACGACGGCCGGCGCTACCGGTTCGTCCACACGGTGATACGGAGCGATGGCGGCACCGACTGGATCCGGCTCCCGGAAAGTGAGGCCCGTTACGTCCGGATCCAGACCAACGCCGGTCCGCCCGGCGGTCCCGCGCTCGCCGAGGTCGAGGTCCAGCCGCTCGCCTTCGGGGCCAGCGCCAACGCCTTCCTCGCCGCGGTCGCTGCAGCCCAGCCGCGCGGAACCTGGCCACGGGCCTACCTTGGCGAACAGAATTACTGGACGCTGATCGCGCCGCCGGCCGGCGGCAATGGCGGGCTGATCGACGAAAGCGGTGCGATCGAGGCCGGCCGCGGCGGTTTTTCGATCGAACCCTTCGTGCTGGAAGATGGCAGGCTGACCGGCTGGGCGAACGTCGAAACCAGCGACACCCTGCTTGAAGGATATCTGCCTATCCCGCAGGTCCTTTGGCGCCGGCCGGGCTGGACGTTGGGCGTCACCGCTTTTGCGCAGGACGATCACATCATCGCCCGCTATCGGCTTCGCAACCTGAGCGCGACGTCGCGGGACATTGGCCTGGTGCTCGCGATACGCCCGTTGCAGGTCAATCCGCCGCAGCAGTTCCTCAACATCAGCGGCGGCGTCAGCCCGATCGGGGCGCTGACCTGGGCCGACGGCGCAATGAACGTCAACGGATCGGTGCGGGTTCGCCCCGCCTCGCCTCCCGACGAAGTCAGGCTCGCGCCCTTCGATTCCGGCCCGCTGCCGCAATCTCTGGCGCAGGCCGATCCCGGCACGATCACCGTCGACGATCCCACCGGGCTGGCGTCCGGCGCCATGGTCTACCGGATGCACCTGGCCGCCGGGGAGACGCGCGAGATTGCGGTGGCATTGGCGCCCGGCGCCGCCACCCGCCTGACCGCGCCCCTCGACGCGGCGGCAGCCCAGGAGGCGGCCGCCGAAGAATGGGGCGAGCAGCTTGGCCGGGTCACTTTTCGCGGCCCGGCGGCGGCGCAGCCAGTCTTCTTTACCCTGCGCTCGGCGCTCGCCCAGGTCCTGATGAGCCGCGAAGGACCGGCACTGCGGCCCGGTTCGCGTTCCTACGCCCGTTCCTGGATTCGCGACGGCGCGATGATGTCGACCGCCCTGCTCCGTCTCGGACACGGGCAGGCGGCCGCCGACTTTCTCGCCTTTTACGCGCCCTACCAATATCCCGACGGCAAGGTGCCCTGCTGCGTCGATGCGCGCGGCGCCGATCCGGTGCCGGAAAATGACAGCGACGGCGAATTCATCCACCTCGTCGCCCAGCTCCAGCGCTTCGAGCCCGACCCCGAGCGTCTCCGCCTCATGTGGCCGCGGGTCGTGGCGGCGGCCGGCCATATCGAGCGCCTGCGCCAGAGCACGCGCATCCCTGCCAACCGCATCGGCACGAGCCGCGCTTTCTTCGGCCTGCTGCCGCCGTCGATCAGTCACGAAGGCTATTCGGCGCAGCCAATGCACTCCTACTGGGACGATTTCTGGGCATTGACCGGTCTCAAGGATGCGGCCTGGCTGGCCGGCCGAATGGGAGATCATGTCCAGGCGCGCGCGTTGCAGGCCAACGCCGATGAATTCCGTGCCGACATCCTGGCCTCGATCGCCGCTGCCGGAGAAATCCACCGCATCGACTTCCTGCCCGGCGCCGCCGATCTCGGCGATTTCGACGCGACTTCGACCACCGTCGCACTCTCGCCCGCCAACGAACTGGACCGGCTTCCGCGGGGGGCGGTGACCGCGACCTTCGAGCGCTATTGGACCGAATTCACCGCGCGGCGCGACGGCACGCGGTCCTGGGAGGCTTATACGCCCTATGAATGGCGCAACGTCGGCGCCTTCGTCCGCCTCGGCTGGCGCGATCGCGCGATGGAGCTGGTCGATTTCTTCATGGCCGATCGCCGTCCCGCCGGCTGGAACCAGTGGGCCGAGGTGGTCGGCCGCGCGCCGCGCGCACCGCGCTTCCTGGGTGACATGCCGCACGGCTGGGTCGCGTCCGATTTCATCAATGCGGTGCTCGACATGCTCGCCTTCGAGCGCGGCGACGGCGCCCTCGTCCTTGCCGCCGGGGTGCCGCGGGCCTGGCTCGCCGACGGCGGAATCGCCATCGGCGGACTGCGCACCCCTTATGGGCTCCTCAGCTACTCGATGCGCGAGCGGGGTGGCCGGACCCGCTTCACCTGGCGGCTCGAAGGCGGGGCGCCTCCCGGCGGCCTCGTCCTGGCCGCGCCCTCCTCCGCCCGCGGCGAGCTCCGCCTGCCCGGGCCTAGCGGGAGCATCCTTCTGCCATGAGCCGGATTCGCCCCGCAATTCCCTATGTCGGCCCGGCCGCTTCGGCTAACGCGCCGCCATGTCCTCCCGTGCGTACAGGAACCCCGCAATGACCAGCAAAACAGTCTTTCCCGAGGGGTTTTTGTGGGGGAGCGCGACCTCGGCCTATCAGATCGAGGGTTCGCCGCTGGCCGACGGAGCGGGTCCGAGTATCTGGCAGCGTTTCGCCCACACCCCCGGCAAGACCGTCAATGGCGACACCGGCGACGTCGCCTGTGACCATTATCGGCGCTATCGCGACGACGTTGCGTTGATGACCCGGCTGGGCCTCAAGGCCTATCGGTTCAGCATCGCCTGGGGCCGCGTCTTCCCGCAAGGAACTGGCGAGATCAACCTGCCCGGCCTCGATTTCTACGACCGCCTCGTCGATGCGCTGCTCGAGGCGGGGATCGAACCGCTTCCCACTCTCTATCACTGGGACCTGCCGGCAGCGCTCGACGATCGCGGCGGCTGGCTCAACCCCGACATCGCCCACTGGTTCGCCGATTATGGCGAGGCCCTGTTCCGCAAGCTCGACGGCCGCGTCCGGAAATGGGCGACGCTCAACGAGCCCTGGGTGGTGACCGATGGCGGCTATCTCCACGGCGCGCTCGCGCCCGGGCATAACAGCCTGTTCGAAACCCCGATCGCCTCGCGCAACCTGATGCTCGCCCACGGCGCAGCGGTGAAGCGCTATCGCGAGGTCGGCGCCCACGAGATCGGCCTGGTCGTCAATATCGAGCCCAAATATCCGGCCGGCGAGGGCGAGGCCGACCTGGCTGCGACCCGGCGCTCCGATGCCTATATGAACCGCCAATATCTCGATCCCGCCTTTGGCCTGGGCTCCCCCGAGGAAATGGCGGAGATTTTCGGCGACGCCTGGAGGCCCTGGACGAGAGAGGAGCTTGAACTCGCCGCCCAGCCGATCGACTGGCTCGGGGTCAACTATTACACGCGCGGCGTGATGAAGGACGATCCGGCGAAATGGCCGGTCGGCGCCGATTACGTCCGGCAGCCCGGCAAGACCTATTCCGAAACCGGCTGGGAAGTGTTCGAACAGGGGCTCACCGACACCCTGCTCTGGGTGAAGGAGCGCTACGGCAACCCGCCCGTCACCATCACCGAAAACGGCTCCGCCTTCTTCGATCCGCCGACGGCAAGCGCCGGCCGCGTGCGCGATCCGCTTCGCGTCGACTATCTGCACCGCCACCTTCGCGCCGTTCACGCCGCGATCGCGGCCGGCGCCGACATCCGCGGCTACATGGCCTGGTCGCTGCTCGACAATCTCGAATGGTCATTGGGCTATTCCAAGCGCTTCGGCATCGTCCATGTCGATTTCGCGACCCAGGAGCGTACCCCCAAGGACAGCGCGCTTTTCTACGCCCGGGTGGTGGCGAGCAACGGCGGCGCACTGGACGGCGACCCCTTCGACGGCCTCGATTAGGGTCCGTCGGCGTCAGGCCGCCGCGCCCTCGCGGCCGGGGGGCGCGACCACGGTGCAGATCGCACAGCGCATCTGCTCGGTGGTGAAGGGCTTGGTCAGGACCACGACTTCCTCGGGCCGCTGCGCCATCGCCTGGCTATCGGCGTAGCCGCTGATGATGATGCCGGGCAGGTCCGGTCGGATCTTGCGCGCCTGTTCGAGCATGTCGCCGCCCGACATGTGCGGCATCGCGTAATCGGTGACCACGAGGTCGTAGCCGGCGGGCGCGGCGCGCAATTTGTCGAGCATGATCGGGCCATTCTCCGCCGCCTCGACAACATGGCCCATGTCGCAGAGCATGCCGGCGGTGGTCTCGCGCACCGCGTCATGGTCGTCGACCAGGAGGATGCGCAGCGACGGCACGTCGGCCGCCGCCGGGGCCGCCGCCGGCCGAGCGGCGTCGCCGCGCTGGCGCTTGCGCGCGCGCGGCAGCCAGATCTCCACCGTCGTGCCCTGGCCGACCCGCGACGCAATCTCCATCGCGCCGCCGGACTGGCGGGCGAAGCCGTAGACCATCGACAGGCCGAGGCCGGTCCCCTTGCCGACGTCCTTGGTGGTGAAGAAGGGCTCGGTCACCTGCTCGAGCAGATGGGCCGGAATGCCCGAGCCGTGGTCGGTGACGGCGAGCACGACATAGTCGCCCGGCGGCAGATCCTGCGGGTTGATCGCCGGTACCTTGGCGTTGCGGGCGATGACGCCGACCCTTCCGCCCTTCGGCATGGCGTCGCGGGCGTTGAGGATCAGGTTCATCAAGGCGAGCTCGAGCTGGGCGCTGTCGGCGAAGGCGTCCCAGACCTTCTTGTCGCTCCGCCATTCCAGGGTCACCAGCCCGCCAAGCGTGTGGGCGAGCAATTCGGTCACGCTCTCCGACAGCCGGCCGACATCGATCTCGCTCGGACTCAGCTGCTGACGGCGGGCGAAGGCGAGCAGCCGCCCGACCAGCTGCGTTCCCTGCTCGGCGGCGTGGCGGGTCATGCCCATGATCTTGCGCTGCTCGGCCGAGAGGGTGGCCCGCCGCTCGATCAGGTCGATGCCGCCGAGGACCGCGGCGAGGAGGTTGTTGAAATCGTGGGCGATGCCTCCGGTGAGCTGGCCGATCGCGTCCATCTTGCGCGCCTGCAACAGCTCCCTTTCCAGCTCCTTGCGGTCGGTCACGTCGAGCAGGGTTCCGGCGTAGCGGTCGGGGGCGCCGTCGCCTTCGCGCAACAGCACGGCCTGGTCGAGGAAGTGGCGATATTCGTCGTTGGCGCAGCGCCAGCGATATTCGATCGCCATCGAACCGGTCCGGCCCCGGTCCTCCATCGCCTTCAGCACCCGATCCCTGTCGTCGGGATGGAGCCGCTCGACCCACAGATTCGGATTGTTCGCCACCGCGTCGAACGGGAATCCGGTCACCGCCGCGAAATTGCCGCCGACGAACTGGGGAACGCGCGGCTTGGCGTCGGCGGCCTCGAGATAGAGGATGATCGGCAGCGATTCGATGATCGCCGCCTTCTGCTGCTCGGCCAGCCTCAGCGCCTGCTCGATCCTGAGATTGGCGTCGAGCAGCTCCTGCTGTTCCGCCGCCTTGCGCTGGATCTCCCGGGTCATCTCGAACAATTCGACGAACACCGCCACTTTCGAGCGCAGGACCACCGGCTCGACCGGCTTGAACACATAATCGACCGCGCCCATCGCATAGCCGCGCATCAGATGCTCTTTTTCCTTGTTCACCGCCGACAGGAACACGATCGGGATCCGCTTGGTCTGCTCGCGGCCCCGAATGATGGCGGCGGTCTCGTAGCCGTCGAGGCCGGGCATGTAGACGTCGAGCAGGATCACGGCGAACTCGCCGCTGAGCAGATGGCGCAGCGCCTCGTCGCCGGACGCGGCGACCTCGACCTCGGCCAGGTCCTCGATCACGTTGCGGATCGCGAGCAGATTGCGCTCGTCGTCGTCGACGACGAGTACGCGCGCGCGCCCGGCACCGGCATCGACAGCGGCGACCCTGTCCGCCCTGGCCGGCGGCGGTGTTGCAGCCCGGGTCGGACTCATCCGCTCATTCCGCCGCCGTCTGGGTCAGCGCCGGTTCGGCCAGTTGGCTGCGCGCCTTGCCGATCCAGACCCGGAGCAAAGCGAGCAGCAATTCGATGTCGACCGGCTTGGCGATATAGTCCGACGCGCCCGCATCGAGGCACTTCTGGCGGTCGCCCTTCATCGCCTTGGCGGTGACGGCGATCAGGGGAATGCTGGCGAGCTCGGGCTCGGCCCTGATCTGCTTCATGGTCTCGTAGCCGTCCATTTCGGGCATCATGATATCGATCAGGGCGGCGTCGATGCCGGGCGTCTGTTCGAGGATGAGGATGCCGTCCCTTCCCCGCTCGGCGTGCAGAACTTCGACGTCGTAGCTCTCCAGGACGCTCGTGAGGGAGTAAATGTTCCTGATATCGTCGTCGACGATCAGGATTTTGGCGCCGGCGAGCTCGGGCAGTTGGCGCTGGACCGGCGGCGCGCCGTCGCGCGGCCGCGCGCGGCGCTTGCGCCCGGGCTTGGCCTGGGCACGGATATTGCGGAAGACCTTGGCCAGCTCCTTGTGCTCGGCCGGCTTGCCGGTGATGCCGAAGGCGCCGATCTCGCTGACGTAATCGAGCTCCTCGGCGCCCGAGATGACGTGGATCGGAATGTCGCCGGTCTCGGCGTCGTGCTTCAACAGGTCGAGCAGGACGAAGCCGTTGATGTCGTCGAGGCCGAGATCGAGCGTGATCCCGTCCGGGCGCAGCTTGCGGGCGATGGCAAGCGTGCCCGAGCCGGCGGTCGACACCACTCCCTTGAGCCCGGCCTCGCGGGCGAGATCGAGCAGGATCGAGGCGAAGGTGACGTCGTCCTCGATGATCAGGACGAACGGGTCGCTGCCGAGATTGTCGCGGTCGTCGACCACCTCCAGGGTCGCCGGCAGCGCCGACGGCACGTGGGCGCCGCTATTGTCGTAGCGAGCGGTGGTGGTCGGCAGGCCGGTGGCGGCGATCGCCGCCGTCTCCAATGGCACGAACAGGGTGAAGGTGGAGCCTTCGCCGGGCTTCGAGGTGACCTGCAGTTCGCCGCCGAGCAGGCGGGCGATCTCGCGGCTGATCGAGAGGCCGAGCCCGGTGCCGCCATATTTGCGGCTGGTGGTGCCGTCGGCCTGCTGGAAGGCCTCGAAGATCAGTTTCTGCTTGTCCTCGGGAATGCCGATGCCGGTGTCGGTGACCGAGATCTCGATCGCCCTGTCGACGCCGCGGAGCACCGGATGGTTGGTGCTCCAGCCGCTGGTGGCGCCGCGAACGGCCAGGGTGACGCCGCCCTGCTGGGTGAACTTGAAGGCGTTGGAAAGGAGGTTCAGCACCACCTGCTGGAGCCGCTTCTCGTCGGTACGAATGGTGGCGGGCAGGGTCGGATCGAAATCGACGACGTAATCGAGCGCCTTGTCGGCGGCGAGCTGGCGAAAGGTTCGGTCCATATGCAGCTTGAGGCTGCTCAAAGCCATGTCGCCAAGCTCGATCGACACCGTACCCGACTCGATCTTGGAAAGGTCGAGAATGTCGTTGATCAGGTTGAGCAGGTCCGATCCGGCGCCGTGGATGGTGCGGGCGAATTCGGTCTGCTTCTCGTTGAGGTTGCCCTGCGGATTGTCGGCCAGGAGCTTCGACAGGATCAGCAGCGAATTGAGCGGCGTCCTCAGCTCATGGCTCATATTGGCGAGGAATTCGGACTTGTACTTGGAAGTCAGGGCGAGCTGCTCGGCCTTCTCCTCGACCGCGCGCCGCGCCATGTCGATCTCGAGATTCTTGGCCTCGACCTGCTTCTTCTCGTTCTCGAGCAGCTGCGCCTTTTCCTGCAGCTCCTCGTTGGTGTTGTGCAGCTCCTCCTGCTTGGTGGTGAGCTCGGTCTGGCGGGCCTGCAATTCCTGCGTGAGCAATTGCGACTGCTTCAGGAGGCCCTCGGTGCGCATCGTCGCGGCGATGGTGTTGAGGACGATGCCGATCGATTCCATCAGCTGATCGAGGAAGTTCTGGTGGGTTTCGTTGAACTCGCTGAAAGAGGCGAGCTCGATCACCGCCTTGACGTCGTCCTCGAACAGGGCCGGCAGGATGTTGATGTTGGCCGGCGCCGAATGGCCGAGGCCGGAGCCGATGCGGATGAAGTCGCCGGGCACGTTTTCGAGCAGGATCGGCCGCTTGTCGGCCGCCGCCTGGCCAACCAGCCCTTCGCGAAGGTTGAACTCGCGGCGCAGATCGTCGTGGCTCTCGGCGCCGTAGCTGGCGACCAGCTCGAGCCTGGTTTCGTCTTCCTCGCGCTTGGTGACGTAGAAGACGCCATATTGGGCGTTCACCAGCGGCGCCAGCTCGGACATGATCAGGTTCGACACCGTCGCCAGGTCGCGCTCGCCCTGAAGCATGCGCGAGAAGCGGGCGAGGTTGGTCTTCAACCAGTCCTGCTCCGCATTCTTGAGCGTCTGCTCCTTCAAATTGCGGATCATCTCGTTGATCGTGTCCTTGAGCGCCGCCATCTCACCCGACGCCTCGACCGCGATCGAACGGGTGAGGTCGCCCTTGGTCACCGACGTCGCCACGTCGGCGATCGAGCGGACCTGGTTGGTCAGGTTGGCGGCGAGCTGGTTGACGTTGTCGGTGAGGTCGCGCCACAGGCCGGCGGCGCCCGGAACCCGCGCCTGTCCGCCCAGCCGGCCCTCGACGCCGACCTCGCGGGCCATGCTGGTCACCTGGTCGCCGAAGGTCGACAAGGTCTCGATCATGAAGTTGATGGTCTCGGCGAGGGCCGCGATCTCGCCCTTGGCGTCCACGGTCAGCTTGCGCTTGAGGTTGCCCTGCGCCACCGCGGTCACGACGTCGGCGATGCCGCGAACCTGATTGGTTAGGTTAGTGGCCATCAGATTGACGTTATCGGTCAAGTCCTTCCACGTCCCGCCGACCCCGGGCACCTGGGCCTGACCGCCCAGCTTGCCCTCGGTGCCGACCTCGCGCGCGACGCGCGTCACCTCCGAGGCGAAGCTGTTGAGCTGATCGACCATGACGTTGATCGTGTTCTTGAGCTCGAGGATCTCGCCCTTCACGTCGACGGTGATCTTCTTGGAAAGGTCGCCTCTCGCCACCGCGGTCGTGACCTCGGCAATGTTGCGGACCTGGCCGGTGAGGTTGTCGGCCATCAGGTTCACATTGTCGGTGAGGTCGGCCCAGGTGCCGGCGACGCCGCGGACCTGCGCCTGTCCACCCAACTTGCCCTCGGTGCCGACCTCGCGGGCGACGCGGGTCACCTCCGAGGCGAAGCTGTTGAGCTGGTCAACCATGGTGTTGATCGTGTTCTTAAGCTCGAGGATCTCGCCCTTCACGTCGACCGTGATCTTCTTCGAAAGGTCGCCCAGCGCCACGGCGGTGGTCACCTCGGCGATGTTGCGGACCTGGCCGGTGAGATTCGCGGCCATCAGGTTCACGTTCTCGGTGAGGTCCTTCCAGGTGCCGCCGACGCCTTCGACCTGGGCCTGGCCGCCCAATTTGCCCTCCGAGCCCACTTCGCGGGCGACGCGCGTCACCTCCGAGGCGAAGGCGTTGAGCTGATCGACCATGACGTTGATCGTGTTCTTGAGCTCGAGGATCTCGCCCTTCACGTCGACGGTGATCTTTTTCGACAGATCGCCCCTCGCCACCGCGGTCGTGACCTCGGCGATGTTGCGGACCTGGCCGGTGAGGTTGGCCGCCATCAAATTGACGTTGTCGGTGAGGTCCGCCCAGGTGCCGGCGACGCCGGGCACCGCCGCCTGGCCGCCCAATTTGCCCTCGGTGCCGACCTCACGGGCGACGCGGGTCACTTCCGAGGCGAAGCTGTTGAGCTGATCGACCATGACGTTGATGGTGTTCTTGAGCTCGAGGATCTCGCCCTTCACGTCGACCGTGATCTTCTTAGACAGATCGCCCCTCGCCACTGCGGTGGTCACCTCGGCGATGTTGCGGACCTGGCCGGTCAAATTGTCGGCCATCAGGTTGACGTTGTCGGTCAGATCCTTCCAGGTGCCGCCGACGCCTGGCACCTGCGCCTGGCCACCCAATTTACCCTCGGTGCCGACCTCGCGCGCCACGCGCGTTACTTCGGAGGCGAAGGCGTTCAGCTGGTCGACCATGACGTTGATCGTGTTCTTGAGCTCGAGGATCTCGCCCTTCACGTCGACCGTGATCTTCTTGGAGAGGTCGCCCGAGGCCACGGCGGTGGTCACTTCGGCGATGTTGCGGACCTGGCCGGTGAGGTTCTCGGCCATCGAGTTGACGTTGTCGGTCAGGTCCTTCCAGGTGCCGGCGACGCCCTCGACACGCGCCTGGCCGCCCAGCTTGCCCTCGGTGCCGACCTCGCGCGCGACGCGCGTCACCTCCGAGGCGAAGCTGTTGAGCTGGTCGACCATGACGTTGATCGTGTTCTTGAGCTCGAGAATCTCGCCCTTCACCTCGACGGTGATCTTCTTGGAAAGGTCGCCCGAGGCCACCGCGGTGGTCACTTCGGCGATGTTGCGGACCTGGCCGGTGAGGTTGGTCGCCATCGCGTTCACGTTGTCGGTAAGGTCCTTCCAGGTGCCGGCGACGCCCTTCACATTGGCCTGGCCGCCAAGTTTGCCCTCGGTGCCGACCTCGCGGGCGACGCGGGTCACCTCCGAGGCGAAGGAAGCGAGCTGCGCCACCATGGTGTTGACGATCTTGCCGATGCGAAGGAACTCGCCGCGCAGCGGCCGGCCGTCGATCTCGACCGTCATCGCCTGCGACAGGTCGCCCTTGGCGACCGCGCCGATGACGCGGGCGACCTCGGCGGTCGGCTGGACCATGTCCTCGATCAGCTCATTGATCGACCGCAACTTGGCTTCCCAGCCGCCGGTGGCGCCGCGCACACGTCCGCGCTGGCCGATCTTGCCTTCCTTGCCGACCATGATCGAGAGCCGCTCGAATTCCTCGGTCATCTGCTCTTCGAGGCCGACCACCTCGTTGAACAAGGTGGCGATCTCGCCGTCCATGCCGGGAAGGTCTTCGGGAAGGCGCACGGAAAAGTCGCCCCGCCGCAAGCTGCGGAGAGCGCCTACCAACAGTCGGCGATCAAGAAAGTCGCCGGGGGAAAGGTCGTTCACACATCGCTCCTTCGCGGCCCCCCGCTCGAATCCGATGTAGATTCCCGTTCCGAGCGCCATGATAACAAGGCGTTCGTTAAATTTCCCATGAAAAAAACGCGCCGCCCCGCACCCTTGATCGAGATTAAGCTTGCCTGATTCTCCCGCCGGACTAGAAACCCGTCGCGGGTGGGCGCTTCGAGTCTCCGACACTGGCCGGAGAAGGATTTCGGCTCACCGTGCCGAGCAGGCAGCAAGTATCCGACTTCATTCGCGCCACCTTCCGGTCAGTCTGGGCGGTGGAATTACTGTCCTTCCTCCGCACCAACCGCCAGCGCGCGCCAAGCCAGGCCGAAATGGTGCGGGAATTGCGCGCCAGCGACCTGGTCGTCGCCCAGAGCCTGAAATCACTGGCGGCGGCGGGCCTGGTCGAATTGGTGGCGGGCGGCGCACGCTATCGACCCGCCTCGCCGGAACTCGACATCTATGCCGCGATCACCGAGGCCAATTTCGCCACCAGCCCCGCTTCGGTACGCCATCTCATCGCCGCGGACGCGCCGCACGAAGCGGCCAATCCCGTGAACATCGCCTGATTCAGGAAGGCCGCTTGCGGCGCAGCCAACCCCTGCGCTTCGCCGGCTCGGAAACGGCCTTTGCCGCCTTCTTCGGCGCGGGCGCTATGGGCTCATGCGACAGGTGAAGCAGCAGGCGGGTCATCTCGTCGTCGCTTTCGCCGATGTCGGGCGCGCCGAAGGTGGCGCGCAGGACGTCGCCGATCTGCCCCTTCCCTTGTGCGTCCGTCGCCGGACCCTGTGATCGCTTCCGGTCCATCCGACGCTCCACCGAGAGAATAACCCGCGAAGGGCCAGCCGGTTGCGCCGGCGCGGGGTCTTCACCCGTCGGGGTAGGGATCGCCCAGCAGACAGGGCACGCCGAGCCACTCGGCGATCCGCGCGGCGCGTTCGTTCAGCCCGTCGGGATTGGCGGCGAAGGCGGCGTTGATGCGGCGGACCGGGCGGGACCCGAAACGGCCGCGGCAAGCCAGGCTCATGACCGCCTGGCCAGGGCCGCGTCCGGCGGTCATCCGGTCGACATGCACATGATCGACCTCGGGCGCCGGCACGACATAGAGCTGGTCTGTGGCCAGGATCACTGCCTCGCCACCGGCGCTTCGCCCGATCGCGCCTCGCACACGCTCGCAGCCGGGGAAGGGCTCGCGGACATAGTCGAGCACGGCCTGGCGCGGTGCGAGGGCGGCGATGTCGGTACGATCCTGGCCGTCGAACAGAGTCGCGAAAGGCGCGAACGCCTCTATCCAGCCCCGCTCCTCGTCCGTGCAGTCCGCGCGATAGCCAGTCAGGATGGTGAAGCGGCAGGCCTCGGAAACGCGGCGGCCCGCGCTGCCCGAAGCCGAGCCCCGGTTGAGCGTCGGCGGGAAGCAGGAGAGCGCGACCGAGGCCGGCCCATCGCGCCAGCGCCAGCCGCGCGTGTTGGACGTGTCGTCGGCTTCGGGTGGGCCCAGCGCCGCCCGCAGCGCGTCCGCAGCCTGCCCGAGCGACGCCATGGCCCGGCTCTGAAGCAGTCCCTTGCGCCCGGCCCACAGCCAGCCGGTCAGCCGCAGCGGCGGCATTGACGGGTCGCTGTCCGGATCGGCCTCGAAGTGGACCGGGCGAAGCAGGCCCGCGAACAAGGGCGGTTCCCGGTCCACCAGAACGATCCGGTGACGCCCGTACCAGGGGTCGTCGACGATGAAGTGACGGGCGATCAGGTCGGCCTGGCTTTCGCGCCAGGGGAAATCGCGAGCGTCGAGCAGCCGCTGAATTCGGTTACCTGCGATGATTGTCCTTGCCCCCGCCATTTGCCCAGGTGTATTATCTGAATAACACTCACACCAGGGTGTACGCGAAACGCCGAGCGGGATGAAGGCGGACAGGTGAAAGTGATCGTCCATCCATGCTAGCATTCGGCTGACAGGATCGAAGTGCGCGGCCCGATCGGGCCGCGACGAACGGGGAGAGAAAGATGGCGCTTCGGGACGAAGGACGTCCGTTCTGGCGGGGAAGGGAAGACCGCGAGACCGAGCGGGAGATGACGGTCGGCGAGCTGATCGACCGCGTCACCGGCCGGATCGTCACCGGCCTGGTCATCGCCGCGGCGATGATCGGCCTGGCCGTCTATGCCCGCCCCTCGCCGCCCCATTATGACGCCGTGGTCGCCCCCGACGGCAAGGTCGTCCGCATCAACACCGAATCGGGCGCGATGCTGGTCTGCGACGGCGGCTATTGCCAGAGCATATTGCGGCCCGGACAGCGTCTCGACCGGGCGCCGACCACCCGGCCGGAGCGGCCCGCCGTCGCGCCGTCGGCGGCGCCGGGTCCGGCCCTCGGCCCGCCCGCCGCCGCGACCGCACCCGCGCTCCCGCCACCGGCCACCAACGCGCCGACAACGGCTCCCGCACAGACGGCGCCGGCACCGCTGCCCGCAAGATAAATGTCGGCGCGAAGCCTCGTCGCGCCCCTGATCTTCCTCGCCGCCACCGCCGCGGCTCCCGCGACCTATCGGGTCGCCTTGTGGGCGGACGGCGACACCGTCGCCCGTCGGACGGGAGTCGTCCGGGTCGACCCCCATCCTTGCGGGAACATCGCCATCGTCCGCCTTTCCGCCATGCCGCCCTGGCGCGAGGGCGGCCGGGACGGACTCACGCCCGAGCTGATCGCCGAGACCGGGACCTATCCCGAATCGGCGATGCGCTGGAGCGCGCCGGTCGACTATCAGCCGCTGGCGATCAGCGGCTCCGAGATATTGATCGACCATGGTGGCCAGCTTCTGTGGATCGGCACCGACGGCGGCATCCGCCGCGAGCCTCGCGGGCGCCGCTATCCGCCGCTTCGAGCGATGACCTGCCCCAGCGGCGGCGTCCACCGCGCCTCCGAATATGCGCGCTGCGCCGGGCTCACCGACCTTCGCAGCAGTCGCCGGCGGACGATCCAATATGAGGGCGTCTGCACTTAGGGTTCTTTCCACCGCCCCGGCTTGGGCCTAGGCGGGCGCCATGCGTCTCTCGATCCAGGCCGATCTCGATTATCATTTCCGCGAGCCCACGGACGTGCTGCTCGCGCTCGAGGTGGCGCAGACGCCGGACCAGAAACTGGTCGAGGATCTGCTCAAGGTCGGCGGCGCCGGGCCGCTGCGGCCGATTCCGGACGAGGACGGGATCAGCCGGCGCACCTGGATGCGTGCCCAGGGGTCGTTCCACGCCGAATATCGGGCGACGGTGGACGTCGACCACCGGCCGGAGGATCTCGCCGCGCTCCGGGCTTCCGAGCTGATCGGCCTGCCCGCCGGAGTCGTTCCTTATCTCTGGCCCAGCCGCTATTGCGAGGCCGACCGGTTCGAGCCCTTCGTCGAGCAACGTTTCGGCGCCCTCGCCGGCGGCGCCAAGATCCAGGCCATGGCCGAATGGGTGTCGCGGGAAATGGCTTATGTGCCCGGCTCGAGCGACACCGCCACCACCGCCGCCGACGTCTTCGTCTCGCGCCAGGGCGTGTGCCGCGACTATGCCCATCTGCTGGCGAGCTTCGCCCGCGCCGCCGGCATTCCGGCGCGCCTGATCTCGGCCTACGCCTGGCGGCTCGACCCGCCCGATTTCCACGCTCTGGTCGAGGTCTGGCTGGACGGCGCCTGGCACGGGGTCGACGCCAGCGGCCTCGCCCCGCCGGAAGGGCTGGTGCGGATCTGCAGCGGCCGCGACGCCACCGACATCGCCTTCATGACCAGCTTCGGCTTTGCCGAGATGATCGGGCAAAGGGTATCGGTGAAACAGGTAGACGAACCCGCTCCGGTTTGAAAAAATGATGCAAACAGCCTTGGTTCGCATGCGTTCCGAAATTTGCTATTCAACAGGGTTCGGGACGAATCCGCCGAGGCGGGATTTTTTGAGGGGGCAAAGATGATCCGTTTTCGCGCATTCCTGCTCATCGCCGCAGCGGCGGCGCTTCAACCGGCCGCCGCTCAGCTGCCGGAGGCGACGCGGACCGTGGCCGTTGCCTTCGTGCCCGGCGCTTCCGGCGCCCATTATGAGGGCCGGCTGGTCGGCAATGAGGTGGTCGATTATCTGCTCCCGGCCAATCGCGGCCAGCGCCTGAACATCCGCTTCTCGAGCAGGAACGGCGAATCCTTCTTCAACCTCTACGGCCCCGGCGACGGCGAAGCCCTCCACGACGGCACGATTTCCGGTGGGAGTTACGACCAGGTCCTGCCGGTGAACGGCTCCTATCGGATTCGCGTCTATCTGAGGGCCAATTATGCCCGCCGGGGCGACGCCTCGCGCCATATGATCGACATCAACCTCACCGGCGCCGTCGCCGCCGGTCCCGAATATTGGAGCGTCGACGGGGTCGGCACGGGCGGCCTTCTCATCTTCCACGAAACGCCCTCGACCACGAGCCGCGGCGTCGGCTCGGCCGCGGACGGCAATGTCCTGCGCAATTTCGGCTGCCGCGCGGCGGAGGGACGGCAATGGTGCCGGGTCGGCTCGCTCCGCAACACCGCGGTCACGGGCTGGGTCGACGCCAGCTTCCTGCGCCCGGCGGCGCGCCCCGGCGGCTCGCCGCCGCCCCCGAAGAGGTAGCCCCCGCGCCCTCTTCGACGGCGAGCCACCCCGGCAAATTGCAAGGCGGATCGTAGTCGTTCTCCATCGTAGCTTGGAAGGCGAGCAGCACGACCGGCGGATCGCGGCGCATCGCCTCGATCCCCCAGTCGTATTCGGGCGCGGGGGACATGGCCTTCGGCGTGAATGTCGCCGATTTCCTGATCGCGGCCCGGCTCATCGCCCCGGTCAAGGATGACAGCTTCTCGAGCAGCGATCCGATGACGCGAAGCGCCAGGCTTCCAGGCGGGATCCTGGCGGGCAGCTTCATCGGAAGAAGGAGCTGGCGCGGGCGGCGCGGCAGGCGAAGGACCCGGCCGAGGCGAGCCAGCGCGCCCCGGGCGGCCCTCAGATCGTCAGCAGCCAAAGCGGCCGAGCGCCGCATGATATGTCCCATCCGATCCATGCGCCGCCAGAAGGCCGGCCGGCTGGGAACGGGAAGGTTGCGGACCAGGCGCAGCGGCGCCGGCTCGGGCGCGGGCGCGCCCGCCGGCCGCCAGACGACTCGAAATTCCTTCGGCGCCGGTTTCCAGCCGCCCCCCATCCGGATCAGATCGCAGCCGCATAGCCGGCACTGGCTGAAGCGAAGGCCCTGGTTGCGGACGTCGGCATAGGCGGCCTGGTGGCCGTCGAGCAGGCAAGCCAGCTTCACGGCCACCTCCTGTCTTGCGTTGAGGCCCTAGGCGACATGGCGAACCTCCTTGTGGAAGGCCGCGAGCTCGCGGAGGCCGGGATCGTCATGGCCGAGCGCGGCCTCGGGGTCCCAGAGTTCGAACGCCCCGCCGATGCCCACGACCAGCGCCTGCGCCCCGATCCGGGCGTGGCGGCGGACCATCGGCGGGAGGACGATCGCGCCTTGCTCGTCGATCGCCGCCGTCTCGGCGAGGCCGAAAAGCCGCCGGAGCCGCCTCGCGCTGGCCGCGGGCGCGTCGCGTTCCTCGGCGATCCGGCGCCGCTCGCAATCGGCGTGGAGCGCACGCGCATAGGCCGCGTCATAGGCGATGAGGCAGGGATCATGTTCGTGGCTCCCGATCAGCAGGGAGCGGGCGTCCGTGCGCCGGGCAAGAGTAAAGCGGACGAAGCCGGGAAGGAGGAGTCTCCCTTTTTCGTTCACGGCGCAAAGCGCACTTCCGCTGAACAGATGATCGACCACAAGCAACCCCGCACGCGGCGCCGCGGGCGCATGATCCGGAAATCTGGGAAACCGGAAGCTTCCGGACCATGCGGCAACGAAACGCAACAAAACATGTGGAGCACGATCCGGTTCTGGGGGAGCGGAGCGCCCTCCACCCCTTTCGACTAGGGAAAAACCGGCCCCGGCGGCAGCCGGTAGATTCACGCGTCGTACTAGTACGCCGGGGTTTCTCCGGTCCGGGAGAAACGCAGCCGTATTACTACAAGGTGGCGGGCCGATGCGGCCGGTCCATAGGATCGGGCCAGCGAGTCGGGACAACAGGAAGGTCGGGCGATGACCGAGAAGAACCCGGAGTTGAACGAGCTTCGCCCGCGGATCAGCGTGGTCGGCGTCGGCGGGGCGGGCGGCAATGCCGTGGCCAACATGATCCGCAGCGGCATCGAGGGGCTGGACTTCATCGCGGTCAACACCGACGCCCAAGCGCTGCGCGATTCGCCCGCCAGCAAGATCCTCCAGCTCGGCCGCAACACCACCAGCGGGCTCGGCGCCGGGTCGCACGCCGAGATCGGCCGCGCCGCCGCCGAGGAATCACTTCCCGAGATCGAGCGCATGCTGGAAGGCGCCCATATGTGCTTCATCGCCGCCGGCCTGGGGGGCGGCACCGGCACCGGCGCGGCGCCGATCATCGCCAGGGCGGCGCGCAGCCAGGGCATCCTAACGGTCGCGGTGGTGACCAAGCCCTTCGCCTTCGAAGGCACGCGGCGGGCCCGCGCCGCCGAACTGGGCCTCGAGGCGCTGCGCGACCATGTCGACACGTTGATCGTGATCCCGAACCAGAATCTGTTCCGACTCGCCAACCCGGCGACGACGTTCAAGGCCGCCTTCGACCTCGCCGACGAGATCCTGCAGCAGGGGGTGCGCGGAATCACCGACCTGATGATCATGCCGGGGATGATCAACCTCGATTTCGCCGACATCCGCACGATCATGGCGGGCATGGGCAAGGCGGTGATCGGGTGCGGCGAGGCGAGCGGCGAGGACCGCGCGCTGCGCTCCGCCGAACAGGCCATCTACAATCCGCTGCTCGACGACGCGCTCGGCGGCGCCAAGGGCCTGATCATCTCGATCCAGGGCGGCGCCGACATGCGGCTGATGGAGGTCGACGAGGTCGCCAACTACGTCAAGGAGATGGTCGATCCCGAGGCCGACATCATCTGGGGCTCGGCCTTCAACGCGGATCTCGAAGGGCGGATCCGGGTTTCGGTCGTCGCCACCGGCATCGATTCGGCGAAGCCGCCGCTCGAGGCGCCGATCGTCATTCCGCGGATCGAACCGGCCAGGCCGCGGCCCATCCCGGAGGAGGAGGCGGCCGAGGACGAGCTGCTGCTCACCATCGAATGCGCGCTCACGCTCGATCCGCCCGAGGATGCCGCCGCTTTCCCGATCATCGATCCTTTCCCCGTCGAGGCGGAACCACCGGCGGAAAGCGCGCCGGCCATGCCGCTTCGGGAAATCCGGATGGGGAATCTCAGCCTGTTCGAACGAATGGCGACGACAGCACGGGAAACGGCCCGGCCGATCGAGGTGCCGCCCGTCCCCGCGCCGCTGCCGAAGCTGCGCCGCGGCCTGCCCGAAGGGCGAATCGCGCTGTGACTATAGCGGGCGCGGTGCCGGCATCGTCACCGGCGGATCGTCCCGGACGTCGCGGCCGGGCCGGCGCAAGTTCCGCGAAGCGGCTTCGTTCAGGAAGCCGGCGGCGATCGCGACCCGCACTGCATCCGCCGTTCCGCGCGCGCCGAGCCGGTCCATCAACTGGGCGCGATAGGCCTCTACCGTGCGGATGCTGATGTCCAGCTCGTAGGCGATGACCTTGTTCTGCAGGCCCCTGACGATGCCGTCGAGAACCTCGCGCTGCCGCCCGCTCAGGCCCGCGACCAGGGCCACGGCCTCGGGATCGAGACCTCCGCCGGCGGCCGGGCTGGCCGGCGTGAGCATGGCCTGCTCGATCTTGGTCATGAGGAGATCGGGCTCATAGGGCTTTTCCATGAAATCGCGGGCGCCGAGCTTGATCGCCTCGACCGCCGCGGGAATATCGCCATGCGCGGTGAGAATCAGCACGGGCGGAAACTCACCTTCGACTCCAAGAGCCTGCAGAACCGCGAGCCCGTCCCGCCCCGGCATCTGCAAATCGAGCAGGACGCAGCCGATCCCGGCGCGGTCGGCCAATGCGAGGAATTCGTCCCCGGACTTGAACAGGACGGTCTCGTAGCCGAGGCGCGCGAGCAGGTCGGCCGTCGAAAGCCTTACCGGTTCGTCGTCATCGACAATCGCGATCAGTCCACGCACCATATCTGCCCCTCGGGGTAATGGCCTTGCTCGTCCGGGCAGCCGTTTGCCATCGTGCCAGCGATCAGGCGGCGCCTATTTCGTGACAGGCGGCGGCGCCGGCCGGGCGCGGCAGGCGGACGGTGAAGGAAGTGCCCGCGCCCAATTCACTCTCCACGTCGATGGTGCCGCCATGCGCTTCGACAATGATCCGGCAGATCGACAATCCCATGCCGAGGCCGTGCTGCTTGGAGGTGACGAACGGCTTGAACAGGCGATCGAGCATCTCTGGAGCGACACCCGGTCCATTGTCGGCGATGCGGAAGCTCACCACGCCTTCTTCGGCGAGGTCGCGGGTGATGATCGTCAGCCGCCGTTCGGTCCAGGGCGGGTTGGCGGCGAGCGCATCGGCGGCGTTGCGCATCAGGTTGACGAGCACCTGCTCGATCTGGCCCGGATCCACAACGATGTGGCCCAGCTCGGGCTCCAGCTCGGTTTCCAAGGTGATCTCGGGCCCGAGCAACCGCCGGAGCATCGGCTCGAGCTCGGTGACCGTCAGATTGAGCGATACCACCCGCGGGTTGAGCAGTTGCCGGCGGCTGAACGCGAGCAGTTGACGGGTCAGGCCGGCGGCACGCTGGCCGGCGTCGCGGATCTGCTCCACGTCGGTTCTCAGGGGGTCGTCCGGCCGGAGCTCCTGGAGGATCAGGTCGCTGTAGCTGAGGATGCCGGTCAGCAGATTATTGAAATCGTGCGCGATC
>DATDAU010000052.1:0-33194 GCA_036525215.1 Allosphingosinicella sp.
TATTGCTGGGGAACGACGGCCCCGGAGAAGACTCCGTCGGTCGTGTTGCTGTTCACCCGATTGGTGCCGTAGCTGGCAATGGCCCCGGCCGCGGGCGAAACGCCGGTGCCGTTGCCCACGATGGTCGTATTGCCAACCCGCACGAGGGGCGCTCCACCACTCGTCCGCAGGCCGAAGCTGGTGTTCTGGCTGACGTTCGAGTTGACCAGGACGATTGTCGAGGCGCCGGACACGAACAGGCCGATTCCGGTGTTGTTGAGCAGTCGCACGTTGTCGAGCGTTCCCGCAGCGGTGCCCGCGCCGGTCGGCGAAACGAAGACACCTGCCGTCGAACCGGTGCTGCCGCAGTTCACGATGGTGACATCGTTCAACTGAAGTTCGGCGGCCGTGCTGGGCGTGAAGGTGATGCCGTTGCCCGCGCCGGCCGACGCCGAGTTGAAGTTCGAGATGTTGACGTGCTCAAGCGAAAGCGACGCTCCCTGGAGGAAGCGAACGCCATGCAGGCCGGTGATCGCGGGCGGACCGCCGTTGATGGAAATGCCCCGCAGGACGACGTGCACGCCCGCCGTGTTGATGAGAACGCCGGTGGTGCTGGAAGCAAGAATGCCCCCCAGGGTACCCGTGCAATCGATGGTGATCGATTTGGTCGCCGTGAAGGCGCCGAATCCACCCGGATCGAGGCAGTTGATTTCGCCGCCCGCCGCAGTCTTGGAAATGGCACCGGCAAAGGTCTTGCAGGGAGCCGTGCGGCTGCAGGGATTGAGATCGTCGCCGACCCCCGAAACCCACGTGCGCGACGCCTGGGCATGGGCGGGTGTGATCGAAACAAAGGCAAACACGGCAACAAACGCAAACATGAGATTTCTGAATATCTTCATGGCTTCCTCCGTTGTGCTGTAAATTGAATAACCACCGGAAGCGGGGCTCTGCAATAGGCGGTTGCTTTTTTGGCAATGTGCCGAAGCCGTTCGCTCGATCGGTTCTTGGCGGTAACAAAGAGAGCGGCTCGGAAGTTGTTCAAGTATGTGGCGGAAAAGGAATTGGTTTCACGGTCTCGACGGGGTCCATTGCCGCCGGCGGCGGTTGTGCGTCTTCGAACTTGGCCCGGGCCGGCTTCGCTAGCCATCGTGCGGCAAAGTCCAACCAATGCGCGACTCCAGGGACCGGACAGGGCTTTCGACCAGCCCATTCGGCCCTCGAGTCGGCCGAATCGAACGATCGGATGGAGCGTCCAGCGTGGCCTGCGGCCCGCCGCCAGGTCGCAGCCGTGAAGAGGTCTCAAGCTGACCCGGCTTGACTCGATCCCGGCTGGCGCGGGGAGCAGCGATGAGGGATTGATTGCCTTACCGTGGCGGAGACGGAGGGATTCGAACCCTCGGTAGGAGTAATCCCCCTACGGCGGTTTAGCAAACCGCTGGTTTCAGCCACTCACCCACGTCTCCGGGAAGGCCCAAGGGCACCGCCTATATGGGCGCGAAGCCGATCAATCAACCGGACCCGTTTGGCACTGGCCGATTTCCCGCCTTTCACTCTTCCAGGCGGCGCCGGAACGTCTCGGGCAGGAAAAGGATGCCCACCGCGACGGTCAGCAGCGCGACAATGATCGGGTACCACAGACCGTAATAGATATCCCCGGTCGCGGCGACCATGGCGAAGGCGGTGGTGGGGAGGAAGCCGCCGAACCAGCCATTGCCGATATGATAGGGTAAAGACATCGAGCTGTAGCGGATCCGCGTCGGGAACAGCTCCACCAGCAGGGCGGCGATCGGGCCGTAGACCATCGTCACATAGAGGACGAGGATGAAGAGGATGAGGACGACCAGCGGCCGGTTGATCGCCGCCGGGTCGGCGCGCTCGGGATAGCCGGCCTGGGTCAAGGCGGCGCGCGCCTCGGCCTGGAAGGCGGCGATCGCGGCGGCACGGTCGGGGCCCGGCGGAATCGCGCGTGGATCGGGCGCGGCGAGGGTGAAGCCGCCGATCTCGAGGCGGGCGCCGCCCGGCGGTCCGGCGATGTTGGCATAGCCAACGCCCGAGCGGGCGAGGAAGGATTTGACGACGTCGCACGAACGCGTGTCGAACTTGTTGCGGCCGATCGGATCGAACTGGAACGAGCATTCCGCGGGGTTGGCGACGACGCGCACCGGCGCCGAGGCGGTGGCGGCGTAGAGCGCCGGATTGGCGGCTCTCGCCAGAGCTTCGAACAAAGGAAAATAGGTGAGCGCGGCGAGTGCGCAGCCGGCGAGGATGATCTTCTTCCGGCCGATCCGGTCCGACAGCCAGCCGAACAGGATGAAGAAGGGCGTGGCCAGCGCCAGCGCGATCGCGATCAGGATGTTGGCGGTGCCGCCGTCGACCCGCAATGTCCGCTCGAGGAAGAAGAGCGCGTAGAACTGGCCCGCATACCAGACCACCGCCTGGCCAGCGACCGCGCCGAACAAAGCGATGAGGACGAATTTGAGGTTCGACCAGCGGGCGAAGGCCTCGGTCAGCGGGGCCTTCGAGCCTTTGCCCTCGGCCTTCATCCGCCGGAAGACCGGACTTTCCTCCAGCTTCATGCGGATCCACAGCGAGACGGCGAGCAGCAGGATGGAAAGCAGGAACGGAATCCGCCAGCCCCAGGCCGCGAAGGCCGCCTCGCCCAGCCAGGTGCGGACGGCGATGACGACCAGCAGGGCCGCGAACAGGCCGAGGGTCGCGGTTGTCTGGATGAAGCTGGTGTAGAGGCCGCGGCGGTGGGCGGGGGCGTGCTCGGCGACGTAAGTCGCGGCGCCACCATATTCGCCGCCCAGCGCCAGGCCCTGGAGCAGGCGCAGCGCGACCAGCAGGATCGGCGCGACGACCCCGGCCGAGGCGTAGCTCGGCAGCAGGCCGACGGCGAAGGTCGAAAGGCCCATGATCCCCATGGTGACGAGGAAGGTGTTCTTGCGGCCGACCAGGTCGCCGATCCTGCCGAACAGGACCGCCCCGAACGGCCGGACCGCGAAGCCGGCGGCGAAGGCGGCGAGGGCGAAGATGAAGCCGGTCGTCTCGTTGACGCCCGAGAAGAACTGGGCGGAGATGATCGCCGCCAGCAGGCCGTAGAGGTAGAAGTCGAACCATTCGAAGACGGTGCCCAGCGACGAAGCGGCGATGACGAGACGGTCGCTCTGGGGCGCCGGCGCCGGGATGCTCTCGTCGGCCTCCATCGCCTCATTCTTCACCGCGGGGACCCGGCGGGTCAAGCGAATGACGGCGGCGCTGGCGGCCGGCTAGCGTATTAATGCGCGCTCGGCAGCCGGCCCGGCGGGCAATAATATCGCAAATCGCCTCGCCGAATGCTCGTTTGGGCGCGGGAGGGACTCGGTTCGCCGCCGATTCATGGACGGGAAAGGTTGGGGGGCGTTATCTTTGGTCGAGGAGCGTGTGGGGGAAGTGCCATGCTGAAATCATTCGTGAATATCGCGGCCGCGATGCTGCTGTTCGCCGGCGCCGCGCCGGTCGCCGCCCAGATCCAGAACGTCGATCCCAGCCGCCCCGACAGCTGGCAGAGCACCCCGCCGGCGACGACCAATACGCCCGCGCCTGCCCCGGCCCAGGATCCGGAGGCCGACGCGGTCCCGCCCGCACCCGACGCCTATGCCCCGATCGAGCCGCAGGGCCAGGATCAGGCCTATGACGGCCAGACCGCGCCGCAGGCCGCCGTCCCGCCGCCGGCCGCGCCGGCGCCGGATGCCGTTCCCCGCGAGGACGTCTTCACCGCCGCCGAGGGCGTGTTCGGCCGAGGTGCGCGCGATCTCGCCCATATCCTCGAGAACATCCTTCGCGACCAGGGTCTTCCCACCGCCTACATCGCCGGCCAGGAAGCCGGCGGCGCCTTCATGCTCGGCGTCCGCTACGGCTCGGGGACGATGCACCACCAGATCGAGGGCGACCGCGCCGTCTACTGGACCGGTCCGTCGCTGGGCTTCGACGTCGGCGGCGACGTCAACAAGGTGTTCGTCCTGGTCTACAACCTCCACGACAGCCAAAGCCTGTTCCGCCGCTTTCCGGGCGGCGAGGGCCATGCCTATTTCATAGGCGGCTTCAACGCCCAGTATCTGCGCCGCGGCGACGTCGTCCTGATCCCGATCCGGCTCGGCGCAGGCCTCAGGCTCGGCCTCAACGTCGGCTATATGCGCTTCTCGGAGAGGAACAGGTGGTTACCCTTCTGACGGTCGCCTAGTTCGCCAGCCGCCAGGGCAAGGTCTCGCCCGCCATGAAGAATCGCACGCCCGACTCGCCCTCCGGCACGGTGACCGGCACGCGCTCCAGCGTGATCCGCCCCTCGTTCAGCGGCAGCCCGTAGAAACGCGGCCCGTGCTCCGAGGCGAAGCCCTCGAACCGGTCGAGCGCGCCTTCTTCTTCGAACACCGTCGCATAGGTCTCGAGCGCGAAGGGGGCGTTGAAGATGCCGGCGCATCCGCAGGCCGATTCCTTGGCTTCGCGGGCGTGCGGCGCGCTGTCGGTGCCAAGGAAGAATTTGGGCGATCCCGATGTCGCCGCGCGGCGGATCGCCAGGCGGTGCTTCTCGCGCTTGGCCACCGGCAGGCAATAGGCATGGGGCCTGAGGCCACCCGCGAACATCGCGTTGCGGTTGATGACGAGATGGTGCGGGGTCACCGTCGCCGCGACGTTCGGCCCCGCGCTTTCGACGAACGCGGCGGCCTCGGCGGTGGTGATATGTTCGAGAACCACTTTCAGGCCGGGAAGATCGGCGATCAGCGGCGCCAGCACGCGATCGATGAACACCGCCTCGCGGTCGAAGATGTCGACCGCCGGGTCGGTCACCTCGCCATGGACGAGCAAAGGCATACCGATCCGCTCCATGGCTTCCAGGGCCGGACGAAGCGTCTCGATATCGGTGACGCCGTGGGCGGCGTTGGTGGTGGCATGGGCGGGATAGAGCTTGGCCGCGGCGAAGCTGCCGGCCTCGAAGCCGGTCTCGATCGCGCCGGCGTCGGCATGATCAATGAGGTAGCAGGTCATCAGCGGCCTGAAGTCCGCCTCAGCCGGCAGGGCGGCGAGGATGCGGCGGCGATAGGCCTCGGCGTCGGCCGGCGCGATCACCGGCGGCGTCAGGTTCGGCATCACGATCGCGCGCGCGAACTGGCGGGCGGTATGGACCGCAACCGCTTCCAGCATCGCGCCGTCGCGTAGGTGGACGTGCCAGTCGTCGGGCCGCCTGATGGTGAGGGATTGGGGCGATGCCATCTTTTCTTCGGGGGTTCCTTCGGGCTCGCGGCATCCCTAACTGCTGAACATGGCCGGGACCACCCTCATCGATCGCGCGCTGCTTCGCCTGACCGGCGAGGATGTGCGCGGCTTCCTCCAGGGGCTGGTGACCAGCGATATGGAGGCGCTTGCGACCGGCAAGCCGCTCTGGGCTGGCCTGCTGACCGCGCAGGGCAAGGCTTTGTTCGATTTCATCCTGTGGGCGGACGGCGACGACGTGCTGGTGGACTGCGAGGCCGGACAGGCGGATGCGCTGGCGCGGCGCCTTGGCCTCTATCGCCTGCGCCGGGCGATCGCGATTGGCCGCGACGAGGAACTGGCGGTCCATTGGTCGCCGACGGGAAATGACGGCGTCGCCGATCCCCGGCTCGAAGCGCTCGGCCGGCGCTGGCTGGCGCCCGCCGCCGAACCGGCCACGTCCTGGTTCGCCCACCGGCTCGCGCTCGGCGTCACCGAGGGCGTCGCCGAGCTGGGCGCCGACAAGATTCTGTGGCTCGAATGCAATGCCGCCGAGCTGAACGGGGTCAGCTTCTCCAAGGGCTGCTATGTCGGCCAGGAAAATACGGCGCGGATGAACTGGCGCAACAAGGTCAACCGCCGCCTGGTCGTGGTCCCGACCGACGCGCCGGGGCCGCGGACACGGATCCATTATCCGGAGCTCGGCCTCGCCGTCGAGCATCGGCGGACCGACGATCTCGACGGCGCGATCATTCCCGACTGGCTGGCCGCCGCGCTCTGAATGGGGATCGGGGATTTGTCCGACTGGCCGACCCCGCCCCGCTTTGTTACCCCATGGCCATGAACCTGATCGCGATGACCGAGCCGTTTCGCGCCCGCCGCTGGCCGGGTTTCGCGCTGGCGGTCGTGCTCAGCTTCGCCGCCTTGTGGATCCGCCTCTCGTTCGGGCCGACCTTCACCGGCTATCCGTTCGTCACCTTCTATTTCGCGGTCCTGCTTTCCGCATTTTTCGGCGGCACCGGCCCGGGCGTGGTCGCTCTGATCCTCTCCACCCTGTTCGCGGATTATTATCTGATCGACCCGGTCCGCTCGCTCGGCGCCGACCGGCCGGGGGGCTGGATCGCGATCGTCCTCTTCGTCGTCGTCAATGCGACGGTGATCGCGCTGATCCGGTCGGTCCTGGTCGCGCACGAGATTCAGTCCCGGGGCGAGGAACAGCTGCGTCAGCTCAACGCCGAGCTGCAGGATCGAGTCGCCGAGCGCGGCCGCGCACTCGAGGAGGAGATTGCCGAGCGTGACCGGGCCGAGGCGAAGCTGAGGCAGATGCAGAAGATGGAATCGATCGGCCAGCTGACCGGCGGCATCGCCCACGACTTCAACAACATGCTCGCCATCGTCACCGGATCGCTGGACATGGCGAAAAGGCGCCTCACCGGCGACGAGCATCCCAAGGTCGCCGCCTATATCGACAATGCGGTGGAGGGCGCCCGCCGGGCGGCGATCCTGACGTCCCGACTGCTCGCTTTCTCGCGCCGCCAGCCGCTCGAGCCGCAATCGGTTGACGCCAACCAGCTGGTCAGCGGCATGTCGGAGCTGCTGCGGCGCTCGATCGGCGAGCATATCGCCTTCGAAATCGCTTTGGGCGCCGATCTGTGGCTTGCCTTCGCCGATCCCGCCCAGCTCGAAAACGCCCTCGTCAACCTCGCGGTCAACGGCCGCGACGCCATGCCCGAGGGCGGACGGCTGACGATCCTCACCAGCAAATTCGAACTCGACGAGCGCCACCTCGGGGCCGACGCCGAGGCGCTCCCCGGCGACTATGTCCTGATCGAGGTCCGCGACACCGGCGCCGGCATGGGCCCCGAACAGGTCGAGCGCGCCTTCGAGCCCTTCTACACGACCAAGCCCGTGGGCGAGGGCACCGGCCTCGGGCTCAGCCAGGTGTTCGGCTATGCCCGGCAATCGGGCGGCCATGTCGAAATCCATTCCGAGCCGGGCGCGGGCACGGCGGTCCGGCTCTACCTTCCCCGACATCTCGGCCATCACGTCACCGTCGAGGAGCGCTTCCCCCTCGGCGAGATTCCGGTCGGCGCGTCCGACCGTACGATACTCGTCGTCGAGGACGAGGTGCAGGTGCGGCGGATGACGGTCGATGCACTGCGCGACCTCGGCTACGCCGTGGTCGAGGCCGGCGACGCCGCGCAGGCGCTGGCGATCTTCACCATCGAACCGCGCATCGACCTGTTGTTCACCGACATGGTCATGCCCGGCATGAGCGGCCGCCAGCTCGCCGAGCGGATCATGGCCGAACGGCCGGCGACGCGGATCCTGTTCACCACCGGCTACAGCCACGACGCTCTGGCCGGTGAAGACGGGCACGACTGCGCCATCCCCCTGCTCGCCAAGCCGTTCACCGTCGATCAGCTCGCCCGCAAGGTCCATGAAGTGCTGAGCGCGCCCGGTCCGGCCTTCGCCGCGGCCGGACCCCGCATTGCCGGGAGCGAGGCGGCGTCATAGAAGACCCTGAAGGGGTGGGAGTTAGGCAAATGGAAGAATCGGCGCTCGATCCGCTGCACGAGGAGCTTCAGGCCCCGGTCGCCGAGCGCCGCTTCGGCAGCGGCTGGTATGCCGGCCTCTTTGCCTTCCTGCTTTCGATCGCCGCCTTCGCCATGGTCCTGGTGCTGCGCTTTCCGGCCTGGCTCGGCACGCCGCAGCTGGCCGTGCTGCGCGATTCCGCGGCCTTCCGCCCCGCCGTGCATTTCATCATTCTCGCCGCCTACGGCCTGGCGGTAATCAGCCTGATGCTCCGCCGCAACAAGGTGCTGGGCTTCACCGCCTTGGCCATCGCCCTCGCCGCGGCGCTGATGGGCGGCGCCAACGCCACCGCCACCGAGACCCGCAACTGGGGCATCTTCTTCGGCTTGGATTTCTTCATTCTCAACATGGCGCTCGCCGGCCTGATGTTCGCGCCGCTCGAACGCTTCCTGCCCCATCGCCCCGACCAGCGCCTGTTCCGCGTCGACTGGCGCGAGGACCTCTTCTACTTCTTGGTCAGCTCCATGATGGTGCAAATCATTTCCTTCCTCACCTTTGCGCCCTCGCTCGCCATCGTCGACCAGACCGCGCGCCTCGGCGGCATCCGCGCCGCGATCGGCAACCAGCCTTTGATCCTGCAGGTCGCCGAGATCATGGTGCTGACCGACTTCATCCAATATTGGTTCCACCGGCTGTTCCACAAAGTCCCCTTCCTGTGGGGCTTCCACGCCGTCCACCACAGCACAAGGGCGATGGACTGGCTCGCCGGCTCGCGCATGCATTTCGTCGAGATCGTCGCGCTGCGCGGCATCACCGCGGTGCCGATGTTGACCTTCGGCTATTCGCCGGTCGCGCTGCAAATCTATGTCGGCTTGGTCTACGTCTATTCCTCGCTGCTCCACGCCAATGTGAAGGGCGATTTCGACCGGCTCGGTTCCTACCTCGCGACGCCGCGCTTCCACCATTGGCACCACGGCCTGGAAGCGGAAGCGGTCGACAAGAATTTCGCCATCCACTTCCCCCTGTTCGACCGCCTGTTCGGCACCTTCCACATGCCCCCCGGCCGCTGGCCGGAAAATTACGGCGTCCCGGAAAAGGTGCCCCCCGGCTACTGGCGCCAGTTCTTCTATCCCTTCCAGCGCCGGCGGCTGATGGCGGAGGCCGCGGAAGCGGACGCGGCCTAGCCTCTTACCCAGCCGATTCTCGGGTCATCGAAATCCACAACCTCGTTCAGCTCGCGGACGTTGCGGTAGCCGTAGCCGACGAGGTTGATGAAGGTCTGGATGTTGAGCGCGAGCCGCACCGACTTGAGCATCACCGGCGGCCGGTCGTTGCGGAAATTGTTGTTGCAGTAGATCAGGATCGGACGGTCGGCGCGGCCGATGACGCGGGCCAGGCTCTCCGCCGTGAAGTCGGTGAAGGGCAGGTTGACCGCGCCCCTGATATGGCCGGCGCGATAGGCTTCGGCCGAGCGCGCGTCGAGGATCAGCGCCCGCGGCCGCCGCGCCGCCGCCGCGAATTCCTGCCAGCCGACCAGGCGGGTCTGGCGATAGGCCTCGACCTCGCCGGCGAGGCTGCGGAAGCCGGCATAATCGATCTGGGGATTTGCCGGCGGGACCGGCGCGGCGGCGAGTGGCGCGGCGGCGGCGAGCGCGAGCACGGCAAGACAGGAACGGAGCATGGGAACCTCCTGTGTTCAGGCTTACTCGGCGCGCCTCGGCGCGGACGGAAGCGAAGGCGCGGCGGTCGCGCCCGGGCCCCGCACCCAGGGCATGCGCGGATCGTCGATGCTCATCACGTCGTTGAGCTCGCGGATGTTGCGATAGCCGTAGGCGACGAGGTGGATGAAGGTCGGAATGTTGAGCGCGACCGGGCCGGATTTCAGGGCCACCGGCGGCCGGTTATTCCGGAAATTGTTGTTGCAGTAGATCAGGATCGGCCGGTCGGTGCGGCCGATCACCTCGGCGAGGCGCTCGGCGCTGAACTCGGGAAGCGGCACGTTGACCGCGCCGGCGATATGGCCGGCGGCGAATTGCCGTTCGGACCGCGCGTCGAGGATCAGGACGTCGGGGTCGGTGGCGGCGGCGAGGAAGGCCTGCCAGCCGATTAGGCGGGTCCGGCGATAGTCGCGGACCTCCCCGGTCAGCTGGGCGTATCCGGGAAAGTCGATCTGCGGATTGGGCGGCGGCGGGGTGGCCTGGAGCGGCGAAGCGGCGGCGACGGCAAGCACGACGAGACAGGGACGGAGCATGACGCGATCTCCTCCAGAAGGTGGGGAGTCGATCGTTACGGCGATGGAACTGACGAGCCGCTGAATGCGGCGTTGCGCGCCGTTCAGGAAAGGAAGGGGCTCAGCCTATCCTGGCGAACGCCCGCACCGGAAACGTCCCCATGCCGGCGATTTTCGGCGGAACGGCGGTGAAGGCGAAGCCCGAGTCGGGCAGCGCGCCGAGGTTGGTCATATGCTCGCAGATCGGAATGTCCGTGCCGAGCAACAGGGTGTGGACCGGCCGCGTTCTCCCGCTGGTGTCGTCGATATTGTAGCTGTCGATGCCGACCAGGGCGGCGCCGCGATCGGCCAGCAGCCGCGCCGCCGCTTCGGTGAGGAAGGGATGGCCGTGCGCATAGGCGTCGGTCCGCCAGTGCCGGTCCCAGCCGCTGTGGACCAGCACCGCCTTGCCGGCGACGTCCAGGCCCTCGAAGGCGCCGGCGTCGATCGCCGGGCCGGCGGCGTGGACGACCATGCCGGGCAAAGCAGCGAGCTGGGCGAGGTCGAGCCCGGCCAGATCCTTGCCCTCGGAATAACGGTGGAAGGGCGAATCGAGATAGGTGCCGGTATTGGCGACCATGTCGATCCGCCCGATCTGGAAGCTCGCGCCGTCGTCGTAATTTTTTGCCGAGTCCTCGCGCCTCCAGAAGTCGCAGATATGCGGCCCCGGCAGTCCCCGGTAGGTGACCATGCCTTCCTCGATCAGGTGGCTGAGGTCGACGAGGCCCTGCTTGCCCGTATCCGCCATAGGGCAAATGCTCCGATCAACAGCCAGACCACGTTCAACGTCGCCGACGGGACGGCGCCGTGCCACCATCCGTTTACCGCGAAGCCCGCCGCGCCGACCACGTTCATGACCTGGTAGACGATCGATTCGCCGGTCAGCCGCCCCATCGAAAGCAGCAGATAGGCGCCCAGGACCAGGGCCGCGCCCGCCCAGCCGGCGATCTCGATCAGGATCAGCAATTGGTGAGCGCCCTCGGCGCCCCGGTCGCGCCGCCGCAATACCAGACGTCGGTCGCGCCGATGGCGTGATCGACCAGGGTCCAGCGCCCACCGCGGAAGCGCAGTATCGCCGTGACTGTGAGACCGTCCATATTCTCCCAGTCGCGCGGATAAGCACGCCTGATGTCGATCCGGCCGCCGCCTGGACGCTGCGGCTCGGCGACGACCAGGGCCCAGCCGTCATGGACCCGCGCCGTCGTCACCACGAATTCGATCGGATTGCCGAGCGCACGGGCGACCGCGGGACGTAGGGCGTCGAGGATCGCGCGGCGCTGCGGCGAATTGGGCGCGGGCTGCGCGCTCGCGTATACCGCCTGGGCGAAGGCGGACGCGGCTGGGGCCGCGCCGAGCAAGGCGAGCGCGACAAGGATCCGCGCCGCGCCCGATCCCATCATGCGCTCCCGCGCGCCAGCGACCGCAGCACGTAGTGGAGGATGCCGCCGTGGCGGAAATATTCGAGCTCGTTGGCGGTATCGATCCTGACCCGCGCGGCGAAGCTCGAGCTGGTCCCGTCCGCCTTGGTGACCTTGACCGCCACCTCCTTGCGCGGGGTCAAATCGGCGATGCCGAGGATGGTGAAGGTCTCGGTGCCGTCGAATTCGGGGACCGCGTCGACGAACTGGAGCGGAACGATGCCCATGCCGACCAGGTTCGAGCGGTGAATGCGCTCGAACGTCTCGGCGATGACCGCGCGCACGCCCAGCAGATTGGTGCCCTTGGCCGCCCAGTCGCGCGACGACCCGGTGCCGTATTCCTTGCCGGCGACGATCACCAGCGGCGTTCCCGTCGCCTTGTATTTCATCGCCGCATCGTAGATCGGCATGACCTCGCCGGTCGGGATATATTTGGTGATGCCGCCCTCGATGCCGGGGACCAGCTTGTTCTTGATCCTGATGTTGGCGAAGGTGCCGCGCATCATCACGTCGTGGTTGCCGCGCCGCGCGCCGTAGGAATTGAAGTCGGCGCGGGCGACCTGGTGGTCGGACAGGAACTTGCCGGCGGGGCTGTCCAGCTTGATCGCGCCGGCGGGGCTGATGTGGTCGGTGGTGATCGAATCGCCGAGGATCGCCAGCGGCCTTGCGTCGACGATGTCGGTCGGCGGCACCGGCGTCATCGTCATCCCCTCGAAATAGGGCGGGTTGGCGATGTAGGTCGATCCGGCCGGCCAGCCATAGGTATCGCCGCCGGTGACGGCGATGCCCTGCCAGCGGATGTCTCCCTTGTAGACGTCGCCATAGCGCGAGCGGAACATGTCGCCGTTCACATATTGGTCGATCAAACTCCGGATCTCGTCGTTGGAGGGCCAGATGTCCTTGAGGAAGACGTCGGTCCCGTTCTGGTCCTGGCCGATCGGCTCGTCGATCATGTCGCCGGTCACCGTCCCCTTCACCGCATAAGCGACGACCAAGGGCGGCGAGGCGAGGTAGTTGGCGCGGACGTCCGGCGAGACGCGGCCTTCGAAATTGCGGTTGCCCGACAGGACGGAGGCGGCGACCAGGTCGTTCTTGTTGATCGCGGTGGAGATCGGCTCGGGCAGCGGCCCAGAATTGCCGATGCAGGTGGTGCAGCCATAGCCGACCAGGTCGAAGCCGAGCGCGTTCAGATCCTCGCTGAGGCCCGCGCGGTCGAGATAGTCGGTGACGACCTGGCTGCCCGGGGCGAGGCTGGTCTTGACCCAGGGCTTGCTGTTCAGTCCCAGCGCCCGCGCCTTGCGCGCGACCAGGCCGGCGGCGACCAGCACCGACGGGTTGGAGGTGTTGGTGCACGAGGTGATCGCGGCGATGACGACGTCGCCATGGCCGAGGTCGTGGTCCTCGCCCGGCACGGCGACGCGGTTGCCCATCGTCTCGGGCTGGTGGCCATATTCCTTGGAGAAATTGGCGAGGAACTCGTCGTCGACCTGCGAAAGGACCACCTTGTCCTGGGGCCGTTTCGGGCCGGCGAGGCTCGGCTCTACCGTCGACATGTCGAGCCGCAGCGTCTCGGTGAACACTGGATCGGCGGCGCCGGCGTCGAGCCACATGCCCTGCGCCTTGGCATAGGCTTCGGTCAGCGCGATGTCCTGATCGGGTCGGCCGGTGAGTCGCATATAGTCGAGCGTCTTGTCGTCGATCGGGAAGAAGCCGCAGGTCGCGCCATATTCGGGGGCCATGTTGGCGATGGTCGCGCGGTCGGCGACCGACAAAGCCGACACGCCCGGCCCGAAGAATTCGACGAAGCGGCCGACCACGCCCTTGGCGCGCAGCAACTGGGTGACGGTGAGGACCAGATCGGTGGCGGTTATCCCCTCCTTGAGCGCGCCGGTCAGGTGGAAGCCGACGACCTCGGGGATGATCATCGACACCGGCTGGCCGAGCATCGCCGCCTCGGCCTCGATGCCGCCGACGCCCCAGCCGAGCACGCCCAGGCCGTTGACCATGGTGGTGTGGCTGTCGGTGCCGACCAGCGTATCGGGATAGGCGATTTCGTCCGAGCCGCCGACCTCCTTGGTGCTCCAGATGCCGCGGGCGATATATTCGAGATTGACCTGGTGGCAGATGCCGGTGCCGGGCGGCACCACCTTGAAATTGTCGAAGGCGACCGCGCCCCATTTGAGGAATTCGTAGCGTTCGATGTTGCGCTCATATTCGAGCGCGACGTTGGCCTCGAACGCCTTGGGCGTGCCGAACTCGTCGACCATCACGCTGTGGTCGATGACCAGGTGGACAGGGACCAGCGGATTGATCTTCTGCGGATCGCCGCCGAGCTTCGCCATGGCGTCGCGCATCGCTGCGAGGTCGACGACGGCGGGAACGCCGGTGAAATCCTGCATCAGCACGCGGGCGGGGCGATACTGGATCTCGCGGTCGGAGCTGCGCGTGTTCTGCCAGTCGACCAGCGCCTGGACGTCCTCGACGGTGACGGTCACGCCGTCCTCGAAGCGGAGGAGATTCTCGAGCAGGACCTTCATCGAGAAGGGCAGCCGGTCGACATTGCCGAGCTTCGCGGCGGCCTTGGCGAGCGAATAATAGCTATAGCTCTTGCCGCCGACCTCGAAGCTGCTGCGCGTGCCCAGTGTGTCGTTGCCCGTGGAGGTCATGTCCGCCCCTTTTGCTGATCGCTGCCGCTATGCGGCGGCCTTTAGCAAGGCGGGGGCGGAGGGGGAAGGGATGGGAGAAGGTTGAGGTCCCGTCCGAACGCGGGAAAATCGTTCGGCCGGGTCCGGCGTGGCGCTTGCGCAAAGCGCCACAGGGTGGAAAACCGCCGCAAGGTCAAAAGGAAGATGCGATGAAGCCGACCCGCAAGCTCAACCGTGGTTCTTTCATGTCGCGCGTGGCGGGCAAAGGCGAGCCCAAGTCGAAGGGCGGTCATGGCAAGGGCGCGGTCGAGAGCGATCACGACCTTGCTTATCCGGAACCCGCGGGCGCCGGTGAGGCAGGCGCCGATCCCGATAGCGGGCCGCGCTGACCTGGCCGCGGCCGGCCTTCCTTAGGCCAGCCGCTGGAAGAGCAGCCCAACATAGACGACGAACAGCAGCACCATCGCCGCCGACAGGCCCTCGTGGATCCGCGGCCGGCGGGTGAAGGCGGCGGTCAGCGCCGCGGCGAGAAAGACGCCGTGAAAGGCGAGATTGGCCGGGGCCGGCAAGGCGTCCTTGAGCATATATTCTCGGAACAGGCTCCAGCAGATCGTCGCCGACCCGATTCCGAAAAAGGCGCGCGCCTCGCGGTAATAATGATCGCGGAGGTCGATCGTCTGGTCGGGCGGAATGTCGGGAAGGACGATCGCCGCCATCATGTAGATCAGGGCGGTCATGACCAGGATGGTCGCGAACAGGGCGAACGACCATTGGCTGTCGGCGCGGCCCGCGAGCTCGAAGCTCGACCACCAATGCTGGGTGACCATGGCCAGCAACAAGACTGACCAGATCAGGGGCGGGGCGTAGAGCTTCACTCGGCGCCGCGACAGGATCAGCGCGCGATAGCCCTGCAGGACCTGCTGGATGGCGAGGCCCAGGATGATCGAAATCAGCACCGACAGATAGGAAAAGGCGTCCATGACGAACTCGCCCCACTTCGCGTCGGGTCGAATGCTACTTGGGTCGGGCCTTGCAGGGAAGCCGCGCCGAAGATGGCGGGGCGGCGGAGCCTTGGGCCCCGCCGCCCAGCGGATTATTCCATACGCTCGCGGAAGCAATCGCGCGCCGCGCGCTGCTGGTCCCGCTCGGTCGCCAGGGCGCGGGCCTGCGCCCGGCATTGACCCAGCGGTGTGGTCGCTTCCGCCGCCGCCATCGCGGCAGCCGCGTCGTAGGAAGGCGCCAGATGACCGTCGGCGGTGAACTGCACCGGCCCGGCCAGCTGCGACATAAGTTCGCGGCCCACCGGGAGGCGGGCACGCTTGCCGGTGATGAAGCCGGCGAAAACGCCGACGGCGATGATGCCGATGCCGGTCGCGATCGTATTGCCTTCGCCTTCCTGCCGGAAGTCGCCGGTAACCGGGATGTGCTGGCCGCCAAGATTGATGTAGCGCAGCGAGAATTCCAGCTTGCCGGACTTGCCGAAGGCGCCCTTGCCGGTCCGCCAGGTGACCTCGCCCACCGCCGGCGTGCCGCGCGGAATGACGGTCGTTTCGCCGATCCGGACGTCGTTCAGCACCGTCAGCGGGAAGGTGTCGCCCGCGCGGTGCGTGCTGCTGTTCACTTCCTGGGACACGGCCAGCGTGATCGGCACGCCGGCGCTCAGGCTCAACAATCCGGTTTCCGAAGCGGCGGCCGGCGCCGCGGCCTGGGCCTCAGCGGCCGGAGCCGGCGCTGGAACCGGCTGAGCGGTCAACGGCGCGGCGACGAGCGCGGCGATGGCCGCGCCAGTAATGTACTTCTTCATGGTACCCCCCTCAAAGCAGCGGCAAGAGTTGCCGTGCTGCTGACTGGCTAGGCAAGAAACTGGAAACCCGCAAGAATTTCCGGGTCCGGCCGCCCCATTTCATGCCGCGAAGGAAAAGTGCCTAGCGCGCCGGCGGGGACGCCGCGGCGCCGGTTTCGCCGCCCTCGCGGGCATGGTCGCGTGCATCGCGCATCGAATCGGCGGCCCGGGCGCTGGCCTCGGAGCGGGCGCGAAGGTTTGCCGCGGCTTCGGCGGCGGCGAGGTCGTTGCGGCGGGCGATCTGATTCAACGCAGTCGGCGGCAGGCCGCTATTCGCCTCGGCGCCCAGGTCGGGCAGGACGGACATAAGGATGACGACCAGGAAGAACGCCGACAGGGCGGCGCCGACATAGCGCAGCCGGGTTTTGCGTCGACTCCTCATCCTTGCTTCGACTGTCCGGAAAGGCCGAAAAAGCGCTCGACCATGTCGCGCGCCGCGCGTTCGCGCTTCGCCTCGATCTCCCGCTGACGCACGGCTTCTTCCTCGGTGAGGACCAGGCCGCGCGCGTCGGCGGTGAACGATGAGGGCAGAAAAGCCATGACGTTGAAGCGCTTCAGCCTTGGCGAAGTTCCCAGCCCTCGTCTCGTCGCTTCTATCGATTCGGCGATGCAACCAGCGGTCGCTGGCCGCGTTGATGCCGCAAGTTTTTTTCAAAAGGAGCCAATGTATGGCGACGGCAATGAATGTGCTCGAGGCGCGTGGCGGCAGCCTGATCCCCCCCGCAGCCCAGCGCGGCTATCATATCGTCTATCGCGACGATCAGACCAATCATTGCCCGGGCTGCGGCCGCACCCACTGGTATATCGGACGGATGCTGGCGGAATGTGCCTTTTGCGGCACCGCTCTGCCGCTCGAGGGCGCGCCTCTGGTCGCCGGCGGGCAGATCGTGCGCACCGTTCGGCGCCGCCTCATTCCGGATCCCGGCGGCGAGGCCAACGCCGCCTGATCATCGACTGAAGAAACTGCCGCCCGCCAGCGGCAGCATCCGCCCCGCCTGCGCTTGAAGTGCAATCGGCCGGGAGAGGCGGTCGGCGCCTGTCGAAGCAACGACTTCGGCGGGCGCCATCTCGTTGGACGCCGTTAACCGGCTCTTGGCATTGGCCGGTTACACTCGACGCCATGTCCACGGGCAGCAATTTCGTGTGGATCGGCCTCGGCCTGGTCGGCTTCGCCTTTCTGGCGCCCTCGCTCCGCAAGGGTGACGTCATGCCGCCATCCGACACGCCGGCGCCGGTCGCCCAGGTCGCGGACGACAACAAGCCGGGCGGGGGAAATGCGGGCAACGGCTATGCCAGCCGCGAGTTGGTGCGCAGTTCGGACGGCCATTTCTACGCCGACGCCCAGGTCAACGGCGCCCAGATCCGCTTCATCATCGATACCGGCGCTTCGATGGTCGCGCTGACTCCGGCCGATGCCCAGCGCGCGGGCATCGCCTTGCCGTCGGAGCGCGCCCGCGCCCGTTCGGCCAGCGGCGAGGTCGAAATCATCCCGGTGACGGTCGATCGGATCGCGGTCGGCGCGCTCGAATCCCGCGGCGTCCGCGGCGCGGTGGTGCCCCAGCTCGAGGTCTCGCTGCTCGGCCAGTCCTTCCTCCGCCAAGTCGGCACCGTCGAAATCCGCGGCGACCGGATGATCCTGCGCTAGGCCGCCGGCTTGCGCCGCAGGGGCACGTTGACGTTGCAGACGTCGACGCCGCCGGCAGGGACGTTGAAGAAGGTGCCGCCGCGGTTGGCGCGGCCGCGGACATAGGCGCTGAAGGTGGCGGTGTCGGTGCGCATCACCTCGAATTGCGGCCGCTCGGCCTCAGGCATGTCGGCGGCGATGCGGATGGCGCGGATCGGGATCGGAACCTCGTTGCGGTCGGTCTGGTAGAAGCCGAGATTGCCGGTGCCGCGCGGTCGGGCGGAGAGCAAAGCGATGCCTTCGATCACGCGGCCGACATTGGCGATGTTGCGGTCGAGCGGCCGCGGGCTATGGCCGATCACCGCATAGAGCTCGCCGCCGGTGCCGGTGTCGGGCGCGAGGTCGCGGCCGACTCCGACGGTGGCGTAGCAATGGGTCAGCCAGGCTGAGCGGCGGGCGGGATCGTAGGCGACGGGCCAGCCGTTCACGTGGCCGACCATCGGCGCGTAGCTGTCGGGAAAGCCGAGCGGGCGGATCGTCAGTCCTGCCGTCGATCGCTCATATTCGGCCGGAGGCCGGGCGACGACGCCCTCGGGCAGCGGCACCTGGGCGTCGCCATTGCCCCATTGCGCCACATAATTGTCCTGCACCCGGTAGATGGTGGCGTTGTTCCACCAGCCGGCCCGTGCATAGCGGCGCATGTTGGCGACATGAATAGGCGCGAAATCGGCCGCGAGCTCGACGATCACCCGGCCGCCGGGCGCGCCGTTGGGGCCGTCGGCCAGATCCATGACCAGCATGTTCTGGGGGTCGATCGGCCGCCAGTCGGCCGCCGTCGAATGGGCGATCACGTCCGCCGGCTCGGTCGCGCCGGTGACCGGCATTGGCCGCCAGCGGCCGGGCGGAGTCTGCGCTTCGGCGGAAATCGCGAGGAGCGAAAGAGCGGCGACGGCGGCGAGATGGCGCATGGTGACTCCCCTGTTGGAGCGACATGGTTCGGAGAAAGCCGCCGCGGGATCAAGACCCTGAACGTTGGGGGCGGTCTTCGACAAGGCGGATTCGGCCGCCATCGATCTCCCATACTCGATCAGGCGAGTTGGTGGCGACGTAGAGCGGAATGCCGGCGGAGAGCGCGGTGAAGACGTGGATTTCGGTCGGGATCGGGTCGAGCAGGTGGGTCACGATCAATCCCGCGGAATTTTGGCCGCCGCCAAGCGCGATGCAGGTATTGGTGAAGGCGCGGCTGGATTCGACTGTGCCGGCCGCCGAAATGGTCGCGCGAAAATGGCCGCCGGCCGGCCATTCGTTCCTGTTTGCCTGGGGCGTCAGCAGATAGAGATCGATCGATCCATCGGCCGTCTCGGCTGGGACGATCACTGTGTTGAAAGGCTGTTCTCCGCACGGCCGGCGACCGAGACTTCGAACGAGGCCTCTCGCGGCGGCGAGTCGGCGCTGCATTGCGGTCAGGGCCGGACGCGATTCCGCCGGGTAGACCTCCCGCCGCAACACCGCGCGATTCTCGACATAGCCGCGATAGACGGCCACCGGCGCCTCGACGGCGCCGGCGTAGAAGGTGACCGTGAAGCCGGAACCGTCGCGTTCGACGATATAGCCTCTGATGTTCTGATTGCGCGCATCCGGGACTCGAGCCAGCGCGTCATCGGTTCCGACCCAGGCCGCCCCGTCCATATCGTAGATCAGGCGGCCGCGCTGTTCGGCCCATTCGATCTGGGCACGTTCCTGCGGTGTTTGCGCGGCGGCGCCCGATAGACTGAAGGGCAGCCAGCAAAATGCCATGAAGAATAGGGCAAGACGCATATGATATCCCCCGGCCTTGTCCGCCGCATCTGTCACCGAAGCGCGCGACGGATCAAGCCAATACGCCGCACCTATGGGGCCGGCGACCGCCTTCCGCGTGCCGGGTCTTGATCGCCATGTTAGGATAGGCGCCAAGGAGTGCCGCTTATGACTGAAAGTCGCCCGCCCGACATCGGTCCCGCCTGGTCCGATCAGTCGACCATCGCCACCCGCGCCGGCCAGATGTTCCCGACCCTGGCGCAGGCCGAAATCTCCCGGCTCTGTCGCTTCGGCGCGCCGGCCCGCTTCGAGCAGGGCGCGGCGCTGGCGCGGGTGGGCGCGCCCGGCGCCGGTCTCATTGTCATCCTGTCGGGCGACGTCGAGGTCAGCCAGAGCGACCAGGCGGGGCCCCGCCGGCCGATCGTCACCTATCATGAGGGCTCGTTCATGGGCGAACTTTCGTCCTTGTCGGGGCGGCCGTCGCTGGTTGACGCTTACGCCCTCTCGCCGGTCGAGGCTCTGGTCATCCCGCCCGAGCGGCTGCGCGCCTTGCTGATCGCCGAGGCCGAGCTCGGCGAGCGGATCATGCGCGCCCTGATCCTGCGGCGCGTCGGTCTGCTCGAGACCGGCGGCGGCGGGCCGGTGATCGTCGGCCGCGACAGCGACGGCAATGTTTTGCGGCTGGTCAATTTCCTGACCCGCAACGGCCATCCCCACCAATTGCTCGATCCCGACAACGACACCTGCGCGCGCACCCTGGTCGAACGCTTCAAGGTCGAGCCCGAGGAATTGCCAATAGTGCTTTGCCCGGGCGGCCAGCTGCTGCGCAACCCGAGCGAAGGCGCGCTCGCCCGCTGCATCGGTATGGTCGGGGCGATCGATCCCGAGCGATTGTTCGACGTCGCGGTGATCGGCGCCGGGCCAGCCGGGCTGGCGACCGCCGTCTATGCCGGTTCGGAAGGCCTGTCGGTCCTCTGCCTCGATTGCCGCTCGTTCGGCGGCCAGGCCGGTGCCTCGTCGCGGATCGAGAATTATCTCGGCTTCCCCACCGGCATCTCCGGCATGGCCCTGATGGGCCGCGCCTTCAACCAGGCCCAGAAGTTCGGCGTCGAGATGGCCATCCCCGACGAAGCGGTGGCGCTCGAATGCGGGCACGATCCGCTCCACCTCAGGCTCGCCACCGGCGAGCGCATCCAGGCGCGTTCGGCGGTGATCGCCACCGGCGCCCGCTACCGCCGTCTCGACGTCCCCGACCTCGAAACGTTCGAAGGCGCGTCGGTCCATTATTGGGCGTCGCCGATGGAGGCGAGCCTGTGCGGCGGCCAGGAAATCGCATTGGTCGGCGGCGGCAATTCGGCCGGCCAGGCGGTCGTCTATCTCGCCGGGTTTGCCGGCAAGGTGACCCTGCTGGTCCGCAAGCCTCTGGCGGCCACCATGTCGAACTATCTGGTCGAGCGGATCGAGGGCCTGCCCAATGTCGAAGTGGTCACCGGCGTCCAGGTCACGGCGCTGGAAGGGGCGGACGGCGCGCTCGTCGCAATAAGCTGGCGCGACCTCGCCTCGGGCGCCGAAGCGCGGCGCGCGGTCAGCCACCTCTTCTCCTTCATCGGCGCCGAACCCAACAGCGACTGGCTGGCGCCCGCCGGGCTCAAGCGCGACGGCCGCGGCTTCCTGCTGACCGGCGATGAGGCGGGGGCCGACCGGCTGCCGCTCGAAACCAGCCGCCGTGGCGTCTTCGCGGTTGGCGACATCCGCGCCTCGTCGGTCAAGCGGGTGGCGGCGGCGGTCGGCGACGGCGCCCAGGTGGTGGCGGCGATCCACGCCTACCTCGCCGACGCCCCGGCTCCCCAGCAGGCGGTGGCGAGCGCGCAGGTGGTTTAGAGCGCCGTTGCCGCCTTCAATTCCCGCACCAGATCCATCAGCGCCTTTCGGTCGCCGATCCGTTCGACGATCGCGGAGCCGGAAATGACCCCGGCCGCGCCGGCGGCGAGCGCGGCCCGGACATGGCCGGGGCGGGAAATACCGAAGCCGAGGATCGGCGGCGGTGCCCCCTCCGCGCGCAGCGTGCCGAGTGTCACCTCATGGTCGAGGCGCATTTCGTCGTCGGCGCCGGTCACGCCGGCGCGGGCGACGCAATAGGTATAGGCGTCGCCGAGCCGCGCGATCGCGCCGAGCCGATGGGCGGGCGTGTTGGCGGCGGCGATGAGGACCGGGGCGATGCCGTGCGCGCGGGCCGAGGCGGCGAACGGCTCGGCCTCGATCAGCGGCACGTCGGCGACCAGCACGCTGTCGACGCCGGCTTGTCCCGCCGCGGCGTAGAACGCGTCGCGGCCGCGGGCGACGACGATATTGGCGTAGGTGAGGATGCCGACCGGAATTGTCGCATGGCGGGCGCGAAAGGCGGTGAGCAGGGCGAAGCAATCGGTGGTGCGCGCGCCGGCGGCGAGCGCTCGCACCGCGGCGGCCTGGATGACCGGGCCGTCGGCGACCGGATCGGAGAAGGGAATGCCGGCCTCCAGCATGTCGGCGCCAGCCTCGACCAGCGCGTCGAGGATATCGGCGCTTGCAGAGAGGCCGGGATCGCCGAGCATGACGAAGGCGCCGAACGCGCCCTCGCCGCGGCCGGCGAGGCGCTGGAACATGGCGGCGTAGCGGCTGTTTGGGCGGTTCACGCGCCCAGCCCCAGCAGCCGCTCGGCTTCGGCCATGTCCTTGTCGCCGCGGCCGGAGAGATTGACGACCAGCACGGTGTCGTCGGTCACTTCCTCTGCAAGCTTCAGCGCGTGGGCGAGAGCGTGGGCCGATTCGAAGGCGCAGACGATGCCCTCGGACCGGGCGAGGCGGGCGAAGGCATCGAGCGCCTCTTCGTCGGTCGCGCCCACATAAGTCGCCCGGCCGCTTTCCCTGAGGAAAGCATGTTCGGGGCCGACTGCGGGATAATCGAGCCCCGCCGAGACTGACCAGCTTTCGTCGATCTGGCCGTCCTCGTCCTGGAGCACATAAGTGTGGGCGCCGTGGAGGATTCCGGGCCGGCCGCGCAGCAGGGTGGCGCCATGCTCGCTCCCGTCGAGGCCCTTGCCGGCGGGCTCGACCCCGATCAGGGCGACGCCCTCGTCGGCGATAAAGTCGGCGAACAGGCCGATGGCGTTGGAGCCGCCGCCGACGCAGGCGATGCAGGCGTCGGGCAACCGCCCTTCCGCCTCGAGGATCTGGGCGCGCGCCTCGCGGCCGATCACGCGCTGATATTCGCGGACCAAGGTCGGAAAGGGGTGCGGGCCGGCGGCGGTGCCGAGCAGATAATGGGTGTGGGCGAAGCTCGCCGCCCAGTCGCGCAGCGCCTCGTTGATCGCGTCCTTGAGGGTGCGGCCGCCGCTGGTCACCTCGATCACCTCGGCGCCCATCAGCTTCATCCGGAAGACGTTGATCCGCTGCCGTGCGACGTCCTCGGCGCCCATGTAGATGCGGGTCTCGAGGCCAAACAGTGCGCCGGCCATGGCGGTGGCGACGCCGTGCTGGCCGGCGCCGGTCTCGGCGATCAGCCGGGTCTTTCCCATCCGCCGGGCGAGCAGCGCCTGGGCCAGCACCTGATTGGTCTTGTGGGCGCCGCCGTGGAGCAGATCCTCGCGTTTGAGATAGATAAGCGTCCGCTCCGAGCCGAGATTGCGGCAGCGGGTGAGCGGCGTCGGCCGGCCCGCATAAGTCGCGAGCAGGCCGGCCAGCTCGGCCTGGAAAGTCGTATCCCTCTGGGCGTCGAGAAAAACCGCCTCGAGCTGCTCCAGCGCGGGGACGAGGATCTCGGGGACGTAGCAGCCGCCATAGGTGCCGAACCGGCCCGCTTCGATCATGGTGCCGCCTCGCCGCGCGTCGCCGGCCGCAGCGCCTCGAAGAAGGCGGCGACCCGGTTCGAATCCTTCCAGCCGGGGATCGCCTCGACCCCCGAGCAGACGTCGAGCGCAAAGGCGCCGAGCCGCGAGGCGGCGCGGGCGTTGGCCGGATCGAGGCCGCCGGCGAGCAGGCCGCGCCTCAGCTCCGGCCGCGACGCCACCAGCGACCAGTCGAAAGTGCGGCCGGTGCCGCCGCTTCCCGAATCGAAGAGGGTTCGGTCGGCGCCGCTCCGGGGACTGGGGGAGGCGGCGCCGACCTGCGCCGTTGCCCAGATTTCGGTGTCTCCGGAAAGGAGCGGGCGGTGGGCTCCCACTTCCTCTTCGCCGTGCAGTTGAACGGCGTGGAGCCCGAGCATCCGGGCGGCGGCGTTGACGTTTCGGGGGTCGGCGTCGCGGAAGACGCCGACGGTGCGAATCTTCTCTCTGGCCGAGGCCAGGATTGCCTCGGCGGCCGCGGGGCCGACCGCGCGCGGCGTGCCGGGCACCATCACCAGGCCGGCATAGGTCGCCCCTGCGCGCGCCGCCATGTCGAGGTCGGCGGCGTTGGTCAGGCCGCAGATCTTGACCCGTCCGAAGGCGAGCAGGCGTGCGGCTTCGCCAGGATCGCCGGCCCGCATCAGCGCCGAGCCGACCAGGAAGGCGTCGGCAAAGGGGGCCAGCCGCTCGATGTCGGCGCGGTCGAGGATTCCCGATTCGGCGACCACCAGGCGATCCGCCGGGACCAAAGGCGCGAGCCGCTCGGTGACGGCGAGGTCGACCTCGAGCGTCCTGAGGTCGCGGTTGTTGATGCCGATCAGCCGCGCGCCGAGGGCGATCGCGCGGCGGACCTCGGCCGCGTCATGGGCTTCGACCAGCACGTCCATGCCGAGCAGGGCCGCCTCGTGCATCACTTCGGCCGCGGCCTCGTCGTCGAGGACCGAGAGCATGGCCAGCACGGCATCGGCGCCGTGCAGCCGCGCCTCGGCCACCTGGCGGGGATCGACGATGAAATCCTTGGCGAGGATCGGCCCGTCGAAGGCGCGGCGGACGGCGGCGAGGTCGCCGAGCGAGCCGCCGAAATAGGGCGTGTCGGTGAGCACGCTGATCGCGTCGGCGGCGGGACCATAGGCCTTCGCGATCGCCGCCGGGTCGACGCCGTCGCGCAATGCCCCGGCCGAAGGCGACGACCTCTTAACCTCCAGGATGAAGCGCCCATGGGGCCGGGCGAGGGCGGCGGCGAGGCTGCGCCCCGTCGTCTCGGCCCGGCTTCTCAGGTCGGCGAGGCGCGCCGAACCGAGCCGGGCGGCGACGTCGGCTCGCTTCCGGGCGAGGATTTCAGCCAGCATGGCCGATCCTCGCCAAAGCCTCGAGACGGGCGAGCGGAGCGCCCGAGGCAAGAGCGTCGAGGGCGCGCGCCGTGCCCTGGCGCAGGCTCGCCGCCTTGCCCGCGACCATCAGCAGGGCGCCGGCGTTGAGCGCCACCGCCTCGGTCTCGGCCTCGCCGCCCTGGCCGGCGAGCAATGCCCTGAGCCGCGCGGCATTCTCGGCCGGACCGCCGCCGTTCAGCCCCTCGATCGACCGGCGCCTGAGGCCGGCATCCTCCGGGGCGAGGTTGAGCGGCGCGATCTCGCCATGGGAGAGGAGGAGGCCGTCGGACGCGGCGTGCGGCGCGATCTCGTCGAGGCCGGCACCGTGGACGACCAGCGCCCGCTCGACGCCGAGCGCGGCGAGCACCTGGGCCACCGGCGCGATCAGCCGCCGTTCGGCGACGCCGAGCAACTGGACCGGCGGCGCCGCCGGATTGAGGCACGGGCCGAGCACGTTCATCATCGTGCGCACCTTCAGCGACTTGCGCACCGGCCCGGCGTGGCGGAGTCCGGGATGGTAGGCCGGGGCGAAGAGGAAGCAGATGCCGGCTTCGTCGAGCCCGCGCCGCGCCAGGGCGGGCGGCATGTCGAGCCGGACGCCGAGCGCTTCGAGCACGTCGGCCGATCCGCAGGCGGAGGAGAAGCTGCGATTGCCGTGCTTGGCCACCGGCAGGCCGGCGGCAGCGGCGACGAAGGCGACGGCGGTCGACAGGTTGATCGTGCCGGCGCCGTCACCGCCGGTGCCGCAACTGTCGGCGAAGGGATAGGAAGGCCTCTCGAACGGCAGGCAGGCGGCGCGCAGCGCGCGGGCGGCGCCGATCAGCTCGTCGGTCGTCTCACCCTTGAGCTTGAGCGCGATCAGCATGGCGGCGATGGCCGGCTCGGCCATCCGGCCTTCGACCAGCGAGGCGAAGAGGGTTTCGGCTTCGTCCTGGGTCAGCGACTGGCCGGCATAGAGGCGGGTCAGCGCTTCATTCTCGAATTGCCCGTCCGTTTCGGATTCGCGCGGCACGGCGAGGTTGGTGTTCATGTACATGGCTAGTTCCTGGATTGATGGGGCGCGGACAAAGAAAAAGCCCGCCGGGAGCGGCGGGCCTTTCGTTCGCTGGAGCTGGTTCCCTTAGAGAGCCAGAATCACCATCGTACCGGGCGTGCCGCCGCGTCGCTGTCGCTGCGCCACCAAAGCCAGGCCTGAGCGGGAACGCGCGCGCCGACGGCCGCGCAAGCGGCGAAGGTGTCGGCAAAGGGCGCGCGGGTCGTCATCGCGCTCACATTTCCCAGATGTGGCGGCCGTTCGTCAACCCGCTAATTGAAGGAACAGCCGCAGGCGCCATCGGTTCTGCAGTCATACCCATTCAACGAGGAGGCAAATCATGGCCGGCAGAGACGATATCCGCGAGCATATGGAAGTGATCGGCGCCGACGGCGTCCACCTCGGCACCGTCGACAGGGTCGAGGGCGACCGCATCAAGCTGACCAAGGCCGACAGCGGCCAGGGCAGCCACGAAGGCCACCACCATTTCATCTCGCTCGGCCTGGTCGCCGAGGTCGAGGACGACAAGGTGCGGCTCTCCGCCAATGCCGACGTCGCGGTCACCTTCGAGGAAGAAGACAGCACGGCCTGAGCCGCGCTCTAAACGCTTGCCTTTCGCCGACTTCCGGGGCTGATTGCCGGCTCCTGGAGGATGGGCGATGGGCAGAATCATGATTGGGCTGGCGGCGTTCGCCGTCTCGGCCTGTTCGCAGGCGGCAACGACCCTCAACTCAGGCAATGACGCCGCGAACGTCACGGCTGCGGCGCCGGCCAATGAAGTCGCCACTGCTTCGGCAACGGCCGCCACGCCCGCGCAGGGCCGCGGCGTCGCCGATCCGCGCGCCTTCGTCGAGGGCCAGTACCGCGCCTACCAGACCAACACCGACACACCCGTCGAAGCGCCGACCTACGCCTATAGCGATCGGCTCAAGGCCTTGTTCGAAGACTATGACGCCCACCAGAATCCCAACGAGGTCGGCTCGATCGACTTCGACTGGTGGATCAACGCCCAGGATTGGGAATTGCACGACGTCGCCGTCGCCGAGGCGGAAAGCGGGCCCGACGCGAAGACCGTCACCGCCCGCTTCCGCAATATCGACCGGCGTGAGGAGGTCCGCTTCCGCTTCGTCCGCACCGGCGGGCGCTGGTATCTCGACGATGCCGTCCAGGGCTCCGGCCATGGCGGCGACGGTTGGACCCTGTCCGCTCTGCTCAGGGAGCGTGGACAATAAGGCTGGCCGCCCTGCTCCTGGCCCTCGCGCCTGCCTGCGCAGCCGCGCAGAACGCCGCGGCCGTCGCGGCGCCGGAACCCGTCCAGGCGCGCGGCGTCGAGGATCCGCGCGCCTTCGTCGCGACCATGTACGCCGCCTATCAGCGCGATCCCGACCGGCCAGGCCCCGATCCGTCCCACGCCTATAGCGACGGGCTGCGCGACCTGTTCGCCGCCTATGACGCCTTTTATGCCGGCGGCGACCTGGTCGGCGCGCTCGATTTCGACTGGTGGACCAACGCCCAGGAATGGCGGCTGTCCCACGTCGCCGTCACCGACGAGCCTGGCGGCGGCGACAGGAAGACGATCACCGTCCGCTTCCTGAATTACGACCGCGCCGACATCACCCACTTCAACTTCGTCCGCGTCGGCGAGCGCTGGTATCTCGACGACGTGGTCAACGGCACCGGCAGCGGCGGGGGCGGCTGGATGCTTTCGGCTCTGCTCAGAACGCGCGAGCATTGAGGCGGGCGGCGATCCTCCCAGCCCTTGCCCTCGCTTTGGCGGGGCCGGCCTCGGCCGCCCCGGCCGAGCGCGATACCTGGTCCTGTTTTCTCGGCGAGGAAGGCCGGTTGGGTAGGCTCTATCTCGATGCCTTCCTGATCGCGGGAGACGATAGGTCGCGGTTCCAGGCCGATTGGTACACCCCCGAGGACGGCCGCGAGATGGTGCAGATAAACCTGAGGTGGGAAGGTCCCGCCCGGCAGAGCGCGCCAACCAACGAGGGTCTTCGCGCGACTTTCTTTGTTGGGGAGGGCGTGGTTCCCGAGGGTCGCGCCGCCCGCATCGAGATCAGGCGGCCCTCGGGCGCGTTGCTGGTCGTCGGCGATTACAGCCGGGCGCTCGACTATCATTCGATCGCGATCGCAACGGGCGTCCTGCGCACGATGCTGGAAGGCGGCGACATGCTGGTTCGCGTCGTCGACGACCGCGGCCGGGAAGTGGCGCGCAGGCGGGTGTCGCTCGAGACGATGAGTGGCCCCGCTCGGATGTTCGCGCAGGTTCGATCGCGATGGGAGAATATGCTCGCCGAGCACGAACGGGCCTGCCTCTATACGGGGCCAAACGCCCTCTGAGGCCAATTGAGGGACGGGCCGGGATTTCTCCCGGCCCGGCCGAAGATTACCAGATGTGCACGCGCTGCTCGGGCGGCAGATAGAGCGGGTCGTTCGGCTGGATGTTGAACGCCGTGTACCAGGCGTCGACGTTGCGGACGACGCCGTTGACCCGCCATTCGGGCGGGCTGTGCGGATCGGAGAGGATCCGTTCCCGAAGGCTGCCTTCGCGGATCATCGACCGCCACGCCTGGGCGAAGGCGAGGAAGAAGCGCTGGTCGCCGGTCAGGCCGCCGATCACCGGCGCCGGGCCGTGGCGCTGCTGGTAGCGGTGATAGGCGGCATAGGCCATTTCGAGCCCGCCGAGATCGCCGATATTCTCGCCCATGGTCAGCTGGCCGTTGACCTTGAGGCCGGGGATTCCGTCATAGCTGTCATATTGCTGCTTGAGCCTCGCGGTACGCTCGGTGAACTGGCGAGCCGAGGTCTCCGTCCACCAGTCGCGCAGCCGCCCGGTCGGGTCGAACTGCCGGCCCTGGTCGTCGAAGCCGTGGCCGATTTCGTGGCCGATCACCGCGCCGATCGCGCCGTAATTGACCGCCGCATCGGCATTGGGATCGAAGAAGGGCGGCTGCAGGATCGCGGCCGGGAAGGTGATCTGGTTGAGCAAGGGATTGTAATAAGCGTTGATCGTCTGCGGGGTCATGTCCCACAGGCCGCGGTCGACCGGATTGGGCAGGCGCGACAGCTGCAGATTCCAGTCGAACTGGCGGGCGCGCATGACGTTGCCGATCAAATCGGCGCGATCGACCCGGATCGAGCTGTAGTCGATGTAGCGGGCCGGGTTGCCGATCCTTGGATCGAAGGCTTCGAGCTTGGCGAGCGCGGCGGTGCGGGTCGCCTCGTCCATCCATTGATTGGCCCGCAGGCGCTCGCCGAGCGCGCCGCGCAGGTCGACGATCAGCTCGTTCATCTGGCGCCGGCTGGTCTCCGGGAAATGGCGCTGGACGTAGATCTGGCCGACCGCCTCGCCGAGCGCGCCGTTGACCACGCCGATGCCGCGCTTCCAGCGGTCGCGCTGCCGTTCGACGCCGCGCAACGTGTGCGAGTAGAATTCGAAATTGGCCTCGTCGAAGGCGCGCGGCAGATAGGCCGCATTGTCGCTGAGAAAGTGGACGGCCATCCAGTCCTTCCAGGTGTCGAGCGGCACGTCTTCGAGCATCGTCCCGATCGCGGTGAAGGCGCTGGGCTGCTCGGCGAGCACGGTCTGGACGTTGGCGAAGCCGGCCTGCTGGAGGAAGACCGGCCAGTTGAGCTGCGGCGCGGTCTGGGTCAGGCGCGCGCGCTCCATCGGATTGTAGATCTGTTGAATGTCGCGGCTGCGCTCGGGGGTCCAGTGCGCCTCGGCGATGCGGCGCTCGAGCGCGATGATCCGGTCGGCTCTGGCCTCGGGATCGGCGATGCCGGCGAGGCGCTGCAGGGTCACCAGATAGGCGCGATAGGCGGCGCGATAGGCGTCGAACTGGGCACCCTCGCGCAGATAATAATCGCGGTTGGGCATGCCGAGGCCGGACTGCGAGGCGTCGACGATATAGCGGGTCGGGTTGGCGGGATCGGGGATGATGCCGAGCCCGATCGGCGATGCGTAGCCGGGCTGGGCGAACAGGTTGATGAGCGCGGCGCGGTCCTGGACGGCGGCGATCCGGTCGAGATAGGGGCGGGCCGCCGCGACGCCGCGCGCTTCGATCCCGGCTTCGTCCATCCAGCTCGCGTAGAAATCGCCGACCTGGCGGCCGACCGCGTCGTTGCTGCCATGCTCGACGATCTGCCTGAGCTGCCGCTCCACCTCTTCCGAGAGGACCGAGGAAACGCCCCAGCTGGTGCGGTCGGCGGGGATCGGGTTGGCGCGGAACCAGGTGCCGTTGGCGTAGCGCCAGAAATCCTGGCCGGGACGGACCGCGGTATCGCGGGCTTCGAGATCGACGCCCCAGGCGCCGAAGGCGGCCCTGCCGGAAGCGGGCGCGGCGGGCGCCGCGTGGCCGGAATGGCCGCCGGTCTGGGCGACCAGCGGGGCGGTGCCGGCGAGGAGGAGGGCGGTGACGAGGAGGATCGAACGGTTGCGCATGGAATGCTCCAGGAAGCTTAGGGACTCGAAATGACGAAGGGGCCGGTTTCCCGGCCCCTTCGCGTGACTACCAGATGTGGACGCGCTGCTCGGGCGGCAGATAGAGCCGGTCGCCGGGCTGGATGTTGAACGCGGTGTACCAGGCGTCGACGTTGCGGACGACGCCGTTGACCCGGAACTGGGCCGGGCTGTGCGGGTCGGTCAGTACCTGCTGGCGCACCGCGTCGTCGCGGACATTGTTGCGCCACGCCTGGGCAAAGGCGAGGAAGAAGCGCTGATCGCCGGTCAGGCCGTCGATCACCGGCGCCGGGCCGTGCTGGGCGAGATAGCGGTGATATGCGGCATAGGCCATTTCGAGGCCGCCGAGATCGCCGATATTCTCGCCCATGGTCAGCTGGCCGTTGACGTGCTGGCCCGGGATCGGCTCGTAGCTGTTATACTGTTCGCCGAGCCGTCGGGTGGCGGCGGTGAACCGCTCCGCCGATTGCGCCGTCCACCAGTCGCGCAAATGCCCGGTAGGATCGAAACGCCGTCCGTTGTCGTCGAAACCGTGGCCGATTTCGTGGCCGATCACCGCGCCGATCGCGCCGTAATTCACCGCCGGATCGGCCGACGGATTGAAGAAGGGCGGCTGCAGGATCGCGGCCGGGAAGGTGATCTGGTTGGTCAGCGGGCTGTAATAGGCGTTGATCGTCTGCGGCGTCATCGCCCACAGGCTGCGATCGACCGGGTTGGGCAGGCGCGACAGTTGCAAATTCTGCTGGAATTCGGCGGCGCGCAGTGCGTTGCCGAGCAGATCGTTGCGATCGACCCGCATCGACGAATAATCGATGTAGCGGACCGGATTGCCGATGCGCGGATCGAAGGCGTCGAGCTTGGCCAGGGCGGCGGTGCGGGTGGCGTCGTCCATCCACGCATTGGCGCGCAGCCGCTCGGCGAGGGCACCGCGCAGATTGGCGACCAGCTCGGTCATCTGCTGGCGGCTGCTTTCCGGGAAATGACGCCGGATGTAGATTTCGCCGACCGCCTCGCCGAGCGAGCCGTTGAGGATGTCGAGGCCGCGCTTCCAGCGGTCGCGCTGCTGGGGAACGCCGCGCAGGACGTGCGAGTAGAATTCGAAATTGGCCTGGTCGAAGGCGCGGGGTAGGAACTGCGCGTAGGCGCGGATGAAGTGGAAGGTCATGTAGTCCTTCCAAGTCTGCAACGGCAGTTCGGCAAACAGGCGCCCTTCCGCCTGGATCGCCGTCGTCTGGCGGACGATGACGGTCTGGACGTTGCCCAGGCCCTGGCTGCTCAGCAGCAACGGCCAGTTGAACTCGGGCGCGAGCTCCGCGAGTTGGGCCGGGGTCATCGGGTTGATCGATTGGGTGACGTCGCGGCTGCGCGCCGGGGTCCAGTGCGCCTCGGCGATGCGGCGTTCGAGCGCGATGATCGCATCCGCCTTGGCTTCCGGATCGGCGATGCCGGCCAGGCGCTGCATGGTGATCACATAAGTGCGATAGGCGGCGCGGTAGGTGTCGAACTGCGGCCCTTCGTTCAGATAATAATCGCGGTTGGGCATGCCGAGCCCGCTTTGGGTGGTGCCGGCGACATAGCGCGTGGGGTCCATCGGGTTGGGTGTGATGCCGACGCCGATCGGCGCCGGATAGCCGGGCTCGGCCATGATCCGGATCAGGTCGTCGCGGGTCTGGGCGGCGGCGATGCGGTCGAGATAGGGGCGCAGGACGGCGGCGCCGCGCGCCTCGATCCCGGCCTCGTCCATCCAGCTCGCGTACATGGCGGAAACCTGGCGGCTGACCGGATCGGTGCCGCGATCGGCGGTCTCGACGATGTCGCGCAGCTGCGCCTCGACATCCTCGCTGAGCACGGTGCCGACGCCCCAGGCGGTGCGGTCGGCCGGAATCGGATTGTTCCGGAACCATGTATTGTTGGCGTAGCGCCAGAAGTCGTCGCCCGGCTTGAACGCCGGGTCGCGGGCGGTGAGGTCGACGCCGAAGCTGCCGTAGCGCGAGGCGGCCGACGGCCGTGCCGCGCCCTTGCCGGCAGGCGTCCGAGCGCTCTGCGCGACGAGTGGCGCGGCACCGACGAGAAGCAGCGCCGAAAACAGCGCGATGCGAGATTTGGTCATGAAGAAATGCCTCCCCGAACGGCCGGGCAGGGACGCCCGCGCCGCAGATGATGTGTCCCCGCGCGCACCCGTTCAGGCTCGCATCGATTCGCGCAAGCTTTTTTAGACGAAACGCTTGATCGTTCTTGCGAATTTTGCATTTTTTTCCGCGCGTTGAGGGCTGAAACGGGTCTCAAGGATTACGCCCAGGCCAGTGCGCGCGGCAAACTAGCGCGGCATTTCCGCAATTCGATCCGAACCCACAGCGAAGTTGCGCACTGGGTCCCCGGCCGCGACGATCAGCGGATGTCCCGTCCACATCGTCAGGAAGACGTGGAGTTCGTTGGGCAGGGCATCGACGATGGGGGCGATCCTGACCGGCGCGGCGGGGGATCCCGCCGGCGTGTCGGCGACAGCGGTGTCGGCGCATACGGCGGCGAGGCCGTGGGAGCTGGAGATGCCGCCGTCGGCCGCCACGGTCGTCTTGTAATGGCCACCCATCGGGTAATGGCCGCGCTGGCTCTGGGCGCTGAACTGATAGACGTCGATCGGTCCGCTCGGCGTCGTCGGCGGCACCACGAAGACGTTGAAGTCCTGGCCGCCGCACGGCTGGTGGTCTAGGCTGTCGGTGGCGCGCCGCGCCGCCGCCATCCGCGCCTCGATCGGGCTGAGCGGCGGCCGGGTGCCGGTGAGGAAGATCCGGTGCGACACCATTCGTCCGCCCAGCACCGAGCCGCGATAGACGGCGGCCGGCGGCGCGCCGTCGGCGCCCTCGGCATAGAAGATCACGGCCGTGGCATTGCCTTCGGGCACGGCGATCCAGCCGGATATGCCGGCGGCATTGGGATCTGGAACGCGGACCAGCATGTCCTGGGTGGCGATCTGGCCGGCGCGGGCGATGTTGGCGAGCAGCCGCCCGCGCTCGACGTTCGCCGCGAGCTGCGCGGTCTCGGCCCGCGACAAGGGCAAGGCCGGACCCGTCAGGATCGGCACCGGCGGGCGCGGCGCCGGCTCGGGCGGCGCGGCTTCCTGCGCC
>DATDAU010000053.1:0-27333 GCA_036525215.1 Allosphingosinicella sp.
ATTTCATCTCGGCATCGTCGACCGTGCGCTGCGCCTTCGACTTCCATGCGTCGTGGGCGCTGGCATAATCGGGATAGAGACCGACCATCTCGACGGTCGAAAGGTCGAAATCGAGGCCGCGCGGATCCTTGACCCGGCCGCCGAAGACAAAGTGGAGCTTGCTCATGGCGCGCCGCCTAAAGCGGCAGCCGTCCCGCCACAAGGGCGATTTCGCCCTTGTGCCTGGAGACGGCAGGGCCCGGCCGGCGGGCCGGCCGGCCTTAAAACCGGCCAAACCTGTCCGACGGCGCCCTGGCCGCCCTGGCCGCTCCTGCACTGGATTGACGCTTAACTCTTCCCGCCGACCAGGTCGCCGACCGCTTCGCCGACCTTCTTCGCGGCCTTTTCCCTGAGTCCGTCGAGCTGTTCCTTGCCCGCGTCGAGCCCGCGCTGGGCGGCGTCGCGGGCGGCGCCGGTCAGGCGGCGGGCGGTTTTGCCGAGGACTTTCTCCTCCTGCTCGGTGCGCGGCAGGACGGCGGCGAGGAGGGCGCCGATCGCGAAGCCGCCGATCACCGCGGCGGCGGGATAGATGGCAAGCTGGTCGGTCGCCTGGCGGGTGACGTCGGTGGCGCGGCTGCGCGCCGCCTCATAGGCGGAAGCGGTGCGCTCGCGCGCCGCCTGATAGACTTCGGTCGCACGGCCGCGAACGCCGTCGGCTTCCCTGCCCGCTTCATTGTCCGTGCTCGCACTCATCAACTCACTCCTTCTTTGACTCGCGCCTTCGCCCTGCGGCGGCGCACCGGCGGCGCCTTTTCGATCAACTCCGCAGGTTCGGGTTCGATCCCTTCCTCTTCGCCCCCCGAGATAAGGTGCTGCGCCGCCCGTTTCAGGGGGGCGCGCGCAAGAAATATCGCGAAGGCGCCCAGGGCCAGCGAAACCGCGCCCGGCCGCTTCTTCACCGCCTGGACGGCGCCGTCGGCCATGTCCGCGCCCTTGCTCTTGACCCCGTCCCAGGCCTCCTCGGCGAGGTTGGTCGGGCGCAGCCTGTCCTGTGCCGCCGCCAGCGTTCCTTCGAAGCGCCGGCGCGCGGCGAGGGCGTCTCGCTTCGCCTGCTCGATGGCCGCGAGGCTCATAACGTTCCGGCCCGCTCGATGGCGGCCTTTTCCTCGTCGTCGCGGGCAAGGCCTTTGACGCCGGCCGCGCCGGTGCGGATCAGGACATAGCCGCCCGCCGCCAGAACGGCGAAGATGGCGAGGCCGGCCCAGAGCGGTCCGATGAGGGCGGCGAGCGCCATCACCGAGCCGAACATCAAGGCCAGCGCCGCCAGGAAGACCAGGAGCGCGCCGGCCGCCAACAGGATGAAGGCGCGCCGGGCCCGCACCGCGCGGTGGGCGGCGATCGCCTTCAGAAGGTCGATTTCAGCCTCGGCATAAGCGCGGCCGTCCTCGACCAGCCGGCCGAGCAGGTCGCCGATCGATTCTTCCTGGGGCTCGCCCGCCGGCGCGTCCAAATCAGGCGTCCGAAGAATCGCCGGAGCCGCGGCGGGCGCCGATATCGTCGACGCCGGTCTTGATCAGCCGCATCAGGGCGAAGCCGGCGACCGCGGCGATGCCGATGGCGATGCCGGGGCTCTTGCGGGCGAACTCGCGGGCGTCGTCGACCAGATCGTCGACCGTCTTGCCGCGCAGCTTGCCGGAGAAGTTGGAGACGGCGCCGGCGGCGCGATGGGCATATTCGCCATAATCCTCGCCGAAGCGCTGGTCGACCGAGCGGGCGGCGTCGGTGATCACCTCGCTGAAATCGTCGAGCAGGCCGGTCGCCCGGCCCTTGCCGTCGTCGGCGAAGGTGCGGATCTTGTCGCCGGCCTGGCCCCGCAGGGTCGAGACCTGGTCGCGGACCTGGCTCACCAGCCGGTCGGTGCCGGCGCCGTCGCTGCCGCGCTTGGCGACGAAGCCGCCGGACGATCCCGACGCGCCCTCCACGACATGGTCGGTGCCTTCGGGCAAGGTTGGATCACGAGGGGGCATGGGGAATCTCCGTGGTTAAGTTACTGACCCTGTTCCGCTCAGAACACCCGCCGCCTTCCATCCGTTCCGACCCGGCCGAGGAAAGTTGCATGCGCGCCGACGGGCCTCTATTCGCCCCGTGATTCCTTCATAACCCATAACGAGGCCGCAACAAAATGACCGCGATCATTCACGTCCACGGCCGCCAGATCCTCGACAGCCGCGGCAACCCCCCGGTCGAGGTCGAGGTGCTGCTCGAAGACGGCTCGATGGGCCGCGCCGCCGTGCCCTCGGGCGCCTCGACCGGCGCCCACGAGGCGGTCGAGAAAAGGGACGGCGACAAGAGCCGCTGGCTGGGCAAGGGCGTGTCGCAGGCGGTCGAGGCGGTGAACGGCGAGATCGCCCGCACGGTCGGCGAGCTCGAGGCCGAGGACCAGGCCGAGATCGACGCCGCCATGATCGCGCTCGACGGCACGCCCAACAAGTCGCGGCTCGGCGCCAACGCCATTCTCGGCGTCAGCCTGGCGGTGGCCAAGGCGGCGGCCGCGGCGCGCGGCCTGCCGCTCTACCGCTATGTCGGCGGCGTCTCCGCACAAGTCCTGCCGGTGCCGATGATGAACATCCTCAACGGCGGCGCCCATGCCGACAATCCGATCGACTTCCAGGAATTCATGGTCATGCCGGTCGGCGCGCCGACCTTCGCGGAAGCCCTGCGTTGCGGCGCCGAGATCTTCCACACGCTGAAGGCGGGCCTCCACGACGCCGGTCTCGCCACCGCGGTCGGCGACGAAGGCGGCTTCGCGCCCAATCTCGCCTCGGCCCGCGACGCGCTCGACTTCATCATGACGTCGATCGAAAAAGCCGGCTATGCGGCCGGCGACGACGTCGTCCTCGCCCTCGATTGCGCGGCGACCGAATTCTTCAGCGACGGCGCCTACCGGATGGAAGGGGAGGGTCAGACCCTCTCGCCCGAGGAAATGGCCGGCTTCCTCGCCGACCTCTGCCGCGATTATCCGATACGTTCGATCGAGGACGGCATGGCCGAGGACGACCTCATTGGCTGGAAGGCGCTGACCGACCGGCTCGGCGCCACCCACCAGCTGGTCGGCGACGATCTCTTCGTCACCAATCCCGAGCGGCTGGCGATGGGCATCGAGCAGGGCCTCGCCAATTCGATCCTGATCAAGGTCAACCAGATCGGCACCCTCACCGAGACTCTCCAGTCCGTCTCGGATGCCCATCGCGCCGCCTATACCGCAGTGATGTCGCACCGCTCGGGCGAGACCGAGGATTCGACCATCGCCGACCTCGCCGTCGCCACCAATTGCGGACAGATCAAGACCGGCAGCCTCGCCCGCTCCGACCGGCTGGCCAAGTACAACCAGCTGCTGCGGATCGAGGAAGAGCTCGGCGGTACCGCCCGCTATGCCGGCCGGGGAGTATTTGCTAGTCGAAGCGGATGATCCTCGCCCCGCTGCTGCTTGCGCTCGCCGCCGCCCAATCTTCGGTAGCTCCGCCCGCGACTTGCACGCGGGAACAGGCCGTCAGAACCACCGTCACGGAAATTGTCCGCCGGGCAGACCATTTCATGGACCGCTGCGTGACCGTGGCGGGCCCGAGCAGCGCCACCGCCATGTTTCGGGACGTGGACGCCATCTATTTGGGTTACTACCCGAGCGTCTTCGGCCCGGCCGCCGGCGCCCGCGGCCGGATCGGTCTCTACAGTCAGGAGAATCTCCTCCGCGCCGCCCATTTGTCGGACCGAGAACCGATGCGGCTGGTCGTGACCGGTGTCGTCGACAGTTGCCAGCGGATGTACCAACGCGTTCTGTCGGCCCAGCAGGCAACGAGCGCCATCCCGCTTCCTCCGCCCATGATGGGCGGCTATTGCCACTGGTTCGGCGGGCCGGTCCTCCGGGTGACTTCGTGGGAGATCGATCGCTCCGGGCATTTTGGGCGGCTGACCGGAGAAGACGCGCGCCGGCGGGTGGGTGACCTGGTGCTGGCGACGTCGCGCACACCCGGCTATTCGGTCCTCCAGGGATTTGCCCGCGAGTTCGCTGACGCGGTCCGCCGGGGCGATCGCGCCGCTCTCGCGCGGCTCCACGATTTCAGCGGCGACCGCAATCCCGACGACCGCCAGACCCTTGATTACATTCTCAACGATGCCGTTTCGTCCTTTGTCGAGCTTCGCCGCGGAACTGGCGGCGATTCCGCAATCTTCGTTCGCCGCAACGCGTCGATCACCCGCGACGAGGGGGTCAGCGGCGTGCTGTGCTTCTGCCGCTCGGCAAGTTGCCGCGATCGCTGGCCGATCTCGATCTTCGATGCCGGGAACGACCCCGAAAGGCCCTTTGCCTGCACCATCGTCGAACCCCGAAATTGGGAGCCGCGCGGCGCCGGCCTCAACACCGGGCGCCGTTCCTGGTTGCCCGAACCGCAGCGGGCGTCGGCCGTCCCGGGCCGCAACGGCTCGACTCGCTGAGGCGTCGATCTGCCGTATTTATACCAATTCGGCCTCAAAGGGCTTGATTCGGGGCGGATTTACTGATTCTGTGACGCTGCAATGACGGTGGGGCGGAATCCTTTGGCTTTGATCCGGCGGGCTGCGTGGCCCGCAGCCGGAATGCTGATCATCGCCTATTTCCTTGGCGCCGCTGTGATCGGTGAAAACGGCGTGCTTGCCTGGGGCGATTATCGCCGCGCCAGGGCGGAGCGCAGCGTCGTTCTCGTCCGGCTCGAGGCGGAGAAGGCGCGGCTCGCCCACCGCTCGCACCTGCTCGATCCCGCTCATGCCGATCCCGATCTCGCCGAAGAGATGGTCCGCCGCGAGCTCGGCCTGGTCCGGCCCGACGAAGTGATCATCCCCCTTGACGGCCAGCCCGCCGTCCAGCCGGTGGCGACCCAAAGGCCCTAGTCGGTTCCCCGGACCTCACCCATTCGTTATGGGTGGGGAATGATCCGACTCCTCATCGCCGCCGCTCTGCTCACCGTACCCGCCGCCGCGAACGCCCAGAACCGCCGCGTGCCGCCGGTCGACCGCTGCTCCTCCGAACCCTCCTTCGTCCGGTTCCGCAATCAATTGCGGGCCGCGGTGGCGCGGCGGGACGGCGCCTTCCTGTTGTCGATCGCAGCGCCGAACATCGAATACAGCTTCGGCGACAGTCCGGGCCGCGCCGGCTTCGTTCGCGCCTGGGGCCTGACGAGGCCGGCGAGCAGCCGCATCTGGCACGAACTCGAGGAGGTGCTTCGCCTAGGCTGTGACCGCGCCGAGGACGGCGAATATTGGGCTCCGTCGTTGAGCCTGGCGCAGGATGAGATGGACCTGGGAGAGGGCCCAGAGACCCTGCTCGCCGTTGGGCCGGCGGCGATCCTCCACGCCGCGCCTTCGGAGTCGAGCCCGGTGGTCGCCCGGCTGGAGTGGGACATTCTCACGTCGCGTGGGGAGGATGACGGCCAGAGCCAGTGGATCGAGGTCGCGCTGGGCGACGGCACGAGGGGCTTCGTCCGTCGCAGTCTGGTCAGGAGCCAAGGCGACTATCGCGCCGTGTTCGGCCGGGTCGGCGGCCGCTGGCGAATGACGGCGTTCGTCGCCGGCGACTGAGCGGGTCGGCACCCGTTGCGCGCTTCCGCGTTTGCCGCCATAGAACCGCCAGCCGAGCGACAGAACAGAAAGGGCCGGACATTGGCCAAGGCAGCAACGCCCAAGCGCGCCGCCAGCAAGGCGGCCTCCGCGCCGCCCCAAACTCCCAATCGGGAGCGTCCGCCCGAACCCAAACGCTACAAGGCCTCCAAGGACGAGCTTCTCGAATTCTACCGGCAGATGCTGCTCATCCGCCGTTTCGAGGAGCGCGCCGGCCAGCTTTACGGCCTCGGCCTGATCGGCGGCTTCTGCCATCTCTATATCGGCCAGGAAGCGGTCGCCGTCGGCCTGCAATCGGCGATGATTGTCGGCAAGGACAGCGTCATCACCGGCTATCGCGACCACGGCCATATGCTCGCCTACGGCATCGATCCCAAGGTGATCATGGCCGAGCTGACCGGCCGCTATGCCGGCATTTCCCACGGCAAGGGCGGCTCGATGCACATGTTCAGCGTCGAGCACGGCTTCTATGGCGGCCACGGCATCGTCGGCGCCCAGGTCAGCCTCGGCGCCGGCCTCGCCTTCAAGCATAAATATTCGGGCGACGGCGGCCTCTGCCTCGCTTATTTCGGCGACGGCGCCTCCAACCAGGGCCAGGTCTACGAAGCCTTCAACATGGCTGAGCTGTGGAAGCTGCCGATCATCTTCGTGATCGAGAACAACCAGTACGCCATGGGCACCAGCGTCAACCGCGCCTCGGCCGAGGACCAGCTCTACAAGCGCGGTGAAAGCTTCCGGATCAGCGGCCTCCAGGTCGACGGCATGGACGTGCTGGCGGTGCGCGGCGCCGCCGAGACCGCGATCGAATGGGTGCGCGGCGGCAAGGGCCCAATCCTGCTCGAGCTGAAGACCTACCGCTACCGCGGCCACTCCATGTCCGATCCGGCCAAGTATCGGTCGCGCGAGGAGGTCCAGGCGGTCCGCGACAAGTCCGACCCGATCGAGCACGCCAAGCAGGAGCTCGAGAAGATGGGCGCGACCGACGACGAGCTGAAGGCGATCGACAAGGAGATCAAGGCGATCGTCGTCGAGGCCGCCGATTTCGCCGAACAGGCGCCCGAGCCGGATCCGTCCGAACTCTACACCGACGTCCTGGTCGGGAGCTACTGATGCCGATCGAGATCAAGATGCCCGCGCTCTCCCCGACCATGGAGGAGGGCACCCTCGCCAAATGGCTGGTCAAGGAGGGTGACGCCGTCAAATCGGGCGACATCCTAGCCGAGATCGAGACCGACAAGGCGACGATGGAGTTCGAGGCGGTCGACGAGGGGACGATCTCCAAGATCCTCATTCCCGAAGGCACCGACGAGGTGAAGGTAGGCGCGGTGATCGCGGTGATGGCCGGCGAAGGCGAGGATGCTTCCGCGGCGCCCGCGACCGCCGCGCCTGCTGCCCCTGCACCCGCCGCCGAGGCGGCGGCGCCGCCCCAGCCGGAATCCGATTCGCCGACCCCGCACAAGATGGACACGGCGGCGCGCGACCTGGTCGCGGCGGTCGCCCAGACGGTCGACGAGCCGGACGTGCCCGAAGGGACCGAAATGGTCCGCGTCACCCTCCGCGAGGCGCTGCGCGACGCCATGGCCGAGGAGATGCGCAAGGACGATCGCGTCTTCGTGATGGGCGAGGAGGTCGCCGAATATCAGGGCGCCTACAAGGTCACCCAGGGGCTGCTCGACGAATTCGGCGCCAGAAGGGTGATCGACACGCCGATCACCGAATATGGTTTCGCCGGCATCGGCACGGGCGCCGCCATGGGCGGCCTCAGGCCGGTGATCGAGTTCATGACCTTCAACTTCGCGATGCAGGCAATCGATCACATCATCAACAGCGCCGCCAAGACCAATTACATGTCGGGCGGGCAGATGCGCTGCCCGATCGTCTTCCGCGGCCCCAACGGCGCCGCCGCCCGGGTCGGCGCCCAGCACAGCCAGAATTACGGCCCCTGGTACGCCAACGTCCCCGGCCTGATCGTCATCGCACCGTACAGCGCGGCCGACGCCAAAGGCCTGTTGAAAGCTGCGATTCAGTGTGAGGATCCGGTCGTATTCCTCGAGAATGAATTGCTTTATGGTCAAAGCTTCGATGTCCCGAAGCTTGATGACTACACCCTGCCGATTGGCAAGGCGAAGGTGGTCCGCTCGGGCAAGGACGTGACCCTGGTCAGCTATTCGATCGGCGTCGGCGTCTCGCTCGAGGCGGCCAAAGAACTGGCCGAGCAAGGGATCGACGCCGAGGTAATCGATCTTCGCACCCTTCGCCCGCTCGACACGGCGACCGTCCTCGCCAGCCTCGCCAGGACCAACCGCATGGTCTGCGTCGAGGAAGGCTGGCCGGTCTGCTCGATCTCGTCCGAGCTGATGGCGGTGGCGATGGAAGAAGGCTTCGACGATCTCGACGCCCCGGTCCTGAGGGTCACCAACGTCGACGTGCCTCTCCCCTACGCCGCCAACCTCGAAAAGCTGGCCCTGCTCAAGGTCGCCGACGTCGTCGCGGCAGCGAAGAAGGTCTGTTATCGCTGAGCGTCCGATGACGCTCGAACTCGATCCCGATAGACGTCTCGCGCTCGCCTACGCGCCGGCTGCCGTCCGCCCCGCTTTGGAAGCCCTCTGGCGTCTTGACGTCACTTTTGCCGCGATCCTCGCTACCGGGCGGGAGCCGGCGGTGAGTCAGATCAAGCTCGCCTGGTGGCGCGAGGCGCTGGAGCGGCTCGACCGCGAGGCACCGCCGCCCGAGCCGGTCCTCCAGGCGCTTGCCGCCCATGTCCTCCCCGCCGGCATCAATGGCGCGGCGCTGGCCGAGTTGGAGGCTGGCTGGGTCCTGCTCCTACCTGGCGACCGCATTGGCCACGATTCGCTGGCGGCCTATGCGGCGGCGCGCGGTGGGCTGCTCTTCCGTTTCTCCGCTTTCCTGCTGGGCGCGTCGGATACTCGGGCGGAGCAGGCAGGGGAGGGATGGGCCCTTGTCGATCTCGCTCGGCACAGCCGGAATCCGGAAGAGAAAGCCGAGGCGATGACGGTAGCCGCCGCTCGGTTGGAAAACTGGCTATGGCCGCGTCCGCTCCGGCCACTCGGCATGCTCTCCGCGCTTGCCCGGCGCGACATCGCGCGCGGTCCCGCCGTGCTCGAGCGCCAGGGCTCGCCCGCGCGAATGCTCCGCATGATCCGTCACCGTCTCACCGGCACCTGACCGTTCCAATTCCTGCCGCTTGGGGTTATTTTCCGACAGGACAGGGGAGGTTGGCATGCTGCGCTATTTCGCCGGTGTCGGTTCCGCCTTGCTGCTGATCGCGGCGGGCTTCTTCATCTGGAAGGGCTGGGCCCAACGCGAGGCGAGCCCGATCCCCGAGGCGCCGCTGGAAAGCGCTGCGGCGCAGGAAGGCGGTGGCGGTACGCCGTCGCAGCCGCCGTCGGCCGACGAGCGGACCCGCGAGCAGCGCCGCTTCGACCGTGCCGACCGCGACAATGATGGCCGGGTGACGCTCGAGGAAATGACTTATGCCAGGCGCCGCGCTTACGCCCGGCTCGACGTCAATCATGACGGCCATCTGTCGTTCGACGAATGGGCGGTCCGCACCCTCACCAAATTCTCGACCGCCGACGCCAACCACGACCGCGCCCTCGACCGCCCCGAATTCGCCACCACCGCCCCGCCACGGCGCCAACCGCCGAGACGGCCAAACTGCGACTGCAGCCGCGCTGCGCCTGCGGCGCCGGCTGCTCCGGCGGCAGGTGACGAGGAGGATTCGAATTAGCGCCCGAAGTCGGCCGGGCGGTCAGGCGGCGGGGAGCGACACGCGCCGCCATTCCCGTATCGAGGGCAGATAGGTCTTGCTGACCGGTACGCGCAGGCCGTTGGTCAGGCGCAGGAAGCTGCGCCCTCCCTCCTTGTCGACTCCGACCACTGCGTCGTCGGCGACCCACCAGCTTCGGTGAACCCGCCGGCCGTCGGCTTCGCCAAGCTCGTTCAGGGCATCGGCGAGGCGGCAGAGGATGAGATCCGAGCCGAGTTTGGTGTGCACGCGTAAATAGTGATCCTCGCATTCGATCGCGATCAGCTCGCCGCCAAGGTGCAGCGGAATCCGCATGGCAAAGTCCGGCCGCGACTTTCTGGGCTCGGCGGGTGCCGGATTGGGGAGTTCGACCTCCGAGCTCCGGCCGATGAGGATGGCGAGCATGAGCTGGACGCTCGCCACCGCGGCATAGAGCGAGGGAAGGCCCGCAATCGTCACGATTCGGCCGGGCTGCACCTGGGAGAGCAGCCATGCGGTGGCGAAGGTCATCGGAATTGCGGAAGCGAGCGCGATCGTCGCGATGCGAAACGGCGGGCCAAGGCGGGCGAAGCGCGGCGTTGATTTCAGGGCACGCACGGTCGCCGCGATGCAGAGGGCGCCGAGCAGGCTGAGGCCGCTCCAGAACATATAGCGTTCGAGCGTTCCGAGTGCCGGATAGGAGCCGAACGGTCCAAGAAAGCCGAGGAAGAGTCCAATGGCAATGGCGGCCAAAAGGTGGCGGAGCGCCGCGGGCGGAGTCATTTCGCGAAGCGCGAACGGCATGGATCCGGCATTAACGAATGGATGCCCGCGGTTCACGAAAAATCCGTTTCGGCCGCGGTTTCATCCTGTCAACGGCCGGGCCTTCCTTCTCCAACCACAGCAGAGAGGCGCTTCATGCTGCGCAACTTTCCCTTCCTCGCCTTGGGCACGGCCCTGTCCGTCTTTTCCGCGGCGCCGGCCCTGTCCGCTCCGCCCGGTCCGGCCGGCCTCGCCGGATTGTGGACTTTCGAGGTCACGGCCGGCGCCGGCGTGACCCGCGGCGCCATGACGCTGGCCGCCGATGGCGCGAATGTTCGCGGCACGCTGATGACCGACCAGGGAGCCGACGCTTTGCCGGTACGCTCGGTGACGCTCGCCGGCCGGGACATGGCGATGCGGGTCGAATCGCCGAACGGCGACGTCACCTTCCGCGGCCGGCTCGATGCGGCGGGCAGGTCGTTCAGTGGCACCGTCACCTATCATGACGGACGCCGCTTTCCGATGGCGGGCCGCCAGCAATGAGCGGGCGCCGTTACGCCTGGGCGTCGACCGCGAGCTTCGCACTTTCCTGAATCTCGGCCTGCCAGTCGCCGAGCGCCGCGCGCGCCCGGTCGGTATAGGCCCGCTTGCGGTCCGCCTTCTTCGATCGGCCCTCGATCGGCGGGAAGAGGCCGAAATTGACGTTCATCGGTTGATAGAGCGCCGCGTCGGCGCCGCCGGTGATATGGCCGAGCAGGGCGCCCAATGCCGTCGTCGCCGGGGGCGGTGCGATCGCCCGGCCGCGCAGCTCCGCCGCGGCGAAGCGGCCGGCGAGCAGGCCGACCGCGGCCGATTCGACATAGCCTTCGCAGCCTGTGATCTGGCCGGCGAAGCGGATATGGGGCGCCGCCTTCATCCTGAGCTTCGGGTCGAGCAGCAGCGGCGAATTGATGAAGGTATTGCGGTGGAGCCCGCCCAACCGCGCGAATTCGGCCTTCTCGAGCCCTGGAATGGTGCGGAACAGCCGCACCTGTTCGCCATGTTTCAGCTTGGTCTGGAATCCGACCATGTTCCACAAGGTGCCGAGCGCATTGTCCTGCCTGAGCTGGACCACGGCATAGGGCCAGCGCCCGGTCCTGGGATCGTCGAGGCCGACCGGCTTCATCGGCCCGTAGCGCAACGTGTCTACCCCGCGCGCCGCCGCCACCTCGATCGGCATGCAGCCCTCGAAATAGGGGGTATTCGTCTCCCATTCCTTGAACTCGGTCTTCTCGCCGTCGAGCAGGCCCTGGTGGAAGGCCAGATACTGGTCCTTCGTCATCGGGCAGTTGATGTAATCCTTGGTCTCCCCTTTATCCCAGCGCGACGCCATCCAGCAGATGTCCATGTCGATCGTCTCGTGGTGGACGATCGGGGCGATCGCGTCGAAGAAGGCGAGGGCGTCGGATCCGGTGGCGGAAAGGATCGACTGCGCGAGCGAGGCGGCGGTTAGTGGCCCGGTCGCGACGATGGTGAGGCCGGATTCGGGCAGCGCATCGATCCGTTCGCGGATGATCTCGACATTCTCATGGGCGGCGAGGCTGTCCGTCACCTCGGCGGAAAAACCGTCGCGGTCGACCGCCAGCGCCGATCCCGCCGGCACCTTGTGGGCGTCGGCCGCCTGGATGATCAGCGAATTCATTGCCCGCATTTCGGCGTGGAGCAGGCCGACCGCGTTGCTGGCCGCGTCGTCGCTGCGGAAGCTGTTCGAGCAGACCAGCTCGGCGAGGCCATCGCCCTGGTGGGCCGCGGTCATGTCGCCTCCACCCCGCATTTCGGAAAGGCGAACCTTCACGCCGGCCTCGGCCAGCTGCCAGGCGGCTTCCGATCCGGCGAGGCCGCCGCCGATGATATGAACTTGGTGTTGCATGGGGCGGTGCGATAGTCTGATCGCGTCCAGGGAGGAAGGCCATGCTCGATCATGTCGGATTCGCCGTCGCCGACGCGGAACGCTCGCGCGCATTCTACGAGAGGGCGCTGGAGCCGATCGGCATCACACTGATCATGAGCGTGACCCCCGAGCAGACCGAGGCGGGCGGCACCGCCCACGGCTTCGGCGCCAACGGCAAGCCCTTTTTCTGGTTCGGCGACAACGAGCGAGTCGGAGAGGGCACCCATGTCGCCTTCGCCGTCGAGTCGCGCGCCCTGGTCGACGCCTTCCACGCCGCCGGCCTCGCCGCCGGCGGCACCGACAATGGCGCGCCGGGCCTCAGGCCGCATTACCACCCCGATTACTACGGCGCCTTCATCCTCGATCCCGACGGCAACAATATCGAAGCCGTCTGTCACCGGCCCGAATGAAGATCTTTACCGTCGGCTATGAAGGCTCCACCCAGGCCGAACTGATCGCAGCATTGCAGAAAGCGCGCGTGGAGCTGGTGATCGACGTCCGCGCCGTCGCCAATTCGCGCAAGCCCGGTTTCTCCAAGAACGTCCTTGCCGCCGGTCTGAAGGAAGCGGGAATCGAATATGTCCACCTCCGCGCCCTCGGCACGCCGGCGGAAGGCCGGGCCGCGGCGCGCGCGGGCAAGCGGGACGTTCTCGAGCGGGTCTACGCCGCCCAGCTCGAAACCCCCGAAGCCGGCGCCGAGGCCGCGCGGATGGTGATGCTCGCCGGAGAAAGGCCGTCGGCCCTGCTCTGCTTCGAGCGCGACCCCGCCGAGTGCCACCGCACCCTGCTACGCGAAAGCGTGATGCCTGGTGCGGAGGTGGTCGATCTCTATCCGTGACTTCGCGGCTCGCGCGACCATCCCATGAAGTGCCAGCATAGTCCCGCGCAGGCGGCCGAGGTCGCGATCGGCGGGAAGAAGTTGAGCGGATCCAGCTCCTGATAATAGCCAAGCCAGGCGATTCCCGTCCCCACTGCCGCGCCGGCGACGATCCAGACCAGGGGCGATTGGGCAGCTTCGTGGTGATTTGCAAACTCGGTCATGACGGCGGCGCCGATGAGGTTCGGGAAGAGCGAGACCATGAACCCGACCATGACCATGGGAATGATGACGATCAGCGCCAGGGAAAGGAATTGGAAATTCAGGTCCGGCAGGAGGATCGGGTCCGGAATTTGGCGGACATACAGGCTCAGCGCGAACGTGAGGACGAAGATCGGGCCGGCAAGGACCGAGGCGATCAGGGCGGCGGCGCCACTATTGCGTCTGTAGTACATGACATCCTCCTCAGGCGGGTGGGGTGCGGACGGGGTGGGCCCGCACCCCTGACCGGTCACATCGCTGCGGCCGGAGTGGCGGCCTGGTCGCAGAGCCAGTCGTTCACCTTGCGGCCGTAGCGGGCGATGGCCGACATGTTGAAGAAGTGCATGCCGCCGAGCACGATTACCGCCAGACCGACCTTGGAGCTCAGGAAGCGGATCGCTTCGGTCGGCGTCGTCGGCTCGTTGCCAATGCTCAAGGTGAGGGTGATGAAGCCGATATTGACCAGGTAGAATCCGACCACGAGCAAATGGTTGGTCGATTTTGCGACCTCCTGATTGTGGCCGAAGCACTGGATCAGGAATACCTCGCCGTTGCTGTGCAACGTGTGGGCGACCCAGATGGTGATGCCGATCGAGATGATCAGATAGAGGGCATAGGCAATCTCAACCATGGCTTGTTCCTTTCTATCGGTATATTCTGGAAAAACAGAAACTGGGGCACGTGCGTCATCGTTTTCGGATTGTCATGGCCTGGCTCCTAGGACTTGGGTTTTCTGGGCGAGACGAAGCGGGCGACCTTGCCGCCGAGCTTCATCAGGGTGACCAAAGTGGGCTTGGGCAGCGTGCGCACCTGCTCGTACCAATTGCCCAGAGTCGAGATGAACTCGTGCATGCGCACAATCCGGTCGCGCACGTAAGGCGGCGCGCTCGAATCCTTCGAGAGCCGCGCACTCAGTTCGGCGAGCAGGGCGACGGTGGGATCGACCTCGCGCCGTTTGCGCTCGGCCGTGATCCGCATCAGCATCTCCCACAGATCGGTCTCGGCGACAAAATGGTCGCGCCGGTCGCCTTCGACGTGGACGCGGCGGACGATGCCGTAGCTCTGCAGCTCCTTGAGGCCCGTCGACACATTCGAGCGGGCGAGGCGGAGCAGGTCGACGATCTCGTCGGCCGGCAGCGGATGGTCGGTCAGGTAGAGAAGGGCGTGAATCTGCGCCACCGACCGGTTGACGCCCCAATGCGTTCCCATCTCCCCCCAATGGAGGATGAAGGCCTTGGCGTCGTCATGGTCGAGAACCGACATATCCGTCCTTTCTGTAATTACAGAAATAGCAGACGGAGCATTGGAGTCAAGGGGCGCTTATTGGCGCCGATCCCATCACAGCCGTCAACGGCAGCACCCCGTAAACATGCGGGAAAAGCGCCCCGCCGCGCGATTCTTCCCAGCGTATGGCGTCGCCGAGAATCGCCAGATCCACCTTCGCCAGCACAAGCCCCGTCTGGCCGGCGAAATGCTTCTCCAGCGTGCCCTCGACCTGCTCCGTCGCCGACAAATGGATGAAGCCATCGGCCAGGTCGACGGGCGATCCTTCGAACTGCCCGTCGGCCTGGAATTGCGCCCATTGTTCCGCGGTCAGGATCTTGAACGCGGTGGCGGGGAGGGGGATCACTCCGGGGCGCTTTCCCCGCCGTCGGCCAGATCCTCGCCGATGTCTGCGTCGTCGTTCGGGGCGATCTCGGCCTCGCCATCACCGAGATCGGCCTCGGCTTCCTCCTCGCTCTCCTCGATCCGCGCGGCGCTGACCACATGTTCGTCGTCGGCGACGTTGAACAGGCGCACGCCAGCGCTGTTGCGGCCAATGACCCTTGTGTCGCCGACGCTCATCCGGATGAGCTTGGCCTGGTCGGTGACCAGCATCAATTGCTCGCCATTATGGGCCGGGAAGCTGGCGACGACCGGGCCGTTGCGGCCGAGATTATCGATATTGGTGATGCCCTGGCCGCCGCGATTGGTGCGGCGATATTCGTAGGCCGAGCTCCTTTTGCCATAGCCGTTGGCGCAGACGGTGAGGATGAACTCCTCGGCCTCCTCGAACTCGGCCATCCGCTCGGGGCTGAGGGTCGGTTCGCGCTCGCCTTCCTTCCACGGCGCGGCGCGGAGGTAGGCCTCGCGCTCTTCGGTGGTGGCGGCGAAACCGCGCAGGATCGACAGCGAGATGACCTCGTCATTGCCCTTCAGCGTGATGCCGCGAACGCCGGTCGAGGTCCGGCTCTGGAAGGCGCGAACCGCGGTCGCCTCGAAGCGGATCGCTTTGCCGTTCCGGGTGGCGAGCAGGATGTCGTCCTCTTCGGTGAGCAGAGCGACGCCGATCAGCCGGTCGGTCGCGTCCTCGTCGAAGCGCATGGCGAACTTGCCGTTGGAGGGCACGTTGGCGAAGGCGTCCATCGAGTTGCGGCGGATGCCGCCATGGGCGGTGGCGAAGACGACGTGGAGCTTGCCCCATTCCGCTTCATCCTCCGGCAAGGGCAGCACGGTCGAGATCGTCTCGCCTTCGGCCAGAGGCAGCAGGTTGATCATCGGCCGGCCGCGCGCCTGGGGCGCGCCTTCGGGAAGGCGCCAGACCTTGAGCCGATAAACCTTGCCGTGGGTCGAGAAGAACAGGACCGGGGTATGGGTCGAGGTCACGAACAGGTTGGTGACCGCGTCCTCTTCCTTGGTGCCCATGCCGGCGCGGCCCTTGCCGCCGCGTTTCTGCGCGCGGAATGTCTCGAGCGGGGTGCGTTTGATATAGCCGCCCATGGTCACGGTCACCACCATGTCCTCGCGCTCTATCAGGTCCTCGTCCTCGATCCCGTCCCAGGCAGGCGCGATCTCCGACATGCGCGGGGTGGCATAGAGCGATAGAATCTCCTCGAACTCCTCGCGCATCACCGCGTAGAGTTTGACCCGGTCGGCGAGGATTTCGAGCAGGCCGGCGATCGAGGCGGCGAGCTGGCGCAGCTCCCCGGCGATCTCGTCGCGGCCAAGCGCGGTCAGGCGATGGAGGCGCAGGTCGAGGATGGCGCGAACCTGAGCCTCTGACAGGCGATAGCCGTCGCCTGCCTGGACGTCTTCGACCGCCTCGACAAGGGCGATATAGGGCGCAATCTCGGCGATCGGCCATTCGCGCGCGATCAGGGCGGCGCGGGCTTCGGCCGGGGAGGCCGATCCGCGGATGATCCGCACCACCTCGTCGAGATTGGTGACGGCGATGACCAGGCCGAGCAACAGGTGGGCTCGGTCGCGCGCCTTGGCGAGCTCGAACTTGGCTCGCCTGGTGATCACTTCCTCGCGGAACCGGACGAAGCTCTCTATGATGTCGCGCAAGGTCAGCGTTTCCGGCCGGCCGCCGCGGATCGCCAGCATGTTGGCCGGGAAGCTCGCCTGGGCCTGGCTGTGCCGCCACAATTGGTTGAGCACCACCTCGGGCGTGGCGTCGCGCTTGAGATCGATCACGACCCGCACACCCTCCCGGTTCGATTCGTCGCGAATGTCGGAAACGCCGTCGATGCGCTTGTCCTTGACCGCGACGGCGATGCCCTCGACCAGGCCGTTCTTGCCGACCTGATAGGGAATGGAGGTGAGCACGATCGAGCGGCGGTCGCCGCGGCCTTCCTCGATGACGTGGCGGGCGCGCATGATGATCGAGCCGCGGCCGGTATTGTAGGCGGCGCGCGCGCCGGCCTGGCCAAGGATCATCGGCGAGGTCGGGAAATCGGGGCCGGGGATGATCTCGATCAGCTGGTCGATCGTGATCGCCGGGTCTTCGATATAGGCGATGCAGGCGCGCACCACCTCGCCCAGATTGTGGGGCGGGATGTTGGTCGCCATGCCGACGGCGATGCCGCCGGCGCCGTTGACCAGAATGTTGGGGAAGCGCGCCGGCAGGACCAGCGGCTCCTCACGCGAGCCGTCATAATTGGGACCGAAATCGACCGTGTCCTTGTCGATGTCGTCGAGCAGGCTCATCGCCACCTTGGCGAGCCGCGCCTCGGTGTAGCGCATCGACGCCGGCAGATCGGGATCCATCGATCCGAAATTGCCCTGGCCGTCCATCAACGGCACCCGCATCGCCCAATCCTGGGCCATCCGGGCCAGCGCGAAATAGATCGATGAATCCCCGTGCGGATGGTAATTGCCCATCACGTCGCCGACGATCTTGGCGCATTTGCGATAGGGCCGGCCGGGCACGAAGCCGCCTTCCTGGCAGGCGTAGAGAATGCGGCGGTGAACCGGCTTCAATCCGTCGCGCACGTCGGGAAGCGCCCGGGCGACGATGACGGACATGGCGTAATCGAGATAGGAGGTCTTCATCTCCTCGACGATGGAGATGGGGGAGATATCGCTGGGCTCGATGGTCGGCGGGGCGCTGGCCAATGTTGTTTCCTGTTTCTGTCTGCTTATGAAGCGCCGGAGCGCTGACGATCCTTGGCGCTTAGCGGAACAAGGATCGGAGCGCCACCCCGCGCGCACGCGTACGCGCGCGAGGGCCATCGCAATCTTGTTGGGAAAAAGCGCTTGTTATCAGATATATTGACGGCCCACCCCGGTTCAACGATGGTTCAGCGACCGGCCCTAGAAACCATGAGGCGGAGGCGTTAGAAGCCACGACCCTGAGGCCGGCGGGGGATTCGCCGATCGGCCCGGGTTGAACAGGGAGTAAGCTCCATGAAGGCAAAGACGGCCGCGCTGGCGGCGCTCCTCGCTTTGGGCGGGCTTCCTCTCCTCGTCGCCCAGGCACCGGCCCAGCCGCCGCAGCCGGCGGCGGCGCCCCGTCCGCTCGCCTTCAGCCGCGCCGAGCGCGACACCATTTCCGCGCTGCAGGCCGCGGTCCTCGGCGGCGATCGCGTCGCGCAGGATACGAGTCTCGCCGCCGCCCGTACCGCGGCGCAGAGCGCCGACGCACGCTATGCCGTCGCCCATTACCAATTTGAGATCGCCCGCAGCCGCGGCGACGGGCCGATGCGCACCCAGGCCATCGATGCGATGGTCGCCAGCGGCCTGGCCCAGCCGTCTGAATTGCCGGCCTTTCTCACCGACCAGGCCGAGCGCGCTTATTCGGCCGGCGACGCCAACCGCGCCGACCAGCTGATGCAGCGCGCGGTCGAGATCCAGCCGAACAATCCCGTCCTCCTCACCGACGCCGCCCAGATGCGGGCGCGGATCGGATCGGCTTATGCGCGCGCGCGCCGTACCCAGGAGGCGCAGGGCGCCTACCAGGATGCGGCGCGGCTGCTGCAGCACGCGATCGAACTTCGCGAGGCCGGCGGCGTGCCGGCGCCGGAGAGCTGGTACCAGCGCGCGATCGCCATCGCCTATGACAACCGCCTGGCGCCGCAGACCGTTTCGATCGGCCGCGCCCTGGTCGCCGCTTATCCCACCCCGATGAACTGGCGCGATGCTTTGTTGACCTACAAATCGGTGGCGCCCGTCGATCCGACCCTCGATTTCGACATCCGGCGGCTGATGCGCGCCAGCCAGGCGCTGGCCGGGGAGGGCGATTATCTCGACTTCGCCACCGCCCTCAACGCCGCCGGCCAGGTCGGCGAGGCCAAAGCGGTGCTCGACGAAGGCGTGGCCCGCGGCATGCTCGTTGCGACCAAGCCCGTCGTCGCCCAGCTGAGCACGGCGATCAACCGCCGCCTCGCCGCCGACCGGGCCAGCCTGGTGCGAATTCCGGCGCCGGCCCCCGGGGCCGCCGCCGGCCCGGTTTTGCGCAGTGCGGCCGATCGCCTTTTCGGCTATGGCCGTTATGCCGAAGCGGTGCCGCTTTACCGCACCGCGTTGCAGAATGGCGGCGAAGACCCCAATCTGGTCAACAGCCGCCTGGGCGCGGCACTGGCCCTTGCCGGCCAGCGCGCCGAGGCCGAGGTCGCCTTGCGCGCGGTCACCGGGCCGCGGGCCGATCTTGCCGGTTTCTGGCTCGCCTGGCTCGCCCGGCGGCCCGTCGCGTAATTCGTATGAGGAGATTGTTTCGATGACCATCCACAAGGCCCTGCTGGTCGCCACGGCCGTCGTCGCCCTGACCGTTCCGGCCGCGCCGGCACTGGCCCAATATGGCCCGTCGGGAAGCACGCCGTCGGCCCAGACGCCCCCGCCGCAGCCGCAGCAGCCGTCCGGCACGGCGCCGGCGCCGGGTCAGCGCCAGCCCAATCTCAGCCGCGCCGAAGCGACCGCGCTTCAGCCCGTGCTGGACGCCGTCCGGGCCGCAAACTGGCCGGCGGCGACGACGGCGCTTACCACCGGCGCGCCCGCCGCCCGCGGCAATGACGCCAAATATCTGGTCGGCCGGCTTCGCTATGAGATCGCGACCCACACCAACGACGCGGCGATGCGGTCCCAGGCCGTCGACGAGATGATCGCTTCGGGCGGCGCCCAGCCGAACGAAATGCCGGCCCTGCTCGAGGAGCAGCTGCGCACGGCCACCGCCGCCGGCGACACCGCGAAGGCCGCGCGCGCCAGCGCCGCGCTGGACGCCCTCAACCCCAACGATCCGGGCCGATTCACCCGCCAGGCGGTGGCCCGCGCCGCCGCCAACGACGTCCCCGGCGCCATCGCGCTCTACCAGCAGGCGATCCGGACCCAGACCACGGCCGGCCAGCCGGTTCCCCAGGAATGGCGGCAGCAGATCGCTGCGCTCGCCTATCGCGCCCGCCAGCCGCAGACGGTCGGCTACATGCGCGAGTGGCTGGTCGCGTCGCCGAGCCCGTCCTTGTGGCACGACACGATCGTCATCTATCTTGAGCTCGCCAATGCCGATCCGTCGCTGAAGCTCGACGGCTACCGGCTGATGCGCGCCGCCGGGGCGATGAACGCCGAACGCGACTTCGTCGAGCATAGCGAGGCCGCCAACAGCGTTCGCGCCTATGGCGAAGTGAAGGCGGTGCTCGACGAGGGCATGCGCCGCAACCTGATCACCACCAACGCCGGCTTTGCCCGCGAGCGGCTTGCCGAGGTCAACGGCCGCGTCGCCGCCGACCAGGCGTCGCTGAACGGCGAACGCGCGGCCGCCAATGCCAGCCGCGACGCCATGCTCCCCACCCGCCTCGCCGATGCCTATTACGGCTACGGCCAATATGCGCCGGCGGCCGAGCTCTACCGGCTGGCGATGACCAAGGGCGGAGACGCCAACACGCTCAACATGCGCCTCGGCGCCGCGCTCGCCCAGTCGGGCGACCGCGCCGGCGCCGAAACCGCCTTCCGCGCCGTCACCGGCCCCCGCGCCGAGCTCGCCCAGCTCTGGCTCCTCTGGCTCTCCAGCCGGCGGTAGAGGCCCAAAGCGCTCTCTTTGCATCGGGGAGGGGCCGGCAATTTGCCGGTTCCTTCTTTTTTGGGCCAAGATCTGGTCTTGACGCCGCGCGCCGCCGGTTCCGAACGACCCTCCAGCCGTCCCACTTTGCAACGCGGGCAACTACGCGCTTCCTCAAGCCCGCAGCGGGGGCTAGTCGGAACGATGGGCCTCGTTCATTCCGGCGCGGCCTGTCTGGGACCGTGATGCGCTTCGACGACATGATCGCGACCGTGCTTGCACAGGGTTCCGACCGGCCCGACGGCCGGGCGGCGCAATGGCGCCAACTGGTCGATCTCCTCGCCCAGCGCCGCGCCCGTCGGGACAGCATGGATTCCGACCGTGCGTTTGCCGCGCTTCGCGCCCTGCGCGGCACCGTCGACGCCCCAATCCGGCGGCTGGCGGCGCAGAGCCTCGCCGGCCTTGCCGTCGATCCCGATCTCGTCGCTTTCTACGCCGAGGACAGCCCGCCGGTCGCGGCGCCCCTGATCGCCGGCGCCCGGCTGCACGCGGAGGAGTGGGTGTCGCTGCTGCCCAGGCTCGGGCCCGCCGCCCGCGCCCTGCTGCGTCACCGCGCCGACCTCGATCCAGAGGTCAAGCAGGCCTTGTCCGCCTTCGGCGCCAGCGACTTCGTGCTCGAAAGCAGCGCCGAAGCCGCCGACGCGACCGAGGCCGCCCCGCCGGCACCGGTCGTCCCCGATGAATCGCAGATCCGCGAGCTGGTCGCCCGGATCGAGGCCTATCGCAAGCATCGCGAAGAGCATCCGATCGCGCCCCAGGCGGCCGATGCCCTGCCGGGCGAGGGATTCCGCTGGGAAACCGGCGCCGACGGCCTGATCATCTGGGTCGAGGGCGCGCCGCGCGGGCCGTTGATCGGCCTCGGCATCGCCGCCGCCGCCGGACCGGGCCAGGCCGGAGTCGACGGCCAGGCGGCCGGCGGCTTCGAAAAGCGCGCGCCGTTCCGCGACGCCCGTTTCGTCGTGGCGGGGGAGGGGGCGGCGGCGGGCGACTGGCGGATTTCCGGCATACCCTATTTCGATCCGCGCACCGGCGCCTTCCAGGGCTATCGCGGCACCGCACGCCGCCCCCGGCTCGACGAGATCGCAACCGCGATTCCAGGCGCGGCCGCGGGCGTGTTCGGCACCCAGTTCCCGGCCGATTCCCTGCGTCAGCTGATCCACGAGCTGCGCACGCCCCTCAACGCGATCATCGGCTTCGCCGAGATGATCGAGGGGCAATATATGGGCCCGGCCGCCTTGCCCTATCGCGGCCGTGCGACTTCGATCGTCGAGCAGGCGCGCGGCCTCCTCGGCGCGGTCGACGATCTCGACACCGCCGCGCGAATCGAAAGCAGCCGGTTCGATTCCGACGAGGGCATGGTCGACGCCGAGGCGCTGCTGACCCGTCTTCATGCATCCTATTCCCGCGTCGCCGCCGGCCGCGGTTCCGCGATCACCGCCGATATCGCCCCGGACCTGCCGCCGGCACGGGTCGAGCCGGCGGCGGCCGAACGGATGTTCGCCCGCCTCCTCGCCGGCACGATCGGCCTGGCGCGGGAAGGCGAGACGATCGCTATGAAGGTGGACTCAGCGATGGTCGAGGGCCGCCCCACCTTGCGCATCGCCGTCGATCGGCCCCAGGCGATCGCCGGTCTCGATGAATCCGATCTGCTCGACCCCGGCTACAGCCCGGAAGGCGACTGGCCCGGCGCCCCCGCCCTCGGGCTCGGCTTCGCGCTCCGCCTGATCCGCAACCTTGCCGAGGCGGTCGGGGGCAGTCTCGAAATCCAGCCCGCGCGCTTCGTCCTCAACCTCCGCCTCTCCGCCGCCACCGCCACCGGCCTTAACGGCGGCGCTGCCTGATCGCATCGCGACCGATCCGATCGGATTTCCAGCGTTGCGGATCACCCGCCGCCATGGCATTGCCCCGGCGGGGCCTGTAGCTCAACGGTAGAGCCGGCCGCTCATAACGGCTTGGTTGTAGGTTCGAATCCTGCCGGGCCCACCAGTGTCGGGGAGTAGCGCAGCCTGGTAGCGCATCTGCTTTGGGAGCAGAGGGTCGCAGGTTCGAATCCTGTCTCCCCGACCACGAACGACATGAAAATCGATCCGGGGGATCGATTTTGTCGTTGGTCCGCCGGACGGCGCCCCGAAAATGGTGCTGCCTGAGAGAAATCGGTCCGGAGGACCGATTTGTCGATCGAACCATCGGATGACGCCCCGACCATCGTGCCGCCCGAACAGCCCGATGACTCCAGGACCATAGGGCATTTGCCGGCGCTTTCTCAGGCAATGCCGGACGCTCCCTAGGAATAGCTACCGATATGGCTACGCCGCGCGCGTCGGTAGGGCCTGTCGGGCTGCGTCGGCCGGGCTCGCCTTCGACATAGCGCATTTCCGTTCGCCACTCGTGAAGGAACAGGGAAAATGAAACTCAGTCGCCTTGCATTCGCTCTTGCCGCCCCGCTCACATTGCAGTTCGCGGTGATGTCTGCGCCGGCCATGGCCCAGTCCCCCACCGCCTACGAGCGCGCCATTCTCGCCGGACTGGATACCGCCACGCGCGGCGAGGTGCAGGGGCGCGCACGCGGAGGCGACACCGTCACCGGCGTCGTCGCCATCATCCTGCTCAACAACTACCAGGCGCAGGGCGCGAGCACTCCGGGCGAGGCCGTAGCGGTCGTCGCGGTCGATTTCGCGCGCGGCACGGTCGTCCTCAGGAAGGGAACCGACACGCTGGTGCTGCACCGATTCGACCCGGCGACGCTTCGTCTGTTGCCGTAGCGGCGGGGCCGTTTGATCGGCATTGGAAATTGATTCGGGGGATCGGTTGGCGCAGCACGCTCTAGCGCTCGCTCAGATATTCCTGTTATGTTCCGAATTTGCCCGACCCCGAACCGAATCCTGGGTAGTCCGCACTGCGGCGGGCGAGCGGGCGCTTGACCTGATGCTGTGGGGAATGACTTGGCGCCCGCCCCTATGGTGTCCTTAGTTCAGCCGTTCCAGATATCCGCCGGCCCACAGGGTCCGGATCAACTCTTCCGGGGCCTCGCAGCCCAGGTCACTGGCGACGAAGGGTGCGCCGGACAAGGCGATGTCGAGGGCGTCTCCGTCCTCCGGCCTGAAATCCAGATCGCCGCCGGGCCCGATCAGCACCAATTTGCCGTCGTCGTCGGCGACGTTCCACGGCACGTAGCGCCGCCGCCGATAGCGGTCGCCGTCGCCGGGCAGGGGCGCCGGCGCCGAGATCACGCCGGAGACGTTGGGCCGCCGGCCGCGGATGAAATTGTCGGCGAGCAGGTCGAAGGCGCCGTCCATGCTCGCCTTGGCGGCGACCTGCTCGATCAGGCCGGCGAAATGCTTGTGGGCCGCCTCGCGGTCGAAGTCGCGGTTGGCGAAGCCGGCGGGGAGCGAGTGGCGGAAATCGGCGCCGGTGAGCGCCAGCTCGGAGATCGATTCGAGCAGCAGATCGGCCCAGGTCTTGGTGATCAGGCCGACGGTGATGTGCAGCGACGGCTCGTCGCCGACATTTTCGGCGTCGTGCATCATTCCGCGAGGGATGTAGACGCAGTCGCCAGCCGCCAGGGTGAATTCCTGGGTCACCGGCCCCGCCTCGTGGCGGCCGAGCTCGAACCGCTCGCCGCGATAGGGGGTCTCGACCGGCGCGCCATAGAGCCGCCAGGCTTTGGCGCCCGAAATCTGCATCACGAACACGTCGTGATTGTCGTAATGGGGCGGGAACCCCTGGTTGCCGGAGGGCGTCAGGTAGATGTTGGTCTGCATGTGGCAGGAGAATATTTCCTCCAGCGCCCGGCAGAACTCGCCGAGGTGGAACATCGAATCGTGGAGCTGGGGCAGGATGATGGTGGCCCCGCGCAGATACTCCTCGGCGACCGCGACCCGGCTCACCCGGCCGCTGTCGTCGACATAGGAATCGCGCTCAATGCGATTGCGGTGGTTGGTGAGGTCGATCATGCCCTCGCGCAGGTCGGCGCTGGCGATGAACTGGTCGAGCGCGGCGAGGGTGAGCAAGGCCGCATAGCGGTCGGGCTCGTTGCGGGTGTTGATCACCGCCTCGCGCTCGTAGATCTTGTCGAGGAAGTGATCGCGGTCGATCGGCGCGATCAGGAAGCCGAGCGCATCGTCCTCCCAGCGCGGCGAGGGCGTCTCGCCGCCAACCGCCTTCAACTTGCCCGTACGCGCCGCCGCTTTCGCCATTCATGCCTCCCCAGGGAAGGGGGCAGCTTATCGGGCGCTTGTCGCCTCAGGAAGCGGTTATTTGCGCTGGCTGAGGGCTATGCGTCCGACTTCGCCGGAATCACGCCGCGCTTGATCTGGTCGAGCTCGATCGATTCGAACAGCGCCTTGAAATTGCCCTCGCCGAAGCCCTCATTGCCCTTGCGCTGGATGATCTCGAAGAAGATCGGGCCGATCATGTTCTCGGTGAAGATCTGGAGCAGCAGGCCCTCGCCGGTCTCGGGAGACCCGTCGATCAATATGCCGCGCTGGCGCATCGCCTGGATGTCGTGGTCGTGGCCCGGCAGCCTTTGGTCGATCATGTCGTAATAGGTGTCGGGGCTGGACTGGAATCGGATGCCGTTGGCGCGGAGCTTGTCGACGGTGGCGAAGATGTCGTCGGTGGCGAAGGCCAGGTGCTGGATGCCTTCGCCCTTATACTCCTTCAGATATTCGGCGATCTGGCTGTAATCGTCCTGGCTCTCGTTCAGCGGGATGCGGATCTTGTCGTCCGGGGCGGTCATTGCCCGCGACAGCAAGGCGGTCTGCTGGCCCTCGATGTCGAAATAGCGGATCTCGCGGAAATTGAAGATCCGCTCGTAGAATTGGGCCCAATGGTCCATCCGCCCGCGATTCACATTGTGGGTGAGGTGATCGAGCGTGTGGAGGCCGACCGAATGGACGTCGCGCTCCGCGCCGGGCACCGGCTCGAAATCGACGTCGTAGATCCGGTCGGCGCCGTAGCAGTCGACCAGATAGAGGGAGGAACCGCCGATCCCCTCGATCGCCGGGATTTCCAGCTCGCCGGGGCCGCGCGGGGTTTCCACTTGGGTGGCGCCGCGCTCGGTGGCGATGCGCAGCGCCTCCTTCGAATCGCGGACGCGGAAAGCCATGCCGTTGGCCGAAGGGCCGTGGGCCTCGCGGAAATCCGCGGCCTGGCCGGCCGGCTCCATGTTGAGGATGAAGTTGATGTCGCCCTGCGCATAGTGACGGACGTTCTTCGACCGGTGGTTGCCGACATGGGTGAAGCCCATCTGGACGAACAGGCCGGCGAGCGCCTCGGGGTCCGGGCTGGTGAACTCGACGAATTCGAAGCCGTCGAGGCCGATCGGATTTTCGCGGGCGGTCATGGTCGCTCTCTCTCGCTTCGGGGGGTGGGCGCGGCTTCTAACAGCGCGCGCGCCCGCCCGCAAATGGGCCATTGCGCGGGGAAGGGCGGGTACCTAACTCCCGATCCACACCTTCCCAAGGACCTTTCATGACCGCGACCCATTCCGCCCGCATGCTCATCCTCGGCTCCGGCCCCGCGGGCCTCACCGCCGCCATCTACGCGGCCCGCGCCGGCATGGCGCCGATCGTGGTCCAGGGCATCCAGCCCGGCGGACAGCTGACCATCACCACCGACGTCGAGAATTATCCGGGCTTCGCCGACGTCATCCAGGGCCCCTGGCTGATGGAGCAAATGCAGAAGCAGGCCGAACATGTCGGCGCGCGCATGGAATGGGACCATATTTCGGCGGTCGACTTCAGCGAGCGGCCCTTCCGCCTCACCGGCGACAGCGGCGCCGTATATCTCGGCGACACGTTGGTCATTGCCACCGGCGCCCAGGCGCGGTGGCTGAACCTGCCTTCCGAGGAGCATCTCAAGGGCAAGGGCGTTTCGGCCTGCGCGACCTGCGACGGTTTCTTCTATCGTGGCCGCAAGGTGATCGTGATCGGTGGCGGCAATACCGCGGTCGAGGAAGCGCTCTACATGACCAACCACAGCCATGACGTCACCCTCATCCACCGCCGCGATTCGCTGCGTGCCGAGAAGATCCTGCAGGAGCGGCTCTTCGCCCATCCCAACATCAAGGTGATGTGGAACCGCGAGGTCGCCGAATTCGTCGGCGGCGGCGAGCCCGAGGGGCTGGTCGCGGTCAACTTAAGGGACGCCCAGACCGGCGCGATCGAGCGGATGGATACCGAAGGCGCCTTCGTCGCCATCGGCCATTTCCCGGCGACCGAGCTGTTCCGCGGCCATCTCGACCTCGACGACGACGGCTATGTTCGGGTCGAGACCGGCACCACCCGCACCAGCGTGCCGGGCGTCTTCGCCTGCGGCGACGTGATGGACAAGATCTACCGCCAGGCGGTCACCGCGGCCGGCACCGGCTGCATGGCCGCCCTCGACGCCGAGAAATTCCTCGCCGAAGCGGATTTCGAGGCGACGGCGCAGCCCGCGCTGCAGATGGCCTAGCTTGAAAGCGCGCCGATCGCCCGCGTGACGGCGGTCAACAGGGCCGCCTCATCTCCCGGCCTGGCGAAGGTGTGGGAGTTGGTGGGGATGGTCTCGCGGCCCTCGATCAGGCCCTGGAAGGCGCGCGCCTTCACCTCTTGCTCCGCTGCGATCGCGGTGGCGTCGCCCTCGGCTAGGATCAGCCAGGCGCGCACCCGTCCCGCGGCCAGCGCGGCGGCGCTTTCCCGCGCCAGCGGCGCGCCTTGGCCGCCTTTGGCGAGGCTGGCGATCCCCCGCGCGAGCTTGCGAAAGTCGACCGCGCCAGAGAGCAGCCGTTTCCAGCCGTCGCGGCTGAGCAGGCGGTCGCGATAGTGACGTCTTACCGCCGCCGCCGGCGGCGCGTCCGCCTCGGCCTCGACGAGCCAGGGATTGACCAGGATCATCCC
>DATDAU010000054.1:0-3030 GCA_036525215.1 Allosphingosinicella sp.
TCGGCCTTGCGCAGGGTGAGGACGCGCCCCCGCGGGCTGTCGGCGCTTTCGACCGAACAGGCCCGCTCGAAGCTCGCCGAGCCCTGGGCCTGGCATTCGATCCGGTTGTCGGGCTCGCCCGGCGCGGGCGGCGCGGCGCCGTTGGTCATTGTCTCCGGCTCTCCGCCTCTGCCGCAGGCGGCAAGCAGCAGCAGGACAAGGAGGGTCGGCGCGTTTCTCATGGGCAAGGGTCCTATCACGTCCGTTTGCGGCCTTCGAGCCGCCGCGCCAGCGTCTCGCCGGCGATCAGATCGTCGAAGCGCCGGTCCATCTCGGGATCGCTCCGCCGCCCGTCGGCGGCACGGGCGATAGCCTGCTTGAGCGCGGAGAGGCTTTCGCTCTCATTGGCGAGGATGACGGCGACGATCTCCGCTTCCGTTCCCACCAACTCGACCAGCCCGATCCGCGCCGCCTCGGCGGCATCGATGGTCGCCGCGCTGAACAGCAGCCGCGCCGCCTGTCCCTTTCCGACCAGCGACACCAGCCGGTGCACGTCCTCCTGCGGGAAGGAAATGCCCATTTTCGCCGGCGTGATCGCGAAGCGGGCGGCCTCGGTGGCGACGCGCAGGTCGCAGGCGATGGCCAGCGCCACCCCGGCGCCGTAGCAGGGCCCCGAGATCGCGGCGATGGTCGGGATGGGAAGCCCCGCGAGCGCATCGAAGGCCGAGCGCATGTCGGTGCGAAAGGCAGTCCGAGCCCTTTCGTCGTCTTTCATCGCCGCGAAGTCGTTGAGGTCGGCGCCGGCGCAGAAGGCACCGCCCTTCCCGGCGACGACCAGCAGCCGCGCGTCCGACTTCGCCACCTCGCCCACCGCTGCTTCCAGCCGGCGCCATCCCGCCGCCGGAATAGCGTTGCGGGCCTCGGGCCGGTCGAGGGTCAGGCGGGCGACCTGGCTTTCCTGGGATAGGCGGAACATCAGCGAGACTTGCCGCGAGCTTTTGGCTTTGTCGCGCAAAAAAAGACCGGGTTGCCCGGTACGCGGCAACCCGGTCATATGGTTCCGCGGCGTCCCGTCCGGTGGAGGCGGAAGACCGCGGGCGAATGTCGGCGCGATCACAACCGCGCCTCGACCCGTCGCAGGCATAGACGCAAGAGCCGTGCCAGAACGGATTCCCGCGGTTCTAAATGGTTAACGGCCATTCCTCACTGTGCCGCACAGGGACTGGCGGGGCAGCGGGGACGGATTTTGGCTCTCCCCGTCATTAGAGCGAAAGCTAGAATCTCGTTCCTTGAACAGCCCCCGAAAGGCAGGGAGACTCCGGCTTCCGCCGAAATGCCGAATTGGGCTCTTAGGAACGGAGCCGCGTCCCGAGCAGCCACCAGTCCGGATGCGCGGCGGCGATCACATCCACTGCAGCGTCGCGCTCGGTCTCGCTGGCGTAGAGCCCGAAGCAGGTCGCGCCCGAGCCCGACATGCGGGCGAATTCGGCGCCGGCCAGCGCGTCGAGCACCGCGGCGATCTCGGGCACCAGCTGACGCGCCGGGGCTTCGAGGTCGTTGCGGCCGGAACGCCAGTTTTCGAGCGGGCCGCGGTCGACGCCGTCCCAGGCCTTGAACACGGCGGCGGTGGACAAAGGCAGGCCGGGATTGACCAGCAGCAGCGGCGTTCCCGCGAGCCCTTCCTCGAAGACCTCGACCAGCTCGTCGCCCCTGCCCGTCCCCCGCGCGGTGCGGCTGGCGACGCAGGCGGAGACGTCGGCGCCCAGGGTCGCGGCGACGGCGCGCAAGGCGTCGTCGTCGAGATCGCCCCCCCAGAAGCGCCGCAACAGCCGCAGCGCCGCCGCCGCGTCCGCGGACCCGCCGCCGATCCCCGACGCTACCGGCAGACTCTTCTCCAGGTTAAGCGTCACATCGTCGCCGCCCAGCGCACGGGCGGCCCTCAGGGCCAGGTTGTTTTCCCCGCTTTCCAGCGCGGCGGCGAACGGGCCAGTTACGGTCAGTCTGAGGCCCTCACCGGTCGCGGCAGTCAGGATATCGCCGTCCTCGGCGAAGGCGAAGAGCGTCTCGATCCGATGATAACCGTCAGGTTCTCGGCCGCGCACGTGCAGCGCCAGGTTGATCTTGGCGTAGGCGACCTCCTCCATCCGCGGCTCAGCGGGCGGCGAGCTGCGGCGTCAGTCCGCTTTCGATCTTGGCGTTGATGCGGGCGGCGGCGGCGCCCTCGGCGTAGACAGAGGCGGCGCGCCAGGCGAAGCGGGCTTCGGCGCGGCGGCCGGCGGCGAAATAGGCGTCGCCGAGATGCTCGTTGATCTCGACGTCCGAAGGCTCGCCCTGGGCCGCCTTCTCGAGCATTTCGATCGCTTCGGGGATTCGACCGCGCAGATAGAGCGCCCAGCCCAGCGAATCGGTGATTGCATTGTTGTCGGGCGCAAGCCGGTGCGCCTCGCGGATCAGCCGCTCGGCTTCGTCGACATTCTCGCGGCGGGTGAGCTGGGCGTATCCGTAATAGTTGAGCACATAAGGCTGTTCGGGGGCGAGGCGGTAGGCGCGCGCCAGCGCCGTGCGCGCCTCGGGCCAGTTGCCGGCCTGTTCGAGCGCGCCGCCGCGCATCAGCCACAGCGTCCATTCGGCCTGGTCGTCGTGCGGCTGGCGCGCCGCGAGCGCGCGGCCGAAGGCGTCGGCGGCGTCGGCCTGGCGGTCGAGGCGGTTGTAGACCTCGCCCAATTGCACCCAGTCGGCCGCCGCCGCGCTGCTCGAGCGGGTCGCGGCCAGCGCCTGGACCAGCGCCTGGTCGCGGTCGCCGCCCTCGGCGAGCAGGCGGATGGCCTGGTCGCGCGCCGACATGGCGAAGGGGTCTGCGGGGTCGATATTCTCGAGCAGGGCCACCGCCACTTGCGGGCGGCCGCCGCGCGCACTGAGCTCGGCGGCAATGATCCACGCCTCGCTGCTGGCGGGATCGAGCCGGGTCGCGATCCGCGCGAACATCGCCCCGACCGGCGCCAGATCCTGGGCGTTGAGATCGACGGCGAGGCGGACCATCATTTCGGCAAG
>DATDAU010000055.1:0-19420 GCA_036525215.1 Allosphingosinicella sp.
GAAGCCGGTGGTCAGCAGCTCGATCGAGGTCCCCGCCGCAAGCGCGTAGGAGACGCTGGTCGCGACAATGTCGTTCCCCTCGCCGGCCAGCTCGGCGACGATGTCGCCGGCATTGTCGACGAAATAGAGGTCGTTGCCGGCGAAGCCGGTCAGCTGGTCCATTCCGGCGCCGCCGTTCAGGATGTTGTCGACCGAATTGCCGTTGATTGTGTCGTTGCCAGATCCGCCGGTCGCATTCTCGATGGTGACGCCGTTGGCGATCGTGAAGCCGCCATAGATGCCGTAAGCGAAGGACACCCGGCCGCCACCGCCCTCCTCATATCTGAGAGTGGCGGGCCTGAGATCGATGGTGGCGTCGCGTGCGCCAAGATAGACGATGCCGTCCGTTCCCGCCGCGTCCCAGATCGACGAATAATAGGTCCCTGGGGCATTGACGTCCTTCAGGACATAGGTGTCGTTGCCGGTCGCGGTCTCCTCGTTGACGCCATATTTGTCCTGGATGGCGGCGATGTCGAAGGCCATCAGGCTGCCCAGATATCCGTAGCCGACGTCGGTATCGGCGTTGCCGTAGGGCGAGTCCTGCCAACCGTCCTGGTAGGACATCATCGTAAATACGGCCTGGTTGAGGTGATAATCGCCGAGCGTATAGGCGGGATAGACTCCGGTCGGATCGGGGACGTCCCCGGCCGGCGTGCTGATGACGCCATCGACGCCATGCATTATTCCCGACTGCCCGCCATTGTCGTGCGGATGGGCGAGACCATTACCGTGGCCGAACTCGTGGATCAGGGTGGTGAAGGAAAAGCCGCCCTGCTGCAGGTCCGATTCGTTCCACCGATAGTCGCCGGAGTTGAACTGGGCGAGGCCCTCGTCGCTTTCCCCCGGAGGACTCATCGAGCCGAGCAGGCTGATCCCCGGACCCGGCGTTCCGCTGTAGGTGACGTAGAAGAAATTCGCCTGGGAACGGTCCTGCACCTCGACATAGACGACGTCGGCGACCTTCTCGAATTCGTGCAGGGCGGTCCACACCGACGCCTTCTCGAAATCCTGGGCGCCGACGGCGACAATCGCCGGCGGCAGGCCCGGATTGGCCGGATCGTTGGAGATGAAGACGTCGCCCGGCCTGGCGAAATAGATGGTGACGACGTTCTTGCCGGCAATGGCGAAGGGGCTGGGGTCGGGCGTGCCCTGGTCATTGCCGGTATCGCGGGGCCCCTCATTGCCGTCGGGATTGCGCGCCGTACCGTCGACCTGGCTGCCCCAGTCGATCGCATAGAGCGGAGAATCGACGCTGTAATAGGGCTGGTAGGCGCCCGGCAGGGCTTCGCGGACGAACAGCTCATAGTCGCCGGCGCCGTCGCCGGGGCCGCCGACCGCGTCGTTGTTGCTTGGATCCTGATCGAAGGCGCGGGCATTGATATAATAGGTGCCGCTGACGTCCGGGGTATAGGTCAACAGGACGTCGAAGCCGGAATTGATGTCGTTCGCCGGGGTCGGCGCGCCGCCGTCGGCGGAAACGATCAGATTGCCGGCGCTGTCGTAGACCTCGATATAGGCGTCGAGCAGCGGCACGGCGTTGGGACCCGCGCTGTAGCCGTACATGCCGATCTCGTAATCCTGGCCGGCCTCCAGCGTGACCTTGAAAAAATCCTGATCGCCGAGACCATCGATCGTCGAAATGGTGTGCGGCGCATCGACGGTCAGCGTGGCGGTGGTGGTGATGTCGCCGGGCTGTTCGTCCACGGTGATGAGCAAGGGCGGCGGCGGCACCGGCGGCAGCGGGATGAAGTCGCCGATCGTCAGGGCGGTGGTCGCCTTGAACGCGTGCGAGAACTGGATCGGAATCGATTCGCTGTCGGCGAGCATGAAGTCGCCCGGCATGTTCAGCCAGGGACGATAGGAGACGCTGTTACCATGATTGCGGGCGGTGGACCGGGGCATCAATCATTCCTCCTGGTTAATGATCGATTCGGGAAACGGCGCGAAATGCGGTTTTGATCCACCGATCGGTCGGTGAATGAAAAAAGGGCCGCGCGCAGCGGCCCCGAAACGGGATTTTCTTGATCCAGGTTTGAAATCAGGCGCGATTCAGGCGGCGGATTGCGACTCCTGCAACGGCGCGCCGTCGATCCAGGCGCGGCCGGCCTCCAGCTTCCCGGCCTCGCGCCGGGCCAACGCGGCAACCAGCGGGCTGTCGCTGCGGGCACCCTCGCCGTAGATGCCGATCCGCTCGTCCAGGTCGGTCGCGGCGCTGGCGCGGGCGCGCAACGCGCACCAGCGGATGCGGTCGCTGGGATGAGCCTTGGCGAAATTGTCGAGCAGGTCGGTACCCTCGCCGCCGCCATAATGGGCGGCCAGCGCCAGCATTGGCTCCAGCGACATCCGGGTCATGATGCCGTCGATCGTCGAATTTTCGAGGTCGAAGCGATACTGGTCGCGGAAGGCCGAGCTGTGCGACGTCTCGACGATGTTCAACGATACGGACATGGCGTCGGCCGGCAGTTGCAGGTGGATGTCCTTGTGGGCGCGGTAGAGCATCACCTTGCCCTCTTCGAGCCGGGCCTTCTCGACGAAGCGCAGGTCCACCTTCTCGCCGGGAATGCCGACCACATCGCCATAATCATATTCGTAATAGTCGCTCCAATAGCCGGGCCCGAGATAGCCGACGGTGAGGAACGAGAAATTGTGGTCGTGGGGTACGCCGTAGAAGAAGGGGTCGGTGCCGCTGTGGCGGACGACGCTGTCCTTCAGCGCCGGCCAGAAATTGGCGCGAATGATGAACCTGGACGAGCGGCTGTGCAGCATCACCACCTGGGCGCTGTACTGATTGTCGCGGACCTGCCCTTCGCAGCGCTGCTTGAGCTCGGCGATCATCAAATCGGCGAGGAAGGTGCGGTCGTTGGCGAGTTTCCTGAGCGACGGACCCCAGGAGGCGAAATTGTCCTCGTCGTCGCCGTCGAAGCCGCCGGTTTCCAGCGCCTCGACCAGGGCCGCCAGCTCCATCCTTTCGTCGGTGGCGGCGTCGATCAGGCGGGGCATGACAGGGCTCCTTCGGCGCCGTCGCTCTCGTCGGCGAAGAACAGGTCGAGCGTCCGCTTCGCCGTCGCCCGGACCTCGGGGTGCGGATCGTTCGCCGCCATCGCCCGCAGCGAGGGCAGCGCCCGCTCCGCGTCCATCGCCAGCAACTCGCGCATGATGTGCCAGCGCGTGTAGAAATGGGGACTGGCCAGCGATTCTTCGATCAGCGGCAGCGCGTCCTCACGCTCCATCGTCCGCAGCAGCGACACCATCATCTGCACCCGCGAGCTCGCCTCGTCGGTGCTGCTGGCGCCGATAAAGGACAGGCTCTTGCTGTCATATTCGGCGGTGAGCGGTGCCGCCTCGGGCCGGACGATCGCCTGGAGGTAGACCATGTCCGAGGTGGCGTGCTCGACGATGAAGCTCTGATAGCGGCCGTCGATCAAGATCTCGTCGCCGTCGGCGATCCTGCGCCGGTCGACCAGCCGGCACTGGCCGGCATCGGAGGCGACGAACGCGTCCGTGATTGGCGGCGCTTCCCAGAAGGAAACGGTGGCGTCGCCCGCCTTCATGTACCGGAACAGCGAGGTGACGCCGGTGAAGCCGATCGAGGTGGCACCGCGCTTGCCCGCCTTCTTGGCGGCGAGCTGATCGACCCCGCTGACCCCCAAAGCGATCGACAGATCGACATTGTGGAACAGCAGGAGCCCGGTGTGGATCTCGCTCGACATCGGGTGGAAGGGCGGCCGGAAGAACGGATCCTGGCCGCTCGATACGATCAGCTCGTCCATCAGGACGGCGATCTCGTCGGTCTTGTCCATGAAGTCGCGGGCGACGGCGAGGACATTCTCGCTGGTCTTCTCGGGCAGATCGGCGAGCTGGCGCTCGACCTCGGTCATCAGCGGCTGGCGGCTCCAGCGGCGCGCACAGGCCTCGACCGCGGCGTGCGAGCTTTGCTGGCCATCGCGATCGGCGAGCCAGGCCGCGAGGGCGGCGCCGGCGATCATTTCTCTGTCCCTGGGACGCGAAGCATATGGAAATCTAATGAAAAAGGGCGGGGACGCCAAGCGCCCCCGCCCTTCTTGCTGGGATTGCGCCTAGAGCGCCATCACGATGGCGACGAGAACACCGAGGCAGAGCGGTCCACCGACCTCTTTCTGCTTCACGGAACCGTGCATGCCAACGCTGGTGCCAAGCTCAGGAATGGCGGCGATATCGATCTTCTTTTTCATTACGTTTCCCCTCTGAATGTCAGTACCCGACAACATTGAGGAAGGATCTGGTCGCCTGCGGCTCGGCCAAAAGCCGCCGGAGGTTTCTTCGCCACCTGCAGGTCCGAACAGAAAATATGTTCGCTGGACCCCCTCGATGGACCCGTCCGGGACGGCGCCCAGACCCTTCCGATTTTCATAGTCCACCGGTTTCCTCAAACATGTCGCATGGTGAAAAAAAAATTTACCGAGTCCCGAAATAAACTGTTTACCCTCTCTTGAGCGTTCGATTTGGAGGGGTGCCAGGCATGGACAGAAGCGAGCAGAACAGCGGCACCGGCGAGGTCCGCGAGGCTCATCGCTTCGACGCCGGCCGCCTCGAGGCGTGGATGAAGGCCCAAGTCGAGGACTATGAAGGGCCGCTCGAGATCGAGCAGTTCCGCGGCGGCCAGTCCAACCCCACCTACAAATTGATCACGCCGGCACGCCGCTATGTGCTGCGGCGCAAGCCGCCCGGCAAGCTGCTGCCCGGCGCCCATGCCGTCGACCGCGAATATCGGGTGATCACCGCTCTGGGGGGTCAGGGTTTTCCCCTACCCCGGACTTTCGGCCTGTGCACCGACGAAGCGGTGATCGGCACGGCCTTCTACGTGATGGAGATGGTCGAGGGGCGGATCTTCTGGAACGTCGCCTTCCCGGAAGTGAGCGAGAGCGAGCGACCGGCCTATTTCGACGCGATGAACGCCACCATCGCCCAGCTCCACCAGATCGACCCCGAAGCGGCGGGACTGGGGGATTACGGCAAGCCCGGCAATTACTTCGCGCGCCAGATCGCCCGCTGGTCGAAGCAATATCGCGAGGATGTCGAGGCCGGCCGGGTCGCGGCGATGGACCGGCTGGCCGAATGGCTTCCCGAGAATATCCCCCCCGACGAGCCGGCGCCGCGCATCATCCACGGCGACTTCCGCTGCGATAACATGATCTTCCACGCCACCGAACCGAAAGTGCTGGCGGTGCTCGACTGGGAATTGTCGACCCTCGGCCACCCTCTCGCCGACTTCTCCTACCACCTGATGATGTACCGGATGCCGGCGGGCATCACGACCGGCCTCGCCGGCGCCGACCTTGATGCGCTCAACATTCCGAGCGAAGCCGAATATGTCGCCGCTTATTGCCGACGGACCGGCCGCGACGGCATCCCCGACATCGACTTCTACATGGCATTCAACCTCTTCCGCCTTGCCGGCATCGTCCACGGCATCAAGGGCCGCCTCGCCCGCGGCACCGCCTCGTCGGCCCATGCCGGCACCATGGCCGCGTCGCTGGAACCGCTGGCGGAACTGGCCTGGGCGCAGGCGTTGAAGGCGGGCGCACGCTGAGCAGAATGTTCGCGCCGAAACCGGCCCTGGCGGCCTGATCGAGCTCGATCGCGATGTCCGAAATCCGCCCAGGCGAAGTACCGCGGGAATCCGGGCGGGAATGAGGGTTTTACCCTATTTCTTTCGGACCGAATGCGAGTGAATGCCGAAACGACAGGCCGACCTAAGACGCGGTCAGTCGAGTTCAGGTTGCGTCTCAACGCGCGCCTGAATGGGCAACGCATCTACCTTCGCGCAAAAATGGAGAAGGAACATGTCTTCACTGAGAAAGAGCCTAGCGGCCGCCACGGTGTTGGGGGGCCTAAGTCTGAGCGGATGCGCCACGACCGAATATGTGGACGAGCAGATCGCTTTGGTGAATGGCCGCGTCAGCGCGCTTGAATCGACCGTGCAGCAGGTCGACGGCAAGGCGACGGCCGCGATGACCGAAGCGCAGTCCGCATCGGGCGCCGCGGCAAATGCCAATCAGCGCCTGGATGCGTTGACGGGCCGTGTCGACAGCATCGAACAGCGGCTCGCTGCCCCGAGACGACCACGCAACTGATCGTCCTGGACTGTGTTGTTGCATCGTGCGGAAAGCCGGTACCCACTTTTCCGCACGATGGAGGTAATTGAGCGTCGGCCATGCGCAATCACATGTGGATCGCATTTGCTGCGCTGGCGATCGGGGACCTTGCCTTGTCCCCGACGTCGGCGGCGCGTGCGGGAGCGATGGCCAATGCCGCCGGATCGCTCGCGCCAGCCGACGGCGAAGCCGATTCCGCCGAATCGCTGCCACTGGCCGATGCGGTGGAACGAGCTCTCAGTCCGGACTCGATAGAGGCGAACCGACTCATCTATTGGGTCATCGCATCCGGCGACAATAGCGGACTTCCCTTCATTGTCATCGACAAGGCCGCCGCCACCGTCACCGTCTTCGATCCTCAAGGCGAAATGCTAGGCGAAACACCCGCTCTGCTCGGGATCGCCAACGGCGATGAATCCACGCCCGGCATCGGCGAGCGCGCGCTGTCCGAGATGGGCCCCGAAGAGCGAACGACCCCGGCCGGGCGCTTCCCGGCAGCGTTCGGACCCGCCATCGGCGGCCACCCTGTCCTCTGGGTAGACTATGCGACATCGGTGGCGCTGCATCCGGTCGTCTCCGCGAACCGAAGCGAGCGGCGGCTTCAGCGCCTGCGGTCGCCATCGCCGGACGACAATCGCATCACCTACGGCTGCATCAACGTCCCCGCGCGCTTCTTCACAGGGCTCGTTCGCCCGCTTTTCGTGGAGAGGGGCGGCATCGTCTACATCCTGCCCGATGCCCGGCCTCTGGAGGATGTCTTCCCGCAGTTGCGATCTTCGCGCTTTCGCGCTGCCTCTCGCGCTGAAAGGCTGCGGCCTGCCTCCATGAATGCCGGCGCGCGCTGAGCCTGTTCACGACCGCGCTTTGCCCTTATCCCTGACGAATTGAGCGGCGGATGGGGGTCTGATGGCTGAGGCGGAAGAAGGTAACGGCTGGCGCGCGCGGCTGGGACGGGCGCTGAAGCAGGTCGGCCCTGCCCGCCTTCTGCTCACCCTGCTCTTCATCGCCGGCGGACTCTATCTCGCCTTGTTCAGCCGGCAGTTGCCTTTGTCGGCCGGCGCCGAACGCGGCCTCTACGACTGGCGCTTCTATACGTTCGCCGAACGCGTGCTCGAGCAAGATCAGCGCATCACGCTCGTCACCTATAACGACCAGACCCTCGCCGGACTCGAGAAGAGGTCGCCGCTCGACCGCCATCTGCTCGCCCAGGCGTTGCGCGCGATCGACGCGATGAACCCTCGGGCGATCGGCATCGACATATTGATCGATCAGCCGCAGAGCGAGGATGAGGAACTGCTCCAGACATTGCGGACGATGCACACGCCAGTCTGGCTCGCCTTCGCTTCGAGCGCGGCGGCGAACAACCCCGATCAGGTCGCCTACGAGCAGGAGCGCTTCCTTCGCGACTTCCAGCGCCGGGCGTCGGCGGGGCCGGTCCGACCGACCAGCATCCGCCAAGAACCCGACGCCGCCGATAGCGTGGTCCGGCACTGGCCAGTCGTCCGCCAGGGGCTGCCTCCCCTGATGGCCAATGCGATGACGTCCGACCACCCCGAATTCCGCAGCTACACGCGCGGCATCGATTTCCTGGTACCGGGCACGTCGCGGCGCGACGAGGTAACGGTCTTCGCGAATCTGCCCATCCAGCTGCTCCCGCTCGCCGGTGATGCACTCCGCTCGCAGATCGAGGGCCGCTACATTTTGATCGGCGGCGATATCAACGACCAGGACGACTATGCGACGCCGATGACCCGCTTCACCGAACGGCAGATGAAAGGGCTCGAAGTCCACGCCCAAATGCTTGCACAGCAGCTCGACGGACGCATGCCGGCAGCCATTCCAACCTGGGTGCTGTGGTTGGCGGCGGTGACGGCGGTCGCCGCCGGCGGCCTGACCGGCTTCGTTGACCTGCGCGGCTGGAAGCTTGCTCTAGCCTTGCTCGTTCAGGTGGGGCTTCTCGCCTGGCTGCCGTTCCAGCTCCAGGCGATGCACGTCGACACGCTCGACCTGCCGGCCTTCGGCTGGGCCGGCGGCTGGGTGCTCGCCTTCATCGGCGTCGGCACCGCCGCCCGCTCGATCGGCTCCGAGCAGCGGCGCTTCGCCCAGTCGGCGCTCGGCAAATATCTCCCGCCCGACGTCGCCCGGCAGATCATGCGCGATCCCTCGCGCCTCGCCTTGCGCGGCGAGAAGACCCAGATCTTCGCCTTGTTCACCGATCTCGAGGGCTTCACCAAGCTGTCGCACGCGATCACGCCGGAGACGCTGTCGCGCCTGCTCAACGACTATCTCGACCTGATGAGCGACATCGTCCTCAAGCACGGCGGCACGCTCGACAAGTTCGTCGGCGACGCTTTGGTCGCCTTCTGGGGGGCGCCGATCGCCCGCGACGACGACGGCGACCGCGCCGTTGCGGCCGGCCTCGCCATGTACCGCTGCGGCGAGGAGTTCCGCGCCAACGCCGGCGCCGACATACCGCCGATCGGAGTCACACGCGTCGGCCTCCATCGCGGCGAGGCGGTGGTCGGCAATTTCGGCGGCGAAGGGCGGATCCAGTACACCGCCCTCGGCGACGCGATGAACACCGGCGCGCGGCTCGAATCCGCCAACAAGGCGCTGAAGACGATCATGCTGGTCAGCGACGAGGCGAAGGGGGTGTCGACGCTCGACATCTTCCGGCCGATGGGCCGCATCGTCCTCTCCGGCCGGGCGACCCCGGTCGAGGTGTGGGAGCCGGCGCCGGACATGGACGAGGCCCTGCGCGCGTCGCTCAACGATCTGTGGCGCCGGTTCGACGGCGGCGAGGCGGCGGCGCTCGTTCAGCTTGAGGAAATCGCCGCGGTGCACAAGGAGGATGCGGCGCTGCAGGAATTCGTCTATAGGCTCCGCGAGGTCGGTCCGGGAGGTCACTTTGTCTTGGGGTCCAAATAATTCGTCGTTGCGGCGCGCCGTACTGGCCGCCCTGCTCGTCACCGCCGCCGGTTCGGCGGCCGCCAACGTCCTGGTCGTGCGCTCCTCGGGCCCGTCGGCCCGGGCCTATGCGCCGGGCCGCTCGCTCCCCGACAATGCGCGGATCACGCTCCAGGCCGGCGACACATTGGTCGTGCTCGGCCCCGCCGGCACCCGCACCTTCCGCGGCCCCGGCACCTACTCGCCGAGCGCGGCGGTCCAGGCGGGCCCGCGGCTGGCCAGCAGCGGCGGCAACCTCGCCCGCATCGGCGCCGTGCGCAACGCCGGCCTAGTGCCGCGCAGCCCGACCATCTGGCATGTCGACGTCACCCAGAGCGGCACGATGTGCCTCGCCTCGACCGGCAACGTGATGATGTGGCGGCCCGACAGCTCGACCCGCCAGACCCTGACCATCACCGGGCCGGGCGGCCGCGTCCAGCGCGTGCAGTGGCCGGCGGGACGCGCCGTCCTTGCCTGGCCGGCGGGTTCGCCGATCGCGTCGGGCGCCGCTTACACGTTCCAGCAGCCCGGCGTCGCCGTGCCGGTGCAGATCACCTTCCGCACGCTGAGCAGCGAGCCGCACGATCTCACGGAAGTGGCCGGCGCGCTGATCGCGAACGGCTGCCAGGAGCAGCTCGATCTGCTGGTCGAAACCGCGCCCGACCAGCCGACCGCGGGCTGAGAGGATCGACTCGGTCTTGCCGCGTGACCGAGCGCGGGCATGATGACGGCGGGAGGCGTCATTGATCGCGCCTGACGAACTGCTGCTCTATCTGGGCTTCGTCCTGCTCGCGGCGGCGGTGCTGGCGCCGCGCCTTCATTCCACCCGCCTGCTGGTCGGCGCCGCCGCGTTGGTATGGCTGGTCCGCGCCTTGCTATGGACCCATGACGGCGGCGACATCGCCGCGTCGGGCGCGCTGGTCACGCTCTGCCTGTTCCTCGCCGCGCGGCGCTGGTGGGAGAACGCCAATGTCCGCTTCACGCCGGAAGAGCGAGCGATGGTCGACACCCTCTTCGCCGAGCTGCCAAAGAGCCGCGCCCGCCACCTCGTCGACCAGGGGATGTGGCTCAATGGCAAGGAAGGCGACGTGCTGACACACGAGGGCGAGCCGGTCGACCACCTTTACTATCTGGCCGAGGGCGAGGCGCGGGTGCTGAGCATCGGCCGCCAGGTCGGCCTGTGCCGGCCGGGCGACCTGATCGGCGAGCTCACCGTCCTTTCCGGCGAGACCGCCAGCGCCACCGTCATCCTCAACAGTGCCGCCCGCTTCTGGTGCGCGCCCGCCGACGACCTCAGGCCCTATGTCGAGGCCCATGAGGACATCCGCCGCGCCATCGAGCACGGCTTCGCCACCGTGCTCAAGGCCAAGTTGCGCGCCAGCAACCGCACCATCGCCGAAGCCGCGGGCGGCGCACCCGCCTGACCAGTAATTCCGGGGCTCGATTCAGACAAAAGCGCATCGTGATCTTGCTGCCGGCACCGGCAATCTTCGAACAGCGCGGTTCGCGCAAATAAACCCTCGACAAATTCGGCCCCGGTTCATCTCCGGTCAATGTCGCCAGCGGGACAGATGAAGGCGGTTACCATGAAAGGGGAATTCATGCGTAAGTCGTTGCTCATCGCCCTTCTCGCCTGCGCCGCGCCGGCGCCCGCCGCCGCCCAGCCCGCCTCCAGCCAGCCAAGCGCCGCCCAGAACCAGACGATCACCGTCACCGGCCACCGCATCGCCGACTATCGCGCGGCGCTGGCCGCCTGCCTGGCGCGGCACTGCCCGGTGAACGAGGACGTCGACGCCAGCCTGGCGCTGGCCGAGGCCCTGTTCCTCGACGGCGACTATGGCGACGCCCGCATCGCGGTGCGCCAGTCGCTCTCCCGCAACCGCCGCCAGAGCAGCGCCTTTCCCGAACCGGTCGCCGACCTCTATCGGGCCGACACGCGGATCAACCGCCACCTCGGCATGGACACCGACGCGCTGCGTTCGGCCCATGGCGTGCTCCAGGCCCTGCAATCGGGAATCCCGACCGAGGACCATCGCCATTTCACCGCGCGCCTGGAACTGAGCGAGGTCGAGATGCTGATGGGGCGGGGCAGCGGTGCGCAGCGCGACCTCGCGGCCCTGGTCGAGAATGCCCGCGCCGCCGGCCGCGAGGACGTCGCCGCGATCGCCCGGCTGCGCTCGGAATATTACAGCTACATCATGGATCGGAACGGCGGATCGCAGGGGCGGCTGCTGGCAATGGCGCGCGACACCGCGCCCGAGCACCGGATGCTCGCCACCGGCGCGCGGATCCTGCTCGCCCGCATCTACCGGCTGGAAGGCGACGTCCGCAGCTCGGACGCGATGTTCGCCGAGATCGGCCGGCTGGGCAGCTCGGCCCGCCGCACCCTGATCTTCTCGCCTTCGTACCGGATGTCGGCGCTCGAGCCGCCGATCGGCCATCGCGAGGAAATGACCCTCCTCGAGGGCGTCACCTACGGCAACACCCTGAAGCGCCTGCCCGAGAATTTCGAGGGCAAATGGGTGGACGTCGGCTTCTGGATCGTTCCCGATGGCCATGTCTCGGGCCTCGAGGTTCTGCGCCACGGAGCGGCGACCGGCTGGGCGACACCGCTGATGGATTCGATCCGGGGCCGGATCTACTCCGCCGGCGCCGAGGGCAGCTACCGGATCGAGCGCTACACCTATACCGCGACCTTCGCGGCCGGGGAGAGCGGCACCCATGGCCGCCAGCGCTCGCCGATCGCCCGGGTCGAGTTTCTCGATCTCACCACCGAGGAAGCCCCGCCGCCCCCGCCGGCCGCGGGCGCGGGACCTTCTTCGCCTGCCAGGTATATTACGGAGTGACGGCAGGCGGTTGATCGGTCTTGCTGATTTACCCGGCGCTCTTTCAATGACATGGCGCCGCCATTAGAGTTCGGGCTCCGGTCGAAAGGATGGTCATGCGTAAGATCCTGTTGCTCACGCTTCTGCTCTCCGCCGCCCCCGCTCTGGCCCAGCAGCCGGCCAATGGCGGCGACAACCAGACGATCACGGTCACCGGCCGCCGCATCGCCGACTACCGCGCGGCGCTCGCCGCCTGCCTCGCCCGCCATTGCCCGGTCAACGAGGACGTCGACGCCACTTTGGCGCTAGCCGAGGTCGAGTTCGAAGGCGGCCTGTTCGCCGATGCTCGCCGCGACGTCGCCGCCTCGCTCGACCGCAACCGCCGCCACGGCGCCGCCTTCCCCGAGCCGGTCGCCGACCTCTATCGCGCCCGCGCCCGCGTCGCCCGCCATCTCGGCATGGACGACGAGGCTGTGCGCTCGACCTACAACATCCTTCACACGCTCGAGAGCGGCCTGCCCCAGGAGGACTACCGCCACTATACCGCCCGGCTCGAAATCGCCGAGATGATGGTCGTCGCAAACCGGCTCAACGCCGCCAAGCAGCAGCTCGACACGCTCGCCGAGCGCGCCCGCCGCGGCAACCGGCCCGACGTCGCCGCGCTGGCCGAGCTGCGCTCGGTCTGGCTCGCCTATCTGATGGCGCCGGGCAGCGACCAGCCGCGCAACCGACTGATCGCCATGGCCGACGACACCGCGCCGGATGCGCGGATGCGCTCGACCGGCGCCAAGATCCTGCTCGCCCGCCTCTATCGGGACCAGGGCGAACCGGCCCGAAGCGACGCCCTGATCGCCGAGGTCGCCCGCCTCAACAGCGGCCGGCGCAACCTCATCTTCACCCCGCCCTACGAGCTGCTGGAGCGCGAGAACGTCGCCGAGGGCGGCGCCTCCAACGTCAACACCCGCATCGCCGACACGTTCGACGGCCAGTGGATCGATGTCGGCTTCTGGGTCCAGCCCGACGGCCACGTCCAGGATTTGGAGATCCTGCGCCACCGCGGCACGCCCGATTGGGCCAATCCCCTGCTCCGCTCGATCCGCGGCCGGGTCTATTCGCCCGGACCGGAGCCGACCTTCCGGCTCGAACGCTACACCTATACCGCACCGCTCGAGCGCACGACCGGCACCCGCCTCCTCCAGCGCTCGGCCCGCGCGCGGCTGGAATATTACGACCTGTCGACAGGCGAACCGCCGGCCGACGTGGTTGTGCCAGACCGGCCAAGGACGCCGTCGACGACGCCTACGAGCGGCTGAGGCGCAAGCGCCGGAACCCGGCGCCAATCAGCAATCCCATGTTGATCAGCAGAAGCACCGACAGCGCCCAGTCTTGGGCTCCGCCCTCGAACGGCACGTCGGCGCCAGAGGGATAATAGCCGATCGTGCCAAAGGCACCCAAGAGCAGGATGGCGGCGAACTTCCACCGCTCGAAGGTCATTATTCCCAGCAAAGCACTCGCCACACCCAGCGCGACGAAGGCGACCTCGGAAAGTACGATGCTCGGCAAAGTAAGGCTGATGCGGCGGACCATGGCGATGAGAAGCACTAGCGTCACCAGGAAAGTCAGGTTGCCAGGGAGGGCGATCCAGTAGGCAAGTAACCTCACATCCAGTGCGTGCGGGAACAGGAAATGAGCAGTCATGCCCACCACCGCGGAAACAGCCGCGGCACAAATAAGGGCCAGGAACAGCCTCACCTCCCCTGCCCCGGCTCCCGCCTTCGGATGACCAGATTCCGGATCTCGGTCATGTCCTCCATGGCGAATCTGATGCCTTCGCGGCCGAGGCCTGAATCCTTGACGCCGCCATAGGGCATGTTGTCGACGCGGTAGGAGGGGACGTCGTTGATGACGACGCCGCCGACGTCGAGCCGGTCCCAGGCGTCGAACATCTTGAACAGATCGCGGGTGAAGATGCCGGCCTGGAGCCCGAACTTGCTGTCGTTGACGACGTCGAGCGCCGCATTGAAGTCCGAGAAGCGGATCAGGAAGGCGACCGGGCCGAAGGCTTCTTCGACGTTCAGGTTGGTCGCCGGGTCGACGTCCTCGAGCAGGGTCGCCTCGAGCATCGCGCCGTCGCGCTTGCCACCGCAGAGCAGGGTCGCGCCCTTGGCGACCGCCTCCTCGATCCAGTTGTCGAGGCGCTGGGCCTCCTTCACGTCGATCATCGGGCCGATGAAGACGTTGCGGTCCTTGGGATCGCCGGCGACCAGGGTCTTGGTCTTCTTCACCAGCATGTCGCGGAACTGGTCGTAGACCTCGTCGTGGATCAGGATGCGCTGGACGCCGATGCACGACTGGCCCGACTGGTAGAAGGCGCCGAAGATCACCCGCTCGAGCGCGTCGGCGAGATCGGCGTCATGGTCGACGATCACAGCGGCATTGCCGCCGAGCTCCAGCACCACCTTCTTCTTGCCGGCCTTGGCCTTCAAATCCCAGCCGACGCCCGGCGAGCCAGTGAAGGAGAGGAGTTTCAGCCGTTCGTCCTCGGTGAAGAGGTCCGCGCCTTCGCGGTGCGCGGGGAGGATCGAGAAGGCTCCTTTCGGCAGGTCGGTCTCGGCCAGCACCTCGCCCATGATGATCGCGCCCAAGGGCGTGCGGCTCGCCGGCTTCATCACGAACGGGCAGCCGACGGCGATCGCCGGCGCGACCTTGTGGGCGGCGAGGTTCAAGGGGAAGTTGAACGGCGAGATGAAGCTGCACGGCCCGATCGGCACCCGTTTCCAGATCCCCTGATAGCCCTTGGCGCGGGGGCTGATGTCGAGCGGCTGGACCTCGCCGGTCATCCGTACGCTTTCCTCGGCGGCGATGCGGAAGGTGTCGATCAGGCGGCCGACCTCGCCTTCCGAATCCTTGATCGGCTTTCCCGCCTCGACGCAGAGCGCGTAGGCCAGCTCCTCCGAACGTTCCTTGAAGCGGTCGACGCAATGCTGGAGCACGGCCTGGCGGGCATAAGCCGGCAAATGCGCCATCGGCTCCGCCGCCTCGACCGCGCCCTGGATGCCCGCGTCGATCGTCGCCGCGTCGGCCTGGGCGCAGCGGAAGGCGACCTTGCCGGTGAACTTGTCGGTCACCTCAAGATCGGTATTGGGCTGCTCGGCCTTGTTGTTGAGGTAGAGCGGGTAGACGTCTTTCAGCTTCACCATATTCAGTCCTTCGCTTCGCCCTTCACCGCATAGTCGCTCGCGCCGAGGAAGTGGAGCGAGACATAGGGTTCGTCCCCCACCACCCAGGAGTCGTGCCCCGGCGGGATATAGAAAAGATCGCCGGCGCGCATCTCGTGGACCGTCCCGTCTTCCATCGCCGCGGTGGCGCAGCCCGAGACGACCATGCCGACATGCTCGACATGACAGAGCGCGTCGCCGGTGGCGGCGCCGACGTCGACCGACCATTTCCAGCCGGGCTGATAGGTGGCGCGGCCGATGGTCATGCCGCCCAAAGTAACCAGCTCGAAGCAGCCCCTGGGGAAGTGGCGGACCTCGTCGGGCTGGTCGAAGCGGCGGAGAATGGCGGGGAGGTTCTCGGTCATCTTGCCTCCAAGTTGCTATGCTAAGGACAATCTTTGCACTTTTGGAGCTTTCGCGGCGGGGTGGGGATGTCGCCAACGGCGAGCGAAGTTGACCGGCGCCTGGCATGTGTCAACTTTGTCAACTTTACCTTCCGTATCCATCTCCAAAACCAACTTCGTCATTCCAGCGAAAGCTGGAATCTCTCTGCCATTTCCGAGGTTTAGCAAGGAAGTGAGATTCCAGCTTACGCTGGAATGACGAGTAAAGAAGTGGAGCCGACACGCCAGCGCGCCTTACACCTTCGCGCTTAGTTCCTTGATGTCCTTGTTGAGGATGCGGTCGTTCTCCGAATAGTCGACCGGGCAGTCGATAAGGTGGACGCCCGGGGTGTCGAGGCAGTGCCTCAGCATGTCGGGGAGGCCCTCGGCGCTCGAGACGCGGTGGCCGTGGGCGCCGTAGCTTTCGGCATATTTGACGAAATCGGGGTTGCCGTAGGTCAGTCCGAAATCGGCGAAGCCCATGTTCGCCTGCTTCCAGCGGATCATGCCGTAGGCGTCGTCGCGCAGGATCAGGACGGTGAGGTTGAGCTCGAGGCGGACCGCCGTTTCCATCTCCTGGCTGTTCATCATGAAGCCGCCGTCGCCGCAGATCGCCATCACCTTGCGGTCGGGATAGACCATCGCCGAGGCCATGGCGGACGGGAGGCCCGCCCCCATCGTCGCCAGCGCGTTGTCGAGCAGCACCGTGTTCGGCGCGCGCGCCGCGTAATTGCGGGCGAACCAGATCTTGTAGACGCCGTTGTCGAGGCAGATGATGCCGTCGGCCGGCATCGCCTCGCGGATCCGCCGGACCAGGGTTGGCGGGAAGATCGGGAATCGGGGATCGTCGGACATGGCGTCGGTGTGGGCGAGCTCGGCGGCGCGGGCCTTGAGCATGCGGTCGCAATTCCACGTCTTCTGGGGAACGATGTCTTCCTTGATCTGCCAGATGGCGTTGGCGATGTCGCCGATCACCTCGATCTGCGGGAAATAGACCGGATCGACCGAGGCGGTGTTGGTCGAGACGTGGATCACCTCGGTGCCGCCCTGCTTCATGAAGAAAGGCGGCTTTTCGATCACGTCGTGGCCGACGTTGACGATGAGGTCGGCGGCGTCGATCGCGCGGTGGCAGAAATCGCCCGACGACAGAGCGGCGCAGCCGAGGAACTTGGGATGGTCCTCGTCGATCACGCCCTTGCCGAGCTGGGTGGTGATGAAGGGAATGCCGGTCTTTTCGATCAGCTGGAGCAGCATCCGGCTGGTCATCTTGCGGTTGGCGCCGGCGCCGATCACCATCAAGGGCGCCTTCGCCGCCTCCATCCGCTTCACCGCCGCGCGGACGGACTTCACGTCGGCGGTCGGACGGCGGACCAGGCTGCGCTTCAGCGGCACCGATTCGGTCTTCTCCTCGGCGATGTCCTCGGGAAATTCGAGATGGGTCGCGCCAGGCTTCTCCTCCTCGGCAAGGCGGAAGGCCTCGCGGACCCGGCTCGGGATGTTGTCGGCCGAGGCGAGCTGGTGGGTATATTTGGTGATCGGCCCCATCATGTCGACGACGTCGAGAATCTGGAACCGGCCCTGCTTGGACTTCTTGATCGGCTTCTGGCCGGTGATCATCAGGATCGGCATGCCGCCAAGCTGCGCGTAAGCGGCGGCGGTGACGAAGTTGGTGGCGCCCGGCCCAAGGGTCGCGACGCAGACCCCGGTATGTCCGGTATGACGCCCATAGGTCGCGGCCATGAAGCCGGCGCCCTGTTCATGGCGGGTGAGGATCAGCTTGACCTTCTTCGAGCGCGAAAGACTGTCCAGGAAGTCCAGATTTTCCTCGCCGGGAACGCCGAACACATATTCGACGCCTTCTTCTTCGAGGCACTGGATGAACAGGTCCGATGCTTTGGTCATACGCGCGGCTCCGATCTGGGTGACTGGAACAGGAGGTTCACCCGGTCGCCGCCGAGCGCTTCGCCCCTAGAAACCCAAGCTCTACCGGGCTTTGTTTCGGCTGTCACCAATGGCTTGCGGGCGATGTTTGCGGGTTGCATGGAAAGCGCGTTCGGCCCATAGTTTGAGCGGACTTCTTTGACTGCGCTAAAGCCGGCACGGAGGACGAATGGGGGGCTACCGCAACTTCGCGATCGGCTTGGGCGCGCTTGGCGCAGCCGCCGCGCTTACCCTCCTCCTGCTCTTCAGACCGTTCGCGACCCCCGCCAACGCGCAGGGACCGGGGCATAGCGGCGCGACCTATGTCGGCGTCGCCACCTGCGGCGGCACCACCTGCCACGGCCGCAGCCAGTCCGACGGCCCGGTCGTGCGCCAGGACGAGCTCATGCTCTGGCAGGACCCGGCGACCGCCGCGGGCGCGCACAGCCGCGCCTGGTCGGTTCTGCGCGAGCCGCGCGCCCAGGTGATCGCCGACCGGCTCGGCATCGGCGAGGCGACCGGCGCGCCGATGTGCCTGGGCTGCCACGCCACCCCGGCCGGCCGCCGCGGCGTCCGCTTCCAGACCTCGGACGGCGTCGGCTGCGAAAGCTGCCACGGCCCGGCCTCGGGCTGGCTGTCGAGCCATTATCAAGTCGGCGGCTCCCACGCCAACAACGTCTCGCGCGGCCTCGTCCCGCTCGACAATCCCCGGGCGCGTGCCGCCCAGTGCCTCGACTGCCATTTCGGCAGCGCCGGCGAGGGCCAGTTCGTCACCCACCGGATCATGGCCGCCGGCCATCCCCGGATCAGCTTCGAGCTCGACCTCTTCTCGACGCTCCAGCAGCATTACAATCTCGACGGCGACTATTTCAGCCGCAAGGGCCGCGCCAATTCGACCCAGGTGTGGGCGATCGGCCAGGCGATGGCGCTGGACCGCTCGCTGAGCCTGTTCGCCGGCGCCCGCGGCACCGAGGGCATGTTCCCCGAATTCTACTTCCTCGACTGCCACTCCTGCCACCGCCAAATCTCGGACGATCCGCGCTTCCGGCCGAGCGCCCAGGCCAATCCGGGCAGGCCGATCCCGTCGGGCATGCCGCCTTATAATGACGAGAACATGATCATGCTGTCCGCCGCCGCGCGGGTGGTGGCGCCGGGCCTCGCCGCCCGCTTCGAGCGCGACAGCCGCGCCTTCCACGCGGCGATGGCGACCGACCGTTCGTCGGCCGTCGCCGCCGCGGCGACCCTGAGGCAGAGCGCGCGGGCGCTGGCCGACGCCTTCTCGGGCGCCGACTTCAGCGCGGCCGCGACCTTCCGGATCATCGACACCATCACCACCGAGGCGATCCGCGACCGCTTCACCGACTATGCGGGATCGGTCCAGGCGGTGATGGCGACCGACACCCTGCTTTCGTCGCTGGTCAACCAAGGGCGGGTCTCGGTGAGCCAGGCCACCAGCATCCGGGCCGACATCAACGGCGCCTACCGCGCAGTGCACGACCCCAATCAATATAATCCGGGCGGGTTCCGGGCGAGCCTGGGCCGTGCCGCGGCGGCGATCAGAAGACTGGGGTAAAGCGTGTGACTAAGCGTGTTACGTCCTATGTAGCCATGGCATCCCTGTTGCTCGCCTCGTGCGGTGGCGGTGGCGGGACGACGGCATCGCAGCAGCCCCAGCCGCCGACCCCGCAGCCGGCGGCGGCGATCTTCCAGACGCCGCAGCAGGAAAACCTCACCGTCGCCGACATCCAGCGGATCATCGCCCAGGGCGTCGGCGAGGCGCAGGCGCAGGGCCAGCCCTCGGGCTTCGTCGTCATCGACCGGGTCGGCAACGTCCTTGCCGTCTTCGTCATGAACGGCACGAATTTGACTTTGCGCACCCCGGCGGCGCCCGACGGCAACAATACCGACCTGCAGAACCTGAACCTGCCCGCCCCGGCGGCTTTGGCCGGCGGCAT
>DATDAU010000056.1:0-5210 GCA_036525215.1 Allosphingosinicella sp.
GACGAGGCGGGAAATCATCTCTGGCGGCCTTTCGTTTCGGCTTCGTCCCGGGACTCTAAACCCTGGCTGAACGGGACGTAGTTATGGGTTCATGCAACGGCGCGTAACCTCCATTCGTTCATTCCCTGGTTCGGAATCGGACTTGTCTCTTAAAGGAGTGTCGAGATGCGTTTCCTCATCCTCGCCGCCGTCGCGGGCGCCGTCGCCCTTCCCGCCACCGCGGCCAATGCCCAATATTATGGCGGCAATTACCGCTACGGCTATGACAACAACTATCGCGGCGACCGCGTCGCCCAGGAGCAGCGCGAGTGCCAGCGCGAGCTGCGCCGCGCCGACAGCCGTCGCGAATATCAGCGCGAGCTGCGCGAATGCCGCCGCGAGATCGCCGCCGCCCGCCGCGATCAATATGGCTACGGCAATCGCTACGGTAACCGCTACAATGACGGCTACTACAATGATGGTGGCCGCTATTGGGACGGCTATCGCTGGCGCGTCCGCTACTAAATCGCCGATCGCCCTGTGGGGGCGGACCTTGTTCCGCCCCCGTTTTCTTATCGGTTGACTCCCGCGCCCAAGCGGGCGGATCATCCCCCCTCCACAGCCATGAGGGGGGACCATCAATGGCCTCGATGACCAATATCGCGCGCATCGCCAAGATTGCCGCGCTGCTGCTCTTCTTCCTGCCCTGGGTCACGATTTCCTGTTCGACCAACGCGATGAGCCAGATGGGCGGCCCCGGCGCGCGCCCCATGAGCGGCATGAGCGGGATGACAGGCTCGGCCGAATATCCCCTCGCCACCGCCACCGGGGCGCAGCTCGCCATGGGCACGGTCTCCGTCGCCAATCCGATGGGCAATCCCGCCGCGCCGGCCCAGCCCGCCGGCACCGGCGCCGGCAATCCGTTCGAGAAGCCGAACATGGCGGTGATCGGCGCTGCGCTGCTGATCCTGCTTTCGATCGCCGCCACCTTCCTGCTCAAGGGTCGGATCGGTGCGCTCGTCGCCGCCGCCGGCTCCGGCCTCGCCGCTCTGGCCATCTATTATGCGGTGATGATCCAGATACCGGCCGAAGTGACGGCCTCGTTCCTCCGCAACGGGCCGAGCGGCGGACCCGGGGCACCGTCGATCAATCCGGCCGAGATCGCCCAGCTCATCCAGGTCAGGCCGCAAATGGGCTTCTGGCTGACCGTGGCGGTGCTGGCCGCGGCCCTGGTCCTCAACGTCCTGGCGATGAAGGGTTCCTCCGCCGCTCCCGCAGCCGCGCCGCCGGCCCCGCCGCCGGTCAGCTAACCGCCTTGCTTCCGGCCTCCTGTGTGTTATGTGAATAATACACAGGAGGCCGTGTCATGCTGCTTGCGCTTTCCCTTGCCGCCGCCGTGCCCGCCGCGCCGGCCGCGGCCGTTGCCCTTCCCGAAGGACCGGCGCTGACCGAGGTGGTGCGGGCACGCGACGCCGAAGTCTTCGCCCTGGTCTTCGAGCGCTGCGACGCGGCGCGAATGCGGGCGTTGCTCGCCCCCGATTTCGAAATGTACCACGATCGCGACGGCGTCGTCGCGCGGAACGCCGACGACTTCATGGCCGGCTATGCGCAGAATTGCGCGCGCTGGAACGAGCCCAACGCCTGGCGCTCGCGCCGCGAGCTGGTCGCGGCCAGCCTCAGCGTCCACCCCGTGCCCGGCTACGGCGCGATCGAGGATGGCGAGCACGTCTTCTACGAGCGCCAGGGCAACGGCCCCGAACGCCTGGTCGGCCGCGCCCGCTTCACCCAATTATGGGCATTGACCCCGGACGGCTGGCGGCTGGCGCGCGTGTTCAGCTACGCCCACCGCGCCGCAGATTAAGCCCCTTGCGATCATTCCGGCCCCGGCTAGTAATAGCCGCACACCCGGGGGCGGGAGAATCCGAATGCGGTACATCATTGCCGCCGCCTTGCTGTGCGCCGCCGCACCCGCGGGCGCTCAGGATTGCACCGGCCATCCCGGGCCGATTCGCCTCAACGTCGCCGTTTCCAACGTCCGCTCGTCCGACGGGCTGATCGCGGTCACCCTCTACCCTGACGATTCGCGCCGCTTCCTCGCCCGCCGCGGCTCGCTCTATGTCGGGCGGGTGCCGGCCCGTCCAGGGACGACCCATGTCTGCATCTTCGTGCCCGCGCCGGGCACCTATGCGCTCGCCGTCTACCACGACGCCGATGCCAACCGGCATATTACCCGCACCGCCCTCGGCCTCCCCGACGAGGGCTACGGTTTCTCCAACAACGCCCCCGCGATCTTCGGCCTTCCCTCCTTCGCCCGCGTTCGCATCGCCATCCCGCGCAACAACATGACGACGTCGATCAGGCTGCGTTACCCGTAGAGCCCGCCATCATTGACTCCGCCTTGGCGAGCGCTGCCGGATCGTCGACGTCGAGCCAACGACCGCCCTTTATGTCGAAGCTCATCGCCTGCCCCTCATCGGCGAGCATCTGCATGCCTTCGGACAGGCTGCCGGCGCCGCCCATCGTGATCGCGGCGCGGATGGCGTCGGCGAGGGCGGGGGTGGCGAGGAAGATGCCGGTGTCGATCGCGTCGAACCGCGCCAGCGTCTTGCCGATGGCGAGGATCCGCCCGCCCTCGCCGGTTTCGACCTTGGTGGCGTCGTCCATGTCGAGCAGGGGATTGGCGAGGTCGCGGTCGACGGCGAGCACCACGCCGACGCCGCCGCTGCCGGCCGCGATCAGGCGCTCGACGATCGCCGGCTCGAACAGATGGTCCGACATCATCAACAGATAGTCGCCGGCGATTCGCTCGGCACCGCTCAGCACGCTGTGGCCGTTGGGCAGGTCCCAGTCCGCCGTGCGGACCGTCTCTATGGCGACGTCGAGGCGGCCGGCCAATTCCTCGAGAAACGCCTCGACCCGCGCCGCCTCGTGGCCGGTCACCACCGTGAAGCGGGTGGCGCCGCCCACCGCCGCGGCGCTGATCACGTGCTCGATCAGCGCCACGCCGGCGACCGGCGTCAACGGCTTGGAAGGGGAGAGGTCACGCAGCCGGCTGCCATGGCCGGCCGCGATGATCAGGCAGTTCACTCCGCGGCCAGGGCTTCGCCTGCGATGAATTCATCGGTGAGCTGAGCGGCGACGTCGTCGCTGAACTGCTGCGGCGGGTGCTTGCAGAAGAAGGAGGATGGGCCGACCAGGACGCCGCCGATGCCGCGGTCGAGGGCGACCTTGCAGCAGCGGATGGCATCCACCACCACCGCCGCGGAATTCGGGCTATCCTCGACCGACAGGCGAAGCTCGAGGTTCATCGGCACGTCGCCGAACAGGCCGCCTTCCATGCGAAGGAAACATAGCTTGTTGTCGTTGAGCCAGGGAATGTAGTCCGACGGGCCGATATGGATGTCGTCCGCCCCGAGCGGGTCGGCCAGGGTCGACTGCACCGCCTCGGTCTTCGATTCCTTCTTCGATGCCAACCGCGCGCGGTCGAGCATGTTCATGAAGTCGGTATTGCCGCCGGTGTTGAGCTGGTAGGTATGGTCGTAGGAAACGCCGCGCGCCCGGAACAGGCTCGAAAGCACGCGGTGGACGATGGTTGCGCCGAGCTGCGCCTTGATGTCGTCGCCGATGATCGGAAGGTTCGCCTTGGAAAAGCGCCGTTCCCATTGCGGATCGCTGGCGATGAACACCGGCATGCAATTGACCACGGCAACGCCCGCCTTCAGCGCGCATTCCATGTAGAAGCGGGTCGCTTCCTCCGAGCCCACGGGGAGGAAGTTGACCAGCACCTCGGCGCCCGACGCCTTCAACGCGGCGACGATATCGTCCTCGCTCGCCTCGGGCTCCTCGGAGCGGACGAAGCCGCGCTCGCCGTAATTGTGCATGTGCGGGGCCATGCCGTCGAGCACCCGGCCCATCATCACCTCGACCCCGGTCACCGGAATCTCGGCCTGAAACACGGTCGTGCAATTGGGCTTGGCGAAGATCGCCTCGCCGAGGTCGAGGCCGACCTTGCGCGCGTCGGTGTCGATCGCCATCACGAACTGGATGTCCGAAATGGCGTACCCGCCGATCCGCTCGTGGATCAGCCCGGCCGGTGTCCGCCCGCCAGAGTAGAAGTAGCGCCCCTGGACAAGCGAGCTTGCACAATTGCCGACGCCGACCAGCGCCACCTTGATTCTATTCATATATCTTCAGTTCTTCCGTTCGGGAGCCGTCATGGCGGCGTCATAATCAACGCTCACTCACAAAGCGAGGGAAAGTCAAGCAGCTATGCCGCACCGCGAAACCTCTCCTTTGGCCAGGGAAGCAGCGACGCGACAACATAGACGATCCACACGGCGCCGACACCTGCATAAATGCACAGGGCCACGCGCTCGAGACCGACGATGATCAGGACCATATAGAGGAAGGCGAAGACGTCGCGACCGGTCAGCGTCTGCACCACCCAGTAGATGAGGTCGACCGGTCCACCGATGCGCCGGTCCGAGCGTTTCAGCAGGTCGAAACCGATCGGTCCGCCGCCGCTCCTGGCGCGCCGGCCGATGATCACGCCGCCCAGGATCGACACGAACACCGCCCAGGCGCCGATCCAGCCGATCTCCGGCCCATCGCGCATCGCCAGGTGGAAGGTGAGCGCGGAGACGAACAGCAGATTGGTGGCGATGTCGACCACGCTGTCCATCGTCGCCCCGGCCGCGGAGGTGCGGAAGGTGGCGCGGGCCATCTCGCCGTCAACGCCGTCGAGCAGGGAGGCGGCCTGGAACAATATGCCGCCGGCAATCAAGGCGGTCTGGCCGGGGGTGAGGGTCACCGCCGCCATCACCAGGGCGAGCAGGGCGTTGAAGGCGGTGATGTGGACCGGTCGAAGACCGGGGAAATGGAGAAGCAGCCACGAGATGCGCTGCGAGATCGGCCGGTTGAACAGGCGCGAGACCAGCCCGTCGCCTTTCTTGCCGGTCGCGCGGACGATCCGCCAGGCGCCGGGCAGGTCCGGCGCCGGTCCCGCACCCTGGGCGATCTCGACCGCGGCCGTGCCGCGCAGCCGCTCGATATCGTCCCGCGTCGCCGCTGCCGGCGCGCCGCCGTCGGCGATTCGCATCTGGATAAAGCCCGCGCCGCCGTCGGCGAGCGTCTTCACCGCCCGCGCCGCCGCCGCCACGCCGGCGATACGCCGGTCGGCATCGGCCGCGGTGGCGAAGCCCACAATCGCTTGGGCGGCGGATTTTTCCCTT
>DATDAU010000057.1:0-8229 GCA_036525215.1 Allosphingosinicella sp.
GTCCTCGTCCTCGACGCCACCACCGGCCAGAACGCGCTGTCGCAGATCGAGGTGTTCCGCGACGTCGCCGGCGTCTCAGGCCTGGTCATGACCAAGCTCGACGGCACGGCGCGCGGCGGCGTCCTCGTCGCCGCCGCCAAGGCCTATGGCCTGCCGATCCACGCCATCGGCATCGGCGAGGGGATGAACGACCTTCGCCCGTTCGACGCGGCCGAGGCGGCCCGCGCGATCGCGGGAGCGTCGGCATGAACATGGAACCGGCAAAGCCCGCGCCGCGCCCGCACGGCTGGGGCAATTTCCTGCTCGATTTCGGGCCGCTGCTGACCTTCTTCACCGCCTATCTGATCGCCAAGGGCCAGCTCGGCTCGCTGCTCGGCACGATCGCGGCCACCTTCGTGTTCATGGTCGCCGTGCTGGTGGCGATGGGCTGCTCGCTCTATTTTTACCGGCGGGTGTCGCCGATGATGTGGATCTCGGCGATCCTGGTGGTCGGCTTCGGCGGCCTCACCATCTATTTCCACGACCCTCGCTTCATCCAGCTGAAGCCCACCCTGATCTTCGGCGGCTTCGCCATCTTCCTCTTCGCCGGCTGGATCACCAGCCGGCCGTTCCTCAAATATCTGTTCGGGCCGATCTTCGAGGGGCTGAGCGAGACCGGGTGGATGAAGCTCACCCGCAACTGGGCCTTCTTCTTCGCCTTCATGGCGGTGTTCAACGAGGTGCTGCGCGCCACCGTCTCGTTCGACACCTGGCTGTTCGTGAAGGTGTGGGGCGTGACCGCTTTGACCTTCCTGTTCGGCGCCGCCAACGTGCCGATGCTGCTGAAGAACGGCCTCACCCTGGAAACCCCGGCCGAGCCCGAAAAGCCGGCGGCGGGTGACGAGGGATAGAGATGGGCAAGGTCATCTCGATTTCGGGCCTGTCGAAGACCTACGCCACCGGCGTCGAGGCGCTGAAGCCGGTCGACCTCGAGATCGACAAGGGCGAGATTTTCGCCCTGCTCGGCCCCAACGGCGCCGGCAAGACCACCCTGATCTCGATCGTCTGCGGCATCGTCACGCCCAGCGCCGGCACGGTCAGCGTCGCCGGCAACGACATCGGCCGCGACTATCGGGCGGCGCGACGGATGATCGGGCTGGTGCCGCAGGAACTCCACACCGACGCTTTCGAAAGCGTGATCGCCACCGTCACCTTCAGCCGCGGCCTGTTCGGCTGCGCGCCCAATCCGGACTTCATCGAGAAGGTGCTTCGCGACCTTTCGCTTTGGGACAAGCGGAAGGCCAAGATCATGGAGCTTTCCGGCGGCATGAAGCGCCGGGTGATGATCGCCAAGGCGCTGAGCCACGAGCCCGAAATCCTGTTCCTCGACGAGCCGACCGCCGGGGTGGACGTCGAACTCAGGCGCGACATGTGGAACCTGGTCCGGCACTTGCGCGACACCGGCGTCACCATCATCCTCACCACCCATTATATCGAGGAAGCCGAGGAGATGGCCGACCGGGTCGGCGTCATCAACAAGGGCGAGCTGATCCTGGTCGAGGAGAAGGCCGCTTTGATGAAGAAGCTCGGCAAGAAGGAGCTGACCCTCAACCTCGCCGAGCAGATGGCCGAGATTCCGGCCGGGCTGGCCGAGTGGAAGCTGGCGCTGAAGGCCGACGGCAACGAATTGCTCTACGTGTTCGACGGTCATGCCGAGCGGACCGGCATCCCTTCCCTGCTCGGCAGGATGCGGGACCTCGGCATCGGCTTCAAGGACCTCCACACGCGGCAGAGCTCGCTCGAGGACATCTTCGTCAGCCTCGTCCATGAGCGGAGCGACGCATGAACCTTTACGGCACCTGGGCGATCTATCGCTTCGAAATGGCGCGGGCGATGCGGACGGTCTGGCAGAGCCTGGTCACGCCGGTGATCACCACCTCGCTCTATTTCGTCGTGTTCGGCGCCGCGATCGGCGGCAGTATCCGCCCGGAATCGACCGGCGGTGTCGCCTATGGCGCCTTCATCGTCCCCGGACTGATCATGCTGTCGCTGTTCACCCAGAGCATCTTCAACGCCAGCTTCGGCATCTTCTTCCCCAAGTTCACCGGCACCATCTACGAATTGCTGTCGGCGCCGGTCTCGCCGTTCGAGACGGTGCTGGGCTATGTCGGCGCGGCGGCGACCAAGTCGATCGTGCTCGGCCTGGTGATCCTCGGCACCGCCGCCCTGTTCGTGCCGATCCAGATCCTCCACCCCTTCTGGATGGCCGCCTTCCTGATCCTGATCGCGGTCACCTTCTGCCTGTTCGGCTTCATCATCGGCATCTGGGGCCAGAATTTCGAGCAGATCCAGTTCATCCCGATGCTGATCGTGACCCCGCTCACCTTCCTCGGCGGCGCCTTCTATTCGACGAACATGCTGGGCGAGCCGTGGCGGACGATCACCCTGTTCAACCCGGTGGTCTACCTGATCAGCGGCTTCCGCTGGAGCTTCTACGGCGTCGGCGACGTCAGCGTCGGCATCAGCCTCGGCGCGACCCTGGGCTTCCTCTTCCTCTGCCTCGGCATCGTCTACTGGATCTTCCGGACCGGGTATCGGCTGAAGACCTAGAGGTCGCGTTCACGCCGACGCGCCGGCCATCGCCTCCTGGTCGACGCGGCTCACGCCTTCGCCGTCCAGATTCTTCGCGACGAACTCCCAGTTGACGATGTTGGCAAGGACCTTCTCGGCGAATTTCGGCCGTTCGTTGCGATAGTCGATGTAATAAGCGTGCTCCCAGACATCGAGGGTGAGGAGGGGCTTCATCCCTTGATGGACGACCGGCGTGTCGGCGTCGTGGAGCGAGAGGATCTTGAGCTTGCCGCCATCCTGGACGAGCCAGGCCCAGCCGCTGCCGAAATGACCGACCGCCTCTTCCTTCAGCGCCGCGAGCATCGGATCGACGCCGCCGAAGCATTCGTCGATCAGCTCGGCGAGCTGGCCGGTCGGCCGCTGGCCCTGGGCCGGGGCGAGGCATTGCCAAAAGAAGCTGTGGTTCCAGTGCTGGGCGGCGTTGTTGAACAGGCCTTTGGCGCCGCGCTCCTTCGCCTCGCGGATCACCTCGACCAGTGAGGCCTCGCCGAGGCCCATGTCGCCGACCATCTCGTTGACTTTGTCGACATAGGCCTTGTGGTGCTTGCCGTGGTGGAAATCGAGCGTTTCCGCGGACATGTGGGGGGCAAGCGCGTCGCTGGCGAAGGGCAGATCGGGAAGCGTGAACTTCATCGGGAATCTCCGGCGCGCGCCCTTTGTGGCGCGCGCAGGTTAGACGGATAGGCTGCCCGGAGGTTCCCGCGCGGGATCGGCGGGAGGGGGCCTTTAGCGGCTGGTCACCCGGAAGCGCGCCAGCTCGTTGCGCGGTTCGGCCCAGTTGGGCGCCAGCGCGCTCGCCGCCTGATAATCGTGATAGGCGGCGGAGACGTTGCCGAGCGCTTCATAGGCCACCGCCCGCCCGTAATGAGCGATCGCCGGGCGCGAGGTGTTGCGCTCGAGCGCGACCGTGAACAATTGCAGCGCCTCCTGCGGGTTCTCGCGACGGATCAAAGCAGCGCCCTTGTTCAGATAGGCTTCGGGCTGGTTGGGATCGAGCGCGATGGCCTCGTCGAAATCGGCGACTGCCTCGTCGACCATGTTCCGGCGTAGCCTGAGGATGCCGCGATTCACGTGGGTCGCGACCACCTCATATTGCGACAGCATTTCGGCGGCGAGCGCATTGTCGCAGCGCCTGATGTCACGGGCCGCCGGCATCATCGGCGAATCCGCCGCCATGTAGCACAAGCGGGCATCGCTGCTGCCCATCACCATGACGCTGGCGGCGGCCGGCGTCGCTATGGCCGCCAGGATGCAGGCGGCGAGCACTTTACGGTTCATCATCATCGACTCCCTCTTGTCCGCCCACCAATTCCGTTCGCGCCGACCCCCGGCGCGGTTCATTCGCTACCGGCTGACCACCCGGAAGCGCTGCAATTCCGTCCGCGGCGCGGGCCAGTTGGGCTCGAGCCGGTTGGCCATCCGATAGTCGCGATAGGCCGCCCGTGCGTCGCCCAGCGTCTCATAGGCGATGGCGCGGCCCATATAGGCCAGGGCCGGCCGGTTGGTGCGATGGTCGAGCGCGGCGGTGAACAACGGCAGGGCGGCCGTGGCATTTTCCTGGCGCATCAGCGCCGCGCCCTTGTTGAGCGACGCTTCCGGCTGGTCGGGATCGAGCGCCAGCGCCATGTCGAAATCGGCGATCGCCTCGGCCACCAGATTGCGGCGCAGGCGCAATATGCCGCGATTGACATAGGTCGCGACCAGATCGTGACGGGTGATCCCGACCTCGTCGAGCGCCTCGGTGCAGCGCTGGAAATCGCGGCGGGTCGGCAGGCTGGCGCCGTCCGCGGCTTCATAGCAGAGCCGGGCGGAACTGGCGCCGATCACAGCGATGCTGGCGCTGGCGGGGATGGAGGTGGCCGCCAGCACGGCGGCGATGAGGCATCTGTTCGTGACCATGAGGTCATCCCAAGAAACAGCCCACGTAGGCATGATACCACCAATTGCGGGCCCGTGCATCCCTTGATGTCGCCGGGCCGCTCCCGCATAGTGCAGTGCAGCATAGAGACTGGAGGCCGGCGTGGCGGAAGCAGGAACCGGGTTGGACGTCGATCCGCAATTGCGCAGGTTCATCGACGACGAAGTCCTGCCGGGCAGCGGCTGCGACTCCGCGGCCTTCTGGACCGGGCTCGAGGCGCTGCTTCGCGACCTGATGCCCGACAACCGGCGGCTCCTCGCCCGGCGCGAAGAGCTGCAGACCCAGATCGACGCGCGCTATATCGACTTCGCCGGACGCGTTCCTTATCCGGGCGCGGAAGAGGCCTTTCTGCGCCGTATCGGCTATCTCACCGGGTCGCCGGCGCCCTTCGCCATCGGCACCGAGAATGTCGATCCGGAGATCGCCTCGATCGCCGGGCCGCAGCTCGTCGTCCCGGTCAGCAACGCCCGCTATGCTCTGAACGCGCTCAACGCACGCTGGGGCAGCCTCTACGACGCGCTCTACGGCACCGACGCGCTGGGCGATGCGCCGGCGGGCGGCGGCTATGACGCGGCGCGCGGCGAACGGGTGATCGCCCGGGCGCGCGCCTTTCTCGACGAGATCGCGCCGCTCACCGGGGGCAGCCATGCCGACGTCGCAGCCTACGCCGTCGCGGACGGCGCCATGACCACCAATGTCGGCGGGCTTGCCGACCCCGGCCTCCTTGCCGGCTGGAGCGGCGGCAATATCCTGCTGCGCCATCACGGCCTCCATGCCGAGATCGTGATCGACCGCGCCCATCCGATCGGCGCGACCGACAAGGCCGGGGTCGCCGACATCCTTCTCGAAAGCGCGATTACCGCAATCATGGATTGCGAGGACAGCGTCGCCGCGGTCGACGCCGAGGACAAGGTGGCGCTCTACCGCAACTGGCTCGGGCTGATGAATGGCGCGCTTTCCGCCACACTCGACAAGGGCGGGCGCATGGTCGAGCGCCGGGCCGCGGAGGACCGACATTATCAAGGGCCGGACGGCGCCTTCTCGCTCAAGGGCCGCGCCTTGATGTTCGTCCGCAATGTCGGCCACCTGATGACCAACCCGATGATGCGGCTCGACGGTGCGGAGGTGTTCGAAGGGTTGGCCGACGCCGTCTTCACCTCGCTGATAGCGCTTCACGACGTACGTGGGGGCCGCTCCAACAGCACCGCCGGCTCGATCTATATCGTCAAGCCGAAGATGCACGGGCCCGAGGAGGCCGCCTTCGCCAACCGCCTCTTCGACGCGGTCGAGGATCTGCTCGGCCTGCCCCGCCACAGCGTCAAGATCGGGGTGATGGACGAGGAAAGGCGGACCAGCGTCAATCTCGCCGCGGTGATCCACGCCGTCCGCGACCGCGTTGCATTCATCAATACCGGCTTCCTCGACCGCACCGGCGACGAGATCCACACGGCGATGAAATTGGGGCCGATGATCCGCAAGGGCGAGATGAAAAGTTCGGCCTGGCTCAAGGCCTATGAGGACAACAATGTCGACGTCGGCCTGGCCTGCGGCTTCGAGGGCCGGGCACAGATCGGCAAGGGCATGTGGGCGATGCCGGACCGGATGGCCGACATGCTCGCCCAGAAGGTCGCGCATCCCGAAGCCGGGGCGAACACCGCCTGGGTCCCCTCCCCCACCGCCGCGACGCTCCACGCCCTCCATTATCACCGGGTCGATGTCGCCGCCCGCCAGCGCGAGATCTCGGCAAGGGCGCCGGCCAGGCTCGCCGACATCCTCAGTCTGCCGGTCGCCGCCGGCCGCAACTGGTCTCCGCAGGAAGTGGGTGAGGAGCTCGACAACAATGTCCAGTCGATCCTCGGCTACGTCGTGCGCTGGATAGACCAGGGCGTCGGCTGCTCGAAAGTGCCGGACATCCACGATGTCGGCCTGATGGAGGACCGGGCGACCTGCCGCATTTCCAGCCAGCATATCGCGAACTGGCTCCGCCACGGCGTGATCGCCAAGGCGGACGTCGAGGCGGCGCTGGTGCGGATGGCCGCGATCGTCGACCGCCAGAACCAAGGCGATCCAGCCTACCGGCCGATGGCCCCCGATCCGACGGGCCTCGCCTTCCAGGCCGTCCGCGCCCTGATCTTCGAGGGAGAGTCGCAGCCTTCGGGCTATACCGAGCCCCTGCTCCACGGCTTCCGGCTCAAACTGAAGGCTGGCGCCAGCCAATAGGGCGCCTGTCCTCGCGGTCACCGCCGGATTTTCTGCTCACAAGCGTCGAGAAGCGCTGGTGGCGGACGCCGTCATCGCAAATTATTACGCGCTGCTGGCGACGCTCGTCACGGGCTGCTGGGATTATCCGATCCGCCCGAAGCCAGCAGGATCGCACCGGCAAGGACGACGATGATGACGAGTGCGGGGAGAAGGTAACCCGAGGTATCCAGACTGCTCTCATCCTCTGTCGCGGCGCCGCTGCGGTCGACCGGCGCGGCAACCGAAAGCGGCGCGGCCGATTGTGCCAGAACCGGCGAACCCGCAACTGAAAAACACAGCGCCGCGCCTAGAATTGCTTTGGTGATTTTCATTGAATCGACCCCCGGTTTCGACATGTGAATATGGGAATGGCACAGCCAAAGCGCGTTGGCAATTCGTGCAGGATTGTCGCCAGTGGCTCTTAACTTCCACTGTGGTGACCATCGCATCCAATATATGCGCTATTCACCAGCAGGGCGAAGGGTCGCCGTCGTTTACTTCGGCCAGGAAACTGCTTTCGGGCCGTCAGGTTCGGCCTCAAAGCAGTTCGGGGATTCCCCACTATTGGCCGATGTCACCACCTTGACCGCCGCCGAGCGCCTGGAGGCGCTGCATGTGCAGCGAGGAGAGCTTCATATGGGCTTCGGCAACGGCGGTGCTTTCCGCCCGATAGGCCTGGTCGAGCTCCACGCGAGCCCGCTCGGTATGATATTCGCGATCGTCTTCGGCTAACATGCGTGCCTCTCTACCTTCCCCTGTTCTCGAGGCCATTGGACCGTTCCGGCGAACCCGCGTCAACGGCGATGAGGCCGGCGGTTTTGCCAGCCGGACGGCCCGAAACCGCCGCCTTGGAGGCACATTCGATCGGAGAAGAATCGGTAGCTCGGCAGTCACATGGCCGTAACGCGCTGGGAGGACCGGCATCGACCTTATGAAAGTGCTGGGCCGGACCGCCGGTGGAAAGTGGCTCCACCAACGGCCCGGCTGGTTCTCATATCACCTGGAAGTCGGAGGCAGTCAGTGTGCTTCCGACACCGACATTGGCGAACAGCACCTGGGCCCCGGCGCCGTTGCCGTCGGCGTCGAAGTAGATGTTGCCGGTGGCGCTGTCGAAGATGATCCGGTCGTCGGCATCGCCGGCGGCAGTGCCCGTCACGAACGCACTGGCGCTGAGGGCACCGAGGCCGCCGATGCCGGCGAACACCGCATCGTCGAGCGCGATCTTGTCGGTGCCGTGGGCGAAGTCGCCGACGACATCGACATTGCCGGCGCCAAGCGCGGTGGCGAAGGCGAACGTGTCCGCCCCGCCGAACCCGAACAGGACGTCGTTGCCGGCGCCGCCGTTGAGGATATTGGCGCCGTCATTGCCCCAGAGCTGGTTGCCCAGCTCGTTGCCGGTCAGGTTTATCGCCGCGGTCCCGCTGATCTGGCCGGTGGTCAGGAACTCGATCGATATGCCC
>DATDAU010000058.1:0-42742 GCA_036525215.1 Allosphingosinicella sp.
CCGGGCAGGCTGCTCAGGCGGATGGACGGCCGGATCGGCAAGCCTATGCCCGCTTCGCCGTCAGCAGATAATCGAGCGAAGTGTCGTCGGTGAGCGCGAAACCGCGCGCCGGATTCCAGCCGAGGCCGGTGACGTCGACCACCTCCAGCCCCGCCGCGCGGACCAGGGCGCAGAGCTCGTCGGGGGTGACGAACCGCTCCCAATCGTGCGTCCCTTTGGGAATCTGCCCGATGCCTTCGGCGATGGTGATCATTATCAGCCGCGACCAGCGGGTGCGGTTCGGAGTCGACAGGATCAGCAGCCCGTTGTCGGCCACCGCCGCCGCCAGGCCGGCGACGAAGGCGGCGGGGTCGGCGACATGCTCGACCACCTCCATCGACGTGACCAGGTCGAAACGTCCTGTCAGCGCCTCCACCCCGCCGGCCCGATAGTCGATGGAAAGGGCCTGCCCCGCGGCATGGTCGCGCGCCGCCGCGATATTCTCCGGCGCGGCGTCGATCCCGGTCACCCGCGCTCCCAGCCGCGTCAGCGGCTCGGCGAGCAGGCCGGCGCCGCAGCCGACGTCCGCCGCGCTCTTCTCCGCCAGCGGCCTCAATCCGGTTTCGTCGAGGCCCCAATGCTGGTCGATCCGGTCGCGAAGGTAGGCAAGGCGCACCGGGTTTAGCCGGTGCAGCATCGCCGACGAGCCCTTCGGATTCCACCAGTCCGTCGCCAGCGCGCCGAAATGGGCGGCCTCCGCGGGGTCGACGCTGCTCGGGGCGCCGGGCGCCGCTAGGTCTGGCTCGCTTGCATGTGCCATGGCCGCTCCCTATCAGTCGGCCCTCCATTTTCCCAAGGATTTCCGGTCCGATCCATGGCCCGCATCGTGATGAAATTCGGCGGCACCTCGATGGCGGGGAGCGAGCGCATCCGTCACGTTGCCGGGCTGGTCAAGCGTGAGGCGGAGCGGGGCAACCAGGTCGCGGTCGTGGTCTCGGCGATGGCGGGCGAGACCGACAGGCTGATCCAGTTCTGCCGCGAGGCGGCCTCGCTCTACGATCCGCGCGAATATGACGTGGTCGTCGCTTCCGGCGAGCAGGTGACCAGCGGCCTCCTCGCCATCACCCTCCAGGGCATGGGCCTCAATGCCCGTTCCTATATGGGCTGGCAGCTTCCGATCCGCGCCAGCGGCCATGCCGCCGGGCTGATCGAGGGGATCGACGTCCGCGTGCTTGAGCGCGTGTTCGACGAGAAAGGCATCGCCGTCATCCCCGGCTTCCAGGGCGTTGCCGCCGACGGCAGCGTCGCCACGCTTGGCCGGGGCGGATCGGACACGTCGGCGGTGGCGCTGGCGGCGGCGATGAAGGCCGACCGCTGTGACATCTACACCGACGTCGACGGCGTCTACACCACCGATCCGAGGATCGTGCCGCGCGCCCGCAAGCTCGACCGGGTCACCTATGAGGAAATGCTGGAACTGGCCTCGGTCGGCGCCAAGGTGCTGCAGACCCGCTCGGTCGGGCTGGCCATGCGCTACAACCTTCCCCTGCAGGTCCTGTCTTCGTTCGAGGACGTTCCGGGCACCATGATCGTCGGCGACGACGCAATCGAGGAATCGGCAATGGAAAGTCAGCTGGTCACGGGAATCGCCCATGACAAGAACGAGGCGCGGATCACGCTTACCAGCCTGCCCGACCGGCCGGGCGCGGTCGCCGGCGTGTTCGCGCCGCTCGCCGCCGCCAATATCAATGTCGACATGATCGTCCAGAGCGTGCCCCGCAAGGGCATGCGGAGCGACCTCACCTTCACAGTCCAGACTGCGTCGCTCGCCCACAGCGTCGCCGAGCTGGAAAAGGTGCAGGACAAGATCGGCTTCGAGGAAATCCTGACCGACACCGACGTCGTCAAGATCAGCGCGGTCGGCGTCGGCATGCGCTCCAATGCCGGCATCGCCGCGACCATGTTCGAAACCCTGGCCGAGCGCGGCATCAACATCCTCGCCATCGCCACCAGCGAGATCAAGGTATCGGTGCTGATCCCCGAGGACTATCTGGAACTCGCGGTGCGGGTCCTTCACACGGCCTACGGGCTCGACGCGGAATGAGTGATTTGATGAACGATGTGAACGCCTCGATCGGCCATGACCGCCTTGCCCGCCTGATGAAGCGCGGGACCGACTTCCTCGGCTGCGAGGTCGCGGTGCTGGGCGGGGCGATGAGCTGGATTTCGGAGCGCAACCTGGTCTCGGCTTTGTCCAATGCCGGCGCCTTCGGCGTCATTGCCTGCGGCGCGATGACGCCGCAATTGCTCGACACCGAAATCGCCGAGACGAAGAAGCGCACATCGAAGCCGTTCGGCGTCAACCTCATCACCATGCATCCGGACCTGTCGGAACTGATCGACGTCTGCGCGAAGCACCAGGTGACCCACGTCGTCCTCGCCGGCGGCCTGCCGCCGTCCGGCTCGATTGACCGGATCAAGGGCAACGGCGCCAAATTGATCTGCTTCGCGCCCGCTTTCGCGCTGGCCAGGAAGCTGATCCGCTCCGGCGTCGACGCTCTGGTGATCGAGGGAATGGAGGCGGGCGGCCATATCGGCCCGGTTTCGACCTCGGTCCTCGCTCAGGAAATCCTGCCGCCGCTCTCCGCCGACATCCCGATCTTCGTCGCCGGCGGCATCGGCCATGGCGGGTTGATCGCCGGCTATCTGGAAATGGGCGCGGTCGGGGTCCAGCTCGGCACCCGCTTCGTCTGCGCCACCGAGTGCATCGCCCATCCCAATTTCAAGAAGGCGTTCATCCGCGCCTCGGCCCGCGACGCCATCACCTCGGTGCAGATCGATCCCCGCCTGCCGGTGATCCCGGTCCGCGCGCTCAGGAATCGCGAGATGGAAAGCTTCGCCGCCAAGCAGCGCGAGGTCGCCCAATTGCTCGACGAGGAGAAGGTTGAGATGGCCGAAGCCCAGCTCCAGATCGAACATTATTGGGCGGGCGCGCTCAGGCGGGCGGTGATCGAGGGCGACGTCGAATCCGGCTCGGTCATGGCCGGCCAGTCGGTCGGCATGGTCAAGGACGAGGCCCCGGTCGCCGACATCCTCGCCCAGTTGATGGACGAGGCTGCCCACGCGCTGGAGCGGCGTTCCGTCCACGCCTGAGCCGAAAGCGCCTCAACGGTATTCGAATTCGATCCGGATCCGGACCCAGGCGTCATGTTGCGGCACGCCGTCGCGATGCGGCGGACGAATCCGGAAGAGATGCGACATACCCATCGCCGCCCGGCCGAAACCGATTCCCGTCGGCGTCTCGCCGAGGACATAGCAATGCCGCGCCCGGTTGCCGGCGTCGACCTGGCAGGCCAGAGCGGCGCTGCCGTCCTTGCGAATCTGGACGGCGAAGCGCGGAAAATAGGGCCGCATCTGCGCACGGGTCGGCCGTACGATCCATTCCGGACGGGCGAAGACCGACGCATCGGTGCCGCCGTCGCCCGCCTCTTCCCCGCCGCCGCTGCCGTCGGTTCCGGTGCCGCCGTCCCCCGCCGTGTCGGCCGCGCCGCCTCCGCCCGAGGGCGCCGCTTCCCGGGAGATTGGAAGCAGGGCCATTGCCGGCATTTCGGTCGAGGAATCGGGCTCTTCTGCGGGTGGCGCCGCCGCGCGCGGCGCCGGCAGGGGACGGCCGCCGGCATCCTCGCGTCGGACGGCGGCCTCGGCATCATAGGTATCGAACTCGACGGGCTCCGGCAGCGGAACGAAGGTCGCGACCAGCGGCGGCCGCGCCTGGCGGAACGGCACGACCCCCGAGGCGAGAGTAAGCAGCCAGAAGATGACGAGGACATGGAGCGCGACGGAGAGCGCGCCGCTCGACCATCTCAGTCCTGATCCATTCACGCTCGCCATCGGCAACGCCACTTCGTGCCCGCACATTATGCCACGCCGGCGCCGGACCCATCAAGGCGCAACGGGGCGTGCGCCATAGGGACAATCATTGACGCGCCCGCGGCCGTTGCCCTAGTTTCGGGGCCGGTCGACCAGGCGACCGTCGGTCCGCGAGCAGGGTTGAACCCGCCTGACACGAGAGTGACCCGCACTCCTTCTTTCTGCCCGTGACCGCGGACGCCGGGCGCAGAGGAAAGAAGGTCCGTCATGCCCCGATCGCTCCCGCCGCGCGCCAGCCTCGAATGGCTGAAGAAGACCGCCCGCCAGAATCTGCGCGCGCTGCGCCAGACCCGTCCCGAAGCGAAGCTGGCCGAGGCCCAGCGCGATCTTGCCCGCGACTATGGCTTTGCCTCCTGGCGCGCGCTCAGGGCCGCGCTCGAAACTCCGTCGCTGGACGAAGAGGCGGTCGCCGCCTTTCTCCGCTTGATCGGCGAGGACAAGGTAACGGCGGTGCGCGTTGCGCTTTCCGCCACCCCGGCTCTGGTCAACGCCGCCGGTGCGCACCCCTTCTGGGGCGGCCGGCCGCAGCCGCTCCATGTCGCAATCGACGTCAGGAGCCGGGTCATGTTCGACCTGCTGCTCGACGCGGGTGCTGACGTGAACGGCAGCAACGAGGGCTACGACCTCTGGTCGCCGCTGATGTTGACCTTCGCCCGCGACCGGGAGGACATGCGCCGGACCCTGATCGAGCGCGGCGCCCGGATCGGCCTCGTCGAGGCGCTTTTGATGAAGGACGATGCGCTGGTCGATCGGCTGCTTGGCGACGGCCTGCCCACGGCAATTCCCAATGGCGGCTCGATCCTCGCCTTCGCGCGCACCCCGCTTGCGATCGACCGGCTGCTCGCGCTCGGCGCACCGGCGGAAGAGAGGGACCGCTGGGGAACGACCCCGATCCAGGCGATGAGCCGCGCCGGATCGGACGGGTCGGCTTTGGTCGATCATATGATCCGGCGCGGCGTCGCCGCCGCGCCCGAGGACCATGCCCGGCTTGGCGACCGCGCGAAGCTGGAATTCCTCGCCGAGGCCGATCCGGCGGCGGTCACCGCCGACGCGGTGCTGATGGCGGCGGTCAATTTCGGTCATCGCGACCTGGCCCGCTGGCTGATCGGCCGGGGCGCCGATCCCAACGCCCGCGCCACCGCTCTGTCGCGCCAGACCGCGCTCCACAATGCCGCCTGGAACGGCGATCTCGAAATGGCGCGCATCCTGGTCGGGGCCGGCGCCGATCCGGCCGCGCGCGACGAAGAGCATGAGGCGACGCCGCTGGGTTGGGCCGAGACCTCGATCCGGATTTCCGGGAAGCCCGGCTGCCCCGCCGTCGCGGCATGGCTCCGCTCTCTGGAAGGCGGCGGCTGAATCGCCTTGGAACCGCGCCGCCTTATCTGGTAGCTGCCCGGCATGCCCACGGCGTCCGCCAGTTCCGCTCGCGAGATCCTGACCGGTCTCCACGACGTGATGGCGTCGCGGCTCGGCGCCCAGGCCAAATTGAACAAGGTGGTGAAGATCATCGCCGGCGCGATGGTGAGCGAGGTCTGCTCGATCTACTTGCTGCGCGACGGCGTGCTCGAGCTGTTCGCCACCTTCGGCCTCAACCAGGCCGCCGTGCACGTCACCAAGCTAGCGGCCGGCGAGGGCCTGGTCGGCACCATCGCCAAGGACGTGTCGATCCTCAACCTCGACGAGGCCGCCAGCCATCCCGAATTCGCCTATCGGCCGGAAACCGGCGAGGAATTGTTCCACAGTTTCGCCGGCGTGCCGATTGTCCGGCGCGAGCGGGCGATCGGGGTGCTTGCCGTCCAGCATGCCGATCCGCGCGCCTATGACGAGCTGGAGATCGAGGCGCTGCAGACCGTCGCCATGGTCCTGTCCGAGCTGATCGCCAATGCCGGCCTCGCCGACAAAGCGAGCACGGCGGCGGACGACAGCCGCGAGGCCGGCACCGCCCGGCTGACCGGCCTCAAGCTGGTCGCCGGCATGGGCCGGGGCGTCGCCGTCTATCACCAGCCCCGGGTCCTGATCGAGCATACCGTCGCCGAGGACATCGAGGCGGAGCGGCATCGCGTCTATTCGGCCTTCTCGAAGATGCGCGGCCAGATCGACGCAATGATGGGCCAGGCCGAATTCGGCACGGTGGGCGAGCATCAGGAGGTGCTCGAGACCTACAAGATGTTCGCGTATGACGAGGGCTGGTCGCGGCGGATCAACGAAGCGATCGATTCCGGCCTGACCGCGGAGGCGGCGATCGAGCGGGTCCGCCAGCGCATGCAGCAGCGCATGCGCCAGATCGACGACGCCTTGCTCGCCGACCGGATGCACGACCTCGACGATCTGTCGAACCGGCTCTTGAGAATCGTTTCCGGCCAGCTCGGCACTGCCGCCCAGGCCGGAATGCCGCCCGAGGCGGTGCTGATCGCCCGCAATCTCGGCCCGGCCGAGCTGCTGGAATATGACCGGCGCAAGCTCAAGGGTGTGATCCTTGAGGAGGGATCGCTGACCGCCCACGTCACCATCGTCGCCCGGGCGATGGGCGTGCCGATGATCGGGCGGATCCGCAACATCCGGCGGATGATCTCGGAGGGCGACCTCGTCCTGGTCGACGGCAGCGAGGCGGTCGCCTTCGCCCGCCCGACGCCGGCCATCCAGGAGGCGTTCGACACTCAGTTCGCCGCCACCCAGAAGCGCCGGGCGCTTTATGCCAAGGTCAAGGACCTGCCACCGGTGACCAAGGACGGGACCCGGATTTCGGTGATGGTCAATGCCGGCCTTCGCGACGACGTCGCCGCGCTGTCCGCGACCGGCGCCGACGGCATTGGCCTGTTCCGCACCGAATTCCAGTTCCTGGTCTCGGCGACCCTGCCGCGGCGGGAAAGCCAGCAGCGCCTGTACCGTTCGGTGCTCGACGCGGCGGGGAAGAAGCCGGTCATCTTCCGCACCGTCGACGTCGGCGGCGACAAGAGCCTGCCCTATCTCAACACCAATCCGGAGAATGAAGAGAATCCGGCGATGGGCTGGCGCGCGCTCCGCCTCGCGCTCGACCGCGACACGCTGATGAAGGCGCAGGCGCGCGCCCTGCTCGAAGCGGCGGCCGGCCGCGAGCTGCAGGTGATGTTCCCCATGGTCTCCGAGCCCTGGGAGTTCGACGCCGCCAAGGCGATTGTCGAGGAGCAAAGGGTGTGGCTCACCAACCGCAAGAAGGCGCTGCCGAACCGGATCCGCTACGGCGCGATGCTGGAAGTGCCGTCGCTGGCCGAAATGCTGGACGTCTTGCTGCCCAAGCTCGACTTCCTGTCGATCGGCACCAACGATTTGACCCAGTTCCTGTTCGCCGCCGACCGCTCCAATCCGCGCCTCGCCGAACGCTATGACTGGCTGTCGCCGGCGATCCTGCGCTTCCTGCGGCGGATCGTGAAGGCCTGCGACAAATATGAAGTGCCTCTGGGCGTCTGCGGCGAGATGGGCGGCCGCACCCTGGAAGCGATGGCATTGGTCGGCATCGGCATCCGTCGCCTGTCGATCACGCCCGCCGGCGTCGGCCCGGTCAAGGCGATGATCCGATCGCTCGACGCCAAGGCGGCCGGGGCGATGATGGAAAAGCTGCTAAGGAAGCCGCCGGACAATTTCCGGTCCGCTCTGGCCGATTGGGCGGCGAAAAACGATGTGGTGATCGCCTGACGGGACGATTTGCGATGGTTCGCTTCGACACCGTGTGAGCCGCAGGTTGACACAGAGGGCGTGGTACGATGAGACGCTGCGGGCGGCGCAGCTTTTGAATGGAATCGGGACCGGTTGATGGACGACGAAGAGCAGGGTCAGTTCGACATCGTCACGATCGGCGAACGGCTGCGGCTGGCGCGCGAAGGCAAGGAGCTGAGCCTCGACGATGTCGCCCGCCAGACCCGAATCCCGATCCGCCACCTCCAGCATATCGAGGCCGAGGATTGGGACGCGCTGCCGGCGCCCACCTACGCCATCGGCTTCACCCGCAATTACGCCAATGCCGTCGGGCTCGACGGATCGGCGATCGCCAACGAGCTGAGGGATTCGATCGACGGTCCGCGCCGGCGCGCGCCCGCCCCCGAATATTTCGAGCCGGCCGACCCGGCGCGGGTCCCGCCGCGCCCGCTCGCGATCATCGCGGCGGTGCTCGCGGTCCTGCTGATCGGCGGCTACCTTTTGTGGCGCAGCACGCTCGGCGACGAGTCGGTCTCGGTCCCGGTGACCGAGGGGCCGGCCCCGCCGCCCGCCGCGGCGCCGGCACCGGCCGCTCCGGCGGCGATCGCGCCCCAGGCGGCTGCCGGCCAGAGCGTCACCCTCACCGCCACCGGCGAAGTCTGGCTGAGGATCACCGAGGGCCCGAGCGGCGCGACCCTGTTCTCGGGCAGCCTCACCGCCGGACAGACCTACCAGGTGCCGGCGACCGCCCAGCAGCCGATGATCCGCACCGGCCGCCCGCAAATGCTCCGCGCCTCGGTCGGCGCCACCGACATCGGCCCGCTCGCGCCGACGGAGGTCGTGGTCGACGACCTCAGCCTGAAGCCCGAGGACATCGCGGCCCGGGCCCAGGCTTCGACGTCGCCGCCCGCGCCCGCCGCGCCACCGGGAGCGGCGTCGCCGACGAACCCGCTCGCCTTGCCGCCCGCCAACTAGGGTCCCGTTTGTCGCATTAGGCTGGCGAGCCAAGCGTTCGTCCCATATCATGGGCGAAGTTACGGGGATTCGGGGGAATATCATGCGTTTTCATCTGGTCGGGCTGATCCTTCTGGCCGGAGTCTCGGCGCCTGCGCTGGCCCAGCGCGCCGAGCCGGTCGAGCGCCGGGTAGACCGGATCGAGCAGCAATTGCGCGCCGTCCAGCGCCGGGTCTTCCCCAACGGCACCGCCCAGTTCGCCGAGCCCGAAATCAACGTCCAGAATCCGGGCTTCAGCACCGGCATTCCGTCCGGCAACGCTTTGGCGAATCTCACGTCCCGGGTCGACGCACTCGAGACCCAGCTCAGGGTCCTGACCAGCCAGGTCGAGGAACAGGGCCATCGCACCAACCAGCTGGCCGACCAGGTCGCGCGGCTGCGCACCGACATGAACGCCCGGGTCGACCGGATCGAGACGCCGCCGGCGCGACCGGCGGCCAATCCGCCGGCGACGCGGCCCGAGCCCGAAGCGGCGGATGAACCCGACGCGCCGGCGCGGCCGGCTGGTGACGCCGCCAATGCGGCCGAGGCAGCCTATAATGCCGGCTTCCGCCTGTGGGACCAGCACCAATATGCCGCGGCCCAGACCGCGCTGGAAGCGGCGGCGACCCGCTATCCGACTGGCCGCTGGATCAGCTGGATCCGGAACATGCAGGGCCGCGCCTATCTGGACGACAACAAGCCGGCCACCGCCGCCCGCATCCTGCTCGCCAATTACCAGGACAATCCGCGCGGCGAGCGCGCCGCCGACAGCCTCTACTATCTCGGCCAGGCGCTGACCCGGCTGAACCGGCGGGCGGAAGCGTGCCGGGTCTATGACGAGCTCGCCCAGGTCTATCCCAACATGCGCAACGAAATCCGCACCCGCCTGCCCCAGGCGCGCACCGACGCGCGCTGCACCGGTGGCGCGGACCGGTAATGCCCGCCTCCCCGAAGCGGGAGTCGTTCGTCAGCCACCTGATATGCTCGGCCACCGGCGAAAGGCTGCCGGCCGACCGTTTGAGCAATCTTTCTCCGGCGGGAAAGCCGCTGCTGGTTCGCTACGACCTCGAGGCGGCGCGCGACGGGATGAGCCGCGCCGCCCTCGCCGGCCGCCCCGCCGACATGTGGCGATGGCATGAAATCCTGCCCGTCCGCGACGCTGCCGACATCGTCAGCCTGGGCGAAAGCGAGACGCCGCTCATAGGCCTGCCGCGGCTGGCGGCGCGCGCCGGCGCCGATTCCGGGGCACTCATCGTCAAGGATGAAGGGCGGCTGCCGACCGGATCTTTCAAGGCGCGCGGCATCGCCATGGCGGTGTCGATGGCGAAGAGGTTCGGGGTAAGGCGGATCGCCATGCCGACCAACGGCAATGCCGGCGCCGCGCTCGCCGCCTACGCCGCCCGCGCCCGGATCGAGGCGATCCTGTTCTGCCCGGCCGACACGCTCGAGGCCAATATCGGCGAGATGAGCGCCCACGGCGCCCAGGTCCATCGTGTCGAGGGCCTGATCGACGATTGCGGCGCGATCGTCGCCGAGGGCGCCGCCGCCGGCCGCTGGTTCGACATGTCGACCCTGAAGGAACCCTATCGGATCGAAGGCAAGAAGGTGATGGGCCTCGAGCTCGCGCTTCAGCTCGGCTGGACGCTGCCCGAAATCATCTTCTACCCGACCGGGGGCGGCACCGGCCTGATCGGCATGTGGAAGGCCTTCGCCGAGCTGGAGAAGCTCGGACTGATCGGCCCCGAGCGGCCGCGCATGGTCGCGGTCCAGGCCGAGGGCTGCGCCCCGATCGTCAGGGCATGGGAGGCGGGCGACGAATATGCCGAACGCTGGGAAGGGGCCGCCACCGCCGCCGCCGGCATTCGCGTGCCCAAAGCGATCGGCGATTTCCTGATCCTCGCCGCGGTCCGCGAAAGCGGCGGCTTCGCCATCGCCGTCTCCGAGGAAGCGATCATGACCGCGCGCGACGACGCCGCAACAGAGGACGGCCTTTTGCTCTGCCCGGAAGGCGCCGCCACTCTCGCCGCTTGGCGCCGGGCCCTCAGCCGCGGCCTGATCGGGCCCGGCGACCGCGCCGTACTGTTCAACTGCGCCTCGGCCCTCAAATATCCGCTGCCGGACCGGTCGAGCCGACTGGACCGCACGGAGCCGATCGATATCGCCAGCCTCTAACGTCGGATGCACCGCCGACCGCGCCCCACTGGGTCGCCGGACTGGCCGCTGTCGCGATCGCTGCAGGTGCCGCTGCCGCGCCCGCGGCCGGCGGGGTCGCCGCGCGGGCCACTGTCGCCGTCGCTGATGCCGGTGCGCGGGCGGCCGTGGCCCGCGGCGTCGGCATTGGGGCCGCTGTCGCTGTCGCTTTCGCCGGTCCGGCATCGTCCCCGGCCGGCGGGGTCGCTATTCTCGCCGCTGTCGGAGTCGGTGCAGCCGCTGCGCGGGCGGCCATAGCCGGCAGGATCGCCATTGGGGCCGCTGTCGCCGTCGCTTTCGCCGGTCCGGCCGCGGCCGCGGCCAGCGGCGTCGGCCTTGGGGCCGCTGTCCGAATCGGTGGTCTGAGCGGCGAGCGGCGTGCCGGCGAACAGGATCAGGGCGCCGCCCGAAACGCGGGCAAGGAAGGAACGCCGGTTTAGGTTGCGCGTCGGCTTCATGAGTCCCTCCCGGACAGGATCGCGAAGATAGAAGATTTCCCCGCCATGCGCGAGGGCGCTAGGGTCGGCCCATGGCCCTCCGCCCGCCAGCGCTCGACCTCGTCGCCGCTTTCCGCCGCGACACCGAGCGGCTGACCGGCGCGGACGCACGACTGGGGGTCGCGGTTTCGGGCGGGCCGGACAGCCTGGCCCTGCTCCTGCTCGCCGCCGAAGCTTTCCCGGGCGCCGTCGAGGCCGCCACCGTGGACCACGGCCTTCGCCCCGAAAGCGTCGCCGAAGCGGCCCTTGTCGCCGACATCTGCGGCCGCCTCGGCGTGCCCCACGCGATCCTGACCGGCGATGCGCCGATCGCCGGCAACGTCCAGTCCGGCGCGCGGTCCCTGCGCTACCGGCTGCTCGCCGGCTGGGCCGGGGAAAGGGAATGCGACTGGATCCTGACCGCCCATCACCGCGACGACCAGGCCGAGACCCTGCTCATGCGGCTCAACCGCGGCGCCGGCCTTTCCGGCCTTACCGGCATCCGCGCCTCGGCGCGGATCGCCGACGTGGGCGTCGCGCGGCCGCTGCTGGGCTGGCAGCGGGCGACGCTCGCCGGAATCGCCGAGGCCGCCGGAATCGATCCCGTCCAGGACCCGACCAATGAAGACGAACGCTACGACCGGGCGCGGCTGCGCCGTCGCATCGCCGGGAGCGACTGGATCGACAGCGCCGCTCTGGCCCGCAGCAGCGAGGCGCTGGCCGAGGCGGAGGCGGCGCTGGAATGGACGGCGGACCGCCTGGTCGAGGAACGGGTCGACGGCGTCGACGGCGGCGTCACCCTCGATCCCGCCGGCCTGCCGGCGGAACTGCGCCGCCGCCTCCTGCTGCGCATGATCGCGCTGCTCGCGCCGGGCGAGGGACCGCCGCGCGGCGAGGCGGTGCAGCGCCTGCTCGGCGCACTCGACGCGGGCGACACGGCCACGCTGGGCGGCGTCAAATGCTCGGGCGGCAGCGTCTGGCGCTTCGTCGTAGCCCCGCCTAGAACATCGCCATGAAGGAGCGCGCCACCCTCATCCTCTGTTCGGCCGATCTCATTCTCTGGGGTGCGATTATCGTCTCTCTGTTCTTCGCCGGACCCGAATATACGTCGAGCGGCTTCGGCCTCCTCGTCGGCGCGGTCGTCACCCTTCTCGTCGCCCTGACCGTCCTGCCCGCCTATCTGCTCAATCGCGCGCGGCGCGAGCCGACCCTGGCCCTGGTCTTCGCTTTGGCCTTCCCGGTCGTCTTCCTGTTTCTGTTCTTTTTCGTCACGACGCTGATGATCTGACGATCAGCGCCGCTTCAGCCGGACCATCGCCTCGTCGAGCGCGGAAAGAAATCGCGAGCGATCCACCTTGGCGAAGGGCGCCGGCCCGCCGGTGATGCCGTCCGCGCCGGCGCGCAGGTCGGCCATGATCGCGCGGGTGGCGATGGCGGCGCCGATCGAGGCGGCGGTGAACGGCCTGCCGTTGGGCGCGATCACGCTCGCGCCAGCCTTCAGGCAGCGGTCGGCGAGCAATATGTCGCCGGTCACCACCACCGCCGAAGGCCCGGCCCGCTCGGCGATCCAGTCGTCGGCCGCGTCGAAAGCGTCGGAGACTGTCACCCGCTCGATCAGCGGATGATCGGGCACGCGCAACCAGCTGTTGCTGACGATCCGCACCGGTACCTCGTGCCGCCAGGCGACCTTGTAGATTTCGTCCTTCACCGGACAGGCGTCGGCATCGACGAGAATGAGATATGCGGAATCTACGGGCATCGCCGCCTTGTAACGCTTCGGCGCGCGGGCGGAACCGCCTACGGCGCCCATCGTTGGCATCGCGACCCCCGCAAGAAAATGGAGCCTGCCATGTCGAGCATCCCGAATAGCGCCATTCCGCACGCCGGCCCCGCCGCCGCAGAAGAAGGCGAAACCCAGACCTTGAGCCGTACCGAAGCTCTGAGCCAGCGCGCTTCCGACCTCAAGGCGCGCGCGACCGAGCAGGCCGGCCGCCTTGCCGGGCTCGTCCGCGACAATCCGAAGACGGCGATCGCCGCCGGCGCCGCCGTAGCCGCGGGTGTCGCCGCTGCCGCCGCCGTCCCGATCGTCCGTGCCGCCCGCCGCAAGTCCGCCAACGGCTCGGCCGCCGCGGCGCCGAAAACCGCCGCTCCCAAGGCCCCCGCCCGCAAGCGCGTCCCGGCCCGCAAGACGGCGGCGAAGAAGACGACCTAGAAGGCCTCCCCGAACAGGTCGAGGAGGGCCGCCCAGGAGCGGCGGTCGGCCTCGGCCTGATAGAAGAAGCCCGGCAACGCGAAGGCGTCGATGGCGGGATTGGTGAAGCTGTGGCCGACGCCGCCGTAGAGGTGGAGAATGTGCTCGAGGTCCATGCGAACCCTTCTAACGTGGGCAGCACGTGATCGGGAAGGCGCTAAGCCGGCGTTCACCCAAATCCATTACATTGCACTTGCCCCCCGAAATCCTATTTTAGGGGCGAAAGGCACGAACGCGTTTCGTGAAAAGGGATCATGGCCGACGACAATCGCACGCCGCAGGGCGACAGGGACCCTCCGGGCAACAACTGGATGAAGAGCCTTTTGATCTGGGCCGGCATCCTGCTGGCCCTTTTGCTGGTCGTCCAGCTGGTCGGCGGCGGCGCCGCGGCGCCGCGCGATTCCATCGCCTATTCGGAATTTCTGAACCGGGTCGACGAAGGCCAGGTCAAGGCCGTGGTGATCGGCAAGGAAGTCATCACCGGACGGATGTCCAACAACGAGACTTTCCGTACCGTCACGCCGCCGACCGATCCCGAGCTGATCAATCGCCTTCGCCAGCATGGCGTCTCCTTCTCGGCCCAGGCCGAGCAGACCACCAGCATCTGGATGTACGTCCTGATGCAGTCGCTGCCCTTCCTCCTCATTCTCGGCATCGCCTTCTTCGTGATGCGCCAGATGCAGAAAAACGCCGGATCCGGCGCGATGGGGTTCGGCCGCTCCAAGGCGAAATTGCTGACCGAGAAGCACGGCCGCGTCACTTTTGACGACGTCGCTGGCATCGACGAGGCGCGCGAGGAGCTTCAGGAGATCGTCGAGTTCCTCAAGGAACCAGTGAAGTTCGCCCGCCTGGGAGGCAAGATCCCCAAGGGCGCTCTGCTGGTCGGCTCGCCGGGCACCGGCAAGACTTTGCTGGCGCGCGCCATCGCCGGCGAGGCCAACGTTCCCTTCTTCACCATTTCGGGCTCCGACTTCGTCGAGATGTTCGTCGGCGTCGGCGCCAGCCGCGTCCGCGACATGTTCGAGCAGGCCAAGAAGAACGCGCCCTGCATCGTCTTCATCGACGAGATCGACGCCGTCGGCCGCCATCGCGGCGCCGGCCTCGGCAACGGCAATGACGAGCGTGAGCAGACCTTGAACCAGCTGCTGGTCGAGATGGACGGCTTCGAGGCCAATGAAGGCATCATCATCATCGCCGCCACCAACCGGCCCGACGTGCTCGATCCGGCCCTGCTCCGTCCCGGACGCTTCGACCGCCAGGTGGTGGTGCCGCGCCCCGACATTGACGGCCGCGAGAAGATCCTGGCCGTCCACATGAAGAAGGTGCCGCTGGCGCCCGACGTCGATCCCCGGGTGATCGCCCGCGGCACGCCCGGCTTCTCCGGCGCCGACCTCGCCAATCTGGTCAACGAAGCGGCGCTCTACGCCGCCCGCCTCGGCAAGCGCCTGGTCGCGATGAGCGAATTCGAGTTTGCCAAGGACAAGGTGATGATGGGCGCCGAGCGCAAGTCCATGGTGATGACCGAGGACGAGAAGCGGATGACCGCCTATCACGAGGCTGGCCACGCCATCGTCGCCATCCACGAACCGGCGTCCGATCCGATCCACAAGGCGACGATCATCCCGCGCGGCCGCGCCCTCGGCATGGTCATGCGCCTGCCCGAGCGGGACAATTATTCCTATCACCGCGACAAGATGTACGCGAACCTGTCGGTGTCGATGGGCGGCCGCGTCGCCGAGGAAGTGATCTTCGGCTACGACAAGGTCTCGTCCGGCGCTTCGTCCGACATCAGCTACGCCTCCAGCCTCGCCCGCGACATGGTCACCCGCTGGGGCATGTCGGACCTGCTCGGCCCGCTCGAATATTCGGAAGCCGACGGCGAGACCTTTCTCGGCTATTCGGCCAACCGGCCGATCCGGATGTCGAACCAGACCGCGCAGCTGATCGACACCGAGATCAAGCGGATCGTCGAAGGCGCCTATGACCGCGCCAAGCAGCTGCTCTCCGACCATCTCGACGAGCTGCACGCGCTCGCCAAGGCGCTGCTCGAATATGAGACGCTGACCGGCGAGGAGATCAAGAAGGCGGTGAAGGGCGAGGATATCGGCCGCGACAATGCCGATACCAAGCGCCCGGCCGTACCCGGCGCCGGCACCTCGATCCCGACCTCGCGCCGCCCCCGCGGCGGCCTCGGCAAGCCGGCTTCGCAGGGCGCCTGAGCCTCCGAGAATGTGAACAAGGAAGAGGCGGTCGCGGAAGCGGCCGCCTTTTTCGTCAGCCGAGCACGCCCAGCAGCATCAGCAGAACGAAGAAGAGCATCGCGGCGATGACGGCGAAGAAGAGCAGCATCGCCGACCGCCACAGCGCGCTGAACACCGACAATTGATAGGCGCCGCGCAACTGGCGAAAAATGTGAACCGGCGGCACCAGAAATATGGCCAGAACCATGAAGCCGGTGCCGATGCCGAGCGGGCGCAGCAGGCTGAGCGCGATCAGCCCCAGGCTCATGAACGCGATCGAGTAAGTGATGAAGACGATGTGGTCGTAGGCCTTGTACTGCTGCCGGTAGCGGCGGCGGTGGAGGAACAGCAGCCACAGGAAGGGCAGCGAGATCGGGATCAGCGCCCAGGAGAATTTATAGGCGTTGGTCTCGAGCTTGTAGATCAGCAGCGACGGATTCTCCCGGGCATGGCGATAGGCGCGGTTGATCCATTCGAAATTGCTCGGCCGCTCCGAGATCCGGATGTTGAGCTGGTCATCGTCCCCGCCCGAGGCATTTTCGGCCGGCGCCGCCGGTGCCTCCGGCGCCGCCACGGCCACCACGTCCAGGCTTCGCCGAAACGCGATTTCGCTGAGCCGCAGGCCCCGCTCGGTGCCGCTGATCTCCGAATCGATGGCCGCGGTCGACTGGCCGGCGGCGGCGAGGCGGGCGCGCTCGGCGCGGCGCCGGTCCAGCGCCGCCTCGCGCCCCGCCTGTTCGCGCTCGAAATCCCGCTCGGCCTCGGCCCGCGCCTGGGCGGTCATTGGCGTGACGCTGCCGAAGGTGAAAGGACCGCCGACCAGCGAGAAGGTCGCGAACATCAGGAAGACCGAGAAGAGGAAGATGGCCATGGGCGAGACGAAGCGGGCCCGCTCGCCGGCGATGTAGCGGCGGGTCAGCTCGCCCGGACGCCAGGCGAGCATCGGCAGGGTGCGCCAGATCTTGCCTTCGAAATGAAGCACGGAGTGGGCGAGATCGTGCCAGAAGGCGCCGAGCGTGCGGTGGACGTGGCCCTGCTGGCCGCACATCCGGCAATAGGGCCCGGTGAGCTCCGCGCCGCAATTGAGGCAGTTGCCGGAATGATCGTCCCCCGCCTCGCCCGCCTTCGGCTCGACGGCACGGGCGATCATGCCGCCTGTGACCGCTTCGCCTACGCCTTCGATTCCCGAGACCATCGCGACCCCCTTGCAACCATATTGGCGAACCCCAACCATTCCGTCGAGGCCATATGCGCCGCGCCGGGGGCCATGCTATCGCGCTTCCTGTGACGCGCATCGGCCTTCTCGGCGGCTCCTTCAACCCGGCCCATCAGGGGCACCGGCGGCTCAGCCTCGGCGCGCTCGACGCGCTCGGCCTCGACGAGATCTGGTGGCTGGTGTCGCCGGGCAATCCGCTGAAGGAGAAAGAGGGGATGGCGCCGCTCCGCGCCCGCTTCGCCTCGGCGCGGACGGCGGCGCGCCGGGCGCCGATCAAGGTGACCGCGATCGAGCGCGAGCTGGAGACCGTCTACACCGTCGACACGCTCGCGGCGCTGATCCGGCTTTACCCCGACAAGCGCTTCATCTGGCTGATGGGGGCGGACAATCTCGCCCAGTTCCACCTTTGGCGCGACTGGCGGAGGATCGCGGAACTGGTACCGATTGCCGTGGTCGGTCGTCCGGGCTATGATGACGGCGCCCAGAAGGCACCGGCCATGGGTTGGTTGCGGCGCTTCGTCCAGTCCGCGGCCATGGCGCGTAACTGGACGGAGTGGAGAACGCCGGCGCTCGTGCAGCTTCAATTGCCGCCCGATCCGACATCCGCAACCGCCATTCGCGCCGCCGATCCCGATTGGCATGAAACCGCAATCAAAGCTGTTGTACACCAGGCCCTCCGCGATGGCGTAACGCGGCGGCCGATTTAGAAGAAGGAGGCAATTTGCCCGAAACCGCACCCGCTCCGCAGACCGACGGAGCCATCGAACAGGCCGAGGCGCTTCATGACCTCGTGCTTCGTTCGCTCGACGACGACAAGGCCGTCGAAGTCGTTTCCATTCCCCTCGGCGGGAAATCCAACATCGCCGACTATATGGTGATCGCCTCGGGCCGTTCGACCCGCCAGGTGGCCGCCATGGCGCAGAAGCTGTCCGAACGGATCAAGCGGGAATTGGGCCGCTCGGTCCGGGTCGAAGGCCTGCCCGTGGCCGATTGGGTGCTGATCGACGCCGACGACGTCATCGTTCACCTGTTCCGGCCGGAGGTGCGCAGCTTCTACAATCTCGAGCGGATGTGGGCGTTCGAGGACAGCGCGCCGGCCGCGGCGAGCCGCTAGCCGTCTTACCCACTTGCTCCTCCACATCATCGCGCGCGGCAGGATCGGGCGGGGGCCGGAGGCCGAGCTGGTCGAGCGCTATCTGAAGCGCCTGACCTGGCCCTCGAAGATCACCGAGCTGCCCGAAAGCGGCGGCAAGGTGCCGCCGGCGAGCGACAACAGCGTCACCATCCTGCTCGACGAGAAAGGCGAGGCGCTCGGCTCGGTCGCCTTCGCCCGGAAGCTCGAGCGCTGGCGCGACGACGGCAGGCGCGAAGCCCGCTTCCTGATCGGGGGCGCCGACGGCTTCGGCGACCGGGAACGCGCTGACGCGGACCTGCTGCTCGCCTTCGGCAAGGCGACCTGGCCGCACCTGCTGGCGAGGGCCATGTTGGCCGAACAATTGTTCCGGACGACGAGCCTGCTTGCGAACCACCCCTATCATCGGGAAGGATGAGGCGATGAAGGCGCCCTTCTCGATCCTGATCATCCTGCTGGCGGCGGGCGCCGTTGCTGCCGCGCACGCCCAGAACAGCGACGTCCAGGCGCTGAGTTCCGCCAAGACCGAAGCGGCGCAGGCGATACAGCGCTCGCAGCGGCTGGAAAGCGAGGCCCGCCGCGCGACCAGCGACGCCGATCGCGCCCGGGCGGCGTCCGCGGCTCTGGCGGCGCGGATCGAGGCGGCGGAGGCCGAACTCACCGTCGCCGAGCGGCGAATCGCGATCATCGCCTTTCGCCAGCGAATCCAGCGCACGCGCCTCGCCGAGCAGCAGGGCCCGCTGATCCGGCTAACCGCGGCGCTGCAGACCATGACCCGGCGCCCTGGGGCGCTCGCCTTGATCCAGCCCGGATCGGTGCGCGACGCCGTTCACGTCCGCTCGCTCCTCGCCGCGACCATGCCGGAAATCAGGCGCCGCACCGCCGCGCTCCGCCAGGAAGTGGCGCGAAGCAACCGGCTGCGCCGGGAATCGGAGATCGCGCGCCAGGATGTGATCGACAGCCGCGCCGCCCTCCACCAGCGCCGGGTCGCTCTGGCCCGGTTCGAGGTCGAGCAACGGTCCCGCTCGCAGCAGCTGGCCGGCCTCGCACTGTCGCAGTCCGACCGCGCTTTGGCATTCGGCGAGGAAGCGCGGGCGCTCGAGCGGACGATCGGCACCCGCCAATATCAGTCGGCGCTGGCGGCGAGCCTGTCCCGCCTGCCCGGGCCCCTGCCGCGCCCGGCGGCGGCCGGTCCGGCGACGGCACAGGAGACTTTGCCTTATTCGATCCCGGTCGAGGGGCGATTGCTCACCGGCGTCGGCGAGATATCGGACGGCGGCGTCCACGCCCGCGGCCTGACCTTCGAAACCCAGGGCGAAGCGCGGGTGATCGCCCCCGCCGCCGGCCGCATCGTCTTCGCCGCCCCCTTCCGGCGCTACGGCAATGTCGTGATCATCGACCATGGCCGCGGCTGGTCGAGCGTCATTACCGATCTCGCCACCTTGAACGTCGCCAATGGTGCGAGCGTCGGCCGCGGCGCCCTGCTCGGCAGGACCGGTGCAGGCTCGCCCCAGGTCACCGTCGAGCTGCGCCGGAACGGTCGGCCGGTGCCGGTGGCGCAGCTGGTGGGGGGATGACGTTCATCGAACGTTGCTTTTCCCAGCCCTAATAAGCCTGTAGAAGCCGGCGAAACTCAATTCGGGATGATCCATGGCCAATAATCTACTGCGTTCGCTCGGCCTCGTCAGCGCCGTCGCCGTCATTCCCGCGGCCAGCGCCGCGCTCGCCCAGGTCGACGTCAGCTCCTATCGCGAAATCGACCAGTTCATGAGCGTGCTCGAACGGGTGAAGGCCGAATATGTCGACCAGGTCGACGACGCCACCCTGATCCGCGGCGCGATCGACGGCATGCTGTCCAGCCTCGACCCGCATAGTTCCTATCTCGACGCTCGCGGCTATCGCGGCCTGATGACGACCACCGACGGCAATTATGGCGGGCTCGGCCTCACCGTCACGATGGAGGACGGCGCGGTCAAGGTGATCGCGGCGACCCGCGGCACCCCGGCCGACCGCGCCGGCATCAAGTCGGGCGACTTCATAACCCATATCGACGGCCGCCTGTTCTACGGCGGCACCCTCGACGACGCGGTCGAGCGGATGCGCGGCGCCCCCGGCACCAACGTGCGCATCACCGTCGTCCGCCCCGGCCGCGAGCGGCCGTTCGACGTCAGCATCACCCGCGCCATCATCGACATTCCGGCGGTTCGCTCGGAAGTCCGCGACGGCGTCGGCATCCTCACCGTCACCACCTTCAGTCGGGTCACCACCGACGCCGCCCAGCGCGCCATGGCCGATATCGAGCGCCAGCTCGGCCACCCGCCTCTCGGCTATATCCTCGACCTTCGCTCCAATCCGGGCGGGCTGCTCGACCAGGCCGTCGGCCTTTCCGACCTGTTCCTCGAGCGCGGCGAGATCGTCTCGCAGCGCGGCCGCCGCCGCACCGACATCGAGCGTTATTACGCCCGGCCGGGCGACGCCGCCCACGGCCTGCCGATCATCGTGCTGGTCGACGCCGGCACCGCTTCGGCGTCCGAAATCGTCGCCGGCGCGCTCCAGGACCATCGCCGCGCCATCGTCATGGGCGAGCGGTCGTTCGGCAAGGGGTCGGTCCAGACCCTGCTGCCGCTCGGCGACGGCACCACCGCGCTGCGGCTCACCACCGCGCGCTACTACACCCCGTCCGGCCGCTCGGTGCAGGAAGGCGGCATCGCGCCCGACGTACCCGTCCCGCAGCTGTCCGACGCCGATTACCGGTCGCGCACCAACATCCGCGAGTCCGACCTGAGGCGCCATTTGGTCAACGAGGCCGGCATCCGCGACGATCTGATCCAGGACGACGGGCGGCCCGACCCGCGCTTCACGGCGACGGCGGCGCAGCTCACCCAGCGCGGGATTACCGACTATCAGCTCGATTACGCCGTGCGGACGCTGGCGCGGCTCGCTCCGTCCCAGACGGTCAGCGCGACGCCGGGCCGCCGCACCGCCAGCCGCTGACGCCTGCGCTGATGCGGACATCGCTCGGCCTCGCCAAGGCGCTGGCGCTGCTGGCGCCGGCGAGTCTTCTCGCCGGCGCCTACGGCTTCCAATATATCGGCGGCATGCCGCCGTGCGAGATGTGCTGGTGGCAGCGTTACGCCCATTTCGCGGCCCTGGGCTTCGCTCTCCTCGCCTTTATGTTCGCGCGGCTGCCCGATCGCGGTCGCAGCCTGGTCTGGCTGGCCGCGCTCGCCATCCTCATCAGCGGCGCCATCGGCTTCTATCATGCCGGGGTCGAGGCCCACATCTTCAAGGGCTTCACGCAGTGCACGGCGCCGCTCACCGGCGGCTCGGCGGCGGACCTGCTCAAGCAGATCATGTCGGCACCGATCGTCCGCTGCGACGAGATACCGTGGCAATGGCTCGGAATCTCGATGGCGGGATGGAATGCGATCCTTTCGGGCGCCAGCGCGTTGTTGATCCTATGGCTGAGCCTAAGACGACCCCCGGCCCGCTAGAGCGCCCCGCCCCGCCGGCGTGGCGGCCCGGCGACGCGCGCCCCGTCGTCGAGTCGATGATCCGCGTCGACCAGGCCGGCGAATATGGCGCGATCCGCATCTATGCCGGCCAGCTCGCCGTGCTCGGCGACCGACGGCCGGAATCGGGCATGATCGGCCGCATGGCGGCGCAGGAGCAGCGTCACCTCAAGCATTTCGACGCTTTGCTCGCCGAGCGAAGGGTGCGGCCGACCCTGTTGCAACCGGTCTGGGCAGTCGCCGGCCATGCTCTGGGCGCAGCCACCGCCCTGATCAGCCCGAAGGCGGCGATGGCCTGCACCGCCGCGATCGAGGACGAGATCGACGCCCATTATTCAGAGCAGCTCGCTGCCCTGGGCGACAGTGAGTCGGCGCTGGCGGCGAGCATCGCCGATTTCCAGGCCGACGAGCGCGAGCATCGCGACGCCGCTCTGGGGGCCGGGGCGGAGGAGACTCCGGGCTATCCCTTATTGTATGGTGCGATCCGTGCGGCCTGTCGTATCGCCATTGAGCTTTCGAAGAGGATTTGAGTCATGCGCGTTCACCTGGTCACTGCCGCAGCCGCGCTTGCCGCCTTCGCGGCGATTCCCGCCTTCGCCCAGCAGCCCGGCGTTGCCGTCCCCGGCGCCCAGTCGGCCGGCCCCGACGATGTCCGCGTCAACCAGCTGATCGTCTATGGCGACGATCCCTGCCCGCAGAGCCAGGATCCCAACGAGGTCACCGTCTGCGCGCGCCTGCCCGAGAATGACCGCTTCCGCATCGCGCCGAACCTGCGCGAGGATCCCAATGCCCCCAACCGCCAGAGCTGGGCGAACCGGGCGACCGAGCTTTCCTATGTCGGCCGCGCCGGAACCGAGAGCTGCTCGACCGCGGGCAATGGCGGCTTCACCGGCTGCTTCGCCCAGTTGGCCAACCAGGCTCGGGCCGAGCGCCGCCAGACCGATTCGGTCAACTGGGCGCGGATGATCGAGGAAGCCCGCCAGGAACGGCTCAGCCATATTGACGACCAGGCGCGCGAGGAGGAGGCTGCCGCGGTGGCCGAAGAGGCCGCCCGCGCCGCGCCGCCGCCCAGATAGGTGATTTGAAGCTTATGCGGCCGTGAACGGCGCCAAAGCGCTGCTGCGCCGCGACATCACTTTCGCGGGATCGGCCTTCCTGTCGTTCAACGGCATGGTCGGCGCCGGAATCTTCGCGCTGCCGGCGACCCTCCACCGGGATTTCGGCGCCTTCGGTCCGTGGATGTTCCCGATCTTCGGCCTGCTGGTCCTGCTCATCGTCCTGCCCTTCGCCCGGCTCGCCGCGCTGTTCCCGGTCTCGGGCGGGCCGGTCGCCTATGCCGCCGCCTTCGGCCCGATGGCCTCCTTCCAGGCCGGCTGGCTCTATTATCTCGGGCGGATCACCGCCCAGGCCGCCAACGCCAACGTCTTCGCAATCTACGCCGCTTCCCTGTGGGCACCGCTGGGCGGCGCCGTCGGCCGGGCCGCCACCATCCTCCTGCTGATCGGGACGCTGACCCTGATCAACATCGTCGGCGTCGGGCGCGCGATCCGCGCCCTCGACCTGCTGACGCTGCTAAAGGCGACGCCGTTGATCGGCCTCGCCATCTGGGGCCTGATCGAGGCGGGCAGCACCTTGCCCCTGCCCATAGCGGCGCCCGCATTGTCGGAATTCGAAGCGGCGGCGCTGATCGTCCTCTATGCGTTCGTCGGATTCGAGAACAATATCGTGCCGGCGGACGAGACCGCCAATCCCGCCCGCACCATTCCCCGCGCCCTGATCGTCACCGTCGCCGGCACCGCCGCGCTCTATTTCCTGGTTCAGCTCGCCTACCTCGCGGTGATGCCCGCCGGCGCCGCGCCCGAGGCGCCGCTCGCCGTCTGCGCCGAGACGCTGATCGGCCCGGCCGGCGCACTGCTGGTGGCCGCGACCGCGCTCGCCTCTGTCAGCGGCAACATCAGCGGCTCGATGACCTCGACGCCGCGAGTCACCTTCGCCCTGGCGCGAGAGGGCCTGCTGCCGAGCTGGTTCGGCGCTGTCAACGAGCGTTACGCCACCCCCGCCAATTCGATCCTGTTCATGGGACTGGCTGGCGCGGCGCTCGCGATTTCCGGCAGCTTCGTCTGGCTCGCCATCGTCAGCACCTTGGCCCGGCTCGTCGTCTACGCCGCCAGCATCGCCGCCCTGCCCGCCGCGCAGCGCCGCCTGGGCCTGAAAAACGGCGCCTTGACCTTCGCGTTGATGGGCGCCGGCCTTGCCGTCTGCCTGTGGGCGGCGGCCCAGTCGAAATGGCAATCCTGGGCGATGTTGGCCGGCCTGCTGGCGGCCGGGCTTTTGCTCTACGCGGTGGCGAGGCGCCGTTCGGGCTCGGCTTCGCCTGCGACGGTCTCGTCGATCCAGCCGCCGCCGAGCACGCGCTCGCCGTCGTAGATCACTGCAGCCTGGCCGGGCGCGACTCCGTATTCGGGGCTCTCGAAGCGGACAATGTCGCCGTCGAGCCGCGCCGCGACCGGCCGCGCGAGCGAGCGGACCTTGACCGAAAGTCCGTCCCTCTGCTCCTCGCCGAGCCAGTTGATGCCTTCGAGCCGCGCGGCGCGGACCGCGAGCGCCTGTTTCGGCCCGACCACGACCCGCGCTCTTTCGGGCTCGAGCCGCAGGACATATAGCGGCTCGGGCTGGCCGCCGATCTCGAGGCCGCGGCGCTGGCCGACGGTGAAGTGGATCAGGCCCTCGTGCGATCCGAGTACACGGCCGTCGCGGTCGACGATCTCGCCGGCGACGGCGGCTTCGGGCCGCACCTTCTTCACCACCCGCGCATAATCGCCGTCGGGGACGAAGCAGATATCCTGGCTGTCGGGCTTGTCGGCGACGACCAGTTTGAGGTCGCGGGCGATCTCGCGCACCGCCGGCTTGGGCATGTCGCCGAGCGGAAAGCGCAGATAATCGAGCTGGTCGCGGGTCGTGGCGAACAGGAAATAGCTCTGGTCGCGGGCCGGATCGGCCGCCCGGTGAAGCTCGGCCCCATCTGGTCCCACTACCCGGCGGACATAATGGCCGGTGGCGAGGCAATCGGCGCCGAGATCGCGGGCGAGGCTGAGCAGGTCGGTGAATTTCACCCCCTGGTTGCAGCTGATGCATGGGATGGGCGTGCGGCCGCGCGCATATTCGTCGGCGAACTTCTCGATCACGCTGTCGCGGAAGCGGCTTTCATAATCGAACACGTAATGAGCGATGCCGAGCCGGTCGGCGACCGCCTTGGCGTCGTAAATGTCCTGGCCGGCGCAGCAGGTCCGCGATTTTCCCGCCGCCTCGCCATGATCGTACAGCTGAAGGGTCACCCCGATCACCTCAGCGCCGCTCCGCGCCGCCAGCGCGGCCACGACCGAGCTGTCGACGCCGCCGGACATGGCGACGACGATCCTGGCCCCGGCCAGCGGGCGGGCAAGTTGGAAATCGGCGTTCATTGCGCGGGGTAGATAGGCGTTCGGACAGCTCAATCCAATCGGCCAGACCCTTAGGGGTTCGCTTTACCGGCTCTTCACCCTCTTTCGGTAGAGAATCGGGCCATGGACGAGTCGTTTCAACGCCGTAGGGGAAGGTCGCAAGGCGAGTCGCAGCCGGCGCCGCTCGATTATTCGATGCTCAGCGCGGCCCTGATCGCGCAGCAGGCGGCGACGCCCGCCGCCCGCGCCCAGGCCCGTTTCGAGGCCGGCGCCGCGCGGCGCCCCGGGCCGGACGTGCTGATCGAGGCCGTTCTTTCCGCATCCGACACTTATATCGGCGCTTCCGCACGCCTGGGCTGTTTCAACCGTGCCGAAGTGAGACGCCGCCTCAACACCCCGTAAACCATGCTCACCGTGAAATTTACCTTGGCGTTTTAGCCTTCCTTCAACGCTCTTGGATTAGGGCAAGGAACGCAGCCGGCAGAACCGACCGAAAGCGTGTGAAGTTTTTGAGGTACGAATGATCGAGAACCAGAAAATCCGTCCGGCCCAGGTCATCGGTCCGCTCGGCGAGCCGCTCACCATCGATTCCTTGCCGCATCCGACGACCACCCGCTGGGTCGTGAGGCGCAAGGCCGAGGTCGTGTCGGCCGTCAATGGCGGCCTGCTCAGCGTCGACGAGGCCTGCGAGCGCTACGGCCTGAGCCTCGAAGAATTCGCCGGCTGGCAGCGCGCGGTCGATCGTTCGGGCATGCCGGGCCTTCGCGTCACCCGCATCCAGCACTACAAGACGCTCTACGAGCGCCAGCAGAATTACTGACCGAAGAAGGCGGGCCGCGTGACGCGGCCCGCGCTTCCCACCTTCCAAAATCGCACCGAAACGCCTCCTTCCCGTCCGCACGGACAGGAACAAGCGCGCGCGTGGCGCGTCTTTAGGTCGGATCGCCGCCGCAACATCGGTGACGGCGCCGACCTCAGAGGAGGGTACGAATATGATGGGAATTATCATTTGGCTTGTCGTCGGCGGCGTCGTCGGCTGGCTGGCGAGCATGATCATGCGCACCGACGCTCAGCAGGGCATCCTGCTCAATATCATTGTCGGCATCGTCGGCGCGTTCCTGGCCGGCCTGATCTTCAGCCGCGGCAACATCAACAGCGCGCCGCTGGACCTCATGTCTTTCCTCGTCTCCCTGGTCGGCGCCGTCATCCTGCTCGGAATCGTCAATCTGGTCCGCCGCGGCAGCCTTCGCTGACTCCAGGCGCGATGAAATGAAGGGGCCGCCCGCCAAGGGCGGCCCTTTTCATTTCGGAACCGTCGCGGATCTAGCGGCGGCCGGCGAACATCCGGTAGACGAGCAGGATCAGCACCGCGCCGACGATCGCGGCGATGAAGCCGGCGCCCTCACCCCGTCCATACCAGCCCAGTTGCTGGCCGAGGAAACCCGCCACCACCGCACCGCCGATGCCGAGCAGGATCGTCACCAGGCAGCCGCTGGGATCGCGGCCCGGGGTTATCGCCTTGGCGATCGCGCCGGCGACGAGGCCGATGACGATCCAGGCAAGCCAGCCATGATCGGCAAGATATCCGGACATAAAAGCCTCCTGGTCCCACGCCGGCGGCGGCCGGCGCCATGAATTCAACATTGGTAATGGCTTGGCGATGGTTGTAAAGCGCGCGCCCGGGGGCGCCCGGGGAAAGCCGACAAGACGCTCTATATTGTGACTTGTTCAGGGTGCCTTATTGGGCTAATACAGCCGCGATGTTGCGGCTGCATGGCCGCGCTGTACGAGTGGGGACGATGAAAGCAATGAACTACGAGTCGAGCAAGTGGAGCCGGGACGCGATCGATGACGTCGTCGTCGACGACGAAACCCTGGCGAAGCGTCGCCGGCGCAGGCGGATCATCATCGCCGTCGTCGTCCTGCTGCTGGTCGCCGTGGCCGCCGTGTTCATGCTCGGCGGGAGCGGCGAGAAAGCCGCGGCGCCGAAGGCCGGCGAAGGTCAACAGCTGCCTTCCGTCACGGTCATCGTCCCCGGGCGGCAGGACGTTCCGGCCATGATCTCCGCGACCGGCTCGCTGGGCGCCCGCCGCGACATGCCGGTCGGCATCGCCGGCGAAGGCGGGCAGGTCGTGCGCGTCCTCGTCGAACCCGGCCAGTGGGTCGGCGCCGGCCAGTCCCTCGCGGTCATCAACCGCAGCGTCCAGGTGCAGGAGTCGGCGCAACTGGCCGCCCTGATCGAGGTGGCGCGCGCCGACATGCGCGTCGCCCAGAGCGAGCTCGACCGCGCCCAGTCCCTCGTGGGCCGCGGCTTCATCAGCCAGGCCGATCTGGACCGCAAGCGCGCCACCCGTGATGCCGCCGCGGCGCGGGTCCGCGTTTCCCAGGCAAATTATGCCGCCAGCCGCGCCCGTATCGGCCGGCTCGACGTCCGCGCGCCGGTCGCCGGTCTCGTCCTCAGCCGTTCGGTCGAGGCGGGCCAAGTCGTCGGCGCCGGCTCGGGCGCATTGTTCCGTATCGCCGCCGGCGGCGAGATGGAGCTGATGGCGCGCCTGCCCCAGGCCGATCTCGCCCGGATGAGCGTGGGCGTGCCGGTGACGGTGACGCCGGTCGGCTCGGATCAGACCTATCAGGGGACCGTCTGGCAGATTTCACCGATCATCGATCCGCAGACCCGCCAGGGCATGGCCCGCATCCTTGTCCCCTACAATCGCGACCTGCGCCCGGGCGGCTTCGCCTCGGCCAGCATCCGCGCCGGCTCCACCAGCGCCCCATTGCTGCCCGAATCGGCGGTGCTGACCGACGATGCGGGTCAATTTGTGATGATCGTCGGCCCCAACAATACGGTGGTGCGCCGCGGAGTCCGGATCGGCACGGTCAACGACCGCGGCGTCGTCATCGCCCAGGGCCTTACCGGAAACGAGCGGGTGGTCGAATCGGCCGGCGCCTTCCTCAACGCCGGCGAGCGTATCCGCCCGGAGCGCTCGCGCGCGCCGCGCCGCTAGAACGAGCGTCATGGAGCTGAACAATGCGTAATATTTCGGCCTGGGCGATCCGACACCCAGTGATCCCGCTCGTTCTGTTCGCCTTCCTGCTCGCCATGGGTCTGATGGCGTTCAAAGGCATGGACGTGAACCTCAACCCGGACATCAGCGCGCCGGCGGCGACCGTCTCGATCAGCCAGCCCGGTGCCGCTCCGCCGGAACTTGAAATCCAGATCACACGCCGCGTGGAAGCGGCTGTGCGGGGAATCAACGGCGTCACCGAAATCAACTCGTCCATCCGCGAAGGCAGCAGCAACACCTTCGTCAATTTCGAAATCGGCACGCCGGTCGATCGCGCCGTTTCGGACGTGCGCGACGCCATCGCCCGCATTCGCGGCGACTTGCCCGACGGCATCCTCGAGCCCCAGGTCGAGCGCGTCGATTTCGCCGACGAGCCGATCGGCTATTTCTCGGCGGAAAGCACGGCGATGACCGTGGAGCAATTGAGCTGGTTCATCGACGATACGCTCAATCGCCGCCTGATGGGCATCGAAGGCGTCTCGGTGGTCAGCCGCACCGGCGGCGTCAGCCGCGAGATTCGGGTCGAGCTCGATCCCGTGCGGATGCAGTCGCAGGGTGTCACCGCCTCCCAGATCAACCAGCAGCTACGCTCGATCAACCTGAACGCGGCCGGCGGGCGCGCCGAGATTGCGGGCTCGCAACAGTCGGTCCGCGTGCTCGGCAGCGCGCTCAGCGCCCACCAGCTCGGCGAAACTCAGATCGCCCTCGGCGGCGGCCGCACGGTCCGCCTCAATGCCGTCGCCAACGTCGTCGACCAGTGGGCGGAGCAGACCTCCTACGGCATCCAGAACGGCCGCCAGGTCGTCAGCTTCATGATCCAGAAGTCGAAGGGCTATTCCGACGTCACCATCTATCACGAGGTGCAGCGCACGCTGAGGGAACTGGAGCGCGACGATCCGCGCGTCCACTACAACCTGCTCTTCACGCCCGTGAAGTATATCGAGATGCAGTATGAATCGTCGATGCGGGCCCTGGTCGAGGGTGCCGTGCTGGCGGTCATCGTCGTTTTCCTGTTCCTGCGTGACTTCCGGGCGACGCTGATTTCCGCGATCGCCATCCCGCTCTCCGCCATTCCGGCCTTCTGGTTCATGGGGTTGCTGGATTTCACGCTCAACATGGTGACCCTGCTCTCTCTGAGCCTGGTGGCCGGCGTGCTGGTCGACGACGCAATCGTCGAGATCGAGAATATCGTCCGACATATGCGGATGGGCAAATCCGCCTATCAGGCCTCGATCGACGCCGCCGACGAAATCGGGCTGCCGGTGGTCGCGACCACCTTCTCGATCGTGGCGGTGTTCCTGCCGGTGTCGATGATGAGCGGAATCATCGGCCAGTTCTTCATCAGCTTCGGCCTCACCATCGTCATCACGGTGCTGATCAGCCTCGCCGTGGCGCGAATGATCACACCGATGATCGCCGCCTACTTCCTGCAGGCCAAGGGTCAGGCCAAGCACGGCGAAGGCTGGCTGATGGACCGCTATATCGGCCTGCTGCGCTGGACGCTGGTGCACCGCTGGAAGACGGTCTTCATCGGCATGGCCTGCTTCGCTCTGCAGATCGGCTGCTTCATGCTGCTGCCGAAGACCTTCCAGCCCGATACGGACGACGACACCGTTCAGGTCTCGGTCGAGATGCCGCCCGGCGTCACCCTCGACCAGACGCGCGTGGTCGCCGACCGGGCCGCCGCGGTGATGCGGGCGCAGCCCGACGTCGCCTCGGCCTTCGAATCGGTCCGGGCAGGCGCCTCGACCATCTATGTGTCGCTCAAGGACCGGGGCGAGGGTCGTGACCGCACGAGCACCGATTTCCAGCGCCAGGTCGCGCCGCAGCTTCAGAACATCCCCGATGCCCGGGTCTTCTTCCGCAACTCCAACCGGGTAGGCGGGCGTGACGTTTCGGTGCTGCTGGCCAGCTCTGACCCCGCCAAGCTCCAGGCGGCGGCGCTGACCCTCGTCGAACAGATGCGCCAGCGGCCCGAGCTGCGCTCGCCGCGCATCGCCGGCGATCTCAGGCGGCCGGAAATCACCATCCGTCCGCGGCTCGACCTAATGGCCGACCTGGGCGTGACCACCGCCGCCATGAGCCAGGCGATCCGTGTCGCCACCCAGGGCGAGATCGATCAGGCGAGCGCGCGCTTCTCGCTGTCCGACCGGCAGGTACCGATCCGGGTCGCGTTGACCGAGGGCTCGCGGCGCAACCTCTCGACGATCGAGAACATGCCGGTGCCGACGGCGAGCGGCGGTTCCGTGCCGCTCAAGGTCGTCGCCCAGATCAGCTTCGGCGCCGGGCCGTCGATCATCCAGCGGATCAACCAGGAGCGCCGGATCATGGTCGGCGCCGACCTTGCGCCGGGCGTGGTCGACTACGAAACGATCGTCAATCAGCTGCCGATCATGCAGAACCTTCCCGAAGGGGTCGAGCGGGCGCGCTCGGGCCAGCAGCGCGAGGAAGCGCAGCTGATGTCGGAGTTCATGGGCGCCCTGATTTCAGGCACCTTCCTGGTCTTCGCGGTGCTGGTGCTTCTCTACAAGAGGCTGATGGCCCCCTTCGTCAACATGGGCTCGCTGCTGCTCGCGCCGCTCGGCGGCTTCATCGCGCTCCTGGTTTCCGGCCACGCGGTGTCGATGCCGGTGCTGATCGGCATCCTGATGCTTTTCGGGATCGTCGCAAAGAACTCGATCCTGTTGCTCGATTTCACGATCGAGGAAATGGCGAAAGGCGTTCCGAAGAATGATGCGATCATCGATGCCGGCCACAAGCGCGCCCAGCCGATCGTAATGACGACCATGGCGATGGTGGCAGGCATGATTCCGACAGCCTTGTCGCTGGAAGGCGATGCAAGCTGGCGAGCGCCGATGGCCGTGGTGGTGATTGGCGGGCTGTTGCTCTCGACCTTCCTCACCCTGGTGCTGGTACCGGCGTCGTTCAGCCTTGCCGACAGTTTCGAGCAATGGCTGACACCGAAATTCCGTCGGATCATCACCTATAAGGGTCCGGCCGACCACGGCCCCGACCCGGTACCCGCGGAGTAATCGTCGCGAGGCTGCTGAATTTGAAGTTCGCCACGGCGTCGGATCGCGTCCGTAGCGAACTTCAAATTCGAAAGGCGCTCGGGATTTACGGGCCTGCTTTGAACCAAAGCCCGCCGGCGGTTATTGAACCGACATGAACTTCGCGCCCCGCCCCGTCCCCGTCCGCCTCAACCCCAGCCAGGGCAATGCCCGCAACATGCGGCTGTTCGCGACCGCCATGCTGGCGGCGATGGCGGCGATCTTTATCGCCGCCACCCACCTCGACCACCTCCACCCCGCCTGGGGGTTCGTGCGTGCCTTCGCCGAGGCCGGGCTGGTCGGCGGCATCGCCGACTGGTTCGCGGTCACCGCTCTGTTCCGCCACCCGCTGGGAATCCCCATTCCCCACACCGCGATCGTGCCCCGGAACAAGGACCGGATCGGCGACGCCCTCGCCCAGTTCCTCAAGGATAATTTCCTCACCCCCTCGGTGGTCGCGCGGCGGATGGTCAACGTCGACGTCGCCGGCGCGATCGGCCGCTTCCTGGCGCAGCCGCCGGGCGTGGGGCGGCTACGCGAAGGCGGGTCGCGGCTGCTCGCCGATATATTGGAATCGCTCGACCAGGAGCGGCTCGGCGGCATGGTCAAGTCGATGCTGGCGGCGCGGATGCGGGCGATCGACATCGCGCCCCTGCTCGGCCAGACGCTCGAGGCGGCGATCACCAAGGAACGGCACGTGCCGATGGTCGACGGCATCGTCACCTGGGCGGGACGCACGCTCGACGCCAATGAGGATCTGATCCGCGACATGGTCCACCAGCGCGCCGGCTGGATCATGCGCATGGCCGGGCTCGACGAGAAACTGGGCAATGCCATCGTCGACGGCCTGAGGAAGCTGACCATCGACATGGCGGTCGATCCCCATCATCCGCTGCGCGCAAAGGCCGAGGAAGGCCTCGCCCGGCTCGCCGCCGGCCTCCAGAACGACCCAGAGATCATGGCCAAGGTCGAGGACTGGAAGAACGAGATGATCGAGAACGAAGCGGTCTCGTCCTGGCTCGGCGGGGTCTGGGAGAAGAGCCGCGCCGGCCTGCTCAAGGGCGCCCGCGATCCCGATGCCGCCCTGGCCGGCAAGTTCGGCGACGCGCTGCGCCAATTGGGCGAGACGCTGCAGCAGGAGCCCAGGCTCAAGCGGACGATCAACCAGTTCGCCCGCCGCGCCACCGTCGGCGTCGTCGCCTCCTATGGCGACGGCATCGTCAAGCTGGTCTCCGAGACCGTCCGCGGCTGGGACGCCGGCACCGTCTCCGACCGGCTGGAAGGCGCGGTCGGCCGCGACCTTCAATATATCCGGATCAACGGCACCCTGGTCGGTGGCCTGGTCGGTCTCGGCATCCACAGCGTCGAAATCCTGACATGACGAAGGACGAAGTCGAGCGGCTGCGCGAAATGGCGGCCAATCGCGGCTGCAAATTGGTCACCTCGCGGGTCCGCACGCCAGGACGGGGCGATTACGGCCGCTTCGGCCTCAAGGACGCCAAGACCGGCAGTGCGATTCTCGGCATCGGCAAGAAAGGCCTTGCCGCCAGGCCAGAGGAGATCGAGGCGTTCCTGCGCGGCGGCGCCGCGGCGGACTGGAAGGGGTCGCTCGGCGCCTCCGGCAAGGCCGTGGCGAATCGCGCGGCGGCGAAGAAGGCGCCGAAGGCAGCGCCGCCGCCCAAGCCGCCCAAGGTCCGTGAGGCGCGGCCGAAGGACGCCGAGGCGATCTCGGTCCTGCTGGCCGAACTCGGCTATGAGGCCGGCCCCGCCGACGTCCGGAAGCGCCTCGCGGCGCTTCGCAAGCGTGGCGAAGCCACATTGGTGGTCGAGCGCGGCAAGGTTCTGGGAGTCCTCACCACGTCCACGACCTTCACCCTCCACCGACCGCTCCTCGTCGGCCGGATTTCCATGATGGTGGTGGCGGAGAGCGAACGCGGCCAGGGGCTCGGCGCCCAATTGGTCGCGGCGGCCGAGGAACGATTGAAGGCGCGCGGCTGCGGACTTGTTGAGGTCACCAGCAACCGGAAGCGCCTTCGCGCCCACGCCTTTTACGAGAAGCTCGGTTACGAGAAGACCAGCTTCCGCTTCGGCAAGACGCTGGCTTAGTCTTGGGCCGGGGCGTGACGCCGCCCCGCCGGCCATGTTAGGCTCCCCTCGAAGCAACCGGGGGTGAAGCCTCATGCAGATCGACTCCATGATTTCCTCGATCATGTTCCAGGCCTTCCTTTCGATGGGCCTGTTCCTGGTGGTCATCGTCGGCGTGATCATCGTGGTGGTGCGGATGATCGCGCGCAGCAACAACGCCGCGGCAGCGGCGGGCAGTATGAGCCAGCCGGCCAGCGGCACCCTGCTGGTCACCGGCGTGAACATGCCGACCGAGAGCGCCGTCTATCACAGCGGCCGGCTGACCGGTGTGGTCTCGGCCGAGGGTGTTCCGGCGACCGCGGTCAGCCACAGCGGCCTCTTCCGGACCTCGAAATGGCCGCGGCCCGGCCAAACCCTGCCGGTGATCGTCGACCGCGCCAACCCGACGGCGTTCGCCATCGAGTGGGACAAGGTGCCCGACAACGCCGCCAGCGCCATGGGCCAGGCCGAAGCGATCGCTGCGGCGATGCGCGAACAGGGCGGCACGCCGTAAGGCTGCCTCCCAAGCTTTTGAATTTCGCGTCATCCCCACGAATTTGGCACATTCGAAATGGGCAGGTCGCCCTGTCCCCCCGGCATGGCTCGAGAGGGCGGGAATAGGCGTCAGCCGTCGCTTACGCGTTCGATGTCGGCACCGACGGCCTGGAGCTTCTCCTCCAGCCGCTCGTAGCCGCGGTCGAGGTGGTAGACGCGGTTGACCTGGGTTTCGCCCTCGGCCGCGAGGCCGGCGAGGACCAGGCTCATCGAGGCGCGAAGATCGGTGGCCATCACCGGCGCGCCGATCAGGCCCTTGACCCCGCGGACCACCGCCGAGCGGCCCCTGACCTCGATGTCGGCGCCCATCCGGCTCAATTCGGGGACGTGCATGTAGCGATTCTCGAAGATGGTCTCGGTCAAGAGGCTGGTGCCCTCGGCCAGGGCCAGCATCGCCATGAACTGCGCCTGCATGTCGGTCGGGAAGGCCGGGAAGGGCGCGGTCGAGATCGACAACGGCTTGATCCCGCCGTTCGACTTGACGGTGATGCCGGTGCGGGTGAGGTCGAGATGGGCGCCGGCGTCGGTGAGGCCTGAGAGGATGGCGTGCATCGAATCCTCGCGGGCGCCGGCCAGCTCGAGCGACCCGCCGGTGATCAGGGCGGCGCAGGCATAGGAGCCGGCCTCGATCCGGTCGGGCATCACCGCATAAGTGGCGCCGTGCAGCCGGTCCTTGCCGTGGATGGTGAGCGTGTCGCTCCTCAGCCCCTCGATCTCGGCGCCCATCGCGATCAGACATTGCGCCAGATCGGTGATCTCGGGCTCGCGCGCGGCATTCTCGATCACGGTCGTGCCCTTGGCCAGCACTGCTGCCATCAGCGCGTTCTCGGTGGCGCCGACCGACACCATCGGGAAGCTGATCGTGCCGCCGGTGAGCCCGCCCTTGGGCGCGATCGCCTTCACATAGCCGGCGGTGATCTCGATCTCCGCGCCGAGCGCCTGCAGCGCCTTCAGATGTAGGTCGATCGGCCGGTTGCCGATCGCGCAGCCGCCGGGCAGCGACACCGTCGCCTCGCCGGCGCGGGCCAGCAGAGGCCCCAGGACCAGGATCGAGGCGCGCATCTTGCGGACGATGTCATAGGGCGCGACCGTGGAGGCGATATTGGCGGCGCGGAAGGTCATCACCCGGCCGAACTCGCCGCGGCGGGCGCCCTCGACCATGGTCGAGACGCCGAGCTGGTTGAGGAGATGGCCGAAACTGTCGACGTCGGCCAGCCGGGGCAGATTGCGCAAGGTCAGCGGCTCGTCGGTGAGCAGCGCGCAGGGCATCAGGGTCAGCGCCGCGTTCTTGGCGCCGGAAATCGGGATCTTGCCCTTCAGCGCCTTGCCGCCGCGAATGATGATCCTGTCCATGGCCGCCGTCTTACGCCATCTCCGCGCCCGCGCAAGCTGGGGGCAGCGGACCAGAAAAAACGACGCGGAATGAATGGGTTCTTGATTTCGATCAGCACATTATGGCATTTCCGACCTTAATGTTTCGGTCCGAGTTGGGCTTGTTGCCCGGGGGGAACACTGCGTTGGGGGCATCCTGTTTAGCCGAGCGCCTCAGCCATTATGTGCGGCTGACGGAAGCAGAGCAGCAATCACTGGACCGGCTGGAGGAGCAGGACCGCTCCTATCGCCGGGGTGCGTACGTCATCAGCGAGAATGAGGCGAGCCGCGAGCTGTTCATCGTCCGCCGCGGCTGGGCGCATTCGAGCGTCGTCCTCGGCAACGGCAGCCGCCAGATCATGCGCTTTCTCTTCCCCGGCGACATTGTCGGCCTGCCCTTGCTGGCGCTGGCCGAATCTCCCGAGACGGTGACCGCGGTCACCGACATCACCCTTTGCCCGTTCAGCCGCGAAAGGCTCGCCGCCGTGATCGCCGATCATCCCCGGATCGCCGCCTTGCTGCTCGGCCTCGCCGTCGCCGAACGGGTGACCCTGGCCGACCGCCTCGCGTCGATCGGCCGGACCTCGGCCCGTGCCCGGGTCGGCGCCCTGATCTGCGAGATCTTCGCGCGCCTGCGCCATTTGGGCGCCGCCCGCGACGACGGCCTTCATCTGCCGCTCACCCAGGAAGAGATCGGCGACGCCACCGGCCTCACCGCCGTCCACGTCAACCGCATGATGCGCGGCCTCGTCGAAGACGGCGTCATCGAGCGTAACGGCGGCCACGTGCGCCTGCTCGACGAGGAAAGGCTTGTCTCGGAGTCGAACTTCATCGACCGCACCGAGATGGAGACGGGGTGGCTGCCGGCGGCGAAATAGGGGCGCGGCGGGCGCGGATTTGGCGGCGTTCGGGCGACCCTGGGCCGGGGCTAAGTACACAAAGTACACACATGCCCGGCGTTCGGACGCGGACTCGCTTTGAACCGTCAACTTCGTCAACTTTACCCCGGCTCGGTCGCTCCATCGCATGTGTGAACTTCGTGAACTTTGCCGCCGGTTATCCCGCCGAGAAGCCGTAACAGCCGTTACAGCCGTTACAGCCGTCCACCGCGGTAAAGGCAGGGAGATTCCAGCTTTCGCTGGAATGACGGGCGCGGAGAAGGTTCAGGCCTTCTCCAGCGTGCACTGCAGCGGATGCTGGTTCTCGCGGGCGAAGTCGATGACCTGGGCGACCTTGGTTTCGGCCACTTCGTAGGGGAAGACGCCGCAGACGCCGACGCCGCGCTGGTGGACGTGGAGCATGACCCGGGTGGCGTCCTCGATGCTCATCTTGAAGAAGCTCTGGAGGACGTGGACGACGAATTCCATCGGCGTGTAGTCGTCGTTGAGCATCAGCACCTTGTAAGGCGACGGCGACTTGGTGCGGGTGCGCGTGCGCGTGGCGACGCCGAGGCCGGTGCCGTCCTCGTCGCCGGGAGCCCCGGATGCCGCCCTGATCGCTGAATCACGCATCACCATCGCCTGTAAATATGGCATCCGCCGCACCTCGGGCAAGAGGGTCTTCCCGTAGATCGGCGTGGCTTGGGACAGGAGCAGACGCAAAAAGGGCGGCAGCACCAACAGGGTGCGCCGCCCTTCCTACTGGTTCGGACTCTCGCGAGTTACGCGGCGAGGGTCTTCACACGCTCGGCCGCAACGCTGTAGCGGCTGGTCAGCGGCTCGGCGACGTCGCCGGCCAGCTTCAGCACGGTCTCGCTGACGCGGGCGCTCTCGGCGACGGCGGCATCGAACGCGCTGCGGGCAAAGTCGCCCTGGAGCTTGAAGAAATCGGTGGCCGACTTCACTTCGGCGAAGCTCTTGAGAGCGGTCGAGGCATCCTCGAAGCTCTTGCGGCTATACTCGGCCGCATTCTGGCTGATCGCCTCGACGCCCTTGGCGGCGAGCTTCGAAGAAGCGACGAACGCCTCGACGTTGCCGCGGGTCAGGTCGGCGAGCTCTTCGGCAACCTTGGCGGTCTTTTCCATCGCGCCCTTGGCGCGCTCGTTGACGTCGCCGAAGACGGTCTTGATCTGGTCGGCGGCGAACTGGGCGGTCTCGGCCGCTTTCTTGGTCTGGGTGGTCATGACTTTGGTTTCCTTCTTGACGATCTTGAGGCCGGCGCGGGCCGGCTTCGATGCGGTTTTGACGACCGGCTTGGCCGGCACGGGCTTGGCGGTGCGCACGACGGCCTTGCGGGCCGGCTTGCGGGTCTTCACTTTCTTCGCGGCCTTCGCGACCCGACGGGCGGGCTGCCTGGCGTCGGGCGCCTTCGCGGCCGGGGCGGGCTTGGCGGGAGCGGGCTTGGCGGGGGCGGCGATCGCCGCTTCCGTCTTGACTGCTTCCTGCTTGACCGGCTCAGGCTTGGCGGGCTCGGCGACGGGAGCCTGAACGGGCTCCGCAGCCGGCAGCACGTCCGCTTTGGTTTCGGTCACATTCGCTTTCACTTCGTCGGCCACTGGGCGCTCCTTCTATGCTGCGATGCAACAAATAGGAGCGTTGGAGCCGAATTTCAAGGATTTTTTGTGCAGCGCAACATAATCGTCACGCTGCTTTGTTTTCAACAGGTTATGGATAGAATTTGGGCGCTCTTTTCGGTTCCGTAACGCAGGTGCGGCATTTTGATCACCGCAAGAAGGTCACGTTTCGCCGCAGGCGCCGGGAATATGGGATCAGCGAGCCTTCACATAGCTCCCGGGCGCGTCCTCGATCGCCTTCAGCCGGCCCTTGCCCGGCTGGCGGACGCCGCCGGCCAGGACTTCCTCGTCGGAAATGCCGCGGATCCAGGCCATCCAGTCGGGCCACCAGCTGCCCTTGGTCTCGGTCGCGCCGGCGACGAATTCCTCAAGGCTGCCGGCCTTGGCCTCGTTGGTCCAATATTGGTATTTGTCGGCGGCGGGCGGGTTGACCACGCCGGCGATATGGCCCGAGCCCGCCAGCACGAAACGCATCGGCCCGGTGAAATGGTGAGTGATCTTCCATACGCTCTGCGGCGGCGCGATATGGTCCTCGCGGCCGGCCTGGACGTAGGACGGCGTCCTGACCGTGCGGAGGTCGATCGGCGTGCCGTCGATGACCAGGGCGCCGGGCTGGGCCAGCTTGTTGTCGCGGTAGAATTGCTGGATGTAGCTGCGGTGCCAGTCCGCCGGCAGGTTGGTCGTATCCCCGTTCCAGTGGAGCAGATCGAACTGGGGATATTCCTCGCCCATCAGATAATTGTTGGTGACGTAGCTCCAGATCAGGTCGCGGCCGCGCAGCAGGTTGAAGGTCGCGGCCATGTAGCGGCCGTCGAGATAGCCCTTGTCCGCGCCGAGATGCTTGACCAGCTCCATCGGCTCGTCGCCGACGAACAATTTGAGGTCGCCGCTCTCGGAGAAATCGACCTGGGCGGTGAAGAAGGTCGCGCTCGCCACCTTCGCGCCGTCGCCCCGCGCCTCGATCAGCGCCAGCGCCGCCGCCAGCATCGTCCCGGCCACGCAATAGCCGATGGCGTGGACCGATTCGACGCCGAGCGATTCACGGACCGCGTCGATCGCCTCGACCTCGGCCAGGACATAATCGTCGACGCGGACGTCCTTCATGCTTTCGTCGGCCGATTTCCACGACACGACGAACACGGTCAGCCCCTGGTCGACCGCCCATTTGATGAAGCTCTTCTTGGGGTTGAGATCGAGGATGTAGAAGCGGTTGATCCAGGGCGGGAAGATGATGAGCGGCACTTCCAGCACCTTGTCGGTCGAAGGCGTATATTGGATCAGCTGGTAGAGATCGGTCTGCTTGACCACCTTGCCCGGCGTGGTGGCGATGTTGCGGCCGACCTCGAAGGCGTCGGGATCGACATGGGTGAGCTGCCCTTTGGAAAGGTCGCTCAGCATATGCTCGAGCCCGTGGAGCAGGCTCTCGCCTTTGGTCTCCATCGCCCGTTCGAGCACCTGCGGGTTGGTGAGGGCGAAATTGCTCGGCGCCATCGCGTCGATGAAGGCCCTGGTCATGAACCGCATCTTCTCGCGGGTCGCCGCGTCCACCCCTTCGATCGCGTCGATCGAGCCGAGCATCCGGTCTGAGACCAGCAGATAGGTCTGGCGGATGGTGTCGAAGAGCGGATTGTCGCGCCATTCCGGCGCGGCGAAGCGCTTGTCGCGGTCGGCGCGGGCGGCGAGCTCGGACACCTCGGCTTGCGCCGCCGCTCCCGCGTCCGGCTGCGCGCCGGCGGTGCCGGGAGCCAATGTCGCGCCGGCGGTGCCGGCCAGCGCCCGCTGCCAGATCGCCATCCCCTCGGTCCACATCTGGGCCTGCGACTGCATCAATTTCGCCGGATCGCCGAACATGTTCATCCCCGGCCAGGCGGCCGCGACCCGGGCGGGATCGGGCGCCTTGTCCGCCGCCTCGCCCATCCGCCCGGCGAGATGCTCCATCATCAGCTGCTGGGCGCGGCCCATCACCCAGGTCCAGTGCTGCATGTCCTCGAGGCTGGGCGCGGCGAAGGGCGGCGCGGCCGGCGGGGCGGTGTCGCTGTCGTTCTGATTGGCCATGGCGAGAGTCCTTTCCACTGTCTCTAGTGAGGACAGCGCCCCAGCGAAAGCCTTGCCGTCGGGTGATTGCGGGGGAGGTTTCCTTCATGATACCAAATGGAAGCAGACTGGCAGACGATTCCGGGGGGAGTGACGATGCGAATGGCGAAGGCGGCCGGCCTGGCCGCGATCCTGATGGCGGCCCCGGCCGCGGCGCAATCGGGCTGGTCGATGATCGGCCAGCGCGACGTGGGCCCCGAGGCCGACCACGACACGATCACTGTCCGGGTCGAGGAGCAGCACCAGCAGCTGATGTTTTGCACCGAGCGCCACGCCATCCGCCTGCTCGACGGAGTCATCCACTATCGCGACGGGCGCACCCAGAACGTGCGCGTCCGCACCCGGCTCGAGGCCGACCGCTGCGGCCGCTCGATCGAGCTCGCCGGCCGCAACAAGGACGTCGCCAGCATGGACTTCACTTATGAGGTGGCGAGCCTGGGCGGCGCGCAGGCGCGGGTCCAGCTCTACGCGCGCTAGGGCCGCGCCCGACGCTTTCCGGGGGCCCGCCGGGGCCTTCTCGACATTGTCATGGGCCTCGCCTAATCCGCGCGGCGACACTCAAGTTCGCATCCAAGGATCAATCTCACCATGGTCAAGGCAAGCCACGTACTCGATCGCGTCCTGGTGCTGGAAATGGTCCGGGTCACCGAGGCGGCGGCGGTGGCAGCGTCGAAGCTGATCGGCCGCGGCGACGAGAAGGCCGCCGACCATGCCGCGGTCGAGGCGATGCGCGCCGCCCTGAACACGCTGGAGATGGACGGAACGGTCGTCATCGGCGAGGGCGAGCGCGACGAGGCGCCGATGCTGTACATCGGCGAGAAGGTCGGCGCCGCCCAGGGCCATGGTCCGAAGATCGACATCGCGCTCGACCCGCTCGAGGGCACCACCATCACCGCCAAGGCCGGGCCCAACGCGCTCGCCGTCCTCGCCATCGCCGAGGAAGGCTGCCTGCTCAACGCCCCCGACGTCTATATGGACAAGCTCGCCGTCGGGCCGGGCTTTCCGGAAGGGGTGATCGACCTCAGAAAGAGCCCGTCCGACAATGTGAAGGCGGTCGCCGCCGCCAAAGGGGTGCTGCCCTCCGACATCATCGTCTGCGTCCTCGACCGGCCCCGCCACGAAAGGCTGATCGCCGAATTGCGCGGCCTCGGCTGCGGCATCCAGCTGATCCCCGACGGCGACGTCGCCGGCGTGATCGCGGTCACCGACCCCGACACCACGATTGATCTCTACATGGGATCAGGCGGCGCCCCGGAGGGCGTGCTCGCCGCCGCGGCTTTGCGCTGCGTCGGCGGCCAGTTCCAGGGCCGGCTGCTGTTCCGCAACGACGACGAGCGCGCCCGCGCCCATCGCTGGGGGGTCGAGGACCTCGACCGAATCTACCATCTCGAGGATCTCGCCACCGGCGACGTCATCTTCGCCGCCACCGGCGTGACCGACGGCTCGCTGCTCGACGGGGTCAAGCGCCGCAAATCCTGCATCACCACCGAAAGCGTGGTGATGCGCGCCTCCACCGGCACCGTCCGCTGGGTCAAGGGCGAGCACCGCCACGAGCCGGGCGTTCACAGCGACTGAGGCGTCCGGCAGTCGCCGGAATTCCCATTTGAACGCCTTCGCCCTAGACGGGGGCGATGGCCTCCTCCCTCAACGTCTGCGGCGTCGCGCGCTCGATCCTCGGCCAGCCCTGGCGCTGGCGGGGCGGGGCGGCGGACGACCGCGACCCGGGCTTCCAGCCCGACGATCTGATCGACCAGCTGCTGCTCGCCCGCGGCGTCTCGCGGGAGAACCTGGAAAGCCACCGCCGGCCGACCTTGCGCGAATTCATGCCCGACCCCTCGGTCTTCCGGGACATGGACAAGGCGGCGGCGCGGCTCGCCGACGCGGTCGAGACGGGCGAAGCCCTCACCGTCTTCGGCGACTATGACGTCGACGGGGCGACCTCGGCGGCTTTGCTGATCCGACTGCTGCGGTCGCTGGGACTGACGGCACAGGCCTATATCCCGGACCGGCTGATGGAGGGCTACGGCCCGTCGGGCGAGGCGCTCGTGCGGATCGCCGAGGGCGGCGCGCGGCTGATCGTCACCGTCGATTGCGGCGCCCAGGCCTTCGAGGCGCTCGACATGGCCAAGGCGGCGGGGGTCGACGTCATCGTCGTCGACCACCACAAATGCGCCAGCCGCCTCCCGGACGGCTTCGCCATCGTCAATCCCAATCGGCTCGACGAAAGCGCCGAGGGCGCCGCCCAGGGCCATCTCGCCGCGGTCGGCATGGCCTTCCTGCTCGGCGCCGCCCTGCTGAGGACGCTCCGCGCCCGCGATTATTTCGTCGGCCGCGCCGAGCCGAAATTGATCGAGCTGCTCGATCTCGTCGCGCTCGGCACGGTCGCCGACGTCGCCCAGTTGCGCGGGCTCAACCGCGCCTTCGTGACCCAGGGCCTGAAGGTGATGGCGGGCCGCGCCAATGTCGGCCTCGCTGCCCTGGCCGACGCGGCGCGGCTCAACCGCGCGCCCGAATGCCGCGACCTCGGCTTCGCGCTCGGCCCCAGGATCAACGCCGGGGGCCGGGTCGGCAAGTCCGATCTCGGCGTCCGCCTGCTCACCACGGAGGATCCAGCCGAGGCGGAAGCGATCGCCGCCGAGCTCGACCGGCTGAACGAGGAGCGCCGGGCGATCGAGATCGCGGTGTGCGACGCCGCCGAGGCGCTGACCGGCGCCCAGGGCAACCGCGCGGTGGCGGTGGTCGCGGCGCCGGGCTGGCATCCCGGCGTGATCGGCATCGTCGCCGGGCGGCTGAAGGAGCGGCTGCACCGGCCGGCGATCGTCGTCGCACTCGGCGAGGACGGGCTGGGCAAGGGGTCCGGCCGCTCGATCTCGGGCGTCGATCTGGGCGCGGCGGTGCTTGCGGCGAAGGATATGGGCCTGCTGGTCGCCGGCGGCG
>DATDAU010000059.1:0-8840 GCA_036525215.1 Allosphingosinicella sp.
CGTCGAGCGCGGAAATGTCGAGCTTGGCGAAAATCTGGGTGATCTCGTTCATGAAGGCGATGTTGATGTCGCGCTGGGCGTTCTCGATCACCTTGGCGGCCTCGGCGGTCTTGATCGACCGCGCCTTGAACGTGCCGCCGCAGGTCACCTTTCCGTAGACCATGGCGACCTGATCGGCGACCGCCTCGTTCTCGCCCGAGACGACCTTGACGATGCGCTCGACGGTGTGTTCGCGATCCCCGGGATTGATCCGCTCGGGCGAGTAAGCGAGGAAGAAATCCCGGCCGCGGACCAGGCCCGAGACCTTCTCGATCAGCGGCCCGCACATCTCCTCGGTGACGCCCGGATAGACGGTGCTCTCGAAGACCACGATCGGAGTCCTGGCGCCGTCGAGCAAGGCGGCGACCGACTCGGTCGCGCGCAGCAACGGCCCGAGATCGGGCCGATTCGCGCTGTCGACCGGCGTCAGCGCGGTGACGATGTAGAAGTCGGCGCCGCGCGTCGCCTCGGCGTCGTCGGTGACGGTCAGGGCCGATCCGGCCAGCCGGTCGGCGGCGATCTCGCCGGTCCGGTCATGGCCGCGTCGCAGCTCGTCGACCCGGCCTTGATCTATGTAGTAGCCGATCGTCTCGAAATGCTTGGCGAGTGCGACCGCCAGCGGCAGGCCGACATAGCCGAGGCCGACGACAACGGTCTTTGGATCGGCGGAGAAATTCATCGCCCGTCCCTGTCCAGGGAGAGGAGATAGCCTCAGCGCTTTCCCAAACCCGCAATAGTGGCATCCACCATCGGCTTGTCGGCCTTGGCGTCGACCTTGTCGCGGATCAGGCTCTCGGCCGCCGCGGTGGCGGCGCGGGTGGCGGTGGCGCGGATTTCGTCGATCGCGGCGCGCTCGGCGGCGGCGATCTTATCTTCGGCCATGCGGGTACGGCGCTCGACCAGAGCGGCGGCGTCGGCTTCGGCCTGTTTGACGATGCCCTGGGCTTCCGCCTCGGCCCGCGCCAGCACGGTCGCCGCCTCGGCGTCGGCCTGGGATGCCTTGGCCTGATATTCGGCCTTCAGCGCCTCGGCGTCGGCGCGCACCTGGGCGGCTTCGGCGAGCTGCTCGCGAATGCCGGCGATCTTGCGGTCGAGCGCGGCGCCGATCGCGGCCGGGACCTTCTTCCAGACCAGCAGGCCGAGCACCAGGATCATCGCCAGTGCGATCCAGGCCGGAGCGTCGAGGCCGAACGCGGTCGCCGCCGCATGCTCCTCGGGCGCGCCAGGGGCGTGGGTGGTAGCGGTCGTGGTCGCGGTGGTGGTCGAATGATCAGCCATGACTCATTGCCGCCTTGACGGCCCGGGCCGCTTCGCTGGTGCTGACGGAGACGCCCGCCAGCCGTTTCACCATGTCCTGCGCGGCCTCGGCGGCGACATTCTCGATGTCGGCCATGGCCGCCTCAGTCGCCGCGCGAATCCGGGTCTCGGCCGCCTCGATCGTGGCCGCGTTGGCGGCGTTGACCGCGTGGGTCCGCTCCTCGGTCGCCTTGGCGCTCGCCGACTTGGCCGCCTGGGCGACCTTCATCGCCTCGGCCCGGCTTTCGTCCATCCGCGCGCGATAGGCCGCCTCGGTCTCGTCGGCGGCGCTGCGCGCGGCCTGGGCCGCGGCGAGATCGTCGGTTACCTGCTTCTCGCGCGCGTCGACGGTCGACTGGATCCTCGGCAGCATGAACTTGCCGATGCCGAAATAGATGATTCCGAGCACCAGCAGCAGCCAGAAGAACTGCGAATAGGCGGCAACCGCGAGCTGAGAGAGTTGAGGCATGGTCTTCCTCTGATCGCCGGCGGGGCCGAAGCCCCGGCCGGAGGACCCTTATTGGGCGTAGAGGATGATCATCGCGACGGCGAACGCGATCAGGCCGAGCAGCTCGGCGGCCGCGAAGCCGATGAACAGCCGGCCCTGCTGGCCGTCGGCGGCCGCGGGGTTGCGGATCGCGCTCTCGAGGAACGAGCCGAAGACGTTGCCGACGCCGATGGCGGCGGCACCGACACCGATGGCCGCGAGGCCGGCGCCGATCACTTTTGCAGATGCGAGGTCCATTATGTGCTCCTTTGGATATTCAGGTCTTAGTGAAGGTTGACGGCGTCAGCGATGTAGAGCGAGGTCAGCAGCGCGAAGACATAGGCCTGGATGGCGCTGACCAGGATCTCGAGAATGATGACGAAGGCGATGAACAGGAAGGACAATAGGCTGATTGCCGGGCCGGCGACGCCGCCCGCGTTGATCCCCTGAACGATGAAGGTGCCGAACACCTCGACCAGGATGTGGCCGGCGATCATCGCCACGAACAGTCGCAGCGCCAGGCTGAACGGCCGCACCATGAACGACAGCAATTCGATCAGGAAGATCAGCGGCAGCAGCACCGCCGGCGTGCCGTGCGGGATGAACAGCGAAAGGAATTTGAAGCCGTGCCGCCAGATGCCGGTGATGATGACGATCGAGAAGCTGATGACCGCCATCACGCCGGTGACGGTGAACTGGCTGGTGACGGTGAAGGGGTGCACGCCGACGATCGCCAGCGGCATCATGCCCAGCAAATTGGCGAACAGGATGAACATGAAGACGGTGAACACCCAGGGCACGAACTTGCGCCCCTCGGGACCGACATTGGTGTCGAGCATGGAGGTGATGAAGCCGGTCATGCCTTCGGCGGCGGCCTGCCAGCGGCCGGGGACGAGCTGGCGCTTCATCCCGCCGACCATGAACAGCCAGACCAGGAAGAGGACGATCAGCATCCACAGGGCGCTGTTGGTGAAGACGAAGGGCGACCCGTCCAGATTGCCCGCGATCGGGTGAATCTGGAACTGGTGCATAGGATCGATTCTGGATTCGGCCGCCACGCTTTTACTTCCCTCGGCCCGTCAATGCGGGCTTTGCTTCGACAACTTCCAAACTTCCCACATCGCGAGGCCGAACCCGAGGAACAGCATCACGACCCAGACCCCGTGCGTTCCCGCGAAGGCATCGATCGCAAACCCGATCGCGGCACAGCCTGCCGGATAGGCGATCAGGACCGAAAGCACGCGATAGGCCGGATTCCTGTAATGGCTGCCCGCGCTTCGATCCTGCCCGCCGGTCCGCTCCGCCTCCTCCGCCTGCGCCTTTCGGAGTCGCTCATCGAGCGAGGCCAATCGCGCATCCTGCGAAGTCTTCGCGTCCTGCCGGGGTTCGTCTTCCGTTTTGCCTATCCTTTGGGTGCGGCCGCGCAGCGGGAGGCGGGGCCGACAAGGCTTGAGACATGCCGGCGAACGAACCCGCCAAGGCGCGGTTCCTTTAGGAAGCGGCTCGGGCCAAGTCAACTGCGCCATGCTGCGCTGCGGCAAATCCGCCTCTGGCGCGGGCGGCCCGGCCGCGATAGCGTCTCGCGCCATGACGTTCCGCCTGCTCGCGATCTTGTTCGCCGCTCTCGCCTTCGCCGCCCCCCTATATGCCCAGTCGGACGGCGATCCGCCGCTCGATCCGGATTGCCCGCGCGGCGATCTCAACGTGCCGCGCCCGCCGGGATCGGTGTGCATTGGACGGCTGACCGGGGATTATGCGTTCTCCTTCATCTATCCCCGGGCAGCGGTCGACATTCCGGCGGTGGACGCGATGCTGCGCGAGCAGGCCGTCGCCGCGGAAGCATGGATCAATGCGCAAGTGGCGGAGGACAGGGCGCAACATGCCGAGGCCGAGGAGAACCCGCCGCGGCTGACCTACGAGGCGGGATGGACAGCCGATGCGGTGGCGCCCGAAATCGCGGCCTTTTCCGGCACGGTCGCCCATTATACCGGCGGCGCCCATGGCGGTAGGGAATATGAGACGATCCTGTTCGAACGGCGGGCCGGCCGGCCGATCGTCCTCCAGGATCTGTTCGAGCCCCGTTTCTTCGAAACCAGCCTGTTCGGCCGGCGCCTGCGCGGCATGCAGGCCCTGCAGGACGCCTTCTGCCGCGAGCTGACCCGGGCGCAGCGCGAACGGCGCGACAATCCCGAGGAGGTGGTCCAATGCCCGGCGATCGAGGGAGTGCCGGTGACCCTGGTCTGCTCCAGCGATATCGGCCGGATCACCGCCTTCCTCGCACTGCTCAATCCCTATGTGGCGGGCAGCTGGTCGGAAGGCCCTTATGAAATCCAGATCCCGATCGACGCGAAGATCATGGATTCGCTGTGGGGCCGCTACCGGGTTGCGTTCGGGCTTCACCAGGAAAGCGGCGCGCCGCCAAGGAAACGGGGATGCTCATCGCTCTGAGCTAATGCCTACCCGCAGTGGCTCGGCCGGGGCACCGGTTCGCTGCCGTTGCGGCGGCGCCAGACGCCGTCGGCGAGCCGGTAATACTGGCCGGGGCCGACCCTGGTCGCAAACAGCTGACAGGCGGTCGCCGCCGCCATCTCCTCGATGGTCGCGCCGCGCTCCGTCGCACGCTGGGTGTACGCGGCGCGGCGCTGGATGTTGACCGATTCCATCTGGGCGCGGACGTCTGCCGGCGCGGCATCGACCAGGCCGAGATAGCCGTCGGCCTGTTCGCCGACATGGCCGCCGGCTCGGAGCTGGCCGGCGGCGTCGCCCTGGAAGGCATAAGCCGTCCCGCCCGCGAGCATCGCGGCGGCGATCCCGGCGGCGATCAGCATTTTCATACGGCGGGTCATCAGAACACTCCTGGGTTGCTCTGGATCAACTGCCGGGCATCCTCCTGGAGCCGGACCACCACTTCCTGGCGGATGTTGATGTTCAGATTGATCTCTATCGGTCGATCGGGCGCGGCGACCTGGACGCAGCCGGGCAAGGCCGCGACGGCGCTTGCCGCAAGGCACAAGGTCCCGACCTTTCCCATCCATCTCCGGCTCGCATTGCGGCCCTCTTTCGTCAAGTTCGGCTGGATCATCGCACGGGCTCGCTTTCTTCAGGCTGAACGGGGGGCGGCGGTGTCGGAGTCGCCGGTGGCGGCGCTGGAACCTGGCGGTTGCGAAGCAATTCCGGCAGGGCAGACTGGATCAAAAGGGTCGGATCCTCGAACGAGCGCGCGGTCGCGACCAGAGCGCGGAACGGCCCCTGGATGCGGATGTTGAAGTGGAAGGGAATGCGGGCGAGCTGGTTCAGCGCGCGGCCGACCACCATCGCCGGGATGCCGCCGCCGGCGCGACGGGTGACATTGGGGTTGCGGGCGAGGCCGTCCATGTTGATCCGGGTGAGGAATTCGCCGTCGAGCGCGCCGTCGAGGGTGATCTCCAGCCGCGAATAGCGCAGCGACTTGAGCGCGTCGAAGGCGAGAATTCCGTAGGCGCCGAGGTCGCGGTCGGTGAGTTCGCCGACATAGGACAGGGTGCCGCCCCCCGGCCGGGCGAAGAGCTGGCCGTTTACGATCCGCCCGCCACCATGATCGAACTGCATCGGTACCACCCCGTCATAAGTGCCGGTGGCGTCGATGTTGCTGAATTCGAGCAGGGTGATGAAGCGGGCGGCGTCGAGCCCCTCGACCCGGAAGGTCAGATATTTGGTCGATTCCCGGCTGAAATCGAGAATTGTCGGGTCGAGGCTGAGCGTGCCGCCGGCCAGCGGCCAGCGCGCGCTTTCCACCGCGACATGGAAATCGGGGCGAAGCTGGTAGCGGACCACGCCGTCATAGACGTCGATGCCGGCCTGGATCAGCCGCACCCGCGCTTCCTGCCCCGGCGCGCTGGTCAGCCCAAGCAGATCGGTGAACTCGATCGTGGTCGCAAGCCCTTCCACCGGCCCGAACGGCGCCGCGAGGTTCATGCCGGCAGTGGAGAAGGTGCCGCTGCTGCGACTTCCGCGCGCATCCCATTCGATCCGGCCCCGGCCGCTGACCGCGCCGTTGACCAAAGCGACGACGCCGACCGTCGTCGGGGTCAGCGCCTCGGGCTGGAAGCCCTCGCTGAAGCGAAGATCCTGGACGTCGAGCAGGGCACGTCCGGCGCCGCTCCCGAGATCGTGGTCGATCGTTGCCAAAGCGACGCGGGTGCCGCTGGCGGGGTGGTGGAGCGTGCCGGTGGCGTGGATCCGGTTGTTCGCCAGGGCCAGGCGAAAATCGTCGCTGGCCAAGGGGTGGAAGCGGAGCGGCGTCTGGCGGTCGGCGAGGACGACATGGCCCGTCGCCGTCAGATCGCCGCCCGCGAAGCGCCAGCTGCCCCGGCCGTTTTCGGCGCGAAGCAGGATGTTGGCGAGTTCGCCCGAAAGGCCGGCGAAGCCGCCAGCGGCGCCACCCGATGTGAAACGGCCGTCGAGATCGGCGATGTCGAGCCGGCTGACGCCGCTGGCCGCGCCCAGCCGCACCGCCAGCCGAGCCGCGCTGAAGCCGGCGAGTCCGACCCGCACCCGATCCGAGGCCAGGACGATCGGCGAGCCGCCCAGCCGACCGGCGAGGCGGGGCGCGTTGACGATCGCGCCGCCTTCGAAGCCGCGGGGTCCGCGCCAGAGCAAGGCTCGCCCGGCGGGACAAAGGGTGAGCCGCGCCGGCGCGAGGCGAAGGCTCTGGACCTGGAGCGCCTGGAAGGCGGCCGGCGTGCAGGTCTCGCCGAGCGCGAAGCCGCCGCCGCCGAAGCGCCCGGCGACGGGCAGGATCAGCCCGGTCACCCTCCCACCGCCGAACGGGCCGTCGAGCCGGGCGAGGGTGCGGAAGCGGGTGCGGCCGTCCGGCGCGGCGGTGAAGGCGATGTCGCTCAGCGCCAGCCGAGCGCCGCCCGCCGCCATCGGCGCGATCCGGCCGGCGCCGACGATCGGCGCCCCGGCCCCTTCCTGGCGCAGGGCGAAGCGGGCGTCGGGAAAGCCGCCGCCGGAAAGCGCCAGGGCGCCGTCGAGGCGGACCGAGCCCAGGGGCCAGATGTAAGAAATGCCCTCGCCGCCCTGCTGGACGAGGCGGGCGCCGCTGCGGCTGGCCAGCGCCAGGTTGCGGATACGGACGCGACCGCCGGCGGCCGCGGCGGCGAGATCCAGATCGGCCTCGGCCTCGGCGCCGCCCCGTCCCGCCCGCAGCAAGGCGGCGGCGAGGGCGTCGCCGATCGGGCCGGCCGGCGTGCCGCGGGCGCCGCGCAGCGACGCGACGATGGCGCCGGCCGTGCCTTCCCTGAGCACGAGACCGCCCGCAGCGACATGGGCCTGGAGCGCGCCATTGCCCCGGCGCGGCGAGACGAAATAGCGGCCGGCGGCCCGCAGCCGCCCGGCCTGGAAGGCGCCGAAGGAGGCGGCGCCGGTGGCGAGATCGACCGCGCCGACGGTCGCGACGGCGTCGCCGTCGAAGCGGATGCGGCCGGTCAGGTCGGCCATGCGCTGGCCGCCGGCGCCGAGCGACGCGACCCGCAAGGCGGTGGTGCCGCGCCAATGGTCGATGCCCGGCGAGAGGAGGATCTCGGGCGAGAAAAGCAGGCGATCGGCCGCGACCCCGTCGCCGCAGCGCAGGCTTTCGATCGCCGCCGGGCCGTGCAGGCGCGGCGCCAGATCCTTCACCCGGACGACGAAATTTCCGACCGGACGGGTGAGCACGCACGAGCCGGCGCGCAATTCGGGCGAGACCATCGAAATGCCGCCGCGAAAGCCGTTGGCGAGGTTGCCCCGCCCGCTCACCGCCAAAGCGACTCCGCCGGCCGGCGTCGTCAGCGCGATGGCGGTGTCCTGCACGTCCACCCTCTGGTCGGGCAGACGGAAGGGCAGGCCCGACGGCGCCGGCAGCAGCCGGTCGATCTGGCCGAAGCTGAGCCGGCCGCCCTCGTAGCGGCCGCGCATCCGCACCCCGCGTGCGTTGATCAGGCCGATGCGCGGGCCGGTGAAGCCGATCAGCACCTGGACCTCGACGCGGCGCGCGATCAGGTCCGGGCGGCGCGGATCGCCGATGATCAGATTCTCGAAGACCTGGGTGCCGAAGCCGATCCTTTTGACCTCGTAGCGCGCCTGGACTCCGTTGCGGGCCAGGCGGCCGTCAATGAAGTCGCTGGCGAGTTGGACCCGCATCGTCCAGGCGACGGCGAAGGCGACGGCGAGCAGGACGAGCAGGATCAGCCCGCCGATCCGCACCCGCCGCGGCCAGCGCCGCCGCGCCTTCACGAGGATTTCGTCGCCGTCGTCCACTCGCCCCCAACCCGCCCACGCGGGCGCCGTTCCCTTTCGCTTCGTTTGCGTAACGGCATGTCCCCGCTTAATCCATCGGCCATGGCTTCGGGCACATCTGGCGCCGCCACGGACAATAAGGGGCATCGCGACCGCCTGCGCCGGCGGCTGTTCGAAGGCGGGCCCGATGCTTTGCTCGATCATGAGCTGGTCGAGTATCTCCTCGCCCTCGCCATCCCCCGCCGGGACACCAAGCCGCTGGCCAAGAGGCTGCTCAAGGAATTCGGCGGAATCGGACGGCTGCTCAGCGCCGATCCCAGGCGGATCGCCAAGGTCGGCGGTCTCAGCGACAGCGCCGTGGCCGCGCTGAAGATCGCCCATGCCGCGGCCAACCGGATGCTCGAGGCGCGGACCGGCGAGGCGCCGGTGCTCGGCTCATGGCAGGCTTTGCTCGACTATCTGCGCGTCGACATGGCGCACGAGGCGATCGAGCGGGTGCGGGTGCTGTTCCTCGATTCGAAGAACAAGCTGATCGCCAACGAGGCGATGTGGGAAGGGTCCGTCGACGAATCGGCGGTCCATATCCGCGAAGTGCTGCGCCGCGCCCTCGATCTCCACGCCACCGCGATCATCATCGTCCACAACCATCCGAGCGGCGACCCCACGCCCAGCCGCCAGGACATCAGCCTGACCCGCGACCTGGTCGAGGCGGCGCGCCACCTCAAGATCCAGGTCCACGACCATGTCATCATCGGCGCCG
>DATDAU010000060.1:0-64251 GCA_036525215.1 Allosphingosinicella sp.
GATGTCGACTGGATTAGGCTCATGCTTGTGCGGATCGATCAGACCGCGGCCGGCGCGCCCGACGTCGACGAACCCACCGTCGACGAAGTCAAGGAAGCTGTCGTCCATCAAAATGACATGCTTGAGCTGTCGTTCCTGCGATCGGGTCTCGCTGCCGCTTCTTCGGTCGCCAAGCTGAGCGTGCCACAATTCCAAAACGGAGTGCAGTCCGTCACTGGGGGAGGGCCGGTTATCCACCTCGGCACCGGCTGGATCGTCGCTGCAAATTTGGTGATGACCAATCATCACGTTATCAATGCACGACGAAAGGGGGAGGCGGCAGCGGCACAAGCAGATTTTGAGGCACAGGCCCTAGCCGCGACGTTGACCTTCGATTTCGACGATCCACAGGTTGCCGGAACCGTCCTTTCCTCAGAAGGGTTGGTCGCGGCCGATGTCACGCTCGATTTCGCGCTGATCCGCGTTCAAGCAGGTGCAAGGGTGGCGCTCAACTGCACTCGCGATCTGCCGACGGCGCCGCTGGGCCACGGCGCGGCCGCGATTAACATCATCCAGCACCCGAGCGGTGGATCGAAACGCGTCGCTATCAGGAACAATCTGATGGCGAGTTCGAACGAACAGGATCTCAGATACTTCACCGACACACTTTCGGGATCATCGGGGGCTCCTGTGTTCGACGACGATTGGCGGGTGGTAGCCCTCCACCGTGGCCATTCGCTTGCACGTGGCATAAGTTTTCAAGGTCGTGAAGCCATCTACATTAATGTAGGCACTCGAATCTCGGCAATTCTCGATCATCTTCTTGCTCACCATCAGGGTCAAATTCCGGAATTGCACATTTAATACAGAAGTCGATATTCCATTACCGATCCTGTCATCTGGATACTTTACGAGAGCACTAAATGCTGCGGAGACCGCGACGTCGTTGCCCGCCGAGTTAGAACCCGCAGATTCAGACTTCAGGCGCGGCTCCGGCTCGAACTCAGGTGCGTTCTCCTACGGCCCTTTTCCGCCGCAATGAGGTCTCTTGGCCGGGGGCTTTTTTGTGGCGGAGATTGTGAGCGGTATTACAGTGCCAGTTTACTAACTAGAGCATCGGGCTCCGCAGCGTACTCGCTTCCACCGGATCGTCGGTGGCGCGCAAGATTAGTAAACTGGCACCGTGACTCGGCCCTATTGGCTTGTGCTTTTCGGGAGGTGTCGCCGGCATCCCACCGGAGAGCTTCGTCTTCTCATTGATCGGAATCCGACATGACGATGCACTCCAAGGAAGAGATGAATAGGCGTGACGCCTTTATCACGCCAGATGCCCGAAAGCAGCAGATCGAGGTTCACAGGACGGTCGGACTCTACATCATCGTCTGGTCAACCGTCGAAAGCCTCCTGATTGGCCTCCTTGGGCACTTGCTGAATACGTCCAAGGCCAACACGCAAATCATCTACACCGGCCTTCGCTCCGTCCGCCAGCGACGGGGCACTATCGAGGCCCTGATCAAACACAACATGGCGAATGACGCGCTTCGAAAGCGCCTCCTGTCGGCGCTGCAGGCGTTCAAGACCTCAACGGCGCTCAGAAACAAGCTAGCCCATGGCCAATTCGGATTTAACGATCAGGGGTTCTATGTCAGCGTCTATTATTACGACCTGGAGGATGCCGAGCTCGACAACGCCACGGCTACCTCCGAGCCGATTAACCAGAAGTGGATCGACAAAATTGGTGATGAATTGCGCCGCCTCTCTTTCCTCGAGGAGGAGTTCGGGAAAATCACCGATGCATGGCTCGTGAGGCACCCGCAAAAGCGGCAGGCAACTCGTCCCTGATGGAAGGACTACGCCCTTCGCCCGGCAAGCCATCGTGAGGGGCGGCACGAAGAGCCTTCATCGCCGCCTCGATCATGGCGGCTGAATCTCGAACTCCGCAGTAGCGAGGTCCAGACGGGGCGCGTTCGCCATCGCCGCCTAAATCCCCCGGGCCGGCAGCGCCGACATCTGCGAGAACCCGCTCATGAGTGAGCTACCGGTGCCAGAGATGGCGGTCCCGATCTGCATTCTCCCGCGGGCCCGCGCCGCCTTTGACTCGGCCAGGAATTCACGGCGTTGATGTCAAACCCACGGGTCGGTGGTTGACGTTGTGATAGAGATTCTCGGCATCCCTGTTGGCCAGCGTCGCCGTGTCCTTCTGCACCTCCAAGGGTAATTACCATTTCGGTGACAGATGCAATTGTCCCTCTATCTAATTGGGGGTTGTTGCACCCGTCACCCTAATCCCGTAATCGGATCTCAATCGGCGCTCTCGGCGCCTGTCGGCTTTTGACCCGATTCATCAGGCCCCAATAACCTCAATCCGAGATCCTCGAGCATTGGGTCCCACGCCTTCCCACCGTGGTGGTTCGTGGTACAAGCGTGGGATGACCCGTGCCAAACCCAATCGCGAGCAAAGGGACCGCGCCCTCATTGATGCATCCGCAACCATTGCCCCAACCGCGATCATTGGAAAGCTGTATCGGCCATGTTTGAGCGGCTCGCCCGTGGTTTATCGAAACCTGGAGATTGGACCCAATGTCTGGGTCGGCGACTATGCGATCATTGGAGCCGGATGCGTTCTCAACGACGGCATAGTTGTCGACGATTATGTCAAGCTCGAACCAAACGTGATGATAGGCGCTAACTCTCTCATTCTCTATCGAGCCTATGTCTCTCTTGAATGCGAGATCGGCGCGAATTGCGTCGTTGGTGCCTTTCTGACCGACAGGACGAAAATTGCCGACGGGTGCAGAGTCTTCGGAACGATCGTTCACAAGCATCGCGATATTGGCAAGGGATGGGATGACGACAGTGCGCGCGAAGCGAGTTCTTACATTGGCGCGAACTCCTTCGTAGGATTCGATGCTCGCATCATCGGCCCGGTTCGCGTAGGAGCTGGTAGCTATATTGCCGCCGGAGCAACAGTAACTCGCAATGTCCCTCCACATACGCGGGTAGTAGGCCTGAACCAGTTCAGCAGAATGGGAAGTGGCGCCAACGCCTATGACGAATAGAAGCATTGGCATTTTCTTCGGCCATCAATTCAGGTCGCAGACACAAAGCCAGACCGAAATTCGGAATGTCGTCAGCAAGTCCGTGAAGGCGGCTACAAAGGACTGGAATGCTCGGGAGCGTATCAAGATTTCCGCACATTTTAGGCAACTCGACATTAGGTCGGGAGATAATCTCTTTACCGAGATACTCCGAGCAATTGACGAGTCAAATATCTGTATATTTGACCTTACTGACAAAAATCACAATGTGATATTTGAACTTGGCCATGCCAATGGCCGCAGAAAAGAGATAATTTGGATTTGCCACGAGTGCCTCCCACTTGAGTCGCTTCCGTCAGACTTTCAAGGAAAATTCGTTGTTAGATACGAAAGTGCAGAGGACTTGGCGCCTACTCTTGAAGCTGAAATCCTGCGAAAGATGGGTGCTGTAATTCAGGGAATTACGGAAGAGAGGACGTTTCGAGAGATTTGGGATTTTGGTGAATCCAATTGCGTTGATCTCGTCTTTGGACATATACCCAAAGATGAAAGGTCGAGATTCGCAAGCACATCAGATCCGAATTTTTTACGCTATCAGGCGATAGCTGACGTTGATACGCTTGTGTACTTGAGCAGATTTCTTTCGAGGAATTTTCCTGCCTTGGCTCAGCAAGATTTCATGCCATTTGAGTTTCGCAAGGATATTGACGCGCCTTTGATTGCAGTGGGTGGGCCCGCATTGAACAAAATTGCGTCAAGGTATTACGAGGGACCCGAGGGGTGCGGAGTTACTACCAGGCTACCAATCGCTTTCGCTCAAGATAATGCCACCGAAGAAGACTACATAAGACTTCGAGATAAAGAGGGAAACGTTACGGAACTCCGTTCACAAGTCTCGTCGGATGGTGTGACATACGATGTTGGCGTATTTGCGCGATTTATAGATAGACAAAACAAGGTGCCAGTGTTTGTTATTTCAGGCATTCGGACCGGGGGCGTGTTAGGCGCGGCGAAGGCTCTCTCTGACAATGCACATGGGCGACGAAATTGTCAGTACCTAGGCACTCTGGATAGGGACCTTACTGAGTTCTTGGTCATTTTGAAGGTGCTTTGCCGGGTTCAAGACGGAGAGATGATCGTAGAGACGCCTACTTTAGACGGCGATTCGATAATCCTGCTCGACAGTTTGACGTAATGTTGCGCAGAACGACGTACAGAAGGAAGGGCTGACCTTCGATAGCTCGCGGAGACCCGCCTGCAAACAGGCAGCAATCGCGGTCTCGGTGTTGAGCCCAAGCATTGCCTCGTACCCGGCTCGGCGGCGTGAGATTTCTGCCCTCCAGTATTCTTCGCTCGCGGTCACCTCCGTGAAGGCGCACGCACCATTTGCATTCAATCCTTCCGCAATGAGATCGTAGGGCTCCTGCCAAGCCGCGAGATGCGGATCGCGGAACGGGTCGTAAGGGAGTTGCCGCACCGAGGCCTTGGACACATGTCTTGCAGTCGGATTGAGGAAGAAGAAGAACCAATCCTCATTGTAAATGTTGAAGAACGCATTGGCCGTTGCCTTGGTTCGTACGGTCAAGAGCGAGCCCGACGGATTGGCGTGGCGCCCGCCCCGCAGTATCCTGCTCGCGTGAAAAAAAATCGAGTTATCGGGGAAGTGCTCAATGATCGAAGAGACAATATCATGACATTCAATGAGGGCGATGTGGCTTAGCAGGTCGTCCGCGCTGACAACAATATCGTCATCGATCATTGATATCGCGTCAAACCCTTGGGATCGTGCATGCTGGTGTATGCCAAACCTCTTCTCCCCGATGTCCCACGTCAACGGCGGCACGAAGGCTGACTGCATCGGGAGCCTTCTCGCGCCTGCGAATCGAACGATCTCCGATCCCGAGAAAGTATCAGCGAATCCGTGGTTCGGACTCGCGGCCAATATGCAAGGGACGCCTAGCGTATCCCGTACTAGGGAAATCGTCCGCTGTAGGTTCGCTAGCCGGTCGCGGCGAAACTGGGTGAGCACGTAAATGGCTTCGCTCATGTCAGTCCCTCACGTGAGCAGCCCATAGCCGCCGGGTAGCGCATAAAAGACTACCAAGCGATTTCGTAGTTGATGGTGAACGTCAAGGTCGGTTTCATGTGGCGCGAAATCCTTGCACAGTGCGCATTCGAAAAGCATGTCCTAGAGTGCCATTGGCCGGGCACCTCGACAGCGGCAGCTGGCTGGTCCCGCGAGATGCTGAGTCTGCTGTCATTGCTGCCTGTACCGCAATCCGCGAGGCGCGCGATTCTTCAGGGTTGATCCGCCCGAGCTGGTTCGGTCAAGCAACGGCGCTGCGCGGGCAGAGATACATGCTCTGAGAGTCAATCCCGACCTTGCAGTGACAAAGTTCCGGTGAGCTCCGGTGACAAGCTCCAGTGACAGGTGCGATTAACCCTTAACTCAATTGGGCTTGTTGCGCGTGTCACCGAACACTTCCGTAGCCCACTGCACGCCGCCTCTTTTCACCCCCTCAACACCCGGTCCATCAGCGGCACTAGAGTGCACCAGTGATGCTCGGCCTCTGCGGGATCGTAAGCAGGCGTGTCGCGGGGGACCCAGCCGTGGCGGGCGGGCCAGGTCTCGACCTTGTGGTCGACGCCGGCCCCGGTCAACGCCGCTTCGAGGCGGGCCTTCATCGCGTCGGTGAAGTTGGCGTCCTCGATCGCGCCGGCGACGAAGATCTTCGCCTTCATCCGGGGCGCGAGCAGATGCGGGCTGTCGGGCGCGTCGGTGGCCAGGCCGCCGCCATGGAAGGAGGCGGCGACGGCGATCCTATCGGGGAAGGTGCCGGCCGCGACCAGGGCCAGCCGGCCGCCCATGCAATAGCCGGTGATGCCGACCGGCCCCGGCCGCACGCCGGGCGCGGCGGCAAGGTATTCGAGAAAGGCGGCAGTGTCGGACATGATTTTGGCGGCCGGGGCCGGCGCGAAATATTTCTCGCGGTGCGCGGCGAGCAGGGCCGGATCGGCGAAGAGCGTGCGGGGATCGACCGGCGCATAGGCGCCTGAGCGGTAGAAGAGATCGGGAAGCAGCACGAAGAAGCCGCCCCCGGCGAGGCGCGCCGCCATCTCCTGGACGGCGGGCCGGATGCCGGGGCCGTCCATGAACATCAGCACCGCCGGCCAGGGGCCCGCGCCGGAAGGGCGATGGACCCAGGCCGGGCAGATACCGTCGCGGGTGTGGATCTCGATCTTTTCCATGGCCAGGCCGCCTGAGTGAAGAGGAGTGGAGGCGCGAAAATCGCGGCGCCATTTTTCCCCCATCAGGCCCAATCGGCAAGCGCCCGCTCAAAGGGCTGTCGCGCCGGGGTGCAAGCCGGGTTATGCCGGTGGGGGATCAGCAAAGGAAAGGGCCGCCATGCGCCGCACGCCACTGTTCGGAATGGCCGCCGCCATGCTGGCGCTGACGGCCTGCAACCAGTCTTTGCCGCCCGGCAATTCCGCCGAGGCGGGCGGGAACGCCGCCGCGCCGGCGGTGGCCGCCCGGAACAGTGCCGGCGATCCGGCATCGGACAACAGCCTGTGGGGCGTCGCGGAAGAGGAGGACGCGGCGTCGCATCGCGGCATGGATTTCATCGCCTTCAACCGCACCGGTCGGACGGTCACCGCGCTCTCGGTCAGGCCCGACGAAGGGCCGCTCGACCCGGGGGCCGCGGAGACTCCATGGAGCGACAACGTGCTTTCCCAGAGCGAGTTGGCGGACGGGACGCGCGCCGCCGCCCATTATGAGGCCGATATCGAGCTGTGCCGCTGGCAGGTGCGTGCGACCTTCGCGGACGGAGCGACACGCGACTATCCCGGCGTCAATCTGTGCGAGGCGATTCGAGTCGACCTGCGCTGAAGCGGGTGGGGATGGCGGCGCCGGGTCACCGGGGAATTGCGGTGCCAGTTTACTTGTTCGCGCTCCCCGCGGCTCGCGTTCACAACGTAACCGGCGCCGACCGGACCGACGAAGACGGACAGTCCAATCCCCGGGTAGATATCCTCCCTGCCGCGGATGTAGCCGGCCAGTCCAGGGAGACGCCGGCGGAAGAGGCCGATGACGCCAGCGAGAGTCACCGCCGCCACAAATTGACGGGACACGGGAATTGGGGTCAATTGCCCGAATGCCCGCCTGATCCTCAATTCAGTGGAAACAGGACATGTTCTACCAGCAGCGCCTGCCCTGTCAGGTGAGATTGCTAAGTCAGGTACGAATGTCCGACGGCAATTTCAGCCCGGTCGGCTGCGGTTTTATTTTCAGCCCGACCGAAGTGATGACCTGCACGCACGTCGTTACCAGCTGCCTGGGGCGCCCCGCCTCGGCCGGGGCGGTGGTCATGGCCGCGTTTCCGGTCGCGGAAGGACATCTCGCGAGGCTGCGCGTGCGCGAGGCCTATCCGACCCGCCTGCCCTCGCCTTCCGGAGATGCCGACCTGCTGCTCGACATCGCGATCCTCGAGCTCGAGGAGGGCAGCACCTTTCCGGCAAGCCACAGCATCGCGACCTCCCGGCTCCATGCGGTCGAGCCCGACCAGAAATTCAGCGGCACCGGCATCAAGAAGGGTTTTCTCAAGGGCATCCAGATCAAGGGCGTGACCGGCGACTATGCCGAGCTCAGCCGGGTCTTCGTCGCCGCCTGGGAGGACGACCAGGCGGTGAAGCCCGGCTGTTCGGGCGCCGCGGTCTTCCATCCGACCGACGGATTGCTGGGGATGGTCGCGGAGGTGCAGCAGGAGAGAAGCGGCCTGATCATCCCGATCGAGGCGCTGCGCAAGGCGGCGCCAATCGGCGACGGAAGCGGAGGGGAGATCGGCAGGCGCCCGGCGCAGACGCTGGCCGCGGAGCCGCTGAACAAGCTGTTTCTCAAGGAGATCAACCGCTTCGACCGCGACCCGCAGGCGGCGCAGTTCCGGCGCTATTTCAACGAAAGCTGGACCGCGCACAAATCGGCGCTGATCTGCGCCATCGCCGGCATCGAGGAAGACGTCCCCAAGAGATGCCGCGACCGGTTTCGCAACTACGACCTCAGGGATTTCTTCGAGAAGAACAACATCAGCGCGCACAAGATCGACGCCCTGGAGATCAGCTGGCCGCAGACCGAGAAGCGCTTCGACGTCGACCAGGCCTTCGCGACGATGCGGGGCGAGCTCGCCCTCCACCTCAACGCCCTGGAGGACGACCCGGCGAGCATTCGCCAGAAGTTCAACGAGGATCTGAGGCCGCTGATCTTCTACAGCCAGCTCGACCAGCGCACCTTCGGCCGCCGGCACGTCGCGCTGCTCAGGAAATGGAAGACCTATTTCTGCGAGATCGACGATGAATCGATCGATCGTCCGCTCATCCATTTCCTGATCGTGCGCCTCGACTCGCGCGATTTCCGGCCGGGATCGGACGAGCCGAACGCGATCCTCAACCGCTTCTACAAAAGCATGATCGCGTCCGCCCAGGAAGAGGACGGAACCGGCGCGCCCATCTACGCGGCGAGCATCCTCAATTATTTCGATCTCGATTTCGTCGAGAACTGGATCGACCGCTACGGGAGCGACGCCGGGCTCGACGACGACAGGGTGGCCGAGGTCAAGGACGACGCGCGGCGGGCGCTTTCGAAGATCGACTATATCCGGCTGAAGGACGTCGAGAACTGGATGGCGGGGCTGGCCGGCTAGCCGGCCGACACAGGGGAAAGCGACCATGGATTTCATTTCCGTAGCCCGCAAAGGGCCTCTCAAATTGAGACCGCCCCTTGCCGAGGGCCACAAGGCGGTCGCGACCTATCGCCCGGCCAAGGGTCTGGTCGAGGCGTTCGACGTCGCCATGATGCTGGGCGTTCCACTGCTGCTGACCGGCGAGCCCGGCACCGGAAAGACGCGCGCGGCCTATTGGCTCGCCCACGTCCTGGGGCTTCCGGACGACCAGCCCCTGCGCTTCGACGTCAAGTCCGGATCGAGCGGCCGGGACCTGCTCTACAGCTTCGACGAGGTGGCGCGGTTTCGCGACGCCAGCCGGGACGAGGCGCGGCCGCTGGTCGAATATCTCCAGTTCAACGCCCTCGGCGAGGCCATCCTGAGGGCAAGCGGCGGCGCGGGCGACGTGACGGACCTGGCGGGCCGCCCGCTTGCCGGCGCGAATTTCCGCAACGCGGAAGGCCTGGTGACGCGCGCTTTCGGCGCCGACAAGATGAGCGAGGACGCCGCCCGCGCGGCCTGGCTGATGCCGCACGCGCCCGACTTCGCCGAGGCGGTTCCGGCGCATTGCGCCGTGCTGATCGACGAGCTGGACAAGGCGCCGCGCGACACGCCCAACGACCTCCTGGCCGAGATCGAGAACATGGCGTTCGCCATTCCGGAGCTCGGCGTCGCGGTCCGGGCGAACGCCGATTTTCGGCCGATCGCGATCCTGACCAGCAATTCCGAGAAGTCGCTTCCCGAGCCTTTCCTGAGGCGCTGCGTCTATTTCGACATTCCCTTCCCGCGCGATCGGGAGCTTGCCGCCATCGTCGACAGCGCCATCGCCGGTCTCACACTCGGCGACGACCTCGTGGTCAGCGCCATCAAACTGCTTTACGAAATTCGCGAAGACCGCGACGTCCACAAGAAACCCGGGACCGCCGAGCTCCTGGCCTGGATCGACATCCTGCTCAGCCGGGAGAAAGTCAGCGCCGAAACCGACCTCAACGATCTGCTGGCCGATCGGCCGGGTTCGCTCGACGCGAGCCTTTGCGCCCTGCTGAAGTCGAAGGAGGAAATCGAAGCGGGGCAGCGCGTGCTGCGGCAGTCCAAGGGGGTGCCGACAGAGTGAGCTCCGCGCCGGAAAAGGAAATCGCGGGCATAGACTATTTCCGGCTGGCCACCGCGGCGGTGCGGCGCCTCGATCCCGGCCCGGCCGATCTCCTGCGTTTCGAAAGGCTCAGGCTCCAGCTCGCGGGGCGCGGGATCAGGCCGGACGACGAACGGATTCCGCTGTGGATCGCGCCGGCCCTGTGCCGCAGCGCCGAGGCCCAGGCGCGATTCCTCGAGGCCTTTCCTTCGCGGCCGGACAAGGAGGAGGGCGCAAAAGGGCCGCGGGCAAAACCAGACGCCGATGGTACGGCCGACGACGATTCCGGCGGCGCCCGGCATGGCGGGGCGGACTGGAAGAAGCGCGCCGGGATTGCCGTCGCCGCCGTCGTCGCCGTGATCCTGGCCGCCATCCTCCTTCGCTACCTGTTGGCGACGCCGCCTCCGGTGGATCCGGGGCCCGCCCCAATCGCTTTACCAACGCCATTACCGCCGCCTCCAAGCACCGCGCCGTCCCCGGTCCAGGGGCAGGGCTCGTCGAGCATCGACTGGTGGGCAATGGCATGGCTCCTGGCGCCGCCCATCGCGGCGCTCGCCTATGCGATCTGGCAAAGGCGGCGGCGGCAGGCGATCCGTCGCGATTCGGCGCCCGAGCCGCACAAATCCGTTCCGCTGGCCTTCGCCGAGGGCCTCGCCAATCTGTTCGACGGCCCGCGCATGCGCCAGGCGCTGCGCAAATTGCGCCGGCACCGTGCCGTCTCGTCGCCCAAGCTCAACGTCGCCGCGTCGATCCGGCAGACGATCGCGGCCGGCGGCATGCCGGTGCTGCGCTTCGGGGTGCGCCCGCGCAGCCCGGATTATGTGGTGATGAGCGAGCGCGAAGCGCCCGGCGACCATTTGACGATCGTCAGCCGCCTGTTGTGCAACCGCCTGGCCGAAGAGCAGGTCGCGCATACCCAATATGAATTCTTCGGCGATCCGCGGCGCCTCCAGAAAATCGTCCGCGGCGCGCCCACTGTCATGGTGCCGCTGGCCACGGCGCTCGCCCGCCAGAACGACGCGCGCCATCTGCTTTTCATGGAAGGCTATGACTGTTTCGCCGGCGACATCGTGCCCTACTGGCTGGACGACATCGCCGAAACCGAGCGCCCGGCGATGCTCGACCCGCGCCCGGGCGAGACGTGGGGGCGAGCGGAAGGCCGCATCCAGTCGGCCGGACTGGCCATCTTCCCGCTCAGCGAAAGCGGGCTCGCCGGCTATGGCGACTTTGCCGGCGGCACGACCCGGCCGCCCCGCTGGTCGTTCGGCCGGCAGGACCTGCCGGAAGCGCTCGCCGCCGACCGCGACCGGCTTCTCGGCAATGAGGAGCCGCCCGATCTGCTGGCGGCGGAGCTGGTCGCGGATCTCGAGGCGTGGCTCGACAGCGGCGCGCGTTACTGGCTCCGCGCGCTTGCCTTGTTCCCCTATGTCGACCCGGCGCTGACCGTCCATCTCGGAACCGCGCTGGGCGACGGCGCGGCGCCGCTGATGGAAGAGCAAAGATTCCTTCGCCTCGCGCGGCTGCCCTGGATGCGCGCCGGCCGGATGCCGGACTGGCTCCGCCGCGAACTGGTGCGCGGCCTGACCCCGGCGCAGCTCGCCGAGGCGGTCGCCGCGATCCAGGCCTATCTGCTGCCGGTCGAGACTCCGACCCAGGGCATGTCGATCGATCTCGCGCGCGGCAACGACAAGGCGCTGCGCAAGCGGCTGCTCGAATGGCTGAAGCTCTCGCCGCAAAGCGTGCTCAGCGACCGGATCCTGATCGACGCGCTGGCGGGCCTGCCGCCCGAGCGGCTCGGGGTCGAGGCGCCCTCGGCGCTGGTCCGGCGCGCGCGCGCACTTTGGCAAAGCCAGGAGCTTCGGGCGGCGCTCGCGGCCGTGGCGGCAATGATCGCGATCGCGGTCTGGCAATGGCCGATGACGAACAGCTCGGCGCGTTCCGAGCGTGGATCGGTTACAGACATTGTCGACGCGACCAACGTTTCCGCGATCGATCAGAACGAATCTGCGGCGAACGACCAAGATGATGCCAACGGGGAACAAATAAAGGAGAGTCAGACGATCGAAACTACGGTCACAAACACTTCGAGTGACGGGCAGCAAACCGATAGCGGACAGGGTAGGCCGGCTCCACGCGAGGCGTGGGAAGCCGCCAGCATCGCGGCGTCGAATCCCGCACTAAGTGTTAGGACGCTCAATGGCCTGTTCGCGCGAGGATTTGGGGTCAACGACCCAATCGACGACGAGCAGAATCGGGCCATCCACCTGGCGTCCGAGCGGTGCGGCGCCCAGGTCGTAACCTGGCTGCTGTCGCAAGGCGCGAACCCCAATATTGCGAATCGCTTTACCGATACGGCCCTTCGCATCGCCATTGCGAGATGCGGCCCGACCAGCGCGACCGCTGCGGCGCTTCAGCCGACTGACCTCCCGGGGTCGCAATATACCAATATCGGTCCCTGGATCGTCTACTTCGACTGGGACAAGGACGAAGTCTCTCCTGCGGCCGCAGCGATTCTCGACAATGTGGCCATTGCGCGCAACCGGGAACAGCAGGGACTCGACGCCAGCGGGGAAAATCGGGGGCGAATATTGTTGCTCCGCATTCAAGGCCATACCGATCGCGCGGGATCGCCGACCTATGCGATCGGATTGACGCAACGGCAGGCGAACAGTGTGCGGGCCTACCTTGCCGGAAGGGGAGTCCCGGACTCGGCGATGGTCGCGGAAGGGTTCGGACAATCCCGGCCGATCGTGGCGACCGGCCCGAGGGTTCGTGAACCTCAAAACCGGCGCGTGGAAATCATTGCCTGGATGGCCCCCGCAGGCTGGCAGCAGGAAATGCAGCGGCAACAGCAACAACAACAACAGCAGCAGCAACAGCAGCCGCCCGTTCAGCAGGGCCCGACGGGCCGTTGAAGTTCCAACCTCAGCCCGGCAGGTTTCGCCGAAGGCAGATCATGTGCCGCTTCCGAAAATCCTGCGGCAGAGCAATTTGCCGCCCTCCGCGTCGAAGGCGGTGAAGGGGGACGGCAGGAGGTGCGGCAGCACTTCGAGCAGGCCCTCGGGAACAAGCGCCGACCCGACCTCGTCGTCGAGCAAGGACCAGCCCTGCCGGAGCCAGGGAAACGCGCCGCCGACCAGGCCGCCCGCTTCCGGAGTCGCGCCGTAGGTCCAGCGGCGCTGTTCCTCGGCCGGACCCTGCGGCGCGCGCGCCGCGACCGCGGGAACATGGGCGACGATCTGCCCCTCGGGACCGGCGGACGTCTTCAAACGCCCAAGCACCGCGATGTCGTAGGGGATCGCCTGGCCGGCGCCGGCATAGAAACTGGCGATCTGGCGGATGCTTTCGACGTCGCCCTGGCTATCGTAGAGATAGGCGGCGAGCACGCCCATGACGGGATCGGCGTGCTTGCGCTGGCGCAGCTCGACGGCGAAGGCGCGCGCATCCTGGGCGGCCATCGCGCCCGCGCGCAGCGCCGCCACCGCGCGCTCGGTCATCTCGATCCCGTAGGTGTCGTACATCGAACGGTAGATCAGGCTGGCGGCGCCCGTCGCGTCGATCGAGAAGGTGGCGACGAACTGCGGGAGCGCCGCCGCGCCGACCCAGCGACCGTCGTCAAGCTCCACCAGCAGCGGCAGCGGCTCGTGAAGCCGGCCGCCCGACCAAGCCATGCCGGGCGGGTCCGGCGGCGCGACCCGCCACCAGCGCCCGTCCCGATCGTCCTGCGCGATCGCCGCCTTGCCGAGGACGCCGCGACGGGCGGAAGCGCCGGAAATTGCAAAGCCGGCGGCGGTCTCATAATGGGTCGGGCGGTCCTCGCCGGCATAAGCGGCGGCGAAACCGTCCTTGCGCTTCTGGCGATCGGCGCGCCCCTCCTCGATCAGCTTGCGATCGTCCTCGGCCGTGACCTTCGGGGCGGGGGATTCCGGTTCGAGGCTGGCCGGCTGGCGGGGGAGATCCCCGCCGTCGTCCCCAAGCCACTCGAGGACGTCGCCGCCGGACGCTTCGGGCTGCCCGGCGGTCGACCAGCCGCGCCTGCCGCCGCCGGCGCCCCGGGCATCCGGACCCATGGCACCGGGCGGCCCGGCCGGCGGCCAGGACGGCAATGCGGGGGCCGGCGGAGCCGGCGCGCCGACATAGACGTCGTCCGGGCTGAGGAAGCCGGAGACGATGTCGGGACGCAGTTCCACCTCATATTCCCGGGCCCTGACCGGAACCTCGGCGCGCAGATATTTGGCAAGGCTGCCGCTGGTGATGACTCCCGGCCGATCGTCCGCGAAGGCGCCGGCCTTCGCGCCCCACAAGGCCTCTTCCAGCACGCCGGTGAAGATGCACCGGTCATCCTCGGCGGTCGGGCCGCTGATCATGTAGGCGGCGCGGAATTTCGACGACGCCTTGAGAATGTCGACGAGGGGAAGGTTGGGATCGACCGGGCCACGCCCGAGGACATTGTCCGGCGTGAGATCGGCGGTGTCGAGATCGTTGGGCAGCGACCGGCAGGCATCGGCGACGATCGCGATCTGCTCGATGCCGAAACGCTCGAGCCGGCGCTTCAGGCCGCCGACGGCGACGGCCCTTTGGTCGCTGAACCATTCGGAAAGAAGCCACAGATCTTCGGCGGCGTCGCGCGCCAGACCATGGCCGGCAAAGTAGATCAAAAGCCGTTCGGTCTTGCCCCGTCCCATCAGCAATCCGGTGAGGGCGGCATTGACGGTATCGATATCGACCGGCTTTTCGGTATCGACCAGCAAAGTGGTCCGGTAGCCCGCCTGCTCCGCCCACTTTGCGATCGAGGCGGCGCCATTGACCGCGCCCGGAAGATAATCGAGCGGCGGCGCGTCGGAGATGCCGATCGCCAGGCAGGCCTTCGCCGGCGGCATCAGATGTCGACGACCATCGGCTCGCCCGCGGCCGCGGGGAACCGGCATTGATAGTCCCATTTCGCCTTCAGCGCCGGATCGTCCCAGGGCAGGGTCCGCTCGCTCGCATAGTTGAAATAGAGCGTCTTGGCACCGGCCTTGCCGAACTTGAGCACCCGGCTGATCGCCTCGGGATCGGGATGGCCGAAGACCGCGCCGCTGGTCGAGATCGCGAAGCGCCGGCAATCGAGCTTCTCGATCACGTCGCGGGTGACGTTGGCGCGGCTGCCATGGTGCGGCAGCTTGACCAGGTCGAGCGCGAGCCGGCCGCCGGCCCCGGCCTGCGCCGTCACCGTGGCGAGCAGCACGTCGGGATGGGCGTCGGCGCCGAGGAGGACGCGGCGGCCGTCATATTCGGCGATGACGGCGATGCTCGAACCGTTGGGGGCGGTGCTGTCGTTCGGGCTCGGCTTGCTCAGCACGTCGACGTCGAGCGTCGCCGGCATCGCCCGCTTGCCCTTGGGCATGAGGCCGACCGGGTGGGTGTCGCGATACTTTTCCCACTCGTCCCACAAACGCTTCAGCTTCGCGCGGCTTGGCGAGACCAGGGTCAGCTTGAGCCCGGCGAAGTCGAACGAATCGGGACGGCCCTCGACGGTGATCGCCTTTCCGGCGAACTCGCCGTTCAGCGCCCAGCCCTTGGCGGCCAGCGCCTTGCTGTAGAGATCGGCGGCGCGGAACCCCTTGACGCCAAGGCCGCCGGCGGGCGCAAGCGCCTTGAGCTGGTCATAGCCGTTGTACCAGATTGTCTTCGGGACGAGCGGCAGCGCCGGGCTTTCGGCCAGCTCGAGCAACCCGTCGATATGGTCGGCGTCGATATGGCTGAGCATCAGCAGCTCGACCGCCTCGCCGCGCGCGGCGATCGATTCCAGCGCCTTTTTGAGGGCGGGCCAGGTGGCCTTGCGGCCGCCGTCGATGACGACGTGGCGCAGATCCCCCTCGTCGGGACCGTAGCTCAGGATCAGGCAATCGCCCTCGCTGGCGGGCAACATGGCAAGGCGGAATATGCTCATCAGCTGACCTTCCTTGGGGGGGCGTAGCGAAGAACCGTGAAAGCCTGGCTCGGATCGATCCGCCCGGCGAGGCGGTCCGCTTCGACCGCCCGAGCAGCGAGATCGGGATGATCGGGCGACAGCAGGACGAGCATCTCGCGCAGCAGCAGCACGCCGGTGCTGAAATAGGGCACGCCGGCCGCGCAGGCCTGGCGCAACGCGTCCGCCGCCCGCGCATTGTCGCCCTCGGACGTGGGACGAAGCACCAGCCGCCGGGCGTGGACGATCGCCGCGTCCGGAATGTCCGGGAAGATGGTCATGCAATTGCCGAGCCAGACGTCCCACTCTTCGCGCTCGTTGGGCGGATAGACGGCCAGGCCGACATAGGCCGCGGCGCAGGCGGCGAGCGGGTTCTTCGTCTTTTCGAGGATGGTGTCGCGGATCAGCGGGTCGCTTTCCAGCTCTTGGAGCAGCGGCCCCGCCGCCCCGGCCTGGCCGCGGTCGAGATAGGCGAGCAAGCCGCCCAGACGCCGGTCGTGAACGGCCACCGTCGTCGCCGCACCCTCCCCGCGCGCCGGATCGACCAGCAGTTCGGCGGGCTCGAACTCGTCGTCGTCGGCACGGCACCAGGGCAGCGGCAGGCTGGCGAGCTCGACTCGTCCGTCGGGCAACTCAACCCGCGCCCAGCGTCGGGTCTGGCGGGTCGGCGGTTCCGGGCCGGCGAACGGGATTCGCCACAGGCCGCTGTCGCCGTGAAACTTCTCAAATCCGATAAATGCACCATCGCTGCCGTCCGGAGCTTCGGCGGCGGGATCGGGCGCGAGGCCGATAAGCAGCCTGACTGTGGGCGTGTCGGGCGGCGCCGGTAGGTTCGCTTCCAGATCCGGATTGACGCGGTAGCGCACCCCGGGCCGTTTCGGAGGCACCGGGCCACCCCGTTGCCAGGTGCGGGTGGCGTCTTCGACCCACCGCATCCTTCTTTGATAGTCGGCGAGGCTGGTATTGCCGGAAGCCGCCGCGGCTTCGACTAGAACTTCCTCGTCGCTTCGCCCCACCGATTCCTGCAGGCTGAAGCCAGCATTGGGGACGAAATCCTCGAAGAAATGAAAGACCTCGTTGGATTCGGGGCCGATCTTGACGTTGCGCTGGAGGATCCGGCCGGACGGCAGGGTCAGCTGGACGTTGTACAAGCCCTCGTCGAGCTTCTGTTCCACGGTTTCGCCGGCCGGGACCACCATCTCGTGGCTGACCGGCTCATCCTCGGCGCCCCTGGCGAAGCCGAAGATCTGCGCCACGACCGGCCGGCTGTCGTCGCTTCGGCCACGGGCGCCGCCGAAGCTGATCGTGATCCCGGTGGGCGTGATCATCATGGCCGCTTCCCCACGGGCAGCTCGCAGGTCACTTCCGGCGGATAAGCGATGATCTGCTCGACGGTGTCGGCAAATGGCGAGTTCGGCGCGAACTTGGCGTGGACCTCGTAGACGACGTCGGCGACCTTCTGGCTGGGGTTGGTGAGGCGCAAGGTACATTCGCTGACCGCCTGGAGCGCCGCGGCGTCGCCGGGCGGCACATAATCCATCTCTTCGGCGCACAGGTCCCCGCGCCGCGCCTCGAGCCGGAGCGGCCCGGCCCAGATCGCCGGTTCGGTGCTGCGCACGTAAAGCGGCACGCTGATCCGATCCGGCTTGCTGATCCGGAAATTCTGGAGCTGCCCGGCGGCGGGGCGCTGGACCAGCCCCTCGGCCTGGGAGATGCGGGCCATATAGGTCGCCAGCGCGGCGTGCAGCTGGCTGGTCGTCACCCACCATTGGTCGTTGCGGTCGGCGCCGCCGCTGGCCAGGGCCTCGAGCAGGGCCTCGCTGAACAGGCTCGGCGCATTTTCGGCGCCCCAGGACTGGGTGTAGAGCGAAGTGGCGAACTCGACGCTCTGCATGGCGGGGGCGTTGTCGCGCGTGGTGAGGCTGACCCCGTCGATCAGGCGGCTGCCGGGAGTCGCCTGGCCGAGCAGCGAATTTTCGACGTCGGGCGTGCGGCAGGCGTCGACCAGCAGCAATTGGTAATCGGGCTGGCGCGTGGAAAGCGCGATCCGGAACTGTTCGAAATCGATGGCGCCGTCGAACCGGCTTTCGGTGTTGCTGCCATAATCCCGGCACAAAAGGACCGGGTTCGACGATTGCACGCCATGGCCGCAGAAGCCGAAGATCAGACCATTGTCGCGCCGTCCCGCGGCGCGCTTGACCCACGCCGCCACCGCCTTCTTCACATCGTCGATCGACCCGCGGGGCAAGACCTTTGCCGGCGCAGGCGCCCTAGCATGGGCGTAGGTGGCGGCCTTCTTCTCGGACAGGAGCATCGCCAGGCTGGCAAGCGGACGATCGGGATTGGCGAAACCATCCAGAAACCAGTCGGCCAGCCGCCGCATCGAAACCGGGGGCGAGGTGAGCTGGCCCATGCCCATGGCATTTTCATGGTGCTCGGGCGTCTTGCATTTGGCGCCGCCCTCGAGCCAGGGATAGTCGCCGATCCCGATCAACAGGACGTGGGTGCCGGCGCGATCGGCCTCGTCGCTGAAGATGAGGGCGGGATCGGCCATCGCGCGCTCAGTTTCCTTTCGGCGCCAAGGCGCGGCCGCGGCCGCGCACGGATTCGTCGGCCTCGACCGGCAGATTCTGAAGGGTCGCGGCGGCGAACATCGCTTCGCGCACCTTGTCCGGCGTGGGCGTCGCGCCGCTGAAGGCGATCTGCTGCCAATACAGAGCGGCGAGGCCGGCGATGTGCGGACATGCCTGGCTGGTGCCGCTCATCATAGTCAGGCCGCCGACAATGTCGGCCGACACGATGTCGACGCCCGGCGCGGCAATCAGCGCATCGCCGTTGGAGAAAGGCGCCATTTCGAAATTCTCGCCCTTGCGCCCGTAGGCGGCGACCGAAATCACGCCGGCGGCGGCGGATGGGAGCGAGGCGGAGATGCGATAATCGGCCCCGGCGTCGTGCCGGCTTTCATTGCCCGCTGCGCCGACCACCAGCATGTTGCGGCCCATCGGCTCGCTGGCGCGGAACATCGCCATGATCGCATCGAAGGCCCGCAAATTCTGACCGAACACGACCAGGGCGTTCGAGACCGCGAGCTGCTGGGGAAGGCCGTCGCCCTGGACCAATTGCTCGACCATCCCCGGAAAATCGAAGCCGAGCGACATGGACACGATGTTGGCGCCGTTGCCGCTGGCCCAGTTGAGCGCATCGAACAGCATTCCCGAATCCCCGCCGCCCTCATCCGGTATCACCTTGCCGATCAGGGCGCGTCCGACGCCGGGGGCAATGCCGATCCGCCTGCCGCCGACGTCGCGGCCGAAGATCGTCCCCGCGCAATGGCTGCCGTGACCGTGCGTGTCTTCGCCCTTGCCCGCGGCGTCGGTGAAATCGCGGACAAGCAGGTCGACCCCGGCGAAGGCCGGATGATCGCGCGCGATTCCGGTATCGAGGACGGCGACGGTGACTCCGGAGCCATCGAACGGGCTGTCGTCGGCGCCGGTCGCCGTCACGCCCCAGGACGGCGGCGCCCCGCCACCGCCCTTGGCCGCGCCGCCTTTGGCCGCCCCGCCTTTGGCGCCCCCTCCGGCCGCGGGATCGGCCAGCGGCGCGATCAACCGGATCGGCATCTTGCGGCCGACCACGCGAACGCCAGCGCGCTTGCGCTCCGTCGCCGCTTCGGCCGCGGTGAGCTCGGCGGTAGAAACCTTGACCGGCGGCTGCTGGGACTTGGCCGCGCCCGGCCCCATGGTCCTGACCCCGAACCCCTCTCCGAACCGTCCCGACCTGGTGGCGGGCGCCTCCGGAATATCGTGTTCGAGAATGAAGTAGCCGTTCAGCCCCATGATCCGGTTCCCCTTCGCGAGTGTCGACTCGGCGGTCTATGTTGCGATGGTACAGCGGGGTAGTCCACGGCCCAACCGATTTGTCGTTGCCCAAATATCTGATGGAAATCGCGACGACGAGGACGATTGGTTCGATACGCCAGTTCTTTGGCGCGGACAGTCTGCCGCGGCCGAAGCCGTTATTGATCGGAGCTATCGCACAGATTTTCAATGGATCCTGCCGCGAGGGCGTGCCGTCCCCGGGAACCGGGGCGGCGCTCGCGAAAGAACGCGCATCCTGCTCGCCGACGCGGTCCGGCCCGACAAAAGGGCCCGTTTCGGGCTCACCCCTGCTGCTGAAAATGCTATTGTCCGTCGTCATGGCGCCAGACTTCGAAGCCCCTCACACCTACCACGTCGATGTCCAGCACGCGATCAACACCCTGGACTATGTCGAGATGGTCGCGCTGTCCGAGATGTATGAGCGGTGGGCGCTTACCTCGGAGACCCTGGACGGCAGCTACCGGACGAAGCTCATCCAGTGGTCGGTGGACTATGAGGCGATCGCCGATGCCTGCGGGCTGGGCTGGAGAGCCCTGGAACCCGACGATCCAATCGGCCTGATTCCCTTCATTGCAGCGATCGAGGCGCGGGCGGTCGGCCTCTACGAGCTCGAAGCTGCGATTCTCCGCGGAGACCTTTGACCGCGCGATCGAATGCCGACGATCATGCCGGGAGAGGGTGGCCGGCGTGAATTCCGGATCCGGCGGAGGCGCGCAGCCGAATCTCGCGTGGAGACAAGTAAACCGGCACCGCAATTCCGGACGGCGTTGCGCTCGTCCCGAAATCGCTCTAGAGCCCCCGGCGCGTCGACCGGCGCCGCCTCCGTGCGGCCATCCTCGTCTCAGCGGAGAGGTGCCAGAGTGGTCGATTGGGACGGTCTCGAAAACCGTTGTGCCTTCACGGGTACCGTGGGTTCGAATCCCACCCTCTCCGCCACCTTTCGGAATGCCCGGATCGCCGTTAGGCAGTCCCTTCCATCGCCTCAAGCCCTCCAGGTGCCGCAGAATGCCCAACCGCCACGTCCAGTTGCTGATCCTCGGGTCCGGTCCGGCCGGCTACACCGCCGCCGTCTATGCGGCGCGCGCCAATTTGAAGCCGGTGATCATCACCGGTATCGCCCCGGGCGGCCAGATGATGACGACCACCGATGTCGACAATTGGCCGGCGGACAATGACGGCGTGCAGGGCCCGGACCTGATGGAGCGCTTCCTGAAGCACGCCGAGCGCTTCGGCACCGAGATGATCTTCGATCACATCCATACCGCCAAACTGGACGAAAAGCCGTTCACCCTGGTCGGCGACGACGGCACCTACACCTGCGACGCCCTGATCATCGCCACCGGCGCCTCGGCGCAATATCTCGGCCTGCCTTCGGAAGAGGCCTATGCGGGCCGGGGCGTCTCGGCCTGCGCGACCTGTGACGGCTTTTTCTTCAAGAACCAGGCCGTGGCGGTCATCGGCGGCGGCAACACCGCCATGGAAGAGACCCTCTACCTGGCCAATATCGCCAGCCACGTGACCGTCGTCCATCGCCGCGACAAGTTCCGCGGCGAGAAGATCCTTCGCGACCGGCTGTTCGAGAAGGAAAAAGCGGGGCAGATCACGATCAAGTGGGATTCGACGCTGGACGAGGTGCTCGGCGACGAGCGCGGCGTCACCGGCATGCGGATCAGGAGCTGCCTTGCCGATGAGAGCGAGGAGATCGCCCTGACGGGCGTCTTCATCGCCATCGGCCACAAGCCCAACACCGACATCTTCGTCGGCCAGCTGCAGATGGAGAACGGCTACATCGTCACGATGGGGGGCCGCGCCGGCAACGCCACCCAGACCAACATCGCCGGCGTGTTCGCCGCCGGCGACGTCCAGGATCATATCTACCGCCAGGCCGTCACCAGCGCCGCGTCCGGCTGCCAGGCCGCGCTCGATGCCGAGCGCTATCTGGATCACGTCCTGTAGCGGCCTGCCCGATCGCCTCCGGGCTTACAGCTGGTAGACGATCGCCAGAGTAGCGCCCACGGCCAGCATCGCGGCGAGCAGAAAGCGCCAGATCGGTGCGCCGACCATCTCCTCGCCGGATTCCGGCGCGCTTCGAACCCCGCTTAGCATTGGCGTGATCAGATTGTCGCGCCTGGCCAGCAGGTAATAGAAGATCGCGGCGACATGGAGCGCGATGAAGCCGAGCATCACATAGAATAGAGTTTCATGCCACTCGGCGACGTCGCGCGCGCTGTCATAGGTGATCAGGTGCGAAAGCGATCCGCTGTTGAGGCCGTCCTCGTCGGTGACGAACAGGCCCAGGCCGACCTCGACGGTCACCATCACCACCATGGCGAACGCGCTCCACCCGCCCAGCGGATTGTGGCCGAACACTTCGCCGCCCCGCCCGCGAACATAGTCCAGGACTGCGCCGGGTCCCCGCAGGAAGCCGGCGAAGCGCGCGGTCGAGCTGCCGATCACGCCCCAGATCAACCGGAACAGGATCAGGCCCAGCATCACCTCGCCGAGCTGGATGTGGAGTTCGAGCCGGCCGATCTCGTGGGTCCACCACAGAGCGGGAATCAGGATGACGATCGCCCAGTGGAACAGGCGGGTCGGCAGATCCCAGACCCGGACTTTTTGCGCGGCAACGGGTGCGGGGGGAAGCGCGTCGCTCAATGGCCGGATGCCTGGTGAATCAAGGGGCGGTTCCTCCTTCGCTCGGCGCTCGATAGCGCGTTCGTCACCGACCGCCAATTTCCTCCACTCGCGGCATCCGCACCAGCAGGAAGGTCGCAATGCCGCCGGCCAAAGCGATGGGGATGAGGGCCATCAGCACCTGCACCGGGCTGCGCCCGCCCGCGACCAGCACGCCCGCGAGCAGGGGGCCGGCGACCGAGCCGAGCCGGCCGGCGGCGACCGCGGCACCCACGCCGGTTCCGCGGAGGGCCGCTGGATAGAAGGTCGGCGCGAGCCCGTAGAGGATCGCCTGGACGGCGATGATCGCCGCGCCGACGAAGGCGCCGCCCGCGATCGCGAAACCGACGCTTGCCGGCATCAGGCCGAGATATGCGAGAGCCGCGAGCAAAGCCGCAAAGGCGATCGCCACCGTGGCCGGCCGGTCCGACCGATCCATCGCCCGGCCCGCGGCGAGGCTGGCAAGGGCGCCGGCCAGGTTGAGAGCGATCTGGACGGCGCCGGCTTCGCCGGGCGTCAGGCCGCGCGAGACGAGCAAGGCGGGCAGCCAGTTGAGCAGAAGATAGAGAACCAGGAGCGAGAAGAAGAAGCCGGCCCAGAGGAGCAGGGTCCGGGCGCCATTGCCGCCGCCGAACAGTACCCCGAGGGCCCGCCCCGCCCCCTGCTCCCCGGCATGATCGGGCGCCACCCGCAGTCTCGGCAGGAAGGCCAGCAGGAGCGGGACGACGAGCAAAGGCGCCGCGCCGCCGACGATGAAGATGGTGTGCCAGTCGCCGTGCAGGCCGGCCATCGACACCATAGCCGCGACGGCGCCTCCGGCGGGCATGCCGGCATACATGGTCGACACCGCGCTCGCCCGGCGCTCCGGGCCGCTCGATTCCGCGGCGATGGCGACCAGGTTGGGCAGGGCGCCGCCAAGCCCTACGCCGGTGAGGAATCGCGCCGCGAACAGGGTCTCGAAGCTGTAGGCGAAGGCGGTGAGGATCGAGAACAGGCCGAACAGGGTGAGCGAAATGACCAGCCCGGCCTTGCGCCCGTATAGGTCGGCGATCCGGCCTCCGGCGAGCGCGCCGAAGATCAGCCCGAAAGTCGCGGCGCTGAAGAACAGGCCGAGCTGCCCCGGGGTGAGGCCGAGGGCCGGCGCCAGCCGCGGCGCGGCCACCCCGGCCGCCTGCAGGTCGAAACCCTCGATGATCGCAACCACCGCACAGAGCAGCAGGATGGCCCTCGGCCGGACGGGGGCGGCTTCATTCATCATGCTACCTTCTTCCCGGCGCCCGGCGCCTTCACGGATTTCGTAGTCACCGCTTCGGAATCGTCACCGATCCAGAGCTTTCTCAGCAATCGGATCATGTCGTCGCGCTCGTTCGCGGTCAGCGCACCAAAGAAACGCGCCTCATGTTTCGCCACCAGCTTTCGCCAGATGGGGAGCTGGCGCTCGGACTCGCCGGTGAGGGTCAACATTTGAACCCGCCGGTCCCGGGGGGCGGGCTCGCGGGCGAGCAGCCCGCGGCGTTCCAGCTCCGAGACGAGCGGCGCCATATTGGCCTTCTGGACCGAGAGCTCGCGACAAAGCTGGCTCTGGCTGATCCACTGGTTGTCGGCGACGAGGGAGAGGATTGCGAATTGCACCGGGCGAAGCTTCACGGCGCCGAGCTCATTGGTGAAGTCGGCCGTCATCGCCGCCGAGGCCCGCCGCAGCTGATAGCCGAGCAGTCCGTCGAGCTGGCCGCGTGTCGATGAGCGTGTCCTGGGCACCATTTTTTCCTTTGCCCCAACGGACCATCCAAAAAGAGGCTTGTCAACCGAAAAAGGTTATGAGATATAACTAATAATACTCGGCGGCAGACCGGCGATTCTTTCAAGGAGAGACCAATGAGCGACCTGGTGACGGCGGACCCCGTATCCGCCACCGCGAACCGGACCTTCGAACGGCGCAATCCGCTGACCGGCGAGGTCGCCAGCTCCGCCCCCGCCGCAGGCATGGCCGAGGCGAATGCGGCGGCGGATGCGGCGGCGGCCGCCCTCCCCGCCTGGAGCGCGCTTGGGCCGAACGCGCGACGCGCGATGCTGAACAAGGCCGCGGTGGCGCTGGAGGCGCGGGCCGGCGATTTCGTCGCCGCGATGATGGGAGAGATCGGCGCCACCGAAGGCTGGGCTCGGTTCAACCTGATGCTGGCGGCCGGCATGGTCCGCGAGGCGGCGGCGCTGACCACCCAGATCGGCGGCGAAGTCATTCCCTCCGACAAGCCCGGCTGCCTCGCCATGGCGCTGCGCGAACCGGCCGGCGTCATCCTCGGCATCGCGCCGTGGAACGCGCCGATCATTCTCGGCGTCCGGGCGATCGCGGTGCCGCTTGCCTGCGGCAACACCGTCATCCTCAAGGCCTCCGAGCTGTGCCCGCGCACCCATTCGCTGATCGTCGAAGCGTTCGCCGAGGCCGGCTTCGCCCCCGGCGTCGTCAACCTGGTGACCAACGCGCCGGAGGATGCCGGCGAGGTCGTCGGCGCGCTGATCGATCACAAGGCGGTCAAGCGGATCAATTTCACCGGCTCGACCCATGTCGGGCGGATCATCGCCAGGCGGGCCGCCGAGAATCTCAAGCCCGTCCTGCTCGAGCTGGGCGGCAAAGCGCCGCTGATCGTGCTCGAGGACGCCGATCTCGACGAGGCGGTGAAGGCCGCGGCGTTCGGCGCCTTCATGAACCAGGGCCAGATCTGCATGTCGACCGAGCGGATCATCGTCGTCGACGCCGTCGCCGACGCCTTCGCCGAGAAATTCGCGGCCAAGGCTTCATCCATGCCCTGCGGCGATCCCCGCGAGGGCAAGACGCCATTGGGCGCCGTCGTCGACCGCAAGACCGTCGACCATGTCAACGGGCTGATCGAGGACGCGGTGTCGAAGGGCGCCGTGGCGATCGCCGGCGGCACATCGGACAGCGTCCTGATGTGCGCGACGGTGATCGACCGGGTCGAGGAGAATATGAAGCTCTATCGCGACGAAAGCTTCGGTCCGGTGGTCGCCATGATCCGCGCCCGCGACGAGGCGGACGCGATCCGCCTCGCCAACGACAGCGACTACGGTCTTTCCGCCGCGGTCTTCACCCGCGACACCGCGCGCGGCCTCAAGGTCGCCCGGCAGATCCGCTCCGGCATCTGCCACGTCAACGGACCGACCGTCCACGACGAGGCCCAGATGCCCTTCGGCGGCGTCGGCGCCTCGGGTTACGGCCGCTTCGGCGGCAAGGCCGGCATCGACAGCTTCACCGAGCTTCGCTGGATCACGATCGAGACCGAAGCCGGTCACTACCCCATCTAGAAGGAAAATATCATGAGAGAGGAAAAGGACACCGTCTCCTACCGGATCGAGGGGGGCATCGCCTGGGTCAGCTTCAACCGGCCCGAGAAGCGCAACTGCATGAGCCCGTCGCTGAACCGCCGGATGATGGAGGTGCTCGACGAGCTCGAATATCGCGACGATTACGGCGTGCTCGTCCTCAAGGGCGAAGGCAGCGCCTGGTGCGCCGGCATGGATCTCAAGGAATATTTCCGCGAGACCGAGGAACGCGGGCTCGGCGCGGTGCGCCAGTCGCAGCGCGAATCCTACGGCTGGTGGCGGCGCCTGAAGTGGTACAACAAGCCGACCATCGCCATGGTCAACGGCTGGTGCTTCGGCGGCGGCTATGGACCGCTCTACGCCTGCGATCTCGCCTTCTGCGCCGACGAAGCGCAGTTCGCCCTGTCGGAGATCAACTGGGGTATCCTCCCCGGCGGCGGCGCCACCAAGGTGGTCGTCGATCTGATCAGCCTGCGCGATGCCATGTACCATTCGCTGACCGGCGAGCTGATCGACGGCAAGACCGCGGCGGAATGGAAGCTGGTCAACGAAAGCGTGCCGCTCGACCAGCTGGAGCAGCGCGTCACCGAGGTCGCCAACATCCTGCTCGCCAAGAATCCGGTGGCGCTCAAGGCGACCAAGGACGCCGTCCGCCGGGTCAAGGAAATGACCTACGACAATGCCGAGGATTTCCTGGTCCGCGCCCAGGAGGCGGCCAATTTCCACGACAAGACCGAGGGCCGCAAGGAAGGGATCCGGCAGTTCATCGACGAGAAGAGCTACAAGCCCGGCCTCGGCGCCTACGACAAGGACCGCGCCGAGCCCGTCTCCGGCGACTCCTGACCCGATCATGTCGGGCTGGGCCGTTCCCGACTATGTGAGGCTGCACGCCGCGGGCCCGCCCGGCCGGCTGGCCTGCGTCGACCTCGCTTCGGGACGGCGCTGGACTTATGCCGAGCTCGACCGGAGCATCGCCTGCTGCGTGTCGGTCCTGGTCGAGCGGCGCATCGGTGCGGGCGACCGGGTGGCCGTGCTCGCCCGCAACAGCGCCTGGCAGCTGATCCTGCAGCAGGCGCTGACCCGGCTCGGCGCCATCTTCGCGCCGCTGAACTGGCGGCTGGCGGCGTCCGAGCTCGACGCCCTGCTCGACGATTGCGAGCCGGTATTGCTTGTCGTGGACGATGCCAGCGCGCCGCTCGCAGACGCCTGCGCGCAGCCTTGCGAACGCATGACGATGGCCGGCCTGGCCGCGGCGATCGATTGCGCCGAACCGGCGCCGCCGGGCGAGCCCGCCGACGCGGACGTGCCGTCCATCTTGCTCTTCACCTCGGGCACGTCGGGACGCGCCAAGGGCGTGATCGTGACCGAGCGCAACGCCTTCTTCACCGCGACCAATTTCTCCGTGCTGGGCCGGGTCGACAATAAAAGCGTCTTCCTCTGCGATTCGCCGATGTTCCACGTCATCGGCCTGCTCACCAGCCTCCGGCCACCGCTGATGCAGGGTGGTACGATCTACATTTCCGCCGGCTTCGACCCGGCTGCCACTTTGGCGCGGCTCGGCGACCCCGGGCTCGGAATCACCCATTATTTCTGCGTGCCGCAAATGGCCCAGATGCTTCGCAGCGCACCGGGCTTCGACCCGGCCCGCCTCGGCAATCTGCGCGCGCTCTTCACCGGCGGCGCGCCCAATCCGCCCGAGAACATCCGCCTCTGGCTCGGCGAGGGGGTGCGCATGGCCGACGGCTTCGGCATGACCGAGGCGGGCACCGTTCTTGGCATGCCGGTCGACGGCGACGTCATCGACGTGAAGGCGGGTTCGGCGGGCCTGCCGGCGCCCACCCTGTCGCTTCGTATCGTCGGGGAGGACGGAGCCGAAGTCCCGGCCGGCGAGGTCGGCGAGCTGCAGATCAGGGGCCCCAACGTCACCCCGGGCTATTGGCGCCGTCCCGCGGAGACCGAGGCCGCTTTCACGCAGGACGGCTGGTTCCGGACCGGCGATCTCGGCCGGCGCGATTCCGACGGCTTCGTCTTCCTGGTCGATCGCAGGAAAGACATGTTCATCTCGGGCGGCGAGAACGTCTATCCCGCGGAGGTGGAGCGGGTCCTGGCCGAACATCCGGCCGTGCTCGAGGCCGCGGTGATCGGCGTGGCAAGCATGGAATGGGGCGAGGTCGGCAGCGCCTTCCTGGTCTGCCGGCCGGGCGAGGCGCCGCCCGCCGAAGAGCTCGAAGTCCACTGCCGGGGCCGGCTGGCGCGCTACAAGGTCCCGCGGAGCTTCCGTTTCGTCGAGAGCCTGCCGCGCACCGCCTCGGGCAAGGTCATGAAGCAGGCGCTGCGCAGCGCCGCCGACGCCGATTAGCGCGAACCGGGCGATGGCAATAATCCTGGCGACCGGCGACATCGCCCCCGACCGTCCCGATCCCGACGCCTGTTTCCAGGCGACGCGCGAGACGCTCGCGGCCGCGGACCTTGTCTTCGGCCAGCTCGAAACCAGCTTCGCCGAGACCGGAACCCGCCTCCCCCAGGCCCGGCATGCGATCCTGACTTCGCCCGCGGCGGCGGGCGCGGTCGGTCGGGCCGGGTTCGACGTCATCTCCTTCGCCGGCAATCACTGTCTCGATTGGGGCAGCCAGGCATTCGCCGACACGATCCGCGTCCTCGAAGAAAACGGAGTCGCGGTCGTCGGCGTCGGGCGCGACATCGCGGCGGCGCGGGCGCCCGTGATCCGAGTCCTCGCCGACGGCACACGGGTCGCGTTCCTCGCCTACAGCTCGATTCTTCCGATGGGCTACTGGGCGGAGGAGAAGCGGCCGGGCTGCGCGCCGATGCGCGCCCATACCGCCTATGAAGCGATCGAGCCCGATCAGCCCGGCACCGCGCCGCGCATCCACACCTTTCCGCACGAGGAAGATCTGGACGCGATGCAGCGCGACATCCGCCAGGCCCGGGCCGAAGCGGACCTTGTCATCGTCTCCCATCACTGGGGCATCCATTTCGTCCGCGCGACGATCGCCGATTATCAGCGCGACGTCGCCCGCGCCGCGATCGCCGCCGGCGCGGACGCCATCCTCGGTCACCATGCGCACATTCTGAAGGGCATCGAGGTGATCGACGGCAAGCCGGTCTATTACAGCCTGTGCAATTTCGCGACGGACCTCAGGATGGATCCGGCGCATGCCGCCAGCAAGGGCTTCAAGGAAATCCAGGGCCTTGCCGAAGACTGGGTTCCCGATTTCGACAGCCTGTACAATTTCCCGCCGGCGGCGCGCATGTCGATGATCGCCCGGCTTGAGGTCGCCGACGGGAAACTATGCGAGGCCGGATTCCTGCCGCTGTGGATCGATCGCGACGCGGTGCCACGGGTGCTCGCCGGTGACGATCCGCGGTTCGGAGAAGTGGTCGCCTATGTCGAAGCCGTCTCCGCCGAAGCCGGCCTGAACGGCCGCCTCAAACCCCAGGCGGATCGGGTCATCATCGAGGGAATTGGGCGGTGACCCGTTGGAAAACGTCTCTCGAGTTCATCGTCCTGCTCTATTTCCTGAGCTACCTTCCCAATATCGTGATCACGCGCCTGGTCACGACGACCGCGGACAACGGCCTGGGCCGGCCGCTGACCGGGCTTGAAACGCTCCCGGCTTCGCTGATCGTCAGCCTCGTCCTGACCTACGCCTTCATCTGGCTGTCAGGCTGGCACCGCGACGCCCATTCGGCGCGCGTCGCCGGCGTGCGGGTCCCGATCCCCACGCGCTACACGCTCCTGTCGGGTTTCGGCACGGCTCTCGTCCTGTTCACGGTGCCGCTTTCGCTCACCTTTTCCGGCGTCAGCATTCCATTCATTCAGCTGCTGATGCGGGGGGACATCCTGGTCATCGCTCCCCTCGTCGACCTGATGTTCGGCCGGCGCGTGCGGTGGTGGAGCTGGGTGGCGTTGGCCATGGTCGCGGCATCGTTGCTGTTCGTTGTCCAGCAGCGGGGCGGCCTCAACCTCCCGCCGCTCGCGATCGCCACGGTCATTCTCTATACCGTCGGCTACTTCACCCGGCTTGCGGTGATGACGCGAATTTCCAAGACCGGCGATCCCGCGTCGGTACGCCGTTATTTCGTCGAAGAGAAAATCGTCGCCCTGCCGCTGTCGGTCGCCGCCCTCGCCGCCTTGTCGGCAAGCGGTCTGGGCTCGCAGGCCGGCGAGCTGGGGTGGGGCTTCATCGGAATCTGGACGAGCCCGGCAATGCCCTACATTTTCGGCATCGGCGTGACCCTGACGATCATTTCGGTGTTCGCGATCATCATCCTGCTCGACGCGCGGGAGAACAGCTATTGCGTGCCGCTCGAGCGGTCGGCCAGCCTGCTGGCGGGGATCGTCGCCGCCTACATTCTCGCTCTGGGCTGGGGGCAACGGCCTCCGACACCGGCCGAGGTCATCGGGGCGAGCATCCTGATCGGCGCGATCGTCCTGCTTTCGGTGGCGCCGCGGGTCGATCGGCGGCGGCGCGAGGCTCTTGCCGAAGCCGTCTAGGTCAGGCGCTGTCGCGCGCGATCAGGCGGAAACCGACGTCGATGTGGCGCGACTGGATCTCTTCGCCACGCGAACGCCGGCGCAGAACTTCGACGGCCTCGCGGCCGATGCGGCCGCCGTCGATTTCGATCGTGGTGATGGTCGGACGCATCTCCGACGCCATTGCGAGATTGCCGAAACCGATCACCGCCAGCTCGTCCGGAACCTTGAGCCCCGCCGACGCCGCTTCCACCAACAGGCCCTGGGCGAGCCAGTCGCTGCTGCAGATGACGAGATCGGGACGGGGGCTCATCTTGGCGACCTTGCGAAAGGCAGCACGGCCCTGGCCAAAGCGGGTCGGCGCGTCGAAAAAAGTCTCGTCTGGCACGTCCCGGCCGGCAGCGCACCAGGCGTCGACGAAGCCGTCGCGACGCTCTTGCGCGCGGGTGCCGCGGGCCGAAAGAAGGTGGGGCCGGTCGTAGCCGCGGTCGAGTGCGAAGCGCGCGATCTCGACGCCGACATCGAAATGAGAAAAGCCGACGGCGACGTCGATCGGATCGGCCGGGAGGCCCCAGGTTTCGATGACCGTCGCATTGCTGTTGCGAAGCAGCTTGCGACTGCGCCGGTCGGTCAGGATGCCGGTCAGAATGATCGCGTCGACCCGCTGGCCGAGCGCGGCTTCGACCAGCTCGGCCATGCGGACATTGTCGATCCCGGTGAGTCCGAGCATCGTCAGATAGCCGTCGTTCGCGAGCTCGGAGATCATCGCTTCGATGGTCGCGTTGAAGATCGACTGGGCGACATCCGGCACCAGCGCCGCAACCAGATGGCTGCGGTTCGATGCGAGGCTTCCGGCGATGCGGTTGGGAACATAGCCGGTCGCCTCGATCGCCCGCCGGACTCGTTCCGCTGTTGCCTCGGCGAGGACGTTCGGCTGGTTGACGAAACGGGAAACCGTCGCCGTCGAGACCTGGGCCCGGTCGGCGACGTCCTGAAGCGTAACCGGCGCCCGGGCTTTCCTCATAGTGCCTCTTATCCTCCTTGGGTCCGGGTAGAAATGTGTTGCAAGCGCTTACATTAGGCAATAGCGAATTTGCATGGCCCAGGATTTCGACGCACTCGCCCCAGAGGACTTCGACAGCGCCCAGCGCGACTACCGGCGCTTGCGCGAGCAATGCCCGGTCGCGCACGCCGACGCCTGGGGAGGATTCTGGGCATTGATGCGGCACGCCGACGTGGCCGCCGCCGCGGCCGACAGCGACACCTTCATCACCTCGGTGCAGAATGTGGTGCCCAAGGTCGCGTTTACTGGCCGCCGGCCTCCGCTTCATCTCGACCCCCCCGAGCACACCCCCTATCGCCGCGCCCTCGCGCCCTTGCTTACCGAGCGCCGGGTCGAGCGCTACGAGCCGATCATCCGCGAGATATGCGGCGATCTGCTCAGGCGGATGGCGGAGAAGGGCGGCGGCGACATTTGCGAGGAGTTTTCGGCGCGCATGCCGATACGGGTCTTCGCGCACTGGATGAATCTTCCGGCCGCGCAGATCGACGATCTCGCCGAAGTCGGCCGGCGCTACAACATCGCGGTTCAATCCAACGACGTGGACGAGACGAAGGAATCCAGCCTCCTTCTCTACGACATGGCGCGCAATCTGGTCGCCGAGCGCAAGGCGGCGCCGCTCGATCCGGCCGAGGACGCCACCAGCGCCCTCCTCGCGGCCCGCGTCGACGGCACGCCGTTGCCCGACGAGATGATCATCGGCACTATTCGCCAGGTGCTGGTGGTCGGCATCATCGCGCCCACCGTCCTCATCGGGTCGATCGCCGTTCACCTTGCCCGCCATCCGGAATTGCAGGACCGGCTTCGCTCGGATCTGGCTTTGGTCCCCGCCGCCGTCGACGAATTCCTGCGCCTGTACACGCCCTATCGCGGCTTTGCGCGAACCGCCGTTCGGGACGTGACCATCTGCGGCCGCACCATCTCCGCGGGCGAACCGATCGCGCTCGTCTATGCATCGGCGAACCGGGACGAAAGCGTGTTCGAAGACGCCGAATCCTTCATCCTCGACCGTCCGAACATGAAGGATTCGCTGCACTTCGGACGCGGGGTGCACTCGTGCCTTGGCGCGTCGCTGGCCCGCCTCCAGCTGGTCGTGGCGCTGGAGGAGCTCCTCCTGCACAGCACCCGGATCGAGCTTGCCGGCGAAATCGTGCCGACGCGCTTTCCGGAAATCGGCGCCCTTCGGGTTCCGGTCAGCTTCGGCTAGCCGAGGCGCAACGCACCCTCGGCAAGATCGAAACGGGTCGCGAAGCCGGCGGCGCGGCTGACGCGCTCGAGATAGGCGCGCACCCGATCGAAAGCCGGGTCGTCGGCCGGCAGCATGCGGGGAGCGCCATCGTCCTCTATATAGGCGGGAAGGAATCCGATCTCCTCCAGGCGACCGTCGCGCACGACCAGCCTGGCGAGTCCGGTGAACCGCGTATCCTCGGGCAACATGTAGCTGCGGTTCAGATCCCAGTCCGGATTGAGGCTGACGAGGTGACGGAATGAGGCCGTTTCGACGATCGCCGGGTCCCAGACATGGGGCTGCTCGATCGCGAAGTTTCCGAGGCTGTAGAAGATCGGCCGGCCGCGGTAGATTTCGACGCCCTTGAGGATGTGCGGATGGTGGCCCAGCACGGCGTGGGCTCCGGCGTCGATCGCGGCATGGCCGGCGATGCGCTGGTAGTCGGCCAAAACCGCCTCGGCCATGTGCAGGCCCCAATGGACGGAAAGGAGGACGATATCGGCCTCGGCCGCCGCCCGCTCGATCGAGTCGCAGATCTCCGCCAGGTCCTGGCGATTGGGGTAGGTTCGAATCCTCGCGGGCGTGCCGGGCTGGTCGTGCTCGATCTGCTCGTAGACACTGTGGGCGCGCAAGGGGGCGCAGCCGGCCTTGTTCTCGCCGGCGGCATAGCCTTCCGGCAGGATCGAGCTGGCGGCAAGGATCGCGACGCGCATGCCGCCCACGTCGAACAGCGCCGGCCGTTGCGCGGCGGCGATGTCCTCGCCAGCGCCGCAGAGAAGCAGCTCAGCGTCGGCCGCATGCCGAAACGTGTCGTCGAAGGCCTCATAGCCCCAGTCCAGGCAATGGTTGCCCGCGAAGGACATGACGTCGAAGCCGGCCCGTCTGGCCGCCGTCGCCATCTTCGCCGGGGCGCGCATGGCCAGGCGAGCGTTCGGCACGATCGCGCCGCGGTCGGAAATTGTCGTCTCGAGCTGGCCGAATGCCAGGTCGGCAGCCTGGAGGGCCGCGCGGCAGCCGACGAACATCGAATCGAGATCCTGGCGTTTCGCACCGACGTCGCCCGCGGCCAGCACCGTAACCGGGTCGGTCATGCCATTTGGGCTCGTAACGCATCGCTGTTGAAGAAAAGTCTTCGGATCAGCACGACGAGAAAAGCGGCCAACAGGAGGATGCCGGCGACAAGGAAGGTCGGCCCGGTGAAGCTGCCGGTCTGCTCGCGAACATAGCCGACGAGGTGGGGCATGAACGTGCCCCCGGAGCTGCCGCAAATGTTGATCGCGACGACGCCGACCGCCATCGTCGCGGGGGTGAGCAGAGTTGTCGGCAGGGCCCAGAAAGCGCCCTGCGCCGCGCCAAGACCGATACCCGCGACGAACAGCGCGACCAGCCCGCCGAGGCCCGCGCCGAAGGCCCATGCCGCGACCAGCGCCGCCGCGGTCACCGCGGACGGAAGCCCGACGTGCCAGAACCTCTCCCCCGTCTTGTCGGAATGCTTGGAGTTGAAATAGATGCCCAGCCCCACGCCGAGCCAGGGCAAAGCGTTGACCAGTCCGATCTCGAAGGTCGACAGGTCCGCCGCCTGATCGACCATCTGCGGCAGCCAGAACATGATCCCGTAGGCGCCCGACAACAGGCACAGCCAAAGCAGTGCCGAGGTCCATACCAATGGATGGCGCAGCATCGACCAGTCGTTTCTCTGCCCCTTGGTCGGCCGGTTGGCGGCGTTGCGCGCGAGCCAGTCCTTTTCACCGGGCGAAAGCCACCGGGCGTCGTCTGGCCCGTCCGGAAAGTAGAACAAGGCGGCGAGTCCCAGCACGATGGTAGGGATCGCCTCGGCGATGAACATCCAGCGCCAGCCGCCCAATTCGCCGGGCAGCGACATACCCATCAACCAGCCAGAAAGCGGGCCGCCGATGACGATCGAAAGCGGGATCGCCAGCATCGGCGTCGCAAAGGTCGAGGCCCGCTCACGCTCGGTGGCAAACTGGCTGAGGTAAAGCACGATGCCCGGAGCGAGCCCGCCTTCGGCCAGGCCGAGGATGACCCTGAGCACGTAGAATTGCATCGGTGTCTGGATGAAGGCCATGGCGCCGGCGCAGGTGCCCCAGACCAGGGCAATCACGGCGAGCCATTTCCCCATCCCCACGCGCTGGAGCAGCAGCACGCTGGGATATTGACCGGCGAGAAAACCGACGAAGAGGATACCCGCACCAAAACCGTATTGGCTCGGCGAAAAGCCCAGTTCGGCGTTCATCTGGAGGGCCGCGAAGCTGACGTTCACGCGGTCGAGCGAGCTCAGCAACATGAAGAGAATCGCTGGCAGCGCGAGTCGGTTGCGGATTTTCGCCGCCGTGCTGGTTGCAGTATCCGACATCTCTCTTCGACCGCTGGCCTATGCTTTTTCTATCGACAGAGTCGCGTGAGATACGCCATGGTGGCTCAAATGCAAGCGTTTACATCGAAGGACCGCTCGTGCTGAGTCACCGTGTCGCGACCCATGTGGCCGAGACGAATTTCGAACAGCTTCCGGAGCCAACCCGCGCCGCAGCGGTGCGCGCCCTGCTCGACGGACTCGGAGTTATCCTTGCCGCGAGCGGATCCGACGAGGCTGCGCCGTTCGTGGCGCTGGCGCGGGAGCAGCAAGTGCGAAGCGGCGGCGCCGACGTTCTGGGTCGGGGATTCCGGACGAGCGCGGCGATGGCGGCGCTTGCCAACGGCGCGATGGCGCACGTTCTCGATTTCGAGGATGCGTTCGATGCGGCGCCTTGTCACCCTAACGCATCGTTGATTCCGGCTGCGCTCGCCATCGCGCAGGCCCACGGCCCGGTCACCGGCAAGGAGCTGATCACTGCCGTCGCGGTCGGCTGCGACCTGGTCTGCCGGCTCGCCCTCAGCCTGAAGCGTCCGATGGAAGCCGGTGGCTGGTATCCGCCGCCGATCCTCGGCGCGTTCGGCGCGACCGCCGCGGCGGCCAGGCTGCTTCGCCTCGGTCCCCGCCAGGTGCTCGACGCCTTTTCACTGGTGATGGGCCAGAACAGCTGTCCCGGTGAGATCAAATACAGCCCAGACACTGTCCTTCGCGCCGTGCGCGAGGCGTTTCCCGCCCAGGCCGCGGTCACTTCCGCGCTGCTCGCCGCGCGCGGCGTCCGTGGCTTCGACGAACCGCTGGAAGGCAAGGCCGGCTTCTTCCGCTTGTTCGTCGACGGCCAATATGACGAGACCGCGATTCTCGATGGTCTGGGGGAGCGGTTCTGGATCGAACAGCTGACCTTCAAGCGCTGGCCATGCTGCCGCGGCACCCACGCCTATATCGAAGCCGTGGAACTGATCCGGGCGCGCGAGCCATTCGAATGGCAGGAGGTGCGGGAGGTCACGCTCTACGGCGGCGAGATCCAGACCATGCTGGCCGAGCCGATCGAACGCAAGCGGCGCCCTTCGACCGCGATCGAGGCGAAGTTCAGCCTGCCGTTCACCGTGGCCAGCGCGCTCCACGACGGCGACGTGATCCTGGACAGCTTTGCCCCGGCCAGGCTCTCCGATCCCGAAATCCTCATGCTTGCGGACCGAATCGCTTTCGAAGCGGTGGGGGAATGGGGGCGCTCCCGTCCCGCCGGCGGCGAAATCGAAATCGCCTTGCGCGACGGCCGGACCCTGCGGGAGCGAATTGAAACCGCCCAGGGTCATCCCGATCATCCGCTGAGCGACGAGATTCTTCTCCGCAAATTTGTCGAATGCGTGGGTCGGGCGACGGGTGTCACCACACCCATGAGCGTCGCGCAACTGGCGGAAATGGGCGCGCAATTGCCGTTCGAGCGCGATGCCGCATCCTGGCTGAAACGCCTTCTCTGAAAGCGCTTGCATTCCTCTTTCATTTGGTTATGAAACAGAACTAATGGAGGGGGACACCAGAAGCTCCCGTCTTTTTGGATAGGAGCCCGAACATGCGCACATCCGCGTCCCAGCGTCGCCATGCCCTCATGGCGGCCACCTGCCTCGTCGCTTTTGCTGCGCTTCCCGGCGCCGCTTACGCTCAGACCGCCGACGTCCAGGAACCGGCGACACAGCCGGCGGCCGGCGAGGCGGAAACCGATGCACAAGCGGTGACCCCGGAGGCGGAACAGGAAGTCGTAATCACCGCGGAGCGCCGCAGCCAGAACCTGCGGGACGTGCCGATTTCAGCGACGGTCCTCAACGCTGCCGAACTGACCCGGCGCGGCGTCACCAACATCAACGATATTCAGCAAGTCGCGCCTTCGGTCGCGATCAACACGTTCAACCGCTCCACCTTCATCAACATTCGCGGCGTCGGCATTGCCCAGAGCGCGCCGACGTCGAGCCCCGGTGTCGCTTATTATGTCGATGGCCAACTCATCCCGCACGAGCAGTTCATCGGCCAGAGCTTCTACGATATCGGCACGATCGAGGTCCTGCGCGGCCCGCAGGGCACGCTGACGGGACAGAATTCGACGGGCGGTGCAATCTATGTCCGGACGCCCGCCCCTGAATTCGACGATGTGTCCGGCTTTGCCGACGTCACACTGGGCAGTTACGATGCGCTGAGAGTTGTCGGGGCGCTCAATGTTCCCATCAGCGACAATGTCGCCGTCCGTGTCGCCGGCGTCAGGGACCGGCGCGACAGCTTCACCACCAACATCGGCCGCGCCGACGTCCAGCCCGGCAACGTCGATCTGCTCGCGGGCCGCGTCAACCTCGCGATCCGCTCCACCGACGGCCGCATCCACCTCAACCTGCGCGCCGACGCCTTCGATTCGGACTCCCAGAACAACGCGGTGAAGCGGCGCAACGACCTCGTCTCGGCCGACCCGTTCACGATCCAGGAAGATGCCAATTCCTATCAGAACCAGGACGGCTACCGCTTGTCCGGCGAGGCGCGGATCGAGGTGCTGGACAATGTCGACGCCCGCTTCATCTTCTCCTGGCAGGACCTGCAGACCCTCGACCAGACCGACGGCGATCGCACGGCCACCGCCCCGCCGCGGCCCCCGGCCAATGCCGTTGGCCGCATCAGTCGTGTCAGCACGGAATTCGAGACTCTGATCGCGGAGGTCAATCTGATCTCGACGGGCAGCGGACCCTTCAGATGGGTCCTTGGCGGATTCTATCTCGACGAACTGGTCGACACCTTGTCCGAGCGCGACAACAATCACACCCGCGAGTTCGTCAGCTCGACCAGCACGTTCCAGACGCGCGCCCAGAACGTATCGAAGTCGCTGTTCGGCCAGTTCAACTGGTTCGTAACTCCGCAGCTCGAGCTGATCGCGGGCGCCCGTTATTCCAACGACACCCAGATCTATAACCGCATCATTCCGGCCGGCGCCCCGCCGCCTCCGGGCGTCAGCCGGATCGGCATCCAGGAATCGGACAAGGTGACCGGCAGGGTTGGTGCAACCTATCATCCCGACGACGACACGATGCTCTATGCGACGGCGTCGCGGGGCTACAAGGCCGGCGGCGTCAACCTGACCATCGGCACGCCGAACTTCGGCCCCGAGACCAATACCGTGTACGAAGCCGGCGTGAAGACCGCCTTCCTCGATCGGCATGTTCGATTGAGCTTTTCCGGCTTCTACTCCGATTACCAGGACATCCAGCTTTCGAGCCTGTCGGGAGGCTTGCCCGTGACCCAGAATGCGGCTGCGGGCACCATCTATGGCGCCGAGCTTGAAGTTACCGGCCGGTTCGGCGGGCTGAGCGTGAGCGGCGGCATTGGCTGGCTGCACGGCGAGTTCGCTACCAGCACCTGTATCACCGACACCAATTCCCCCGGCACGGATGTCGGCTGCCCGACCAACCTGCGCCAGGTGCCGGAGGGCCGGCGCCTACCCTTCACCCCCGAATGGACGATCAATGCCGGCGTCCAGTACGCCTTCGACCTCAGCGACAACGTCACGTTGACGCCCCGCGTTCAGTGGGCGCATCTGAGCTCGCAGGTGGCAACGCCGTTTCCGAGCTTCAACACGATCGTACCCAGCCGCGACGTGGTCGACATCCGGATCGCCCTGGAGATCAACCGCCGTTACCGGCTGGAGGGCTTCGTCAGCAACGTCTTCGACGCGACCTATATCGCATCGCAGATCCAGAATTCCTCCAGCGCGGATGGCGGCAGCATTTATGGTGCGCCCCGCCAGATCGGGGTAAGAGCGACCGTCAACTTCTGAGCCTGAATCGAATGCGCGGAGGGTCCCCGATTTCGCTTCCGCGCGTGGCGCTTGCCGCGTGCGGAAGCCTGTTTCTCGCCTCCCTGGCGCTGGCGCAGGATTATGCTTCGAACTGGTGGGCGCCCGGGTCGGGTCGGGTCTTCCCGGCAGAGGCTGACTTTGCCAACGGGTCCGGCACGTTGCGGGTACTCCTCACCGGCGGCCCCATGGAAACGGCGGGCCATCCCTTTTTCGAAGCGCTTGGTCCCAATGGCCGCGCTTGCGTCAGCTGCCACCAGCCTGCCGACGCGATGAGCCTTTCCGCCGCAACCGCCAGTGCGCGATGGGAGGCGACCGGGGGCAGGGATCCCTTGTTCGCCGCCTATGACGGTTCGAACTGCCCGACCCTTCCGCAGGCGGATCGCGCCTCGCACTCCCTGCTAGCCGATCACGGGCTGATCCGGATCCAGCGGCCCTGGCCGCCGCGCGATCTCGCCGGTCACGCAATCCGCCCCGACTTCACCATTGAAGTCGTTCGCGACCCGTGGGGCTGTAACAGCGGGCCGGTCTATGGCCTTGGCGCCCGCAACCCGAACGTCTCGGTTTACCGCAGGCCCCGCCCGGCCGCGAACCTCAAATATCTTCTGGCGGTCGGCTTCGCCTACGATCCCAAACAGGGCATGCCGCTGCCCCTCGATCCGGAAAGCGGACGGCCGATGTCGGGCAACCTGATGGCCGACGCGCGCGCCGGCACGCTCAACGGGCAATTGCGTGACGCGGCGGCCACCCATCTCCAGTTTTTCAGCCGGATGGACGCAGCGCAGATGGCGCGGATCGTCGATTTCGAGAGCCGCGTCTATACCGCGCAACAGCGCGATCGGACGGGCGGGGAGCTAGACGCGAACGGGGCAACCGGCGGACCGCGCAACCTTGCCGAATCCGAGCCTGGACAGCTGGGCAGCATCGGCCGGCCGGTGTGGAGCGAGTTCGCGGCGTGGGAGCAAATCCCCGCCAATGCGCGCATCACGCCGGAACAGAGGCGATTTCGGGAGTCGGTCGCGCGCGGTGCGCGCAGCTTCAGGGAGAGGACGTTCCTCATCACCGACAGCGCCGGCATCAATTCGCCGATCGGGTTCGGCAATCCGGTGCGCAACAGCTGCGTGTTTTGCCACAATATGGGCCAGATGGGGAATGACGTCGCGCCGGGCCAGGTCGACCTCGGCACCACCACCGCTCCTTTCGCGGACCCGGCGCCGCATTTGCCGCTGTTCCGGATCCGCTGCACCGGTGAGCCGCACCCGCATTACGGGCGGGAAATCCTTACCCACGATCCGGGCTATGCGCTGACGACGGGGCGTTGCGCGGATGTCGGCAAGATCACGTTGCAATCGATGCGGGGACTGGCGGCGCGGGCGCCCTATTTCTCCAACGGCTCCGCGAGGACGCTGCGCCAGGTCGTCGACTATTACGACCGCCGCTATCATATCGGCTATACCGAGCAGGAGAAGCAGGACCTCGTCAATCTGATGAGCGCGCTGTGAAGTGGCTGCTCGCTCTTGCCGCTGTCGCCGGCGTGCCGAATGCCGCGCCGAATGAGCTGCGTTTCGTCACTTGCCCGATCTACCGGGACACCGATGCGGGGCGGAAGTCGGGCTGCTGGCTGGCCGACGACCCCGCCACCTCGATCCGCTACGACGTGAGCTCCGCCCCCTCCAAGCCCGACTGGAATTACGCGGTCCTGGTCGAGGGTATCGTGGCCGCTGCTTCGCCCCTTCAGGACACCTGCGGCGGCCTCGTGCTCGATCCGGTGCGAACGTCGATTCTCCCGGAGCGCTGCCCTAGGCATATGCTGCCGGCCGAGGGTTTCCGGGGTCGCCCGTTTTCCTTGCCGATCCGCAATGTCGCGCCCGCCTCGGTGGTCCGCGCGGTGCCGCCGGGTCCCTATCGGAACCGGACGTTCCAGCTCGTTTTCGATTTCGACAGATCGTTCATGGCCTATCAGCTCGACGATTATCTGCTGGACCAGGCGATCACCTGGATCCGGGCCGCCAACCCGCGCCGCATTCGCGTTACCGGCTATGCCGCGACCCGGCCTGCCTCGGTGTCCGGCCATAGCCTGGCGGAACGGCCGGCCGTGGCGCGCGAGCGGGCGGAACGCGTGGCCGAGGCGCTGTTGCGGCTCGGCGTGGAAAGGAGCCAGATCGAGGTCCGATGGCGTTCCGACAGCGTGGTCGCGACCGTCGACGGGGCGGACGGTCTCGCCGAACCGTCGCGGCGGCGCGCCGATATCGAGGTTTTCCAGTAGCGATTTAGGGCTTAGGGTCTGAACATGGATTTAAGCCGCATCAAGGCGATCGACGTCCACGTCCATGCCGAACGCTCGTGCCGGCAACCCCACGATCCGATCCAGGCCGAATTCGACCAGGCGGCAACCACCTATTTCAAGACCGACGAGCGCCGGCCGACGATCGACGAGACCGTCGCTTATTATCGCGAGCAGCAGATCGCCTTCGTCATGTTCACCGTCGATTCCGAATCCGGCACCGGCATCAAACGCATCTCCAACGAGGAGATCGCCGAGGCGGCGCAGGCGAACAGCGACATCATGCTCGCCTTCGCCTCGATCGATCCCCACAAGGGCAAGGCCGGCGCGATCGAGGCGCGGAGGCTGATCGCCGATTACGGCGTGCGCGGCTTCAAATTCCACCCGCCGATCCAGAATTACCACCCCTACGATCCAGTCGCATGGCCGCTCTACGAGGTGATCGCCGAGCACGGCCTTCCCGCCATCTTCCACACCGGCCATTCGGGCATCGGCACCGGCATGAAGGGCGGCGGCGGCATCCGCCTCAAATACGGCCAGCCGATCCTGGTCGACGACGTCGCCGTCGACTTTCCCGACATGAAGATCATCCTCGCCCACCCGTCCTGGCCGTGGACCGACGAGGCGCTGTCGATGGCGCTGCACAAGCCGAATGTGTTCATCGATCTTTCCGGCTGGTCGCCCAAATATTTCCCGCCGCAGATCGTGCGCTATGCCAATACCCAGCTTGGGAAGAAATTCCTGTTCGGCTCGGACTTCCCTCTGCTCAAGCCAGACCGCTGGATCGACGCCTTCATGGAAGCGGGCTTCGCCGAGAAGGTCCACGAGCCGATCCTGAAGGGCAATGCCGCCAAGCTGCTGTTCGGCGCCTAGAGCCAAGTTTCCCCGCTGTCGCGGTGGCGCGCCTGCGCGACCATGATTTGCGACAACCGTGCTGGCGCTGCTCATGGTGCCGCGGCGCTAGCGAGCTTTTTCAGATTTGATGACTGTTCATCGCGTTGGACTGCTCGGGTGTCGCCGTCTCGTCTTCTAGGTGATAGGCGCGGTCCAGTCCGGCCAGGAATTTGAACCCGTTCTCGACGTGCTGGCGCATCGCCTTCTCCGCAGCGTCGGGATCGCGGGCCTGGATGCACGACAGGATCGCCCGGTGGTCGGCCGCGGCCGCCTTCAGTCGCTCTCCATTATAAAAGACTTCAAACAGCAAGTGATGGAGGGGCGTGGCGAGTCGCTGCACCAACCCCTTCATCACGAAATTGCCGCTCCCCTCCATGATCAGGCCGTGCCATCTGGCGTTCAGACGTCCGAAGCGCTCCCCGCGATTGCTCTCGACGCACTCTTCGATTTCCGCTGTCGCGTTGAGGAGGCGAAGCAGCAGTTCCGGCGAGGCGTTGCGTGCGCAGTCCGCAGCGCAGGCGCCCTCGAGAACACTGCGCGCACGGTAGACCTGGAGCACTTCGTCCATGCTGGCGCTGCGCACCGACGCTCCTCGAAATTCCTCGAGCGTGACGAGACCCTCGGCCTCAAGCCGCTGGAAGGCCTCGCGCACCTTGCTTCGGCTGCCGCCGGTCTGCCGGATGATCTCGACTTCGACGAGGCGCTGACCCGGCACGAACCGCCGGTTGCGGATCATGTTGCGGATCCAGTCCGCAACCTCCGCGCCGGAGGGGCCGCGCGGGGCGAGTGCCGTCAAATCATCCGCCATGGCGACGATGGTGCCGAGCATCGACGAGATCGTCAACGAAATTATTGATCACTTTTCGATTGTCAGGAGGACCGGCTGTGCGACACCCCTTCAAAAAAAAAGAGGGAGGGGGTATTCGTGATTCGCCATCTGGCGATGCTGATCCTTGCGATCGTCACCTTGCCCGCGCCGGCATGGGCCGCGCCGGATGTGGTGCGCACCTCCCTCTACGTTCCCGCGCGGGACGGCGTCCGCCTTGCCGTCAACATCTATCGTCCGGCGCATGGCGACCGTCCGGTTGCCGAGCGGCTGCCGGTGATTTTTGCCTTCACGCCGTATCGCGCCCGGTACCGCGAAGCGAACGGCCAGATCGTCGAGCTGGCTCTCGGGGACAGGCTCGCGCTCCGGAGCCTGATCGGCGCCGGCTATGTCGTCGCAACTGCCGACATCAGGGGCAAGGGCGCCTCCTTTGGCAATCGCCGCGGTTTCCAGGACAGGACCGAAGCGCAGGACGGCCACGATCTCGTCGAATGGCTGGCGCGACAGGATTTCTCGACCGGGCAGGTCGGCATGATCGGCTGCTCCTATCTGGGCGGCACGACGTTCCAGACCGCCACGACCGCGCCACCCTCGCTTCGCGCCATCTTCGTCGGGGCATCCGACCTGGACAAATACGCCTTCGTTCGGCGCGGCGGCATACCTGCCCAGTTCAACACCCGTCCCGACGAGCCGCCCGAGGTCGACCTGGCAAGCATCCCGGTCGACGCGGACGGCGATGGCCGCCAGTTGCGCCAGGCCGTCGCCGAGCATGCGCGCAACACGCCCATGGCCGCACTTTGGTACGGCATGCCCTATCGCGACAGCATCTCCAGCTTCACGGGCAATGCTTTCTGGGACGAAGTGGCCGTCTATCGCCACCTGGCGACTATCCGGCGCGCGGGCATTGCGACCTATTTCTGGGGCAACTGGCAGGATGAGCCGACCGCTCAGTCGATCCTGAGCGCCGCCAATACCGGCGGGCGCTTTCTGGCTGGACCAGGCAGTCATTGCATCCCCCCGCCGGGCTTCGACTTCACCGGAGAGATACGTCGCTATTTCGACGAGCACCTGAAGGGCATCGATCCCGGTCCGGCCGCTCGACCCCGAGCGACCTATTGGGTCGAAGGCGAAGGCTGGGTCCGCTCGAACAGCCTTCCCGGCGCCCAATCGCGATATCAGGATTGGCTGTTCTCGGGGGAGCGCAGCAACACTGCTCGCTCGATCAATGACGGCAGCCTCGTCCTTCGACCGACTGCGCAGGGTCAGGACCGTTTCACGGTCGACTACAACCTGCCGAATGCCGAATATTTCGCCTTCTGGGCGCAGCCGATGGAAGCCCATGGTCTCAGCTACACCTCGGCGCCGCTGGCGCGGCCGATCCGCCTGATCGGGTTTCCAATTGCCGAACTCATCGCGAGTGTCGACCGATCCGACGCGCACCTCTGGGCCTACCTCGATCAGGTCGATTCGCGCGGCAATGCCGAGGTGGTCGCCTTCGGCCGGCTCGCTTTCTCCCACCGTCGGCCGGCCCGCGCGCCGTATCGCACCCTGGAGCTGCCATGGCATTCCGGACGGGCAAGCGATGTCGCGCCGGTTTCGCCGAATGTCCCAGTCCGGATGCAGGTCGACATGACGCCGATCGCCAGGGTGGTGCCGGCGGGGTCGCGGCTGCGCGTCACGATCGCCGGCGCGGATCCGCGCCAGCGCAATCTCGCCGAGGTGCGGCAGAATCCGCCGCCAGCCATCACGATCATGCGAGGAACGGCTCGCCTGTCTCGTATTCGCTTACCGGTAAGTCTCTGAAAAAGTGCCATCAATCGCAAGAATAAGACAATGGGAGAGCAAGCAATGACTGAGGGGAATCCGTTGCGCCGAGCGCGCCTCCGGGCAGTGTTTCTGGGCTCGACCTGCGCCGCACTGGCGCTGGCCGCCGCGCCGCTCAAAGCGCAGGACACGGTCGCTGAAGAACAGGACACGGTCGCTGAAGAAGGCGACGATAGCGGCCTCGTCGTCGTCACCGGCAGCCGCGTTCGCGGTGCCGCTCCGGTCGGCTCGACCGTCATCAGCATCGGGCGCGCCGATATCGAAAACTCCTCTGCGGCGACCATCGACCGCATGATCCGCGAGATCCCCCAGGTCCTCGACCTCGGCGTTTCGGAGAATTCGCGGGCCCAGACCGGCGGCTCGGGCAACATCACCTATGGCAATACGATCAACCTGCGCGGCATCGGGCCTTATGCGACCTTGATTCTCATCGACGGGCACCGTGTGGTCTACAACAGCCGTTCGATCGACCCCTCGGTCCTGCCGTCGCTCGGCGTCGAACGCGTGGAGGTCGTCGCCGACGGTTCCTCGGCGATCTATGGCTCGGACGCCATCGCCGGCGTCGTCAACCTGATCCCCCGCCGAAGCCTGGACGGTGTCGAGGCCTTCGCTCGCTTCGGCGTTTCCGACGACGGCGACTTCAATGAATGGGGAGTCGGGGCCGCCGTCGGACATGTCTTCTCGCGCGGCCAGATCATGATGGCCTATGAGCATGTCAACCGTTCGGCGCTGAGCGGCGACCATCGGGACTTCTTCACCGGTGACCAGCGCCCGTTCGGTGGCGCCGACTATCGCTTCACCCGCTGCGCCCCGGGCACGATCACCGCCGGCGGCGTCTCCTACGCGATCCCGGCCGGTGGGGTGACCCAGGCGACAGCCGGTACGCTGGTCGCCGGAACGAGCAATCTCTGCACCGAAACCGCCAGTCAGGATCTGTTCCCGGAGCAGTCCTACGATTCCGTCAACGGCACCGGCACGCTCGAGGTCACCGACTGGCTGACCCTGTTCGGAGATGCCTTCTTTTCGAGGCGCGAATTCTACCGCGGCGCGAATTACACGAATGCCAGCATCACCGTTCCGCAAACCAATGCCTTCTTCGTCCGGCCGGCAGGCTTTGCGGGTACCAGCTACACGCTCGCTTACCGCTTCGCCGAGCTGCCGTTCAACGACAGCAGCGGCTATGCCGAAAGCTGGCAGGTCACCCCGGGTGTGCGCTTCCGTCTGCCGCATGACTGGCAACTCGAAGCTTTGGTCGGCATCGGCGAAACCCACGATTTCTCCGCCACGCGCGCCGGCCTGAACACCGCTGCGCTCAACGCGGCTCTGGCCAGCAATAATCCGGCGACCGCCTTCGATCCCTACGGCCTCGGTCGCACGAACGCGACCGTTCTGGCCGGAATTGCCGACCAGATCTTTCTCGCCCCGACGGACGGCCGGCTGACCGCCTACGAAGCGCGGGCGACCGGTCCGCTGTTCGAGCTGCCCGGCGGCACGGTTCGAATGGCCGCCGGGTACGAACGCCAGGAATTTGACGTCGCGCTCGGCTCCGCGCGCGGCGGGCCGACCACGCCAATCACCTTCCGCAACTTCGGACGCGACATCGATTCCTTCTACGCGGAGCTCTATGTCCCGCTCTTCGGCGCCGCCAACGCGAGGCCGGGATTTCGGCGGCTGGAGCTCAGTGCGGCGGTGCGGCACGACAGCTATAGCGACGTCGGCAGCACCACCAACCCGAAGTTCGGCCTGAACTGGGCGCCGGTCGAATGGCTGACCTTCCACGCAAGCTACGGAACGGCCTTTCGGGCGCCGACGCTCCCGGAAATCTACGGGAACAGCAACAATCTGTTCAACCAGAACTACGTGAATCCCGCCGGCGGCGCGAACATACCGGGCGTCGCCTTGTCGGGACAGAATCTCGATCTGAAGCCTGAAACCGCGACCAGCTGGTCGCTGGGCGCCGATATCGAGCCGATTGCCGGGCTCAATTTGAACGTCACCTATTTCGACATCGACTATCGCAACCAGGTAAGCGCCTATCTGTCGGATCTCGCCATTCTCGCGCGCGAAGCCCAGTTCGCGGGCACCGGGATCATCCTGCGCGGAACCGCGGCCGCCAACCGGGTGATCGAGCTGCTCGCCCAGGGAATCGCCCCGGTCGGCGCATTTCCCGGTGGAAACCCCGCAAACGTGACCGTGTTCGTCGATGGGCGAAGCCAGAACCTTGCCAGGTCGATCACGCGCGGGATCGATTTCAGCCTCAGCTATCGGGTCACGCTCGACGATACCAACCGCCTGTCGATCAATGCATCGGGCATGTACCTGACGACCTATCGCGTCGCGACAACGCCGGCCGCGCCGTTGCTCGATCAGCGCAACCTGATCTTCCGGCCACTCACCTTCCGCGCCCGCGCAAGCGTGACCTGGGATCATGGCCCGTTCTCCGCCCGGCTGCTGGCCAATCATGTCGGCGGCTATACCAACAATGTTCCGGCCGGTGGGCAGGAAGTGGACAGCTATACGCCCATCGATCTGTCTTTCACCTGGAGGTTCGATGAATCGGGCGTCGGGGCTTCGCCGGTCGATCGGTTCAGCATCACGCTGGAGGCGCGCAACCTGTTCGATGTCGATCCGCCCTACGTCAACATCTCGCCAAGCGTGAACGGCAGTGGCGGCTACGATGCGACCGCCGCCAGCCCGCTCGGGCGGGTCTTCTCCATGACGGCCCGCATCGCGTTCTGAGCGGGACCAATGTCCACCAGGGAGATCGAGAACCGCCGGTGAAGCAGGACCGCGAGAGCCGCGCCTGGTTCGTCGGTGAAGACTGCCGGCTGTGCACCACCTTCGGCTGGACCGTTCAACGCAAGCAATTCTCGCAGGTACCATGACCCAGCCGCTCGCCGGAATTCGGATCGCCGATTTCAGCCACGTCATGGCGGGGCCCTATGCCACGCATCTGTTGCGTTTGATGGGTGCGGAGGTCATCAAGATCGAGCCCAAGGGTGGCGACGCGTTTCGCAACTACGGCGCCGACCGTCGCTATGACGGGATGGCGCCGCCGTTCATCGCGGCCAATGCCGGAAAGAAATCGATTGCGCTGGATCTCAAGGACCCGGCCGATCGGGCGATCGCGGAGGCGATCGTCGCCCGCTGCGACATTCTCGTCGAGAATTTCCGGCCGGGGACAATCGACCGGCTCGGCTTCGGCTACGACGCGGTTCGCCATCTCAACCCCGAGATCATCTATTGCTCGGTATCCGGCTATGGGCAGGAAGGGGAGCATCGCGACTGGCCGGCAATCGACAACATCGTCCAGGCGACGGCGGGTATGATGATGCTGTCGGGAGAGGAAGGCGATCCGCCGCTGCGCGTTGGATTCCCGATCGTCGATACTTTGTCCGGCCAGACCGCAGCAATCGCGATCCTGTCGGCGATCGTCAGGCGCGAGCGCGGCGGCGGCGGCACCCGCCTCGACGTCTCGATGTTCGATGCCAGCCTGACCTTCCTTACTTCCGCGCTGACGCCTTTCCTGATCACCGGTCAGGCGATGGGGCGGATGGGCAACACCGGATATAGCGGTCTTCCCACGGCGTCCCTTTACCTGACCCGGGATGGCCGCCAGATATCGCTCGGCGTCGTTCAACAACATCAGTTCGAGGCGCTTGCCCGCATCGTCGGCCGCGAAAGCTGGCTTTCGGATCCGCGCTTCGCGACTTCCGATGACAGGCGCACCAATTTCGCCGTGATGACCCGGGAACTGACCGAGGTCTTTCTCGAGCGCGACGCCGTGGATTGGGAAGGAAGCATGAGCAAAGCGGGCATCCCCTGCGGCATGGTGCGCCGGATCGATGAGGCGGTGTCGCTGGCCGGTCCAAACTCGCTCATTCCCCTGTCCATTCCCGGCCTTCCGGACGGAGAGGATGTGCGCATTCCGGGCACGGGCTTTCGCGATCACGCCTCCACGCGCCCCGAACCTGGGCCGCCGCCGGCCTTGGATGGCGACCGTGCGGACATCCTCCGCTGGCTGGGCCAGGACGGGTCGTCCTCGATGCCACCGCAGGCTGATGAGGATCGGCTGTCGACGCTTTCAGAGTAGCCGAACTAGCGGATAGACATCTCCGCCGTTAGCCTGATCGAAGTACGCTCTTTGCCGTGAGCGGTTCGGCCTCTGAGCATCGGCCGCGCCGGACAGATTGATTGCAGAAGCCCTTTGACGCACGCCGCGGGCGGGGCCCAGCCGCACGCCACCTAGAGGTCCCCCCAGATATCTCGGGCAACTTCGACGACCAGCCGCAATTTGTCGGCCTGGCGCTCGACCTCGATCTCATTGCCGTGGACGGTCGACGAGAAGCCGCATTGCGGGCTCAGCGCCATCTGCTCGAGCGGCATGTAGCGTGCCGCCTCGTCGATCCGCCGCTTGACGTCGTCTTTGTCCTCGAGCGCATCCAGCTTGGTCGTCACCAGTCCGAGCACGACCGTCTTTCCCTTTGGGACATGGCGCAGCGGTGCGAAGTCGCCCGAGCGCGGATCGTCATATTCGAGGAAATAACCGTCCACCTCGAGCGCGTTGAACAGCGCTTCGGCGACCGGCTCGTAGCCGCCCTCGGCCGCCCAGCTGGATCGGAAATTGCCCCGGCAGAGATGAACGCAGGCGACCATGTCGTCGGGCCGCCCACGGATGGATTCGTTGATCAGCCGCGCATAGAGGCGGGGCAATTCGTCCGGGTCCATGCCGCGCCGGCGGGCATTCTCACGCTGGGTCTCGTCGCACAGATAGGCGAGGTTGGTGTCGTCCAGCTGGATGTAGCGCAGGCCGGCGTCGGCAAGGCTGGCGATCTCGGCACGATAGGCGGCGGCGACGTCGGCGTAGAATTCCTCCAGGTCCGGATAGACCTGCTCGCTGATCGCCTGGCGGCCGCCGCGAAAGTGCAGCATGGTCGGCGAGGGGATGGTCACCTTCGGCGTGCGGGTCGTGGCCGCTGCGAGATAGTCGTAATCGCGGCGCTGGATGTCGCGGGCATGGCTTACCTTGCCGGTCACCTTCATCACCGGTGGCGCATAATCGAGCTCGCCGTCGGCGCGGTGGAACTTCACCGCAGTGCCGCCTTCCTCGATCACGCCGTCCAGCTGGGTCAGGAAATCGACGTGGAAATAGGTGCGGCGGAACTCGCCGTCGGTGATGCCCTGGAGACCGAGATCCTCCTGGAAGCGGACCACGTCGCTGATCGCCGCATCCTCGGCGCTGCGCAGCGCGTCCTTGTCGAGGTCGCCCCGGGCGAACGCGGCGCGGGCTTCGAGCAAGGCCTGCGGGCGCAGGAAACTGCCGACATGGTCGGCGCGGAACGGGGCTTTGCCGGTCATCTTCTCTCCTCTCGGGGTCCGCGTCGGATCACAGCGGCAGCCCCACATAATTCTCGGCGATCGCGGTGCGCATTGCGTCGGACTGGGCGATGTAATCGAGCTCGGCGACCTGCATCCGCCGTTCGAACGGCCCGTCCTCGGGAAAACGATGCATCAGCTTGGTCAGGTACCAGCTGAACCGCTCGGACTTCCACACCCGGGCCAGCGCTTTGGCGCCGTAGCCCTCGAGCGTCTCGCGGTCGTTGTCGCGATAGCAGCCGATCAGCGCGTCTGAGAGATAGGCGACGTCCGACGAGGCGAGGTTGAGGCCCTTGGCGCCGGTCGGCGGCACGATATGGGCCGCGTCGCCGGCGAGGAAGAGCCGGCCATATTGCATCGGCTCGGAGACGAACGAGCGCAAAGGCGCGATCGACTTTTCGATCGACGGGCCGCGGGTGAGGCTGGCCGCCGCTTCGTCGCCGAGGCGGAGCGAGACTTCGTCCCAGAAGCGATCGTCCGACCAGTCTTCAAGTTTCTCGTCGAGTGGAACCTGGACGTAATAGCGGCTGCGGGTCTCCGAGCGCATGGAGGCGAGGGCAAAGCCGCGCTCGTGGCTGGCGTAAATCAATTCCTCGTGACAGGGCGCGACGTCGGCGAGCATGCCGAGCCAGCCGAACGGGTAGGCGCGCTCGAAGGTCCGGCGCACATGCTCGGGCATCGCCATGCGCGAAGGCCCGTGAAACCCGTCGCAGCCGGCGACGAAATCGCATTCGATCCGCTGCCCGTCGCCATGCTCGACCACGGCGCGGTCGCCGTCGATGCCGGTGATCGCGGCGACCGGGGATTCCCAGACGATCTCCAGCCCCCGGCCCGGTGCCGCCTCGATCAGGTCGCTGGTGACCTCGGTCTGGCCGTAGACGGTGACGCACTTTCCGGTGAGCCCGGCAATGTCGATCCGGATCAGCCGCTCTCCGTCGGCGAGGTTGAAGCCGTCGTGGGGCAGGCCCTCGGCGTTGAGCCTTTCGTCGATGCCGAGGCGGTGGAGAAGGTCGGTGGTGGTCCGCTCGAGCACGCCGGCGCGGATGCGCGAAAGGACGCGCTCCTTGCTCTGCCGCTCGACGACGACGGCGTCGATCCCCGCCTGCCGCAGCAAATGGCCGAGCAACAGGCCGGCCGGCCCCGAGCCGATGATGGCGACCTGGGTCCTCATGACGCGGCCAACTGGCGTTCGAGGCGGTCGAGCACGCGGTAGCAGGGCAGGACCTGCGCGACCGAGCTGTTCGGCTCGCGTCCCTCGCGGATGGCGGCGATGAACTCGCGGTCCTGCAGCTCGATGCCGTTCATCGACACGTCGACAGTGGAGACGTCGACCGGCTCCTCGCGGCCAGTGACGAGATCGTCATAGCGGGCCATCCAGGTGCCGTTGTCGCAGATGTAGCGGAAGAAGGTGCCGAGCGGCCCGTCATTGTTGAACGACAGCGACAGGGTGCAGATCGCGCCGCTCTCGCTCTTCAGCTGAATCGACATGTCGAGGGCGATGCCGAGCTCGGGATGGATCGGCCCCTCGATCGCATTGGCCTGGATGATCGGCCCCGCCTGATAAGCGAACAGGTCGACCGTGTGGGCGGCGTGGTGCCAGAGCAGATGGTCGGTCCATGAGCGCGCTTCGCCCTTGGCGTTGATGTTCCTGCGGCGAAAGAAATAGGTCTGGACGTCCATCTGCTGGACGGCGAGTTCGCCGGCTGCGATCTTGTTGTGGATGTACTGGTGGCTCGGGTTGAAGCGCCTGGTGTGGCCGACCATGCAGGTCAGGCCCGTCGCCTCGGCCTTGGCCAGCACGCCTTCCGCGTCTGCCAGGCTGTCGGCGAGCGGGATCTCGACCTGGACATGCTTGCCGGCGTCCATGCACTGGATTGCCTGGTCGGCGTGCATCTGGGTCGGCGTGCACAATATCACCGCGTCGACGTCGTCGCGCGCCAGGCTTTCCGCCAAGTCGGTGGTGGCGTGACCAATGCCGTATTTGGCGGCGATGGCCTGGGTCGGCTCCAGGCGCCGCCCGACCAGGCTGGTCACCGCCACGCCGTCGATCAGCTTGAGGCCGTCGAGGTGCTTTTCGCCGAACGCGCCGGCGCCCGCGAGCGCGATTCTCATGGTCTTTCCTTCATTCGACTGGTTCGAGGACGATGTGGCCGACCGCGGTGTTCGAGGCCGGGACATGATAGTGGCGATGGAGGGTCCTTGTGGTCTTGCCGAGTGCGCCGCGCATGATCAGCCACATCACCATCTCGATCCCTTCGGACCCGGTCTCGCGCAGATATTCGATATGGGGGATATGACGCAGCGCATCGCTGTCGCCTTCCAGGCGATCGAGGAAGCGATTGTCCCATTCCGCATTGATCAGGCCGGCGCGCGGCCCCTGGAGCTGGTGGCTCATCCCCCCGGTGCCCCACACCTGGACGTTCAGGTCCTCGGGGAAGCTCGCCACCGCGCGCGCGATCGCCTCGCCCAGCGCCCAGCAGCGATTGCCGGTAGGCGGCGGGTAGGTGACGACGTTGACCGCCAGCGGGATCACCCGGCACGGCCATTCCTCCGGCTGGCCGAACATCATCGACAGCGGCACAGTCAGGCCGTGATCGACGTCCATCTCGTTGACGATGGTCATGTCGAACTCGTCGAGGATGCAGCTTTGCGCGATGTGCCAGGCAAGGTCCGGATGGCCCTTGACCACCGGAACCTTGCGCGGCCCCCAGCCCTCGTCGGCCGGCTGAAATTCCTCGGCGCAGCCGATCGCGAAGGTCGGAATGATCCGCATGTCGAAGGCGGAGGCGTGGTCGTTATAGACCAGGATGACGACGTCGGGCTTCTCGGCCTTCTCCCACTCTTTCGTCCAGTCGTAGCCGGCGAAGGCCGGCGCCCAATAGGCTTCGGCGATCTTGTCGAGATCGACGGCGACGCCGAGCGCCGGAATATGGCTGGAGGCCACACCCGCTGTGATCCGCGCCATGTCAGTTGCCCTCTTTTTTCGAGCGCAGGCCGTCGGGCGAACGTCCGCCGGCGAGCATCATCGCCTGGTAATCCTCGACGCTCATTCCGGTCATCGTGCTCACCGCCTGGACGAAGCTCAGCCCGTCGGTGGAGAAGACCTTGGCAAGGAAATAGATGTTGCCGCCGAGATCGAGCAGGCGGTTGTAATCGCGGTCCAGCAGCGCCGCCTTCTGCTCGTCGGTGAGCGGCCATTCCTCAAGATAGGCGCGCTCGTCGGCCTTCCAGCGCTCGCGATTTTCCGCCTTCATCAGGCTCATCGCGAACTGGTTGAGCTGATAGCCCTGCCGCGCGCGCGCGGCAGTGAACACACGCGTGCCGGGAATGTCCTCCAGCTCGGCGAGATAGTCCTTGATGTCCTGTGCCATGTTCAGGCCTCCGCGCCGGCCATCAGCCGGGCAATGATCTGGCGGGCGCGAACCCCGCCCTGATCGATGTTGTAGGCATTGAGCTTCATGCCCGGATTGGCAGCGATCGATCTCTGCTGCGCTTCCAGTATCTCGACATCCTCGGCGAAGACCTTCGCCTGCTGCGCCTTGAAGCGGGCGGTGAAGCCCTGGTCGCCGACATCGAAATCGCGCGCCATGCCCCAGAAATAATGGGTGCCGGTCTCGCTCTCGGGCGTCATCACGTCGATGACGAAGCCGCGCACACCCTGGTCGTGCCGTTCCAGGGTCGCTCCCGCTTCCACAGGCGCGACGCCGACGTCGATGATCACTGCGGAGGGCGGGATGAACTGGCAGATCTGCCAGCGGTCTACCGGCCCCTCCTTCTTGAGCGCGCCGCGCCAGAAGGGCGGCGCGTCTATTCCGGCCATCCAGCGGCTGACGAAGACCCGGTCGCCCTCGACCCGCGTGCCGATCGGGACCTCCATCAATTCCGGCTGCCCGATCGAGCCTTCATGGACATAAGTCTCGTGGGTAAGGTCCATCAGATTGTCGATCAGCAGGCGATAGTCGCAGGCGATGCGGTAATAGCCGCCGTCGAACGTCCAGCCCTCGGCCGAACAGGGCCACAGGTCGGGGATCAGGGCCGGATCGGCCTTTTCGGCCTCGCCGATCCACACCCAGACGAAGCGGTGCCGCTCCGCCACCGCGAAGGTCTCGACGCAGAGGCGGGGCGGCACCCGGTCGCCCTTCAGCGGCATTTCCTCGACATGGCCATCGGGCGCCAGCTTCAGCCCGTGATAGCGACAACGGATCGAATCGCCCTCCTTGACCCCCATCGACAAAGGCATGAGCCGGTGCGGGCAGGCGTCGCGCATAGCCACCAGCGAGCGGTCGAGCTTGCGGTAGAGCATGATTGGCTCGCCGCAGATCGTGCGGGCCAGCGGCTGCCGGTCGACATCGCTGTCCCAGGCGGCGACGTACCAGGCGTTGCGGACGAACGTCATAGCCCGCGCGCCTTCAACTTGGCATCCAGTCGCGGGAAGACGCGGCGGGCATTGCCCTCGAAAATGGCGTGCTTTTGTTCGGCGCTGATTTCGAGCGCGTCGACATAGCGCTTGGTGTCGTCGAAATAATGGCCGGTCTCGGGGTCGATGCCGCGCACCGCGCCGACCATTTCCGATCCGAACAATATGTTCTTGCTGTCGATCACCTCGGCGAGCAGGTCGACGCCCGGCTGGTGGTAGACGCAGGTGTCGAAAAAGACGTTGTTCATGACATGCGTCGCCAGGTCCGGCTGCTTCAGCATGTCCGCCAGACCGCGATAGCGGCCCCAATGATAGGGGACGGCGCCGCCGCCGTGCGGGATGATGAAGCGCAGCGCCGGAAAATCACGGAACAAATCGCCCTGGATCAGCTGCATGAAGGCGATCGTGTCGGCGGCGATGTAGAAGGCGCCGGTGGCGTGCAGCCCGGGGTTGCAGCTGCCGGAGACATGGATCATCGCCGGGACGTCGAGCGCGACCATCTTCTCGTAGAACGGATACCAATAAGGGTCGGTCAGCGGCGGATGCTGGAAATGGCCGCCGCCCGGATCGGGATTGAGGTTGCAGCCGATGAAGCCGAGTTCGGTGACGCAGCGCTCCAGCTCCTCGATCGAGCCCGCCAGGTCGGCCTTCGGCGATTGCGGCAGCATGCACACGCCGGCGAAGGTCTCCGGATAGAGGGAGCAGACCCGCGCGATCAAATCGTTTGAAACGCGCGCCCAGGCCTTGCTCACCGCCTCGTCGCCGACATGGTGCGCCATGGTCGAGGCGCGCGGGCTGAAGATCGTCATGTCCGCGCCGCGCTCCTTGAGGAGCTTCAGCTGGTTGGCCTCGATCGTCGCGCGGATCTCATCGTCGGAAATGGCAGGGTAGGAAGGCGGCGCCTCGCCGGCCTTGAACGCGGCCTTCTGCGCGTCGCGCCAAGAATCGTGCTGAGGCGGCGCGGTCGTGTAATGGCCGTGGCAGTCGATGATCAGGGTCATGCCGCGCGATCCCTCCTGCGGCCCAATATGGCGTCGATCCGGTCGGCGAGACCGGCCGATGCGGACGCGCCGAGCCTGCCGATCTCGCGCTGGCTTTCTCGCGTTGCACGGCTCATCTCGCTCGCCACGCCCAGGGCATCGAGTGTCTTCACCGCTTCCTCCATTTCGGCGGCGCGCCGGCCGCCATGGCGAAGCATCCGCTCCAGATTGTAGGCGGCCCGGTCTTGCCAGTTCTGCTCCGCGCGCCAGCTGGCGTCGAGCGAAGCGAAGACCTCGCCGCGCACGCCGGCCGCTTCCGCCGCCATCGCGCATTCGGTGGTCAGCGCCTCCAGCCCCTTCACCATCACCGAACGGATCATCTTGATCGCCGCGGCGGCGCCGACCGGCCCGTCGACGATGTGCACGTCGCCGAAACCCGCGCCTGCGAGAGCGCGCAACGCCGCTTCGGCGTACGGGCCGCTCAGGAGGATGGGCACGTCGCGGCGCGCCGGGTCGACCGGCGCCATGACCGCGGCGTCGGCATAACGGCCGCCGGCTGCTTCCACCGCACGGGCCGCGGCTTTCTTGGTGCCGGGCGCCACGCTGTTCATGTCGATCCACAGCGCGTCCGGCGCCAGATGCGGTGCGCAGGCCATCGCCGCTTCGAGCGCCCGGTCGGCGGTCACCAGCGACAGCACGGCCGAGGCGCCGGCCAGCGCGGCGGCGGCGGAATCGCAAGCGACAACTCCGTTGGCGCGATAATCGGCAAGCTTGGCATCGCGTGTCGCTTGATCGTCGGTTTTGATGTCAAAGGCACGCTGGCCAACCGCGCAGAACGCGGCGCCGGCCTCGCCGAAACCGATCAGGGCAAGTGAATTTTCCATGGTCTTTGCCCTAGGCGGCACCTCCCGGACCGGCCAATGCGAAGTCACCCCGGGATATTCAATTTCCGGAATTGCGTTCCCGCGCGATGGTCCTGACCAGATCCAGCATCTCACACTGAAACGCAGTCGGCCGAAAACCGGCGAGGGTGGTGAGGCCGATCGGCCGGCGCGTCGATTCCACCGGCGGCCCGAGGAAGGCAAGGTGGCCGACGCCGACCGGCCTCTGGACCTGGTCGAACGACACCAAAGCGAGGAAATCGTCGAGGACGAGCAATTCCCGTATCGCCATGACCGAGCTGCAAATCACCGGATTGGCCGGCGCCTTCACGCCTTCATCCTCGAAGATGCGCCGCCAATGCCGGTGATGCGGCGTATCCGGGCGCGCGACGATCCAGGGAAAGCCGGCGAGCTCTGCCGCGCCGATCCGCTTTGCCCCGACCAATGGGTGATTGGGGCCGGCGACGATCGACAGCCTGTCGTCGAACAGCGACTCCTCCGCCACGGCCGGGTCCACGTCGCGGCCGCGGAGCGCCCCGATCAGGAAATCGACCTCGCCGTCCTTCAGCCGCTCCAACAGATCGGCATAGGCGCCGTCGACCACCTCGACCCCGATCCCGGGCCGGGCGCGGCGGAAGCGGGCGATCGCCTCCGGGACCAAAGCGGAGCGTGACAGCGGCATGGCGCCGATCCGGATCACGCCGACCTCCCGCCCCGCCAGATGCTCGACCTCGCTGAGCCCCGCCTCGATCTGGGCGATCGCCCGCCGCATGCCGCGCGCGACGGCGCGGCCCTCGGTGGAAAGCTGCACGCCGCGTCCGGCCCGGCGGTAGAGTCCGAGCCCGGTCAGGCGCTCAAGGTCGCCGACTGCCCGATGCAGGGTCGCCTGGGCGACGCCGGTTTCCGCCGCCGCGCCGGCGAAGCTGCCCGCGGCGGCGAAGCTCAGGAAGGCGCGGAGCTGGACGCTGGTCACCTTGGCCTCGCTGCCGCGGCTGCGGGCGATTCCGGCGGCGTCGAAGGCCGCGCGAAGCTCCTCGAAAGCGGCATCGACGCGTCCCGCCAGCAGGGTTCCGGCCTCGGTCGCCGCCATGCCGACGCTGCGCCGCTCGAACAGGGTCGCGCCAAGCAAATGCTCGAGCTTGGCGATGCCCTGGGTCAGCGCCGGCTGGCTCAAATGAACCCGCGCCGAGGCGCCGCTGACGCTGCCCGCCGCGACGACCGCCGAAAGGGCGCGCAAATGCCTGATGTTGAGCGACCACCAGTCCGGGTTCATCCACCAGGAATAGCATTATCTTATAGGGCTCTGGCAATTCGAAATTGCAAATCCATGCCGGGAGGGTCAGGCCGGCGTTCAAACTGGAGCAGAAACATGGCTGGAATCGTCGTCCGCACCATCGAGCGCGCGCCCAGGGAGGTGATCGACGGCCTCGCCGCCTGCGGAGTCGCCACCGTCCACGAGGCGCAGGGGCGCACCGGCCTGATGGCGCCGCGGATGCGGCCCATCTACGTCGGCGCCCGTATCGCCGGCTCGGCCGTCACCATCTCGGCGCCGCCCGGCGACAATTGGATGGTCCATGTTGCGATCGAGCAGCTCGAGGACGGCGACATTCTCGTCCTCGCGCCGACCTCGGCCTGCGAGGACGGCTATTTCGGCGATCTGCTCGCGACCTCCGCGATGGCGCGCGGTTGCCGCGGGCTGGTGATCGACGCCGGCGTCCGCGACGTCCGCGATCTCACCCAAATGGGCTTTCCGGTCTGGTCGCGGGCGGTCCACGCCCAGGGGACGATCAAGGCGACCCTGGGATCGGTGAACGTGCCGATCGTCTGCGCCGAGGCCTCGGTCAATCCCGGCGACGTCATCGTCGCCGACGACGACGGCGTCTGCGTCGTGCCGCGCGCCGAGGCCGCCGCGGTGCTCGAAGCGGCGCGCGCCCGCGAGGCGAACGAGGAATCGAAGCGCAAGCGGCTCGCCGCCGGTGAGTTCGGCCTCGACATGTACGACATGCGCGCAAAGCTCGCGGAAATGGGCCTCAAATATGTCTGACGGAATCCGCTGCATGTGGATGCGGGGCGGAACGTCGAAAGGCGGCTATTTCCTCAAGGACGACCTTCCCGCCGATCCGGCGGAGCGGGACGCCTTCCTGCTGCGGGTCATGGGCTCGCCCGATCCACGCCAGATTGACGGCATGGGCGGGGCGGACCCGCTCACCTCCAAGGTCGCGATCGTCTCAAAGTCGGAGCGCGAGGGGGTCGACGTCGACTATCTCTTCCTCCAGCTGTTCGTCGACCAGCCGATCGTCACCGACGCCCAGAATTGCGGGAACATCCTGGCCGGCGTCGGCCCGTTCGCGATCGAGCGCGGCCTGGTGACGGCCCTGGCCGGCGAAACGCCGGTCTCCATCTACATGGCCAATACCGGCCAGGTCGCGGTCGCCACAATCCGGACTCCCGATGGCCGGGTCGCCTATGAGGGCGAAGCGCGCATCGACGGCGTCCCGGGCAGTGCGGCCCCAATTCCGCTCGAGTTTCGCGACACGGCCGGCTCGAGTTGCGGAGCGCTTCTCCCCACCGGCAACGCCGCCGACGAGATCCTCGGCGTCGCCTGCACATTGATCGACAACGGCATGCCCTGCGTGGTGTTGCTGGCAGCGGATGTCGGGGCCAGCGGCTATGAGGACCGCGAGAACCTCGACGCGGCAACAGAAGTGAAGGCGCGGATCGAGTCGATAAGGCTCAAGGCCGGACCGCTGATGAACCTCGGCGACGTCAGCGCGAAATCGGTGCCGAAGATGATGCTGGTCGCGCCGCCGCGCCAGGGCGGCGCGGTGACCGTCCGCTCCTTCATCCCCCAGCGCGCCCATGCCTCGATCGGCGTGCTGGGCGCGGTCAGCGTCGCCACGGCTTGCTTGATCCCGGGCTCTCCCGCCGCTTCCGTGGCGAAGGTCGAAGAGGGCCGGCGCAAGACCTTGTCGGTCGAGCACCCCACGGGCGAGACGACCTGCGTGCTCGAATCCGACGAGGCTGGTAATGTGGTCAGCGCCGCGATGCTGCGCACCGCGCGCAAGCTGATGGACGGCGAGGTATTCGCATGAGCGATCGGATCAAGTCCTGGGTGGATGAAGCGAGCGCGCCGCGCTTCCGTCCGCCGCCCGGCGCCGTCGACGCCCACTGCCATGTCTTCGGGCCGATGGCCGAATTTCCCTTCAGCCCAAGCGCCAAATATCTGCCCCAGGATGCGGGCCCTGACATGCTGTTCGCGCTCCGCGACCGCCTCGGCTTCGAACGCAACGTCGTCGTCCAGGCCAGCTGCCACGGCACCGACAATCGGGCGGCTCTGAACGCCATCGCGCTTTCGCAGGGGATGGCGAGGGGCGTCGCCGTGGTCGATCCCGACATCGACGATGCCGGGCTGGAACGCCTGCACGCGGGCGGCATTCGCGGCGTCCGCTTCAATTTCCTCAAGCGGCTGGTCGACAACGCGCCGAAGGATCGCTTCCTCGAAGTCGCGCGGCGGATCGCGCCGCTCGGCTGGCATGTTGTCATCTATTTCGAAGCCGACATCCTCGAGGAGCTTCGGCCGTTCATGGACGCGATCCCGACCCTGATCGTGGTAGATCATATGGGGCGCCCCGACGTCGGCCAGGGTCCCGACGGACCGGACATGAAAGCCTTTCGCTCCCTGCTCGACAGCCGGGACGACATCTGGACCAAGGTGACCTGCCCGGACCGCCTTTCTCCGGCGGGCCCGCCCTGGCCGGACTTCGTGGCGGCGGTGCGGCCTTTGGTCGCGGATTACCCGGACCGAATCCTGTGGGGCACCGACTGGCCCCATCCCAACATGGAGCAGAACATTCCCGACGACGGCGCGCTGGTCGACGTCATCCCCGAGATTGCGCCCACCGCCAACCTCCAATACCGCCTGCTCGTCGACAATCCGGTGCGGCTCTACTGGCCGGAAATGGAATGAGCGGGGCAGCGGCGAAGCGCGGGCTCGGGCCCAATCGGGTCGAGGCCGTCGGCCTCGGCTGCATGTCGCTCAGCCACGCTTATGGAGCGCCACCCGATGCCGAACATTCGGCGCGGCTGCTCAACCGCGCCCTCGATCTCGGTTACGACCATCTCGACAGCGCGGCGCTCTACGGTTTCGGGGACAATGAAAACCTGATCGGCAGCGCGATCGGGCATCGCCGGGCGGAATTCGCGCTTGCCTCCAAATGCGGGATGACAGGCGTCGACGGCAAGCGCGTGATCGACGGACGGCCGGAAACGCTGCTGCGAACCGTCGACGAATCCTTGCGGCGGCTGCGGACGGACGTCATCGACCTCTATTATCTCCACCGCTGGGACAAACAGGTGCCGATCGAGGAATCGGTCGGCGCGATGGCGCGCATGTTCGAAGCGGGCAAGGTGCGCGCGCTCGGACTCAGCGAAGTTTCCGCCGCCACGCTCCTGAAGGCCCACGCGGTCCACCCGATCGCCGCCGTCCAGAGCGAATATTCGCCCTGGTCGCGCAACGTCGAGCTCGGCATCCTTGAAGCGACCCGCGAGATCGGCGCGGCCCTGGTCTGTTTCTCGCCGACGGCGCGAGGCTTCCTCGCCGGACAGGTCCATTCCGCCGATCAATTCGAAAGCGGCGACCTCAGGCGGACCATGCCCCGTTTCGACGAGGCAAACCTGCGACTCAATCTCGGCCTCTACGCCGGCTTCGAGAAGCTCGCCGCCGGCGAAGGCCTGACGCCAGCCCAATTGTCGCTGGCCTGGCTGCTGACGAGGGCGCCGCACGTCGTCGTGATCCCGGGAACGACGAGCTTCGCCCATCTCGAGGAGAATTTCGCGGTGCACACGGTCACCCTGTCCCCAGCCACGATCGACGCGGTCGACGCTTTGTTCCCGCCCGGCGCCGCCGCCGGCGCGCGCTATCCCGAGGCGACCCTCAGGGAAAGCGACGCGGACGAATTCTGATCAGCGCGGCAGGCTCTGCGGCGCCGTGTCCCGCATCGGTAGCGAGACGACCGGCGCTTGGGCGCCGCCGAGCAGGGTGACGCGCGGCCAGGCGAAATTCTCCACGCCGCGCTGGCGATGGTCGGCGGTGGCGATCCGGATCCGGATCCTGTGACCGGCGAGGAAGCGCCAGGCCGTCGGCATCAGTTCGAAATGCAGTCGCACCGGCCGGCCCGCGCGCACCGGCTGGGCGTCGGCGGCCCAGGCGCGCCGCCACGGCAGGCCGCGCGGCATGATCCATGGCGCCGGCTGCTCCGAGGCCAGGCTGGCCAGCAGCCGGCCCTCGGTCACCGCGCGGATTGCTCCGTCGGGCGCGACGTCCTCCAGATAGGCGAAGATCGGGACATCGGACGCGGCGTCGACGCTGAGTTCGATCTGGCCATAACCGAGGACGGTGGCGTCGCGGGCCAGAGGCGCGCCTTCGAAATGGACGCCCTCCCCATGCGAGGGGCAAGGCTGGATCGTCGAGCCCGTGCCGGCCTCGGGACAGGCGGGTGAAGGCCCCGGCGGCAAAGCGAGCGGCGCAAGACGTAGACGCCTGGTGTCGAGCCGGCCGCCGTCGCCGGCGAAATAGCGCGTGGTTTCGGAGGGGATTTCCTCCCAGCCGTTGCGCGCGATCCAGTTCATCGCCCCATTGGTGTCGGTCACCGCCAGGTGGACCCGGGGCATCGCGGCCAGGCCGTTGTCGATCCCCTTGAGATGGAAGTCGAAGAAGCGGAGCATCTCCGATTGCAGGTCGAAGCCGTCGTTGAGGCAATGCTTCCACGGCCCGATCACCAGCCGCGATCCCGGCATGTTGAGATGGGTGACGATCCCCTGGTCGCGCAGTTCGTCGAACCAGCCGCCGAGAATGTAGAGCGCCGCCTGCGAGCGGGCGAGGCGCTGGCGATAGGTGGCAACGCTGCCTTCCTCCCAGAAGCGGCTCATCACCAAAGGCGAGAAGCTGTCGCGATGAGGCATTTGCGACCACAGCTCGAACAGGGGCGTCGATTGCAGATGCTCCTGTGCCGCCTGCCGCAGCAGGACCTTGTCGGTGTCGCCGTCCACCGCGGGCAGGGCGACATCGTCCTCGACCCGGCGCACCGGTCCTGTGCCCCATTGTGCGAAGATGCCGCCGCGCCGGAAGGCGTCATATTTGTGCCAGGAGAAGCAGCCGGCGAAGACCGCGCGCAGCGCTGGCGGCAGCATCGCCATGGCGTGCATCGCCGCGTCGCCGGTGTTCGAGCAGCCGTAAATGCCGACGCGGCCGTTGGAGAAAGACTGGCGCGCCAGCCATTCGGTCATCTCATAGGCGTCCTCGGCCTCGATCCGGTCGTGATAGCCGCGGCGCACGCCGAAGCTCTGGCCGTTGCCGCGCCGCGCGACCTGGACCACGACATAGCCGTAGCCGACCAGATCCGGCATCGACCGGGTCGCGCTGGCCGGCCCGCCGACGCCGTCCCGGCTGGTCGACGAGATCGACAGGGTGTGATGCCAGATGACCGGGAAACGCCCCTCGGCCACGCTTGTGCCGCGCGCGGGCCGGTCCACCCGCACCGCGAGCCGGACGCCGTCGCGCATCGTCACATATTGGGAAGAGGTCGCGATATCCGGATAGTCCGCCGCCCGCCGATACTGGCCGAACGCCGCCGGCTGCGCCGCCGCCGGGACCGCGGCCAGCAGGGTGACGAGGGCGAGACAGAGCCTCATCACGGCAACAGCGCGTTGGCGCGGGCCTGGGCCGCGGCAACCAGTGCCGGGACATCAGCCTGGAGCAGCCATCCCTCGCTGACGAGGCGGGCGGCGGCAACACGATAGAGGTTCATATAGCGAGTCCGCGTGCCGTAAAGTTCGCGCGCCGCTTCGGGTGCGAACGGCTGGGCGACGAACAAAGGAAAGGTGCCGCGGCTGCCGCACCGCGCGCGCAGCTCGGCGGGCGGCGCGCCGTAGCTGGCGAGCGGCACTTCCAGCTCGGCCGGACGAATGCCGCCGACCGGGTTGCCGCGCGCGTCGTGGACGACGTCGCGCCCGGCGAGCGCCAGCTCCGGGGCATGGGGCGGCGGCGGTCCGCCCTGCGCCCAGCGCAGCAGATTGGCCGTGACCGCGCGCGCCAGCGCCCCATGGGGCAGGTCGCTCGAAGGAAAGGGGCAGGTCGCGGCGCTCGAATCGGCGCCCATACGCTCCGCCGGATAGCCGCGCGACGCGAGCTGGACGAAATTGGGCCGAAGCATCCGCGCCTCGCGCCCGCCCGGGAGCAAGGCGTCGCTGTGGATCACGCCGCCCAGCTCGTAGAGCCGGTGGGCGCCGATCCTGGCGTCGCTGTCCGGACGTTGCGGCCCGTCGCCGGTGCCGACCTCGAATTCGGTGAGGAACTCGATCACCGGCACGTCGATCGGCCTCAGGGCGCGGCGTTCGTCGTCCATCGGCACGCTCGGCTGGCCCGAAGCCAAGGGAATCATGCCCATGGAGTTCCAGCGCGAGGAAATCCCAACCAGATAGCCGTCGATCAGCGGGCCGCCGCCGGCGCGGCGCCGCGCTTCGTGGAAGCCGCCGTTGATGTAGGTGCGCAGGAAGCTGCCGGTGAACGACCAGCCGGCGGCAAGGACGGTGCGCGGCGCGCGCGGGAATATGCCGGCGGGATGGTCGCGGAGCCGCGCCACAATGTCCGCCATCACCGCCATGCGAATGCCGTCGTCCTCTGGCCAGCGCAGGGCGGCGTAGCGCTCGGGATTGAACCAGCGCGTCGTCTCGCTCTGGCGAACCGGCGGACCGCCGTCGGCGGATCGGTTGCGCGTGCCGACGTCGTCGCCGAGCGCCATCGCCACATAAGCGTCGCCGCGGCGCATCGCCCAATTCTCGATCACCCACCAATGGGTCGTGCCGCCCAGTTGCGGATGAATGGGCTCGACGTGGACCACGCCGCTCCAGCGGCGCGCATTGGCCGGCATGCGCACGACGATGCGGGTGACGTAGGGCAGAGCGGGGCCGACCGGCGCGTCGGCGCTGCCGGCGCGGGCCTGGCCGCGGATGAAATATTCGCGCTCGACATAGCCGTGGGCAGCGAGGTCGACCGACTGCGGCGAACCGGGCACGGTCGCGCTGTTGAATA